>NZ_CP106759.1:3437500-4057500 GCF_025642255.1 Stenotrophomonas maltophilia
GGGCGACTTCCGCGCGGCGATGGACCTGCTCAGCGCGCTGCGCCTGTGCGCCAATGTGCCCGGCCAGTACGCCATCGAAGCCGCGGTGAACGGGCCCGACACCATTTCGGCACTGTGTGCCCCGGGCGGGCGCCTGTACGAAACCCGCCGCGCGGTGATCGAAGCATGCGAGGCCAGCGAGCATCTGTCGCTGGTGGCCCCCGCCGGCGCGCTGTACGCCTTCCCGGCGGTGGTCGGCGCTGCCGCCAAGGGCTTCGACGATCACACCTTCGCCCTGGACCTGATGGACAACGAGGGCGTGCTGGTGGTGCCAGGTTCCAGCTTCAACGTGCCCTACCGCAACCACTTCCGCGTAACCCTGCTGCCGGAGGCCTCGGTGATGCGCGATGTGTTCGCCCGCATCGACCGCGTGCTGGCCCGCCGCGCCGAGGATGCAACCAAGGTCGTACCGATCAAGCCACGCCGTTCGGTGGCCTGAGTCGTGGGCTTGTCCTATCTGGCGCTGGGCGACTCCTACACCATCGGTGAGGCCGTCGCGGTCGAAGGCCGCTGGCCCCATCAGCTGGCCGCCGCGATGCGCGCACAGGGCGTCGCGCTGGCCGATCCGCAGACCATCGCCACCACCGGCTGGACCACGGACGAGCTCGATGCCGGCATCGACGAGGCCGCCCCGCAGGGGCCGTTCGACTTCGTCAGCCTGCTGATCGGGGTCAACAACCAGTACCGCGGCCGCCCGCTCGACGAATACCGCACGCAGTTCCAGGCCCTGCTGCAGCGCGCGATCGGTTTTGCCGGCGGCCGTACCGATCGGGTGCTGGTGCTGTCGTTTCCCGATTGGGGCGTGACGCCGTTCGGCGCCAGCAGCGGCCGACACCGTGGCCGCATCGGCATCGAAACCGACGCGTTCAACGCGGCTGCGGAGCAGGTCTGCAGTGGCCTCGGCGTCGACTTCGTCGACATCACCGACATCAGCCGCGTCCACGGTCACGACCCGGCGATGATCGCCGAAGACGGTCTGCACCCCTCCGCGCGCATGTATGCATTGTGGAGCGAGCGCGCCTTGCCGGTCGCCCTGCGCCGGCTCGGCGACGCGGGCTGACCCGATGGACGGCACGCCACGGAATGGCACGCCCCTGCCCTGCTCCCCGCTGACCTCCCCGCAGGCCCGCGCGATCGCCGAGGCGTTCCGACCTGCACAGGCCTGGGGCAGCCGCCGCGACTATTACTACACCCGCGGCAAGCTCGGCAGCGATCCGTTGTACGACGGCGTGCTGCAACAGCTGCCCGAGGATGGCCAGCCGGTGCTGGACCTGGGTTGCGGACTGGGCCTGTTCGCGCATGTGCTGCGCCAGCGCGGGCGCGGCCAGCCCTACCTCGGGGTGGACGTGGACGCCGCCAAGATCGAGCGGGCGCGGCAAGCCGGTGAAGGCCTGCCGGCCGTGCGCTTCGAATGCCTGGATGTGCAGGCTGCGCTGCCGTCGCACGTCGGCCATGTACTGCTGCTGGACGTGGTGCAGTACCTGGATGCCGGACCGCAGCAGACGCTGCTGCGTGCCGCAAGCGCGCGGGTGTCCCCCGGAGGACGGCTGCTGCTGCGCACGCCGCTGGCGACCGGTGATGGCCGGGACCGCACCACGCGGGTCGCGGACCGCCTTGCCTGGCTGGTGGGCTGGATGGGTACCCGCCCGCGGCACTATCCCCAGCCGAAGACCCTGCTGGCGACACTGAGCGAAGCGGGATTGCGCGTCGCCGCACCACGGCCGCTGCACGGGCGCACACCGTTCAACAGCTGGCTGGTGGTGGCCGAACGGCCTAGGTGACGCCGCGCGTGGCCCGGCGCTACCGGATGCCTGCCCATTCCCCTGGTAGCGCCGGGCCGTGCCCGGCGGATTCCGTGCGTGCCGCTGCGCTATACCGAAGGCAGCGTTGCCTTCAATCCACGCTGATCCAGTGCCTGCAGCACGCGTTCGATGATTACCAGGTTGTGGCCATGGGCGGCCCCCTCATGCAGCAGCACGATGGCGCCCGGGCGAAGATCCGGCAGCAGGCGCTCCAGCACGCGCTCGGGCGTACAGCCGACACCATCGAAGCCGCGGGCGCTCCATCCCACCCGCACCAGGCCCAGGCGGCGCAGCACCGGGCCCACGAACGGATTGGTCATGCCCACCACCGACCGGTACCAGCGCACCGGCGTGCCCGACAATGCCTGCAGCGCATGCTGGCAGCCTTCGATCTCCGCACGCATCGCCTTCGGTCCCAGTCGCCAGAAGCGCGCCTGCGGATGGCTGAAGCTGTGGTTGCCCAGATCGTGCCCGCGGCGCAGGATCTCGGCCACCAGCGCCGGCTGGGCCAGGGCCCGCTCGCCGACCAGGAAGAATGTCGCCCGCGCCTGATGCCGATCCAGCAGATCAAGCACGGCCAGCGTGTCCGCACCGGGACCGTCATCGATGGTCAGCCAGACCGCGTCGTCCGCCTGCGCCAGGCGGCTCAGCACCGGCGTGTAGAAGCGGCTGTTGGGCAGGAACACCGGCACGATGAACAGCGCGTGGCTGGCCACCATCAGCGGCAGACCCCAGTGCCATCCCGCCAGCACCCAAGCCAGGATCACCCCCAACTGCGACGCCACCAGCCAGGGCAGCCAGCGCCATGGCCGGGGCGGAATGCGATGCAATGTTCCTGCGCTGCTCATACCCCATGATGCCATGAGGGGTAGAATCGAAGATTCGAATTACTGGACCCCCGACTTCCCATGTCTCTCGATCCTGCCCTGCGTTCGCGCATCGAATCCCTCCTCAACGCCAACCGCGTCGTGCTGTTCATGAAGGGCCAGCCGTCGATGCCGCAGTGCGGCTTCTCGGCCAAGGCCGTGGGCGCGCTGCAGGACCTGGGCGTCGAGTTCGCTCACGTCAACGTGCTGGCCGACCAGGAAATCCGTGAAGGCATCAAGGCCTACGGCGACTGGCCGACCATCCCGCAGCTGTACATCGACGGCGAACTGGTCGGTGGCAGCGACATCGTGCTGCAGATGGCCGCCAGCGGCGAACTGAGCAGCGTGCTGGGCCTGCCCGCGCCGGACCGCACCCCGCCGCGCATCACCGTCACCCCGGCCGCGGTGGAGATGCTCAAGGGCGCGCTGGCCGACGCCCCGGGCGCCGCCCTGCAGCTGAGCATCGATGCAGGCTTCCAGCCCAACTTCCAGCTCGCTCCGCATGACGAGGCTGCGATCGCCGCCGAATCCAATGGACTGCGCGTGCAGTTCGACCTGGCCAGCGCGCGCCGTGCCGAAGGCATCACCATCGACTGGGTGGACGACATCCGCGGCAAGGGCCTGGCCATCGACAACCCGAATGCGCCCAAGCCGGTGCAGGAAATCAGCGTGCGCGACGCCGACGACCTGGTGCGCGCCGGCAACGCGATCCTGGTGGACGTACGCCCGGCTGACGAGCGCGCCATCGCCGCCGTCGGCGTGCCGTTCAAGGTGTTCGACGGCAACGGCCGCGCCGAGCTGGAAGCACTGCCGAAGGACACCGCACTGGCCTTCCTGTGCCACCACGGTGGTCGCAGTGCGCAGGCTGCCGAGCAGTTCCGCGCGCTTGGCTTCACCAAGGTCTTCAACATCACCGGCGGCATCAACGCCTGGTCCGAAGAGGTGGACAACGGCGTGCCGAAGTACTGATCGGCTGCAGCGCGGAACAGGAAAACGCCGGCGCACGCCGGCGTTTTCCGTTTCCTGCCTGTCCCGCGCGTGGCCGGCCCCGCCCGGTCAGCCGGCAAACCCGCCTTCGGCCAGGTAGTCCAGTTCCTCCGGCGTGGGAATGCGGCCCAGCACGGCGTTGCGGTGCGGGAAGCGGCCAAAACGGCGGATGATGTCGCGATGCAGGTCGGCGTACTGCAGGTATTCCTTGTCACCCAGCACGTCGAACATGGCCACCGAACGGTCCTGGTCCAGCGGATCCTCGGAATGCTCGAACGGCAGGTAGATGAAGGCCCGCAGCTTCGGAACCAGCTGCAGGTCCAAGCCTTCCTCGATGGCACGCATGGCGTAGTGCCGGGCCAGCCCATCGGTGGCGTAGGAGTGGGCGGTGCCACGGAAGCAGTTGCGCGGGAACTGGTCCAACAGCAGCATCAGGGCCAGCGCACCCTCGGCGCTGCCCAGCCAGTGTTCGCGCGCACGCGCGGCCGCAGCGAAATGCTCATCGAGGAACAATCGGCGGAACTGCGCGTCGAACGCATCGTCGCGGGCGAACCACTTCGCAGGGCCCGCCTCCTTCCAGAATTCCACCACCTGCGCGGCAACGTCCATTACCTACTCCCGGGCCCGGACGTCCCGCGCCCGGCCCTCATCATCATTCGTCGAAGCGCAGATGGCGGACCGACTTGCCGTTGCGCCGGATAAGCTTAAGCGCCTCGATGCCGATCTGGATATGGTTTTCCACGAACTGGGAGCTGACCTTGGCATCGGAGGCTTCGGTCTTGACCCCGTCGGGAATCATCGGCTGGTCCGAAACCAGCAGCAGGGCGCCGCTGGGGATGTGGTTGGCGAAGCCGGCGGCGAACACCGTGGCCGTTTCCATGTCGATGGCCATGCAGCGCATCGCGCGCAGCCGTTCCTTGAATGCCTCGTCGTGTTCCCAGACCCGCCGGTTGGTGGTGTAGACGGTACCGGTCCAGTAGTCGTGCCCCAGATCGCGGATCATGGTCGAGACCGCGCGCTGCAGGGCGAAGGCCGGCAGTGCCGGTACTTCCGGTGGCAGATAGTCGCCCGAAGTGCCTTCACCACGGATCGCGGCGATCGGCAGCACCAGGTCGCCCAGCTGGTTCTTGCGCTTCAGGCCCCCGCACTTGCCCAGGAACAATACCGCCTTGGGCATCACCGCCGACAGCAGGTCCATGATGATCGCGGCATTGGGGCTGCCCATGCCGAAGTTGATCATCGTGATGCCATCGCTGGTGGCGCTGGCCATGGGCCGGTCCAGGCCGACGATGGGCGCACCGGTCAGTTCGGAGAAGGTGTGCAGGTAGCCGCCGAAGTTGGTCAGCAGGACGTGCGGGCCGAACTGGTCCAGGGGCACGCCGGTATAGCGCGGCAGCCAGTTGTCGACGATTTCCTGCTTGCTCTTCATGCTCGGTCCGGAACGGCGGGGACCGGCTATTTTCGGCCAGTGGGGCGACGCCGTCGAGGCACGCGGTCGCACCCTGTGAAGAAGGTCACTTGGCAAGCCCACCGCTGCCCGGCTAGCGTCAGCGGTTGCTTACGTAGCCGAGGGGATCTGCATGACGTCGACGTTGTTGCGCGCCGGGCTGGGGCTGGCGCTGGTTACGCTGGCCGCCGCGCCAGCACTGGGCGCCTCGCGCTTCATGGCCGATCCTTACCCCAGCACCTATCGGGCGCAGCCCGACGCGCCGGTGCTGATCCACAACGCAACGGTGCTGACCGGCACCGGCCAGCGCCTGGACAATGCCGACGTGCTGCTGCGTGAGGGCCGCATCGTTGCTGTCGGCCAGCAGCTGCAGGCCGAGGCCGATGTCACCCGCATCGACGCGCAGGGCAAGTGGGTCACCCCCGGGCTGATCGACGTGCACTCGCACCTGGGTGTATATCCAAGCCCGGGGGTCGGCGCGCACAGCGATGGCAACGAGATGACCGCACCGGTCACGGCCAATGTCTGGGCGGAGCACTCGGTGTGGCCGCAGGATCCCGGCTTCGCTGCCGCCCTGGCCGGCGGCGTGACCAGCATGCAGGTGCTGCCCGGCTCGGCCAACCTGGTCGGTGGCCGCGGCGTGACCCTGAAGAATGTTCCGGCCATCACCTACCAGGCGATGAAGTTTCCCGGCGCGCCGTGGGGCCTGAAGATGGCCTGCGGCGAGAACCCCAAACGCGTCTATGGCGAAGGCAAGGGTGTGACGCCTGCTACCCGGATGGGCAACGTCGCCGGCTACCGCGCAGCCTTCATCGATGCCGCCGACTACATCACCAAGAACACGCCCAAGGCAGCCAAGCGCAAGCGCTGGTTCGGCAGCGACAAAGGTGACAGCGCGGGCGATGCCGGTGGCAAGCGCGATCTCAAGCTGGACACCCTGGCCGGCGCGATCCAGGGCGACATCCGCGTGCACATCCACTGCTACCGTGCCGACGAAATGGCCACCATGCTCGACCTGGCCAAGGAATTCGGTTTCAAGGTGGCAGCGTTCCACCATGGCGTGGAGGCCTACAAGCTGGCCGACCGGCTGGCGGGGGACGGCGTCTGCGGTGCACTGTGGGCCGACTGGTGGGGCTTCAAGATGGAAGCCTTCGATGGCATCCCCGAGAACATCGCGCTGGTGGACCGGGCGAAGAACAGCTGCGCCATCGTCCATTCCGATTCGCCCGAAGGCATCCAGCGCCTGAACCAGGAGGCCGCAAAGGTCATGGCCGCCGCGCGCCGCGCACGCATGGCCCCGATCACTCCTGAACATGCGATCACCTGGATGACCGCCAATGCCGCCAAGGCGCTGGGCATCGAGCGCCAGACCGGCACGCTGGAGCCCGGCAAGATGGCCGACGTGGTGGTGTGGAACGGCAATCCCTTCAGCTCCTACGCATTGGCCGAGCAGGTCTATGTCGATGGCCGCCGCCTGTACGACCGCAGTGCGTTGCCGGCAACGCCGCAGTCGGACTTCCAGCTCGGGCAGGAGGTGCACTGATGGCCGGTTCCATGCAGATCGCAAGGTCTTCCAGCCGCAACCGGGCATGGCTCGGCGCTGCGATCATGGTGCTGGCAGGCATCACCGGCGCGGCATCGGCACAGGATCTGCTGGTGCGCGGCGCAACGGTTCACACCGCCAGCGCACGCGGCAGCCTGCAGCACGCCGATGTGCTGGTGCAGGGCGGCATCATCCGTGCCGTGGGTACGGGCCTGGCCGCACCGGCCGGCACGACCGTGGTTGAAGCCGATGGCCGCCCGCTCACGCCCGCGCTGTTCGGTGGCATCGCCGAGATCGGCATCGAGGAAGTCTCGGGAGAAGCGAGTACGGTCGACAGCAGCCTGAAGATCGGCGAGCAACCGCTGCGCCCGGAGTTCGACGTGACCCTGGCCTACAACCCCGCGTCGGTGCTCATTCCGGTGGCGCGACTGGAGGGCATCGGCTTCACCGCGCTGGGCGCCGTCACCGGCGGTGGCTTCGTGGCGGGCCAGGGTGGGGTGATGCGGCTCGATGGCAGCGCCGACCCGCTGGGTCCACGTGCGCTGTTCCTGCGGCTGGGCGCCGCAGCGTCGGAACTGACCGGTCATTCGCGTGCAGCACAGTGGATGCTGCTGCAGCAGATGGTGGATGAAGCGCGCGGCCAGGTCGCCGCCGATTCTCCGCACGCCGTGCTGACACCGGCCGGTCGCCGCACACTGTCGCGCTATCTGGCCGGCCAGGGCCGCATCGTGGTTGAAATCGATCGCGCTGCCGATATCCGCCAGCTGCTGCGCTGGGCTGCACGCGAAAAGGTGAAGATCGCCCTGTCTGGAGCCAGCGAAGCCTGGCAGCTGGCGCCGGAGCTGGCTGCGGCCGGCGTGCCGGTGTTCGTCGACGTGCTGGCCAACCTGCCGGCCAGCTTCGACCAGATCGGCGCCACCCTGGAAAACGCGGCACGACTGCAGCGTGCGGGCGTGCCCGTCAGCTTCGTGCAACGTGGCGATGCCTCGCACAACGCACGCAAGATCCGCCAGCTCGCAGGCAATGCGGTAGCCCATGGCCTGCCCTGGGCCGACGGGCTGGCAGGCCTGACCCGGGTTCCCGCACAGGCGTTCGGGGTGGCCGACCAGATCGGCAGCATCGAGCCCGGCAAGCGCGCCGACCTGGTGCTGTGGGAAGGCGACCCGCTGGATGTGGCGCACTATGCCGAACAGGTCTGGATGGGCGGGCGGCCGATGCCGATGCGCTCGCGCCAGACCGACCTGCGCGACCGCTATCTGCAGCGCAACGCGCAGCCCTGACCGACGAGGAAAGCCCCATGGCCCCGCTGCACTGGTACTTCGATTTCGTCTCGCCCTACTCCTACCTGCATTGGCAGAAGGTCAAGCAACTGCCCCAGTTCGCACAGGTACAGCCGGTGCCGATCGCCTTCGGGGCGGTGCTGCAGCAGCTTGGCAATCTCGGCCCGGCCGAGATCCCGGCCAAGCGGCGCTTCATCTACCGCCAGTTGCTCTGGAACGCGCAGGCGGAAGGCGTGACGCTGCGCTTCCCGCCTGCCCACCCGTTCAACCCGCTGGCCGCTCTGCGGCTGTGCCTGGCCGCAGGCGGCGGCGCGCAGGCCGTGGACGTGCTGTTCGACTGGATCTGGCGCGAGGGCAACGCCGCCGACAGCGCCGAGGCGCTGCGCGAACCCGGCGCGCGGCTGGGCATCGCGGATGTGGCGGCCGCCACGGCAACCGCAGAGGTCAAGGAGCAGCTGCGGCGCAACACCGAGGCTGCGCTCGCGGCCGGCGTGTTCGGCGTACCGACCTTGGCCATCGGCGACGAGCTGTTCTGGGGCAATGACGCGCACCCGCTGATGGCCGCTGTGCTGGCCGATCCGGACCTGCTGAAGCAGCCGGAATGGCAGCGGGTGGAGGCCCTGCCGATCGCGGTACAGCGCAGACGCTGAACAGGGCGCCTGCGCTTCCCTCGCGCGCGGGCTCCCGTTTTGAGATATTTTTCACACTTCCGAACCAACAACCGCCCTGGAGGGGGAGCCGCGGATGCGCATCGGAATCGTCGTCGACTCGGCCTGCGACCTGCCGCAGGCGTTCATTGCCGAACACAACATCGTGCTGCTCCCGATCACCGTACGGATCGGCGAAGCCGTACTCGCCGACCACCGCGACGAACAGGCCACGCTCAGCTTCCTGCACGCACACGTGGCCGAACATGGTGCCGAGGCGGAGACCATCCCCTTCAGCGTCAACCAGATCCGTGACCTGTTCCTGCAGCAGTTGGTGATCGACTACGACCACGTCTTCTGCATGACCATCACCAAGACCCGCAGCCCGATCCACGACAACGCCCTGCAGGCCAGCTTCGCCATCCTCAACGACTACAAGCCGGTGCGGCAGGCCGCGGGCTACAACTCGCCCTTCGCACTGCGCGTGCTCGACACCCAGAACCTGTTCGCCGCGCAGGCGGTGACGGCGGTGGAGGCGGTTCGCCTGCGCGACAGCAACGCCAGCGTGCAGCAGATCCGCGAGCGGCTGGAGGAACTGGCCGGCAACGTGCATGGCTACATGGTCACCCGTGACCTGTATTACATGCGGGCCCGCGCGCGGCACAAGGGCGACCGCAGTGTCGGCCTGCTCAGTGCCGCGCTGGGCAGCGCACTGGACATCAAGCCGGTGCTGCACGGCTACCGCGGTGAGACCGGCCCGGTGGCCAAGATCAAGGGCTTCGACAATGCCGTGCAGAAGCTCTTCGCTGTGGTCGGCCAGCGCGTGCGCAGTGGACTGATGACACCGACAGTCTGCGTCAGCTATGGCGGTGAGCTGGAGGAGCTGCGCGCCCTGCCCGGCTATGCGCAGCTGACGGACGTCTGCGCCACCCACGGCGTCACCGTGTACGAATCGGTGATGAGCCTGACCGGCATGGTCAACGTCGGCAAGGGCGCCGTTACCGTGGGCTTTGCCGATGGACCGCATCGGTTCGAATGAGGGCGGGCGACGCCTGCATGCAGGTGCGCCGGATGTACACAAGCATTGCACCGCGTCTATGCCAGCCTTGCCGCACTTCAAGGAGATCACCATGCCTGCGCAGTACCACATCAGCCTTCCCGACCCGTCCAAGGCCCGCGGCAACGACCCCGACCTGTCCTTCCATTCGCAGGGCGCCGCCGGCTTTGCCGAAGAACTGCAGGACGCCCTGCGCAGCGGCGCGCTGTTCGAGCGCTGGAAAGCCAAGCAACCCGATCCGGATGCAGTGGAGCCGCAGTGGGGCGTGACCGACCCGGACGCCACCGTAACCGGTGAGCAGAAGGACCTGCGCATCAACCTGGTGGCCACCACCCGCATCGACAGCGATGTGTTCAAGCAGCGCCTGCGTCTGCTGGCCGGCCATCACTGGGAACTGCGCGACGTGCGTTGAGCGGCGAACGCGCTGGCGTCTGCTGGGCTTCGCCCGTCGAAGCCCTCATCGCGCGGACGTGGGGCGGGCCTGGCCGTATTCGGACCGCAGCGCATCGCCACGGATGAAGTCCGTCATCAGCTGGAAGTACCCGGCCGGCTGCCGTGTCGATACACGTTCCCCGGCCGCATCCAGCTCGAACTCGTACATGCCATGATCGGCGTCTGCATACACGGCCGTGTAGATCGGCCGTCCCTGGCCCTGCAGAACCGCAAGACGCCTGAGCGTCTCTCCCGGCGGTGCATCGCGGTCCTGCCCGCCAAAGATCCACAACTGCGGCACCTGCAGATGCGTGAGCACCGGTAAAGGGTCGTAATGGGCCGGCACCCCGTCCAGCAACCGTGGCCCCTGCTCGCGTGCAGTCACCTCCGGAGTCGACAAGAGATACCCGGTAATGTTCCCGCGTACCGCAGGGAACCAGGGCGCATGCTGGTAACGCTGCTTCACCTCCGCCAGTACATCGAATCCCTCGGTGAATCCGCTCTCGACGATGGTCGCCACCGCATCGGCGATCTGCATCGCCTGCGCAGTGGCTTCTGCGTCCTGGCCGGCCCGCTGCATGTCGAAAGCGATCGCCTCGCGGTCTTCCTCCAGCGGCGAGACCGCCAGGCCGAAGCTGATCACGATGAAATCCACAGGCTCGATGCGTGCCGCCAGCGGCGCCACCCAGCCACCCTGGCTGCCGGCCTGGTAGCCGACCCGCTGCGCACGTGCCCCCGCCAACCGGCGTGCTTCGCGCGTGGCCAGGATCAGATCATTGGCCAGGGTCAGGTAGTTCTGCGTGTACCGCCCGCCAGAGCGTCCCGTGCCCCGCTTGTCGTACGCGAACACGGCGATGCCGGCACTGGCGAACTCGCGCTGCAGCGAGTAGCGCTCCAGCGCGGAGCTGTTCTCCGCACCATGCACCAGCACCACCAGTGGAACCGGCGCATCGCCCGGAGGCAGCGTCAGCCGCCCCTGCAGCGTTGCGCCGGCACCGCTGAAACGGGTGTCGATCTGCCGCAGCGGAATGCGCTCGCCCTTCATTCCATCGACGCTGATGCCGCGCTTCCCACAGTCCGTGAGCACCATCCGGTGCCCGTCCGGCTGCCCGGTCCAGCCGCGGGTACTGGTCCAGGCATCGCCCGCGGTGCGCTGCAGTGCGCCGCTGCGACCATCTGGCGTGCGCCACCGCAGTTGATCGCCCGCACCCGGGCCGATGTCCAGCGTACTGCCATCGGCCATCCGATAGCTCGCAGCGGCGCAAGGCGACGCCGCCGTGGCCGCGACCGCCTGCGCACTGAAGGCCATCGCGCTCCACGCGGCCAGCGACACCAGGGTTCTGTGCATGTCTGCTCCTCTCCACACTGGTGGGTGACGGTGAACCGGCTCCCGCGTGATCGCCAGCGCGGTGCGACGGAGTGCGGGTACCGCCGACGAAGGCGCGTCCGCGGGCGACAGCCACCAGCGGCGGAACCGCGTTGCCCTGGCGAATGCGCGGGGCGGGGTCTAGCGGCGGTCTGCACCGGCCAGCGTTGCGCCCTGCATCGCCACACGATTGCGTCCCGCGCGTTTGGCCACATACAACGCCGCATCCGCATCGGCGAGCAGCTGCCCGGCATCGGCTGTTGCCGGCGGATGCAGGAATGCGATGCCGATGCTGATGCTGACCCGCCCTTCCGGCAGCTGCAGCGCTTCCACCGCGCGTCGCAGCCGCTCGGCCAAGGCCTGTACGCCGTCCAACGCCGTGCCTGGCACGATCACCGCGAATTCCTCACCGCCGTAACGCGCCACGCTGTCGCCCGCACGCCCGGCGCTGTGCTGCAGCAGCGCCGCCACGGCCTGCAGGCAACGGTCGCCGGCGGGATGACCATGGGCATCGTTGAACGCCTTGAAATGATCGATATCGACCAGCAGCAGCGCCAGTTCGCTGCCGCTCCGCCGCGCCCGGTTCCATTCGGCCTGCAGTTCGGCATCGAACTGGCGGCGGTTGGCTACGCCGGTCAGGCCATCCTGGCGCGCGAGCTGGTCGAGCCCGGCCTGCCGTTCCAGCAGATCGATCTGCAGAAGCGCACTGCGCAGGCTGAAGCCCAACGTGGCCAGAACGAATCCAGCCAATGCCAGGGGCCTGGCATGGTCCACCACCAGGGTGCCCACCACCAGCAGCAGCAGCGGCAGGATGATCGGGCCGCCGGCCTGCACCAGCCGGGCCAGCCGCGGCTGCAGCACGAATCCGGTAGCTGGCGACCGCCGCAGTGCCAGCAGCGCGAGCAACAGGAACGGCACGTCGATCAGCAGATCGTTGTAGGCGCCGAAAGACTGTTCGGAGGTGAAGTGGTTGATGTAGTAGGCCACCAGCAGATAGGCCAGCGCGTACAGCGCCAGCGCGCGGAACACGCTGCGTCGCTCCGGGACATCACAGGACACCCAGCGCACGATGGCAAAGACAGCGATGCACAGGTTCTGGATATCGAACATGCGCTGCATGTTGGTCAGCGCCTGGTCGTCGATGCCGACATGGTCGGCAAATGACTGGGTATGCACGAAGAACAGCACGCCCAGCAGGGCCGCCATGATTCCGTCGATCACGCTGATGGCCCAGCGCTCCCGCCGCGAGCGGGCCAGGATGAACACCAGCGGCACGCCATACAGCACGTACAGCAGCAGGCTGGCGCCCGGGGTGATGTCGGGGCGGTCGGCACGGAGTGCATCGAGCATGTTGATGCCCATGCCCCCCGCCCACAGCAGCAGTGCCAGCGCGATGGCACGCCAGCCCAGCGCGGCGCGATCCGCACGCGCGCGCCACAGGCATGCGGCGGCGGCCAGCAGCGGCGCGCCGGTGAGGAACACGAACGAACCCAGGCCTGCCGGCCCCGGCCACAGGGCCACGACCAGG
This sequence comes from Stenotrophomonas maltophilia, assembly GCF_025642255.1. Classification (NCBI taxonomy): domain Bacteria; kingdom Pseudomonadati; phylum Pseudomonadota; class Gammaproteobacteria; order Lysobacterales; family Lysobacteraceae; genus Stenotrophomonas; species Stenotrophomonas maltophilia. The sequence goes on from NZ_CP106759.1 coordinate 3,450,495, forward strand.
CCATGGCCGAACACGTACAGCAGCGCCAGCACTACCGGCATGCATCCCCCACTGCGCAAGCCTGTCTGCACGCACGATAGCGCGACAGGCCGCCATGGAGGCGTGATCCACGCCACACCTGCTTCCCCTGCCCCTGCGCCGGGCATGGCGCGGCGCTACATCGACGCAGGCGGTCCGTCGCGCCGGGGCATGCGCGGTTGCGTCCCCGGGACCGCAGCTGTCACGCGGGCTATTCAGCCGTGCAGCGCGCGGGCGTGGTGAGCGATGTGCTCGCCGATGAAGCTGGCGATGAAGTAATAGCTGTGGTCGTAGCCATCCTGCAGGCGCAGGGTCAGCGGATGGCCGACGGCGTCGCAGGCCTGCTGCAGGCGCTGCGGCTGCAGCTGGCTCTGCAGGAACTCATCGGCCCCGCCCTGGTCCACCAGCAGCGGCAAGCGTTCGCTGGCCGCAGCGATCAGTTCGCAGGCATCCCACGCGGCCCAGTCGGCGCGGTTGTCGCCCAGATAGGCCTGGAACGCCTTCTGTCCCCAGGGCACCTGGCTGGGGGCAACAATCGGCGAAAATGCCGACACGCTGCGGTAACGCCCCGGATTGCGCAGCGCGACCACCAGTGCACCGTGACCTCCCATCGAGTGACCACTGATCGCGCGTGCCCCGGTCACCGCGAAGTTCGCCTCGATCAGCGCCGGCAGTTCCTGCGCCACATAGTCATGCATGCGGTAGTGCTTGGACCACGGCTCGCGGGTGGCGTTGAGGTAGAAGCCGGCACCCTTGCCCAGATCGTAGCCCTCCGCGTCGGCGACATCGTCGCCACGCGGGCTGGTGTCGGGCGCGACCATAATCACGCCATGTTCGGCCGCATAGCGCTGCGCGCCCGCCTTGGTGATGACGTTCTGTTCGGTGCAGGTCAGTCCGCTCAGCCAGTACAGCACCGGCAGCGCCTGCGTTTCCGCCTGCGGCGGCAGGTAAACGGCGAACTGCATGTCGCAGCCCAGCGTGGACGAGGGATGACGGTACACGTCCTGCCAACCGCCGAAGCAGGCACGATGTTCGATGCGTTCCATGGTGTCTCTCCAGAAGGGTGGCAGCCCTGATGGCCTGCCACCCGGGATGGCTCAGTAGTGCACGACCGAACGGATCGACTTGCCTTCGTGCATCAGATCGAAGGCATCGTTGATCCCGTCCAGATCCATGGTGTGGGTGACGAACGGCGCCAGTTCGATGTCGCCCTTCATCGCGTCCTCCACCATGCCCGGCAGCTGGCTGCGACCCTTGACGCCACCGAAGGCCGTGCCCATCCACTTGCGGCCGGTGACCAGCTGGAAGGGACGGGTGGAGATTTCCTGGCCGGCGCCGGCCACGCCGATCACCACGCTCTGGCCCCAGCCACGGTGCGCGCATTCCAGCGCCGCGCGCATCACGTTGACGTTGCCGATGCACTCGAAGCTGTGGTCCACGCCCCAGGTGGTCATTTCAACAATGACCTGCTGGATCGGCTTGTCGAAGTCCTTCGGATTGATGCAGTCGGTCGCACCGAACTCACGCGCCAGCTCGAACTTGGACGGATTGGTATCCACCGCGATGATGCGGCCGGCCTTGGCCTGGCGCGCGCCCTGGATCACGGCCAGGCCGATGCCGCCGAGGCCGAACACTGCCACGCTGTCGCCTTCCTGCACCTTGGCCGTGTTGTGCACCGCACCGATGCCGGTAGTGACACCGCAGCCGAGCAGGCAGACATGTTCCGGGTTCGCCTGCGGATTGATCTTCGCCAGCGAGACTTCGGCCACCACTGTGTACTCGCTGAACGTCGAGCAGCCCATGTAGTGATAGATCGGCTCGCCGTTGTAGCTGAAGCGGCTGGTGCCATCGGGCATCACGCCCTTGCCCTGGGTCGCGCGTACCGACACGCACAGGTTGGTCTTGCCACTCTTGCAGAACAGGCATTCGCCGCACTCGGCGGTGTACAGCGGAATCACGTGGTCACCCGGCTTGACGCTGGTCACGCCCTCGCCTACTTCCACCACGATGCCGGCACCTTCATGGCCCAGCACCACCGGGAACAGACCTTCCGGATCATCCCCTGACAGGGTGAACGCATCGGTGTGGCAGACGCCGGTGTGGGTGATCTTGACCAGCACTTCGCCGGCCTTCGGCGGGGCGACGTCGATCTCGACGATCTGCAGCGGCTGGCCGGGAGCAAAGGCGACGGCGGCACGGGATTTCATGGTGGGATTCTCCAAAGACAGGCAGTAACAGATGGACGACGCTATGCTGCGCCGTTGCTTATTTCAGGTACGAGCGGATCAGCCCGCTCATCTCGCGCACGCGCTCGGCGCGCTGTTCATCGGACGCTGCGGGTTGTCCGAACTCTTCGCGCAGGTGGGCTTCCATCACCTCGGACATCAGCCCGTTGACCGCCCCGCGGATGGCGGCGATCTGCTGCAGCACGGGCCCGCAGTCGGCGCCGGCTTCCAGCGCACGGTCCAGTGCATCGCACTGGCCGCGGATGCGGCGCACGCGGGCCAGGACCTTCTTCTTCTCTTCGGGAGAGTGCGGCATGGCAGGGTGACCCAGGAACTATACTGGGGGATAGTATACACAGGTGGCGGAAAGGTACATCCTGCGCCTCAGCGCAGGCGGTGCGCGGGTACGCCCTCGTGCGTCATCTTCACCGGCAGGATGCGGCCCTGCGCGTCGAAGTACAGGCGATCGATCGCGGTGACGCGGGCATTGCGGTCGGTCTGGTCGAGCGGCCGGCGGTGGTAGACGATGTACCACGTGTCATCGCCGGGCGCGTGGATCAGGGAGTGGTGCCCGGCGCTGGTCGCGATGGCCGGGTCCTGCTGCAGGACCCGGCCGATGCGTGTGAACGGCCCGGTCGGCGCGTCGGCGATCGCATAGGCCACCGAGTAGTCCGGCTCGCCCCAGCCGCCTTCGGACCACATGAAGTAGTAGCGGCCGCCCCGCTTGAACATCAGCGGACCTTCCACGTACTCCGGCGCCGGCGTGATCTCCTTGAACAGCGTGCCGTCGTCCCAGGGCAGCAGGCCGCTGAAATCCGCCTTCAGGCGCACGATGTTGGCGTGCTTCCAGCCGCCATAGATCATGTACCAGGCACCATCGTCATCCTTGAACACATACTGGTCGATCGGCTGCGCGCCATTGTGGAACGCGCCCACCAGTGGCTTGCCGAGCAGATCGCGGTAAGGCCCTTCGGGCTGGTCGGCCACGGCCACGCCGATGCCACCGGTCTCGCCGTCGTTCTGGATGTCATTGGCGGAAAAGAAGAAGTAGTAGCGCCCTTCGTTGGCCACCACCGAGGGTGCCCACAACGCCTGCCTGGCCCAGGGAATGTTCTCGATGGACAGCACGCTGTCGTGCCGGCGCCAGTGCACCAGGTCGGGCGACGAAAAGGCATCGAAGGCAACCTGTTCTGCATAGGGCCGCGAGCGCGTGGGGAAGATCCAGTAGGTGCTGCCGAATACGGCCGCCTCCGGGTCCGCGTACCAGCCCGGCAGGATCGGATTGCCGGACATCACCGGTGCCTGGCTGTCACGCGCATCCGCGATGCCGACGCCAGTGGCTGCGAGCAGCACGGCCAGTGCGGCCCCCCTCCCCCATTCGCGCAGTCCCATCAGAGCCACTCCCATGCAGGTTCGATCGCTCGAGTCTAGAACGATCGCCGGCGCCTTTCCGCGACACGCTGCCTCAAACCGCGCACCCTCTTGATCGACGGGAATCATCGGCGCATGGTGCCTGGCACAACGCAGGGCCCGGGCCATGATCCCCTTCATCATCAATCTGGACGTTCCGGACCTCGCGGCCGCCGAGGCGTTCTACACACGCGCCTTCGGCCTCCATGCCGGGCGCCGTCTCGGCCCGGAGGTGCTGGAACTGCTGGGCGGCCCGACACCGCTCTATCTGCTGCAGAACGAAGCGGGCAGCGCAGCTACCGTCGACGGTGACGTGCGGGATTACGAACGTCACTGGACCGCGCTGCACATCGACTGGATCGTGGAGGACCTCGACGCCGCCCTTGCCCAGGCGTTGGCGGCAGGCGCGGCGCTCGAGCAGGCGCCACGCGAGCGTTCATGGGGGCGCATCGCAGTACTGGCGGATCCGTTCGGGCACGGCTTCTGCCTGATCCAGTTCACCGGCCCCGGCTACGACGCCTTGCTGGATTGATCGGCGGAATGCACCGCGCCCGCCGCCAGCATCAGCGCACGTAGGCGAATGATTCGTCCAGCCGCTCGAATCCGATCAGCTGCTGCACCAGCGCCTGCGCCTGATCCTCATCGATCTCTCCCTGCTCGATCTCTGCGCTGCGTGCAAACAGGGCCTCCAGCGCAGTGGCCTGGTCGTCCCGCAGCCACGCGCGATGCGAGCCCAGCCAGCGCTGGAGATTGTCGGCCAGGTCACCGTGCGACAACAGCGTGTAGGGGGCCTCGTAGTCCGCCACTGCCTCCACCATCTTGCGGAACAGGAAATCCTGAAGGTTGCGGGCCAGTACGTCAGCGCGATCATCGTCGTGCCACACCAGCAGCACCGGCGGCTCGTCGCAGCCCGGCGCATTGGTCCAGAAGCAGTAGCTGTCACCGGCCCCCGTGCGGGCGAACGGCAGCAGCTGCAGATCCTGGCGCAATGGGTTGTAGTGATCCTCTGCAGTCAGCTCCTGCCAGGCCTCGAGCAGTTCGCCACGCTCAAGCGGCTCGTAATCCTGCGCATACAGCAGAATCGGCGGTACCGGTTGCAGCTCCGAAAGGCACACCTGCGCCCATTGCGGATGGGTCGCCCCCCAGCTCAGCCGGTCTTCCGTATCGAGCCGGTGGTAGAGAGCAGGAAAGGTCTGGCCGGTGGCCAGTTCGATCTCGGCAAGCGTATGCATGAACGTCCCTGTGATTGGATCGGCGCGCACTTTACCTCGACAGGCAGCGTCCGCGCAGGCATGGATCTATTCGCGCAGCATGTCCACGAATGCGCGCAAGGCCGACGCCATCTGCCGTTGCCTGGGGTAATACAGCACGAAGCCGGGAAACGGTTCGCTCCAGTCCTGCAGTACCGCCACCATCCGCCCGGCTTCGATGTGTGGGCGCGCGGCATCCTCGAGCACATAGGCCAGGCCGAAGCCATCCAGCACCGCGCGCATGATGGTGGTCTGCTCGCTCAGCGTCAGTCGCCCACGTACGTCGATTTCCAGCGACTGCCCATCGCGGTCGAACTGCCACTTGTACAGGTGACCGCTGGCGAAGCGGAAGCGGATGCATTCGTGCTGCAGCAGGTCGCGGGGATGCTGCGGCGCCGGGTGCTGGCGCAGATACTCGGGCGAGGCCACGATCATGCCGTGCAGGGCCGGGCCCAGCGGCACGGCCACCATGTCCTCGGGCACGAACTCATGCAGCCGCACGCCGGCATCGAAGCCTTCGGCAACGATGTCCACCAGCCCATCGTTCTCGGTCAGCTCCAGGCGCACATCGGGGTGCGCGCGCAGGAAGCGGGTCAGGCGTGGGCCGAGCTGGGTCGGCACTGCCGCGCGGGCCGCGTTGATGCGCAGCAGGCCCGTCGGGCTGTCCCTGAACTGGTTCATTTCCTCCAGCGCCTCGTGCACCTGGCCCAGCGCTGGCTGCAACCGGTCCAGCAGGCGCTGCCCGGCCTCGGTCAGGGCCACGCTGCGGGTAGTGCGATGGAACAGGCCCACCCCCAACCGCTCTTCCAGTGCCCGGATCGCATAGCTCACCGCCGAGGTCGACAGGGCCAGTTCGGCGCCGGCCCGGCGGAAGCTGCGGTGGCGGGCCACCGCCGCGAAGGCGGCCAGGTGGGTGAGATTGTCAGTGGCCATGATTGTGCAGTCTGCCTTGATGAATCATGCCGATATCCACGCTTTGTGGGCGGGTATGAGGGGCGTATTGTAAAACGCCTTTCCACAAACCCCGCCAAGGATTCCCCATGTCCCTCGCCCATGGTTATGCGGTGCGTACCAATACCGCTCCGCTCGAGCCCTTCACCTTCGAACGCCGCGCCGTCGGCGCCAACGATGTCCGCATCGAAGTGCTGTACAGCGGCATCTGCCACTCCGACCTGCACCAGGCCCGCGACGACTGGGGCGGCGCGGAGTACCCGATGGTTCCCGGCCACGAAATCATCGGCCGCGTGGTCGAAGTCGGTCCGGCCGTCACCCGCCTCAGCGTCGGCGATATCGCCGGCGTCGGCTGCATGGTGGATTCCTGTCGCCATTGCGATGCCTGCGACCACGACCTTGAGCAGTACTGCGAAAAGGGCCCGACCTATACCTACAACAGCCGCGACCGCAATACCGGTGAGCTGACGATGGGCGGCTACTCCGACCACATCGTGGTCGAGCAGCGCTTCGTGGTGAAGGTCTCCGAGACGCTGGACCTGAAGGCCGCCGCGCCGCTGCTGTGCGCCGGCATCACCACCTACTCGCCGCTGCGCCACTGGAAGGTCGGCCCCGGCCAGAAGGTGGGTGTGATCGGCCTGGGCGGTCTGGGCCACATGGGCGTGAAGTTTGCCAAGGCGATGGGCGCCACCGTAGTGATGATCACCACCACCCCGGAAAAGGGCGCCGACGCCAAGCGCCTGGGCGCGGACGAGGTGCTGGTCTCGCGCGATCCGGCGCAGATGAAGGCGCACGCCAACAGCTTCGACTTCCTGCTCAACACCGTGCCGGTCAGCCATGACACCAACCCGTACATGAGCCTGCTCAAGCGCGATGCCACCATGTGCCTGGTCGGCGTCATCACCGAGCTGGACCCGCCCCTGATGGGTGCCAGCGTGATCTTCGGCCGCAAGCACGTCACCGGCTCGGCCATCGGCGGCATGGCCGAGACCCAGGAAATGATGGATTTCTGCGCCGAGCACAACATCGTCAGCGATGTTGAGGTGATCGACATCAAGGATGTCAACCACGCGTGGGAGCGCATGGCGAAGAACGATGTGCGCTATCGCTTCGTGATCGACATGGCCAGCCTCAAGGCCTGACGGCCCGGCTGATGGAATGAAAAACCCCGGCGTGGAGGCCGGGGTTTTTTCTGCGCGCAACACCCGCCGGGCATGGCCCGGCGCTACCGGAGCCATTGTGGGTAGCGCCGGGCCATGCCCGGCGGCCGCATTCAGTACGCGAATTCCCGGAACACCGGGTCCACGTTGCCGTGCCAGCGACCATGGAACAGCGCCAGCTTGCGCTCGGCCGGTGTCAGGCCGGATTCGACGATCTCCTGCAGCACATCCAGGAACTTGCTCTCGTCCTGGCCATCGGCATTGCGCGCGGCGCGCCGCTTCAGGCCCTCAACGGAAATCTTCACCGCCTCGCGCGCCAGATCGCGCACGGTGCCATCGCGGAACGGCAGGTTCATCGCATGCTTCGGCACGCCGTCGCGCAGGACATGGCGCTCGGCCAGGGTGAAGTCACGCACCAGATCCCAGGCGGCATCCAGCGCGGTGTCGTCGTACAGCAGGCCGACCCAGAACGCCGGCAGGGCGCACAGGCGGCTCCACGGGCCGCCATCGGCGCCCCGCATTTCCAGATACTTCTTCAGGCGCACTTCCGGGAACGCCGTGGTCGTGTGGTCAGACCAGTCGCGCAGGGTCGGCAACTCGCCCGGCAGCACCGGCAACCGGCCCTGCATGAAATCGCGGAAGCTCTGCCCGCTGGCATCGTGGTAGATGCCATCGCGGTAGGAGAAGTACATCGGCACGTCCAGCAGGTAATCGACGTAACGCTCATAGCCGAAGCCATCCTCGAACACGAAGTCGAGCATGCCGGTGCGGTCGGCGTCGGTGTCGGTCCAGATGTGCGATCGATAGCTCAGGTAGCCGTTCGGCTTGCCTTCGGTGAACGGCGAGTCGGCGAACAGCGCGGTGGCGATCGGCTGCAGTGCCAGCGAAACGCGGAACTTTTTCACCATGTCCGCTTCGCTGGCGTAGTCCAGGTTGACCTGCACCGTGCAGGTACGGGTCATCATGTCCAGGCCGAGCGAACCGACCTTGGGCATGTACGCGCGCATGATCCTGTAGCGGCCCTTCGGCATCCACGGCATCTCATCGCGCGCCCACTTCGGCTGGAAGCCCATGCCCAGGAAGCCCAACTGGAGCTCGCCGGCCACCTGCGCCACTTCGTTCAGATGGGTACCGGTCTCCACGCAGGTCTGGTGGATGGTCTCCAGCGCCGCGCCGGACAGTTCCAGCTGGCCGGCCGGTTCCAGCGTCACCGACGCGCCATCGCGCAGCAGGGCGATGGTGTTGCCGTTTTCCTGCACGGGTTCCCAGCCGAAACGGACCAGGCCGTTGAGCAGGGCCTCGATGCCACGCTCGCCTTCAAAGGCCGGCGGTCGCAGGTCGTCCAGGCGGAAGCCGAACTTCTCGTGCTCGGTGCCGATGCGCCACTGCGCGCGGGGCTTTTCGCCGGAGGCGATCACCTCCACCAGCTGCGAGCGGTCGGTAATGGGCGTATCGGCGACGTGGCTGGGGCTCGACAAGGGGAAGACTCGCTGTACGGTGACGGGGGATGTGGGGCTGGGAGCCTTCCATCGCAAGGGCGCACTATAGCGTGGCGCCCCGTCGCAGCATGCGACGGAGACGGGTTTCAGCATCCTACCGACGACCTCTTGACCCTCGTACACTGCAAGGCATGACCCGTCATTCGCGCCATCCGGAACGACACAGGGCCGACCGCGTCGGCTGGCTGCGCGCCGCCGTGCTCGGCGCCAACGACGGCATCGTTTCAGTGGCAGGGCTGGTGGTCGGCGTTGCCGCCAGTGGCGCATCGGCCAGCACCCTGCTGGCCACCGGCCTGGCGGGCACGGTCGCAGGGGCGATGTCGATGGCCGCCGGCGAGTACGTCTCGGTGCAGACCCAGGCCGACACCGAAGGCGCCGACCTGGCGATGGAGAAGCGCGAACTGCAGGACGATCCGCACAGCGAGCTGGAAGAGCTGGCCGCCATCTACCGCCATCGCGGCCTGGCCCCGGCGCTGGCGCGGCAGGTGGCCGAACAGCTCACTGCCCACGATGCCCTCGGTGCGCACGCTCGCGACGAACTGGGCATCACCGATACCCTGCGCGCCCGGCCGCTGCAGGCCGCACTGGCCTCGGCCGCAGCCTTCACCTGTGGGGCGGCCCTGCCGGTGCTGACCGCACTGCTGGCACCGGCCGACTCCGTGGCAGGGGTGACCACCGCCAGCACCCTGCTGGGCCTGTGTGTGACCGGCGCGATGGCGGCCCGCGCCGGAGGTGCGCCTGCCCTGCGCGGCGCCCTGCGCGTCATGTTCTGGGGCGCACTGGCAATGGCTGCAGCCGCCGGCGTCGGCCGGCTGCTGGGAGCCCACGTGACATGACCACGATGCTGCCCGCCGCAACGGCGCTGCTGGCCGAGATGTCTTCGCTGGCCGGTTGTGATCGCGCCGAGGGTTATGCCTGCATCACCGCGCGGCGCGAACATGGCGCCAGCTCGGTGGAGATCCCGCAACCGCAGTTCGCGATCCTGCTGGAAGGACGCAAGCAGGTACGTACCGCACACCAGACGCTGGAGTTCGCGCCCGGCGACATACTGCTGCTGACCCAGCGTTGCCGCATCGACGTGGTCAACCGTCCAGACCCGCGCAGCGGCCGTTACCTCAGCGCCATCGTGCCGCTGTGTGCGGAAGTGCTGGCCGCGGCGCGGACACTGTGGAACGAGGAACTGCCCAGCGCCGGTCCGTCGATGGCGCGGTTGTCGCTGGCCGAACATGGCGCCGTGCTGCGCCGCTGGCGGCAATCGCTGCAGGATGGCCATTACAGCGACGCCCGGCTGGCCCTGGCCTCGATGGTGCTCACCCTGTGCCGGCAGGGCCACGGCAACCTGTTGCTGCCCACTGCACCGACGCTGGGTGAGCAGATACGGGATCGCGTCGCCGCTGAACCTGCGCGCGACTGGCAATCGCGTGATCTGGAGGAGCAGTTCGCACTGAGCGGCGCCACCCTGCGTCGTCGGCTTGCGGCCGAGCGCACCAGCCTGCGCCAGCTGCTGACCGAGGCACGACTGGCCCACGCCATGCAGTTGCTGTACACCACCGACCTGCCGCTGAAGACCGTGGCCGCACGCGCGGGCTACCGTTCCGCGGCCAGTTTCAGCAAGCGCTTCGCCGAGCAGTACGGACTGGCTCCTACAGACATCTGAGGGGGTCAGGCAGGGCTGCGCCCTGCACGCGCAGAGGCAACGGCCGAAGCAACAGCAACAGCGGGCATTCCGTGGGAAAGCGAGGCACTCTGCGCCGCCTTCGACAGATTCCGGCGGCTGATCGAATGAAGTTCCGGGGTCAGATCCGTTTTCCCGCGGAAAACGGATCTGACCCCAAGAGCATTTCCGACAGATCGTGGAAAACTGTCGAAGGCGGGGTGGGTCCGGTTGCGGGGGCGTGAGCGCCATGGATGGCGCGACCGAGCCTACAGGGACGTATTTACGGCGTCCCCCGCAGCCGGACCCACCCCGCCATCCACGGATAGCCCGCTGTTGCTTCGGCCGTTGCCTCTGCGGGTGCGGGGCGCAGCCCTGCCAGCACACTCCCTTCCCTGAGCATTCCGCGCAGCGGTTTGAGCGCCGCGCGCACGCCGGCCACGGCACGCTAGCCGCAACGGAACCGCCCTTCCTCCATCGAGAACCCTCATGACCCTGCATCACCTGCCGCTGCGCGGCGCCCTGCTGCTGGCCCTGGCTGCGCTGCCGCTGACCGCACTCGCCGAAGCCACCTCACCCGCACCCACCCGGCAGATGCCCGGCGTCTATCACCACCGCATCGGCACCCTGCAGGTCACCGCCCTGTTCGATGGTGTGGTCGCACTCGGCCGGCAGGAAGTGGTCGACGTGCCGCCGACGCTGGTCACCCGCCTGCTGGAAGGCCGCTATGTCCCCGAAGACAGCAAGGGCCTGCAGACCGCGGTCAATGCTTACCTGATCCGCCAGGGCAATCACCTCACCCTGGTCGACACGGGCACCGCACAGTGCTTCGGTCCCGGCCTGGGCCAGGTACTGGGCAACCTGCGTGCCGCAGGCGTGGATCCGGCCGAGGTGGACGACATCCTGCTGACCCACGCCCACCCCGACCATCTGTGCGGCGTGCTCGACGCGCAGGGCAAGCCGGCCTATCCGAACGCGACGGTGTGGCTGTCCAGGGCCGACGCGGACTACTGGCTCAACCCGGCCAGCGAAACCACCGCACCGGAGGGCGTGCGCTTTGCCTTCCCGCTCGCCCGAACCGCCGTGGCGCCTTATCAGGCCAGCGGCCACCTGCGTACCTTCCAGCCTGGCGATGCCCTCCCCGGCGGTGCCCTGGCGATGGATACCCATGGCCACACCCCCGGCCACGTCTCTTACCGGTTCGACAGCCAGGGCCAGTCACTGCTGGTGTGGGGCGACGTGCTGCACTTCCACGCGGTGCAGTTCGCCCACCCGGAAGCCGCGTTCGAGGCCGATTCGGACCGCAAGGCGGCCACGGCCAGCCGCCGCAGTCTGTTGCAGCAGGCCACCGCCGGGGCGTGGTGGGTGGCGGGTGCGCATCTGCCTTTCCCGGGCCTGGGCCACGTGCGCAGGGACGGCCAGGCCTATGCCTGGGTGCCGGCGGAGTATTCGCCATTGTGAGGGTGTGCCGACCAAGGTCGGCACCCACCGATCCGGCAGCGCCGGGCCATGCCCGGCGGGCAAGAGGTTATTCCAGGCCCAGCCAGCCACCGATCACGGCACGGGCTTCGTCCACGCCGGTGCGGTCCTCACCGGAAAACACCTGCACGCTGACGCTGTCGCCGTAGGCCGACTGCAGTTCCTTGCGCACCTTCTGCAGCGTCTGCATCTGCTGGCCGCGGCCCAGCTTGTCGGCCTTGGTCAGCAGCGCATGCGCCGGCAGGCCGCGCTGTACGGCGTAAGACAGCATCTGGCGGTCGTAGTCCTTCAGCGGGTGGCGGATGTCCATCACCACCACCAGCCCCTTCAGTGCCTCCCGGGTACGGAAGTACCTGTCGATGAAGGCCTGCCAGTGCGCCTGCAGCTCCAGCGGCACCTTGGCGTAGCCGTAGCCGGGAAGGTCGACCAGGCTTGCTTCCGGGGTGATCTGGAAGAACACCAGCTGCTGCGTGCGGCCGGGGGTCTTGGAAACGCGGGCCAGGGCATTCTGCCGGGTCAACGCATTGAGGGCGCTGGACTTGCCGGCGTTGGAGCGGCCGGCGAAGGCCACTTCGGCCCCTTCGTCGGGCGGCAGCTGCCGCGCGTTGTGGGCCGAGAGGTGGTAACGGGCGCGTTCAAGGAGCAATGACATGCGCATAGGATCGCATGTTGCGGCGCCGCGCGCCCGTGCCGACGGCCCCAGCGGGGATTTTGCTGCACTGCTTCGTTGACCGTGCGTGGAAACGCCGTTGATAATCCGGGCGATGCCGGCGGCCACCGCCCGGCCCGGTCCATACGGAGCTTTAGCATGCGCCACGCTCGCGTTCTTGCCGTATCCGCCCTTGCCACTGCTGTCGTGGTTGCCGCCGCTGCGTTCGCGCAGACCACGTTGACCCCGCTGCCCGACAACGGGCCGATCAACACCGCCTCGCTGGAGGTGGATTTCAGCAAGACGACCTGGGGCGATGCCAAGGCTGGCCAGGGCAAGGCTGCGGCCTGCGCGGCCTGCCATGGTGCCGACGGCAATTCCACGGTCGAGATGTACCCGTCCATCGCCGGCCAGAGCGAGCGCTATGTCGCCCAGCAGATGGCCCTGATCGCCAACGGCCAGCGCAGCTCCGGTGCGGCAGTGGCGATGGTGCCGTTCGTGCAGAACCTCACCCCGCAGGACATGCGCGACATCGGCGCGTTCTTCGCCACGCAGAAGGCCACCGCCGGCATCGCCGACGACACCGAGGTGACCGAAGGCCCCTACAAGGGCATGAAGTTCTACCAGATCGGCCAGCAGCTGTACCGCGGCGGCGACGCGTCGCGCGGGCTGCCGGCCTGCATGGCCTGTCACGGCCCCAGCGGCGCCGGCAACCCGGGCCCGGCCTACCCGCATATCGGTGGCCAGCACGCCAGCTATGTCGCGCGCCGCCTGCAGGAGTACCAGGCCGGGCAGACCAACGAAACCGACAAGGCGCACTTCCAGATCATGGCCGCGGTGGCACAGAAGCTGACCGAACAGGAAGTGCAGGCGCTGTCCAGCTACCTGCAGGGCCTGCACAACCGGGCCGACGACGTGGTCACCGAAGCCACGCCGGCACGACCGGCCGCCGCCCCCTGACCGCCACTGGTCGGCCCGGGCCGCCACCGCGGCCCGCGCCTGCGGTATGTTTCCTTCACGCCGGCGACTGCGCCGGCGTTGCTTTTTCAACGGAGATGCGTGTCGATGAGGTTGATTCCCCGCCTGCTGTTGTCCCTGCTGGTGCTGCTGCCGATGGCCGCCAGTGCCGCCCCTGCCGCAGCCCCGCTGGTCGAAGGTCGCGACTACGAGCGCATCGCCCAGGCCGGTCCGTTCCAGCCGCTCGCCGGCAAGATCGAAGTGGTCGAGGTGTTCGGCTACACCTGCCCGCACTGCGCGCGTTTCGAACCACAGCTGGAAGCCTGGGCGGCCAAGCTGCCGGCGGATGTGCGCTTCACTCCGGTGCCGGCGGCGTTCGGGGGCGCCTGGGATGCCTGGGCGCTGGCCTATTACGCCGCCGAAGAAGTCGGCGTCGCCAAGCGCAGCCATGCGGCCGTGTTCAAGGCTCTGCACGAGCAGGGCACCCTGCCGATGCAGAATGTCTCGGCCGATGAGCTCGCCACCTTCTACAAGGCGTACGGCGTGGCGCCCGAGCGTTACACCCAGGCCCTGCGGGGCGACGCCGTGCAGAAGAAGGTCGACGCGGCGCGGGCATTCGCCCAGCGCACCCGCATCCCCGGTACCCCGGCGCTGATCATCAACGGCCAGTATCTGGTCCGCGGCAACAGCTTCGACGACCAGCTGCGCATTGCCTCGGCGCTGATCGCCCAGGTCCGCGCCAACCGCGGCCGCTGAACCAACGCCCACTCCCGACACGGCGCTGTCGCCGCCGCGTGTCATCATTTCCCCCTGGCCGGCGCCCGCCGCCGGCCCCACCATTCCAGATGCTGGAGACGCTTCCATGAAGATCCGCTACGCCCTCGCACTCGCAGCGCTGCTGCCGATCCTGGCGGCCTGCAAGGCCGACGACGGCACCGCCAACACCTCCGCCGCCCCGGCCGAGCCGACCACCACCCCAGCCAGCACCGAGCCCGCTGCGGCACCGGCCGCTGACAGCGCAGGCGCGGCCCCGGCAGCCGAAGGCGAGAAGGCCGCCGAAGCCGCTCCGGCGGCCGCTCCGGCCCCGACCACCACCGCACTGACCGGTCCGGCGCCGGTGGCCGGTGAGGACTACCAGGAAATTCCGAACGGCCAGCCCTTCCAGCCGGTTGCCGGCAAGGTCGAAGTGGTCGAGATCTTCGGCTACGTCTGCCCGGCCTGCGCCGCCTTCCAGCCGCTGGTCGGCCCGTGGAAAGCCGGTCTGCCGGGCGACGTGAACTTCGTCTACGTGCCCGCCATGTTCGGCGGCACCTGGGACGACTACGCCCGTGCCTTCTATGCCGCGCAGACGCTGGGCGTGCAGGAGAAGACCCACGAGGCGCTGTACGCCGCCATCCACTCGCAGAAGACCCTGAAGGGCGAACGCGGCCGTGATTCGGTCGAGGACATCGCCAAGTTCTACGCCGGCTACGGCGTCGATCCGAAGCAGTTCGCCGCCACCATGGGCAGCTTCGCGGTGAATGCCAAGACCAACTCGGCCAAGCAGTTCGCGCAGCGCAGCCAGATCAGCGGCACCCCGTCGATCATCGTCAACGGCAAGTACCTGGTGAAGGGCAAGAGCTTCCCGGACATGCTGCGCATCGCCGACCACCTGATCGCCCGCGAGCGCGGTGCGGCCCAGGCTCACTGATCCAAGAGAAGCTGTCCCCGGCCGTGAATTCCCCCTCTACACGGACCCTGCGTCTGCTGACGGCCAACATCCAGGCCGGCTCCAGTACCCGCCGCTACAGCGACTATGTGACCCGCAGCTGGTCACATGCGCTGCCGGCGGGTCGCAAGCGCAGCAGTCTTGATGCGATTGCCACACTGGCGCGTGGGCACGACATCGTTGGCCTGCAGGAAGCCGATCCAGGCAGCCTGCGTTCGGGCTTCACCAACCAGACCCACTACCTGGCCCAGCGTGCCGGCTTCAACTACTGGAGCCACCAGCCGAACCGGCGCATGGGCGGGGTGGCATCCAGTGCCAACGGCCTGCTGAGCAAACTGGAGCCGGTGGAGGTGCAGGACCACGCCCTGCCCGGCCGCATCGGCGGGCGTGGCGTGCTGCTGGCCAGGTTCGGTGATGGCAGGGACGGCCTGGCCGTGGCCGTGGCCCACCTCTCGCTGGGTGCCGGCTCGCGGATGGCACAGCTCGGTTTCATCGCCGAGCTGCTGTCCGACCACCCCAATGCCGTGCTGATGGGTGACTTCAACTGCCTGGCCGAACGGCCGGAAATGCAGGTGCTGTACCAGAAGACCCGGCTGCAGCCTCCAGGCTGCATCGTGCCGACATTCCCCAGCTGGCGCCCGGACCGCGCCATCGACCACATCCTGGTCAGCAGCAGCCTGCAGACCCGCGCGGTCGAAGCCGTACCGGCGGCCTTCTCGGACCATCTGGCGCTGGCCATGGCCATCGACGTACCGGCCAGCGCCCTGCGCTGATCGGTAGCGCCGGGCCATGCCCGGCGAACGGAACCCAATCCGCCGGGCATGGCCCGGCGCTACCCCGCCTGCAATGCCGGCGCCTTCGACCGCCGCGCCGTCATCGTGCTCCCCACCGAAGCCACCACGGTGCAGCCGATCGCCAGCCACTGCAGTCCATGCAGGTGTTCGTGCAGCAGCAGCATCGCCCACAGTGCGGCCACCGCCGGCTCCATGCTGATCAGGATGCCGAAGGTTTCCTTCGGCAGGCGCTTGAGCGCCACCATCTCCAGCGACATCGGAATCGCACTGGACACCAGTGCCACCAGCAGGCCCGCCAGCAGGATCTTCGGATCGAGCAGGGCCGCGCCGGCATGGATCACCCCGACCGGCACCACCACCAGCGACGCCGCCAGCAGGCCCAGCGACACCGAATGGCCGGCATGCAGGTGGCCGGCGCGCTTGCCGAACACGATGTACAGGCCCCAGCACGCCGCCGCACCCAGTGCATACAGCACGCCCACCGGGTCCAGTGCCGCCGCACCGCCCAGCGGCAACAGCAGGAGCAGGCCGACCACTGCGCATCCCACCCACAGGAAATCGATCGGGCGCCGTGACGACAGCATCGCCACGGTCAACGGCCCGGTGAACTCGATGGCCACCGCGATGCCGAACGGGATCGTGCGGATGGCCATGTAGAACAGCAGGTTCATCAGGCCCAGCGTGAGCCCGTAGCGCAGGATGGTGATCGCATCCGCGCGGCGGGTCTTCCAGCGCCAGGGTCGCCAGAACAGCAGCAGCAACAGTGCGGAGAAGCCCACGCGCAGCGCGCTGGTGCCCTGCGCGCCGATCAGCGGGAACAGGTGCTTTGCATAGGACGTGCCAACGGACAGCGCCGTTACCGAGCCGAGCACCGCCAGCGCCGGCAACATCGGCGCGAATCGTGAAGTCTGCATGCGTCCAGTCTATTGCGTCGACGGCGAGCACTTGGCTCAATTACCGGCCCGTCCATGCAACTTCTGCTCACCATGGCCACTGCCCCCGTGCTGGACAGCTTCGACCGCGCCATCCTCACCCTGCTGCAGCGGGATAACACGCTGCCACAGCGGGAGATCGCCGAAGCCGTGCACCTGTCCACGCCGGCCGTGCAGCGGCGGGTCAGGCGTCTGCAGGACAGCGGTGTGATCGCGGCCAATGTGGCCGTGGTGGCGGCGGCGCGGATCGGCCGACCGCTGACCCTCATCGTCGAGGTGCGCATGGTCAGCGAGCAGCGTGATCGCGTGGCGCCGTTCAAGCAGCGCGTGCAGGACGACCCGGCGGTGCAGCAGTGCTATGCCATCACCGGTGACGGCGATTTCCTGCTGGTGCTTTCGGCCACCTCGATGGAGGAATACGACGCCATCAGCGAGCGGCTGTTCGGTGGCGACGACAACATCGAACGATTCCGCACCGCGGTGGCACTGTCCACGCTGAAGCGCAGTTTCGAAGTCCCCCTGGAATGAACCGGCCTCGACACCCACCGCGCCATACTGGCGCGGCATGAATCCTTCGCCCCGCACACCCTCCACGTCTTCCGCCCGCCTGCTGCGCCGTTGGCTGCTGCGTGCGTTCCTGCTGGTCGTCACCGTCGTTGCCGCCCTGTCCGTCTGGAACAGCCGCTGGGCCGAAGCGCCGAAGATGCTGTGGTCATTGGCCCGGATGCCACCGGCCACCGAGCTGCCGGTACCGGTGGACGGCGTGCGGCCGGGCCAGATCGCCGATACCTTCGGCGCGCCGCGCGGGCGCGACCGCAGCCATGCCGGCATCGACATCTTCGCCGCGCGGGGTACCCCGGTCCGCAGCGCGACCCCGGGCGTGGTTGCCGAGGTGCGGGAAGGCGGCCTGGGCGGCCGTCAGGTCTGGGTGATCGGCCCCGGCCGCGAGCGCTACTACTACGCCCATCTGGAGAGCTGGGCCGCAGGCCTCGCGCGCGGCCAGGTCGTAGGCGCGGGCGATCTGCTCGGCCACGTCGGCGACAGCGGCAACGCCAAGGGCACCCCGCCGCACCTGCACTGGGGCATCTACGGCGCAGACGGCGCACGGGATCCTCTGCCACTGCTGCGCCGCTAAGCCGCCGGACGGCGATCTCCCGCAGCAGCCTGACGATCCAGCGCTGCGCGCCCCTGTTCATGATTTGTAAATAGGAATAGTTCGTATTAACATTCCTTTCGATTGCAGCGTCGCCAGGAAGGCGCGCCCGCCTTTCCCCTACCCTTAGCGCCTCGCCTCCTGGATGTCGGCCGAACGCGCATGCTCGCCCAGGAATCCCATGAACCGTCCTGCATTCCGTATCCCGCAGCCTCAGCGGCTGTCCGTTGCCGTGCTCGCCGCACTCTGCGCCATCGCCCCGACCGCCTTCGCAGAAACTGCCACCGATGCGACCACCCTCGACAAGGTGGTGGTCAAGGGCGAGCGCGCGGAGGGCTACTCGGTGCGCCGCACCTCGGCCGGTACCCGCTTCGACCTGACGCCGCGCGAGATTCCGCAGTCGGTCAGCATCATCAGCCATCAGCGCATCGAAGATCAGAACCTGGACGACATCATCGACGTGCTGGCCAACACTACCGGTGTGACCAGCACGCAATCGGACAGCGAGCGCACCGAGTTCTATGCGCGCGGCTTCTACATCGACAGTTACCAGTTCGATGGCCTGCCCACGCAGATGGTGCAGAACTGGAGCTACGGCGATTCCGGCCTGGACCTCGCCCTGTATGACCGCGTGGAGGTGGTGCGCGGCGCCACCGGCCTGCTCAGTGGCGCAGGCAACCCGTCCGCCTCGGTGAACCTGATCCGCAAGCATGCCGACAGCGCCGAGCTGGCCGGCAGCGTATCGGTGAACGTCGGCAGCTGGGGCCGTACCCGTACCACCGTGGACGTGGGCAGCGCGCTGAACACCAGCGGCACCGTGCGTGGCCGGGTGATCGGCAGCTACCTCGACACCGACGCGCAGATGGACCGCTATAACCAGCACAAGACGCTGGGCTACGCGGTGATCGACGCCGACCTGACTCCGGACACGCAGTTGAGCGTGGGCTATGACTACCAGCAGAAGCGCGCCAATGGTGCGACCTGGGGCGGCTTCCCGATGCTGTTCTCCGACGGCTCGGCCACCGGCTACGACGAATCGTTCAACGCCAGTCCGAACTGGACCTACTGGGACACCACCAGCAAGCGTGCGTTCGCCACCCTGCAGCACGCCTTCAGCAATGGCTGGAAGTTCAAGGTCGGTGCGACCCACGATGAGACCAAGGCCGACGACAAGCTGTTCTACCCGGCCTACAACGACTGGACCAGTGGTGCCTCGTTCTTCGACAGGACCACCGGCACCGGCATTTCGCCGTCGGCCGGCTTCTACAACACCGAGCGCAAGGTCAACGCGGTCGATGGCTATATCGACGGCCCGTTCCGGCTGTTCGGCCGCGAGCACCAGTTCATGGCCGGCCTGAGCTACAACAAGCGCGAGTACGCCAACTACGGCGACTACCAGATTGGCGGCCCCGGCCAGAGCTGGGACCCGTTCACCAGCTACCTTGGCTGGACCGGCGACATCTCCGAGCCGAACTGGAACCCGCTGGCGCTGGCCAGCGAAGGCACGATCACCCAGAAGGCCGGCTACATGGCCACGCGCCTGTCGCTGGCCGACCCGCTGAAGCTCATCGTCGGCGCACGCTACACCGACTGGAAGAGTGAAGGCGAAGGTGCGGACCGCTCGCACAAGGTCACCACGCCCTATGCCGGCCTGGTATTGGACATCAACGATACCTTCTCCACCTACGCCGCCTATACCGAGATCTTCCAGCCGCAGACACTGAAGGACCGCAACGGCAGCTACCTCGATCCGGTCGATGGCAAGAGCTACGAAGTGGGCGTCAAGGGCGCCTGGTTCGACAACCGCCTCAATGCTTCGCTGGCAGTGTTCCGCATCGAGCAGGACAACGTCGGCCAGGCCACCGGTGAGCCGGTGCAGGGCAGCCAGAACGAATTCGCCTACCGCGCCGCGCGCGGCACGGTCAGCCGCGGCTTCGAATTCGAACTGAACGGCGAGCTGGCCCCGGGCTGGAACGCGACCTTCGGTGCCTCGCGTTACGTGGCCAAGGATGCCAACGATGCCGACATCAACACCAACCTGCCGCAGACCGCGCTGAAGCTGTTCACCAGCTACACGCCGCAGTCGCTGCAGGCACTGACGGTCGGCGGTGGGGCAAACTGGCAGAACCGCATCTACTATGCGGTGCCGGCCTACGGCCGCATCGAGCAGAACGGCTATGCCCTGGTCAGCGCCTTCGTGCGCTACCGCATCTCGCCGGAGTTCAGCGTGCAGGCCAACCTCAACAACCTGCTGGACAAGCAGTACCTCTCGCAGATCAACGGCTACGGTGCGTACGGCGATGGCCGCAACGGCTCGCTGACGTTCACCTGGTCGTTCTGATCAACTGCAGGGAATCAGCCGGGCATGGGCTCGGCTCTACACCCGCAGGGCAGCGCCGGAGTGTCCGGCGCTGCCCCTCATCACATCAGAACCGCAGGTCCGCGCGCA
Organism: Stenotrophomonas maltophilia; assembly: GCF_025642255.1. Classification (NCBI taxonomy): domain Bacteria; kingdom Pseudomonadati; phylum Pseudomonadota; class Gammaproteobacteria; order Lysobacterales; family Lysobacteraceae; genus Stenotrophomonas; species Stenotrophomonas maltophilia. The sequence continues at coordinate 3,470,783 of NZ_CP106759.1, forward strand.
TGTACCAGTAGCGGCCACGCGGAATGTCATAGGTCGACGCGTCATAGCCGTTCAGCGAGCACGACAGGCAGATCGGGGGATCCTTGTCGAACACGTTGTTCAGGCCAGCGGTCAGCTGCAGTCCCTTCATCCAGTCGATCCTGTAACCCACCTGCAGATCATGGAAGGTGGTCGCCGAGAGCGTGTTGGTGCCCGCCACCTGGTTGCTGCACACCGGGAACGCCACGGCGTCGCCACAGTCTTCGGTCAACTCGGAGATGTGCCGCACCGTCCAGTTCGCGCTCCAGTTGTCCAGTGTCCAGCCGATGCTGGCGTTGCTGGTCCATTCCGGAATCGAGCTGTCGGCCACTTCCACGCCCGGCTTCTGTGGCTGCCGCTGGCCGGCCGCACCGGTGGCCTCGTAACGACCGACGAAGGTGTTCTTCCAGCCCAGCTTGAACTGGCCGATCGAGGTCTGCGGCAGGGTCCAGAACAGGTCCACGTCCCAGCCATCGGTCTTGATCGAACCCAGGTTGGTCAGTCGGTTGTTGAAGCTGCTGACCGCGCCGGTGCTGGCACGGGTGATGCCATCGCAGTACACCGGATCCAGCGTATCCACGCACAGGTCCAGCTGGGTCTGCGCGTTGATCGCCTGGATCGCGCCATCGATGTTGTGGCGGTAGAACGTCACTTCCACGTCGAAGCGCTCCGACCAGGAGGTGTTGTTGCCGAACCACGGGCTCCAGACGAATCCGGCACTGAAGCTGCGTGAACGCTCCGGTTCCAGCTCGCGGTTGCCGCCGGTGGTCACCGAGATCTGCGAGTTGGCCTGCTGGAAGCCGGCCGGCACGCCCAGCGCGGCACAGTTGGCGGCGCTGCCACGCGGCGGCGTGCCGCCCAGGCCGATCGAGCACGGATCGAACAGCTGCAGGTCCGCGCGCGCGGCCGAGCCGTACAGTTCGCCGATCGACGGCGCGCGGAAGCCTTCGGCATAGGTGGTGCGCAGCACGAAGTCATCGGTCACCTGCCAGCGCAGGCCGTACTTGGGCGTGAACTCACCACCGAAGGTGGAGTAATCCGAGTAGCGGCCTGCCAGACTCAGGTCGAGCTTCTTGCCCAGTGCCGAATCGGCGAAGATCGGCACGCTCAGTTCCAGGTAGGCTTCATTGACGTCGTACGAGCCGGAGGTCGGCTGCGACGGCACGCCGTTGTAGTGACCGATCACCGTCAACGGGTCGGGCTGGTACCAGCCTTCGTACTTGCGGTACTCGTAACCGGTGGCGAAGGACAGCGGGCCGGCCGGCAGGTTGAACAGATCGCTGGACAGATTGGCGGTGAACAGACTCAGCTCGTTCTGGCTGCGGTCGCGTACCACCGGCTGGATCCAGCGCAGCATGTCCGGGGTGATGGAACCGGCACCGCCGAAGATGTTCAGCGGCACGCAGCCCGGCGTCGCCGCACATGCGGCAGGATCGCCCAGCGCCAGGTTGACGTTGTAGATGTTGTAGCTGCCGTAGTTGGTCTGTTCGGCCTTGTTCTTGCTGTACATGCCGTTGACGTCCCAGAACCAGCTGCGGTCGGCCGCCTGGAAGTTGCCGACCAGGCCGGTGGCGAAGTACGTGGTGTTGACCTCCTGCTCGAACACGCGCGCGCCACCTTCCACCGGGCGGCGGCCGACCAGGCTCATGTTGCCGGACGACACCAGGTCGAAGCCGAACGGGTTGTAGGGATTGAGCGCCGAGATGGTGATGTTGTCGGCCAGCGGATTGCCGGTGGCGCCATCGGGGCCGAAGAACAGCGGCTCGGGGCCAGCCTGGTTGGTCGACTCGCGACGGTTGCCCAGTGCCTTGACGTACCACTGCACGTTGTCGGTGATGTCAAAGCGGAACTGACCGAAGAGGCCCTTCCGCTCCGACGGCGTCAGCACCATGTTGTACTCGGCGAAGTTGAAACGGTCAGCGCTGGTGAAGCAGTGGTAGTCGTCAGTGCGGTTGCAGCCGGCACTGCCGTCATAGCGTGGATTGCTCACGCCGGTGTTGGGCACGATGTTCTGCTGCGCGCCCGTGTTGGGGTCGACAAAGGCGAAGCGGCCCTGCGGAATGGCACCGCTGCCGAAGGCCAGGCCGGTACCGGGAATCGGGAAGCGCGACTGTTCACGGTCCTTCGCATACACCGGATCCTGCTTGGTCCAGCTGGCGCCGAGGAACAGACTGAAGCGATCACCGCTCTTGCCCCAGGCCAGGTCCACGCCCTTCTGCGTGCCGTCGCCCTTGCTGTATTCGCCGTAGTTCAGGGTCACCTGGCCGCCATCGAAATCACGGCGGGTGATGATGTTGACCACGCCGGCGATGGCATCGGAGCCGTACAGCGACGACGCGCCGTCTTCCAGCACTTCGATGCGCTCGACGATGGCCAGCGGAATGGTATTGAGATCGGTCGCGGCGCCGACACCCGACGCCGATGACTCATTGACCCAGCGGATGCCATCGACCAGCACCAGCACGCGCTTGGCCCCCAGGTGGCGCAGATCGACCTGCGCCGAACCCGCACCGACGCCGCTGCCATCCGGGGGGAAGCCGAAGTTGCCGGACGAATTGAACTTGGCATTGAGCGCCGAACCGGAGCCGGTGAGCTGCTGCAGCACTTCGCCGATCGAACTCAGGCCGGTGCGCTCGATGTCGCCGCGCGTCAGGGTCTGGATCGGAACCTGGCCCTCCACTTCAGCGCGCTTGATGCGGGTACCGGTGACCTCGACCGCGTCCAGGTTGGTGGTGGACTGTGCGGCGGCGCCCAGCGGTGCCAGGGCAGTCACGCACAGGGCGACGGCAACCGCCAGGGGGCGGTGGTGCAGGTGATTCATTCGCTCTCTCTCCAAAGGAATGTCGGGACATTGGCTGCCGTACGCCCCTCCTGCATGGCGGCAGCGTCTCCTTTGTAAACAAGTAGTCAAAATCACGGCGTGATGACCGACACCCTTTCACGCGGGCTTGACGCGATTGACGGGCAATCGCATCAGATAGCGACAGATTCTGTGCCGTGTCCCAGCCTTGGCGCGCTGACCACGCGCCTGTTGCGACAGCAGGTGCCGGCATCCGCGGAATGCTCCAAAGCACTCTTGGTGGAGGGGCTGTGCATCGACAGCCCCTCGTCCGCTGCTCAGCGCACGAACGCAACGCGCTCCATGCCGGTGGCCTCGGCCGCCGCCAGGATGCGTGCCATCCCTTCGTACTCGGCCGCCGGATCGGTCGCGATGCGCAGCTCCGGCAGGTTGCCGGCATGCTCACCCGCCTGCGCCTGCAGGCGCGACTGCAGATCGGCAATGGCCAGAGGCTGGCCGTTCCAGCTGAGCTGGTTGGCTGCATCCAGACGCAGTTCGATCGGTGGCGGCGGGTCCGGCCGGGCGACCACGCGATCGGTCGCCTGCGGCAACTGCACTGCGATCGGCCGGGCCACGATCGGTGCGGTCACGATGAAGATGATCAACAGCACCAGCATCACATCCACCAATGGCGTGACATTGATCTCCGCCAGCGGGCCATTCCTTCCTGCGCTACTGAACGCCATGTGCCGCTCCCTGCAGCCGGGCGGTTCGCCCGGCTCTGACGTTACGCCGGCATCCCGCCGTTGCGGCAGAGGCTGCATGCACCTGCATTCAGCCGCCGTTGCCTTCGCCTGGCGTGCACGCGATGCGAAACTGAATTCAGCCAGTGCCCGCTATGCTGGCGCCATGACCCGACGCTCTTCGACCGCCCTGTCCCTGCTCCCGCTGGCCTCCCTGCTGCTGATCGGCTGCGCCGGTGCCCAGTCCCTCGATGCCCAGAACGCGCAGCTCAAAGCCGCCATCGCCGCTGCCGAACGCGGCCAGTTCGATCCCGGCCAGGCTGCCGCGCTCAGCCGCCATCCGGCCTATGGCTGGCTGGAGTACGCCAATCTGCGGCGCAACATCGACACGGTCGACACTGCCCAGGCGCAGGCCTTCCTCAAGCGTTACGAGGGCCAGGCCGTGGCCACCACCTTCCGCAGCGTGTGGCTGCCTTCGGTGGCACGCCGGCAGGACTGGCCCACCCTGCTCGCCAACTGGGTGCCTACCGACAATCTCGGCCTGCGCTGTGCGCAGTTGACCGCCCGACAGGTGACCGGCGGCGTCGATCCGCAATGGATCAGCGACGCCCAGGAGCTGTGGCGCCGGAACGGCAAGTCACTGCCCGACGGCTGCGATGCGGTGTTCGCCGTGCTGCAGGCCCAGGGGGGCCTGAGCGACGCACTGCGCTGGGAGCGCATCGACGCGGCCGCCGACGCGCAGCAGCCGGCGGTGATGCGCAGTGCCGCGCGCGGACTGCCGGCTGCCGACTTGGCGCTGGCCAACACCTATGCTGCGTTCGTCGACAAGCCCAACGCCAGCGCACTGAACTGGCCGCGCAATGATCGCAGCCGGCGCATCGCCACCGATGGCCTGGTCAAGCTGGCCAAGGCCGATCCGGATGCCACCGAGCAGCAGCTGCCGCAGTACGCGCAGGCCCTGGGCCTGAGTGCCGAGCAGCAGGCCCAGGTGCGCTACCAGATCGCGTTGTGGACGGTCGCCTCCTACCTGCCTGATTCCGCGCGGCGCCTCAATGCAGTCCCCGACGCCGCCTACGACGAGCGCCTGCATGAATGGCGCGTGCGCGAAGCGATGTCGCGTGGCGACTGGCCGGCGACCCTGGCAGCAATCCGCAAGATGGCGCCGAAACAGCGCAATGATCCACGCTGGCGCTATTACGAAGGACGCATGCTGGAGAAGACCGGGCAGGCACAGCAGGCACAGTCGCTGTTCCGGGAGGCCGCGCGCACGCCCACCTTCCACGGCTTCCTCGCGGCCGACAAGCTGCAGCAGGGCTACACGCTGTGCCCGTGGAAACCCAACGACAGCGAACAGGCCAAGGCCGCAGTGGCTCGCGATCCTGCCATCCAGCGCGCAGTGGCGTTGTTCCAGATCGATCGCGCCGGCTGGGCGGTGGCCGAATGGAACAGCGCGCTGTCGCGCTTCGATGACACCCAGCGCCGACTGGCCGTGCGGGTGGCCCAGGACAACGGCTGGTTCGACCGCGCGGTGTTCTCCCTCGGCAAGCAGCCGCAGGAACAGCGCCTGTACGATCTGCGCTTCCCCCTGCACCATGACGCCACGATCCGCCGCGAATCGGCGCGCAATGCCATCGATCCGGCCTGGGTCGCTGCGGAAATCCGCGCCGAAAGCATCTTCACTCCGCGCGCGCGCTCGCCTGCCAATGCGATGGGCCTGATGCAGGTGCTGCCGGCCACCGGTGCCGCCGTGGCAAAGTCCATCGGCCTGACCGGCTACGGCGGTGCCGACAGCCTCTACGACCCCGACACCAACATCGCCATCGGCACCGCCTACCTGCGCCAGCTGATGAACAAGTACGACGGCCTGCCCTATGTGACCATCGCCGCCTACAACGCGGGTCCGACGCCGACGGCACGCTGGCAGAGCCAGCGCCCCGGTTTCGATCCCGACCTGTGGATCGAGACGATCAGCTACAAGGAAACGCGCGAGTACGTCGCGCGCGTGCTGGCCTTCAGCGTGATCTACGACTGGCGCCTCAACGGTGACGCCCTGCCGCTGAGCGACCGCCTGATGGGACGCCTGGTCGACAAGCGCAAGCGCTTCAGCTGTCCGGCGGACGCGGGCCAGGGCGGCGACTGATTCGGCTCTGCACGCCGGGCATGCCATCATCCCCGCCATGAAGATCTATCTTGTCGGCGGCGCCGTGCGCGACCGCCTGCTGCAGCGTCCCGCCGGCGACCGCGACTGGGTGGTGGTCGGGGCCACGCCTGCGCAGATGGAAGCGCAGGGCTTCAGCGCCGTGGGGCGGGACTTCCCGGTGTTCCTGCATCCGCAGACCGGTGAGGAATACGCCCTGGCCCGCACCGAGCGCAAATCCGGCCGCGGTTATCGCGGTTTCGTGGTCGATGCCGATCCGGCGGTAACGCTGGAAGAGGACCTGCAGCGCCGCGACTTCACCATCAATGCCATTGCCTGCGACGAAGACAGCGGTGCGCTGGTCGATCCTTACGGCGGCGTGCGTGACATCGAGCAGCGCGTGCTGCGCCACGTCGGTCCTGCCTTCGTTGAAGATCCATTGCGCGTGCTGCGCGCGGCCCGCTTCATGGCCCGCTTTGCCCCGCTGGGGTTCACCGTTGCCCCCGAAACCATGGCGCTGATGCGCGAGGTCGCTGCCAGCGGTGAGCTCGACGCGCTGGTACCAGAGCGCGTCTGGCAGGAACTACGAAGGGCGCTGGCAAGCGAACGGCCTTCGGCGTTCCTGCGCACCCTGCACGAGGCGCACGCACTGGGCCCGGTCCTGCCCGAGCTGGAAGCGCTGTATGGCGTTCCGCAGCGTGCCGAGTTCCATCCGGAAATCGACACCGGCCTGCACCAGGAGATGGTCAGTGACATGGCAGCGGTACTGGCCCCGGGCGATGACCTGGTCGGCTTCGCCGCGCTCACCCACGATCTCGGCAAGGGCCTCACCCCGCCGGAGGAATGGCCGCGCCACATCATGCACGAGCAGCGCGGCATCACGCCGCTGAAGGCGCTGTGCGCCCGCTTGAAGGTCCCGGCCGAACACCAGCAGCTGGCGGAAGCGGTCTGCCGTGAGCACTTGAACGTGCACCGCATCGACGAGCTCCGCGATGCCACCGTGCTGGAACTGCTCGGTCGCTGCGACGCGCTGCGCCGGCCCGAGCGCATCGCGCGCATCGCACTGTGCTGCGAGGCCGACAAGCGCGGACGACTGGGATTCGAGGACAGTGACTACCCGCAGGGCGAAACGCTCAAGCGCCTGCATCAGGCGGCGCTATCGGTACAGGCACGGGATCTGGATACGACGCACTTGAAAGGCCCGGCGATTGGTGAAGCACTGGCCAGGGCGCGGGTGAAGGCGATTGCGGCGGCACGCTGACGCTGGAGTGGGGGCTGAGGTGCCTTGAAGCTGGTCCATGCCAGGCGTTTGGCTGGAAGACCCCACGCCGAGACTCACGCACTGCAATGCCGACTCTCTGTCGATGAAAACCTCAAAGTGATCGTCGAATCACTTCTCAGCGGCAATCCCGGTCCTTATGCGACACCACATGTGAGCGCATCCGGATCCACCACCGGCACCGGTGTGGTCAGTGCGCCATGCCCCGCGTGATCGCAGCAGCGCGCTGCTTCAACTGCGCCACGGCATCGGGAATCATCTCCATGCCCACGTCCAGGCCGGGGTTCAGCACCAGGCCGACACCGTCGCCGATTCCGGCCAGCAGCGCATGCACCGCGATCGGCATGGCATGCGCGAACTGCGGCAGCTGTTCGTGCCACAGGCCGGCACGCTCGGGGGCGGTGAACACCGCGAACATCGGCTCGCCACTCTCGCTGGTCAGCACCAGGGGCGAGATGCTCTCATCCCATGCGCCGTCTTCGCCGATGGCCTTGTCCAGCAGCACGAACGCCGTCGAGGTCAGCAGCCCATCGAGGAACTGCGACGCGGTCAGCGTGCCATCCTGGGCCTGCAGCAGGCGCACCTCGAGGTCGTTGAGGGGTTCGAACGGGGTGTCGTGGTCCATGGTCGCTTCCGCTACGTGATTGCAGGAGAGACTTTAACAGGCCGAGCCCTCGAGCGATGAACCGGTGTCAGCGGACCCTTCCGCGGCTCGCTTTCCTGCGTGCAGATCAACGCCCCGAGCAGGCGGGCTGGGCCAGCAGCCAGTCCTGCGCGGCCTGCAGACCGGACGCTCCGGGGGCGGTGGGCTGATCCGGCTGCAGCTGGCGACCGTCACCCTGCCCCTGGCGGTCGGTCATGACATTCACGGTCAGCAGCAGCATGCTGCCATCCACCAGGGGCACGGGTTGATTGCCGGTGGAATAGCCTGCACTGGGCTGCCCGAAACTGCGGCTGCCGGGCTGGCCGCGGAAGGCCAGCGCCACGGCCTCGCCCGAACTGGCAGTACGGGGGCCGAACACCACCGCGACCGGTGCGGGACCGCCGCGCAGCGCATAGGCCGCCTGGCGCGAGCGAAGCCGCGAATTCGCGCCATCCAGGACCTCTCCGTCGCGCTGTCGCCACGGCCGTTGCCCTTCGGCGCTGCGGAAGCCGCCGATCACGGCCCCTTCCTTATCCGGGGTGCCCTGCAACAACGGCAGCAGTCCCAGCAGCATGGGCCACATGTTGCCGCCGCCATTGCCGGACAGATCCACCACCCAGCCGCACCGCGTGCCGTCATCCAAGGCCACGATGCGGTGCTGCAGCGCCAGCGCGTAGGTTCTGCGAGCGTCATACCGTGCCTGCTCGCCCGCCTGAGGATCGTCCAGGAACGGGCTCACCTGCAGTACACCGACGCGCGCATCGGCCTGCCACGGCATTGGCGATGCCGCATCCTGGCCGGCCTTCAAGCGTTGCGCACGCCCGGAACGATGGCGTTGCAGGCTGGGCGGAATCCAGCGGCCATGGCCGCCCGTGCTGCGGGTAGCGGCGTCATCCAGCAACTGGCGCCGGCCAGCATCATCGGTTGCGGCGGCCAGCGTCGCGCGTACACCGGCCCAATCGACACGGTCGCGATACAGCGCGCGCGCCTCCAGCAGCTGCAGCATCTGCACCTGCGCCTCCGGTGAGGGCAGTTCAACCGCGGATGCCGAGGCCGTTGCGGCCATCGTCTGCGCAGCCCACAGCACGACCACCGTCGCACCCGCCCGGCGCACTCCGTTGCAGATCTGCATACGACGTTCCTTGCCGTTGAGTCAGGCGTCCAGCATAGCGGGTTGATGATCGGCACGGCCATCGCGCAGGTTGTCGCATCTGAGCTGGCTGGCAGCGCAGGCATTGCGCGATGCCGACACGGCGCTCCGGTCACGCGACAGATGGGCGATACGGACACACACATTGCAACTTTGCCCATGTCATCGCGCTGTCGAAGGCGTGACCCTGATGCTGTCGGCGCTCCCTGCGCTGACCGGGATTGGCGTCCCGAATGAAGCTTTTCAGCGGCGGGCTTGCGACAACATCGCGGGCCCGAATAGTGCACCCTCCGTCGTTCTGCGGCGGGCGGTGCGTGGGGATCTCCGGATCCGCCGGCTTTTTCTCCGTTGAAAAGCTTCACCGGCACGCCAACCCGCACCGCCCGCCACCCTGCGCCCCGCAGGTGGCCTTGCCTGTGAGGTTGCTGCCATGACCCTGCCCCATCCCACCCATCCCCGCCTGCACGCGCTGCTGGGTGATGCCCTGCCTGGGCTGCGGCTGCCCGCCGCTGCCGCCGACATCCTGGAAGATGCGCTGGCCGCAGCCCACGAGAACGTGCCGCAGCCTGCATTCTTCGCCCGGTTACGCAGCATCGCGCGCGGCGACGGTGCCAACGGCCAACCTTGGCCCGAAACGCGGATCACGGAAGCGAGGGCGCGTGATCTGGCCGGCGCTACGCGCTGCCTGGCCGCAGTGTCTTCCTGCGCAGGACTGCTGCTGGCCGCGCAGGCGGCGCGGGAGATGGACGATGCCCGAGCGCACTGCCCGCCGCAGGTGGAAGAAGGGCTGCTGCACGCGGTACAGGTGCTGGCCGATCACGCGGGGGCGCTGGTGGAGCCCGCAGCGGCAGTCCCCGGCCAGCAATGAGCCGAGCTGGCCCTGCTCCACCGCAGGTGCGTCCATACCCCGGCGCTGTCAGATCTTGAGATAGATCCTGCGCCGGTCCAGCCACCACACGACGCCCCACCACAGCGTGACGAAGGCCAGGGCCTGCAGCATCGACGCCAGCTCCAGCGCACCCGGCATCGCCGCCGCCAGCTGCTGCCAGACCCAGCCCCAGGCGCCGGTTGCCAACAATGCCACCGACATCACCGAGGCCCCCAGGTACGCGGTGATCGCGTTGACGCCGAAACGACGGCCCCACGCGGGCCAGCCCTTCTGGTCGATCAGCACATGCGCCAGCCACAGGGCCAGCGCCGCAAGACCTCCGGTCCACAGCACGTAGCTGGGCGTCCACAGCTGCTTGTTCAACGGCAGCACAATGGCAAGCAGCAGGCCCAGCACTGCCGTTGCGGCGCCCAATCCTGCCAGCGCCACAGCGCGACCTCTGCGCAGCAGTGCGCCGGCCAGCAGGCCCAGGGTGGTGCTGGCCAGCGCGCCCAGCGTGCTCAGCAGCCCTTCCGGGTCATGGCCAAGCCCGGTATCGGCGTGCCATTGGTAGATCCACGGGGCGAACAGAGCGGTATCCAGACGGCTGGCCGGGTTGGTCCATGGCGCCAGATCACCGAGGCCGAGCAGCAGCACGGTATAGCCCACCAGCAGCCCGACAAGCACTCCGACCTGCACGTGCAGCCGCGCATACACCGCCAGCAGGCCAACCAGCGCCGCACACACCGCGATGCGTTGCAGCACGCCCCAGATGCGGAAGTGATGCGTATCCAGCGCCCACCAGATCAGCAGATGCAACAACGCGCCGGCTACCAGGATGCGCAGCGCGCGCTCCAGCACGCCACGCGCCAGTGTGGGTCGCTTCGAAGCATCGAGCGCGCGCGGTGCCACGCTGAAGGCCATCGACACGCCCACCAGGAACAGGAAGAACGGGAACACCAGATCGGTGGGCGTGCAGCCATGCCAGTCCGAATGACGTAGCGGTGCGAACACCGCACTCCAGTCGCCTGGGTTGTTGACCAGCAGCATCGCCGCCACGGTGATGCCGCGCAGGGCGTCGATCGAGCCCAGGCGCGCTGACGGCGCAGCACTCATCAGGCGGCCTCGTACTGTCCGGCAATCCAGGTGCCCCGCACCTGCAGGGCATCGTCCAGCAGCACCAGGTCGGCCTGGTAACCCTCGGCGATGTGGCCCAGCCGGTCGTCCACATTGAGGAACTGCGCCGGATAGGTCGAGGCCATGCGCGCCGCTTCGGCAAGCGGCTGGCCGAGCAGGTGCACGGTGTTGCGCACGGCCGTGGCCATGTCCAGTGCCGAGCCGGCCAGCGCGCCAGCTGCGTTGCGCACCACCCCATCGACGGCAGTGATGGTCTCGCCATACAGCACATAGCTGGGATCATCGGCGCCGACCGGCGGCATCGCATCGGTCACCAGCAGCAGGCGGCCGCGTGGCTTGGCCGCCAGCGCTACCCGCAGGCTGGCCGGATGCACGTGCACGCCGTCGACGATGATGCCGATCCAGCTGTCGCGATCTTCCAGCGCGGCACCCACCGCGCCCGGCTCCCGGCCCTGCAGCGGCGACATCGCGTTGTACAGATGGGTGAAGCCGCGCACGCCGGCATCCAGGCCGGCGCGGATCTCTTCGTACGTTCCAGCGGTATGTCCAGCCGCGACGATCACCCCGCGCTCCACCAGTGCGCGGATCGACTCCAGCGGTACCCGTTCCGGCGCAAGGGTGAGCAGGGTCACGCCATTGTCCAGCGAGGTGGCCAGCGCGATCTCCTCCGCATCGGGCACGCGGAACTTGCTGGCGTCGTGGGTCCCCTTCCGTGCCGGGGCGATGTACGGCCCTTCCAGATGGATGCCGATGACACCGGGCACGCCTTGAGCGATGGCTTCGCGCAAGGCGGCGATCGCCTCGCGCATCACCGCCACGTCATCACTGATCAGCGTCGGCAGCATCGCGGTGGTGCCGAAACGGCGGTGCGCCTGCGCGATGGTGCGCAGGGCCGCCACGTCCGGCGTGTTGTTGAACAGCGCGCCGCCACCGCCATTGACCTGCACGTCGATGAAACCCGGCAGCAGCCAGCCGCCGCCGAGATCGACCTGCTCGGCCGCCTGGCCCACCTGCGGCGCGGCATCGGGGAGCAGCGCGCTGATCTTCCCGTCCTCGATGAGCACTGCCAGGTCATCGCGGAAATCATCCCCGATCAGGATGCGGGCATTGCGCAGCACGGTTGCCATCACACGGTCTCCGTGACCTTGTTCAGATGCGGCGGCAGGTCCGGGTTGAACCCGCGGCGCAGCGCCAGCGCATTGATCGCACGGTAGAAACTCTGCACGGTGAGCAGCGGAGCGCACAACGGATGCGGCGCGGCAGCCACCGGCAGGTTGCCTGCGGCGCCGGCCATCCATACCTGCGCACCACGCGCTGAGAACTCCTCCACCACGGCACGTGTGCCCGCGCCGGTCTCATCGGGCTGGGCGAAAGCCAGCACCGGGAAGCCGCGGCCGACCAGCGCCATCGGGCCATGCTTGACCTCGGCCGAGCTGTAGGCCTCGGCATGCAGACTGCAGGTTTCCTTGAACTTCAGCGCCGCCTCCTGCGCGGCGCCAAGGCCGAGCCCACGCCCGAGCACGAACAGGTTGGTGGCGTCCACCAGGCCATCGGCCAGCGCCGTCCAATCGCACTGCCATGCCTCGCGCAATGCATCCGGCAGCAGCTCCAGCGCAGCGCGCAGGCCACTGTCCTGCTTCCAGTAGGTGGCCAGCTGCAGCAGTGCCGCCAGCGACGCCAGGTAGCTCTTGGTCGCGGCCACACTCTTCTCCGGGCCCGCATGCAGCGGAATCACCGTGTCGGCCAGCTGCGCCAACGGCGAATCCTCGACATTGACCAGTGCGACCACGCGCGCGCCGGCGGCCTTGGCCGCTTCGGCATTGCGCAGCAGATCCGGACTCTTGCCCGACTGCGAGATGACGATGAACAGTGCACCGCGCAGCTGCAGCGGCGCGGCATACACCGAGCCCACCGACGGCGAGGCGGAGGCGACCACCAGGCCCAGCTGGGTTTCCAGCAGGTACTTGCCGTAGGTGGCGGCATGATCGGAGCTGCCGCGCGCGCAGGTGACCACGAACGGGGGTGGCGCGGCGCGCAGGCTGGCAGCCAGCGTCTCCATCGTGGCGTGGTTGCGCGAGAACTGGCGGGCGACGACGTCGGCCGCTTCAGCGGCTTCGGCGAACATCAGGGTGGAGGTGGGGTCGGACAGCGACATGGCGGGCTCAGGCAGGATCGGAAGGGAGTGGGCGGGCGCCGGCGGGACGCATCGGCGCAGTCGACCCGCGCACTACCAGCTGCGGCACGAAGCCCTGGTTGTGCAGCGGTGCAGGCGCGTCGTCATAGGCATCGCTGCGCAGCTGCGCGATCAGCAGGCGCGCGGCGTGGCGTGCGATGTCCTCGGTGGCCTGCTTGGCGGTGGTCAACGGCGGCCAGGACTGGCGCGAGAACGGGCTGTCCTCGAAGCCGGCAATGGACAGGTCGTAGGGCACGTTCATCCCCGCCGATTTGGCAGCGGCCAGCACGCCCGCAGCGATTTCATCGTTGGAACCGAAGATGGCGGTGGGCGGCTCGCGCAGCGCCAGCAGGCGGCGCGCGCCCCGGAAACCGTCGTCGAAGGTGTAGTCGCCCTGCACCACAAGATGCTTGTCCACGGTCATGCCGTAGTCCTTCAGCGCCGCTTCGTAGCCGGCATAGCGTTCGCCGGAAGAGCGGTGCGAGCTGCCACCCCACAGGAAGCCGATGCGCTGATGGCCCAGCTGGATCAGATGCTCGGTGATCTCGTAGGCCGCTTCGCGGTCGTCGACGAACACGCAGGCTCCGTCCGCCGGGTCCTCGGTCGCCGCGATGATGCGCACCAGCTTGATGCCACGTGCGGTCAGCGCCTGCACCAGATCGCGGCGCTCGGACATCGGTGCGGTCAGCACCAGGCCGGCCAGGCGCGAGCGCTGTACCCAGTCGGCCAGTTCATCGGCCAACAGGGGCGAGCTCGAGTCGCAGGGGTGGATCTGCAGGCCGAAGCCGGTCTCCCGGCACGCGGCCAGCACGCCGTTCTGCACGCCGATGATGTGGTACGGGTTGGGGTTGTCGTAGACCAGCCCGATCACGAAAGTGGTCCCGCTGCGCAGGTTGCGCGCGGACGGATCGGGCTCGTAGTCGAGCTCGGCGATCGCCCGCAGCACCCGTGCGCGGGTGGCCTGCATCACGGAGGGCTCGTTGTTGATCACCCGCGAGACGGTCTTCAGAGAGACCTTGGCCTTCTCCGCGACGTCCTTGATGGTCGCTCTGCGCATGGGTTTTCCCTGGGGTTGGCTGCCGTCCATCATCGCCTATCAGCGCTCCTGCGGCAGGCCGGCGCGGTGGCCGATGACCGAGTAGAACAGGATGTACAGGTAGCACGGCACCATCAGCAGCACGAACACCAGCTGGAAATCGATGTGCTGCTTGAGCACGGCGAACAACTGCGGAATGATCGCGCCACCGGCGATACCCATCACCAGCAGCGCCGAGCCGGTCTCGGTGAAACGGCCCAGGCCACGGATCGCCAGCGGGAAGATGGCCGGCCACATCATTGCGTTGGCAAAGCCCAGCAGGGCCACGAAGGCCACCGAAACGTAGCCGTGGGTGGCCCAAGCACCGAGGCAGAACACCACGCCCAGTACCGCCGAAACGGTCAGGTAGCGCGACTGCGAAACCACCCGGGGAATCAGCAGCAGGCCCACCACGTAGCCAGCCAGCATCGCCGCCAGGGTCAACGAGGTGAACATCTTGGTCTGGTCCAGCGGCAGGTCGAAGCCGTGGCCATAGGTACCGATGGCATCACCGGCCATCACTTCCACGCCGACATACACGAACAGGCAGAGCACGCCCAGCCACAGGTGGGGGAACTGGAAGATGCTGCTGCGCTCGGCCGCGCCGGCGGCCGTCGGGGTGGCGTTGGCCTCGGAGGACTTGATCTCCGGCAGCGGCGAGAACAGTACGGCGACGGCCAGCAGCACCAGCAGGCCGGCCATCGCCAGGTACGGCGCATGGATCTTGGCGGCGAACTCATTGAGCAGGGCCGCCTTGGTGACCGCGTCGGCCGCCTGCACCTGCTTGTCCAGGTCACCGATGCCATGCAGCACCAGGGTGCCGATCAGCACCGGCGCCAGCATGCCGGCGATCTTGTTGCAGATGCCCATCAGCGCGATGCGACGCGCTGCGGTCTCGATCGGGCCGAGGATGGAGATGTAGGGATTGATCGCCGTCTGCAGCAGGGCCAGGCCGCTGCCGATCACGAACAGCCCGCCCAGCGCGCCGGGGTACCAGCGCTGCGTCGCGAATTCACCGAAGAGTGCCGCGCCGCCGGCCATCACCAGCAGGCTCAGGCTGAGGCCCTTCTTCATGCCGGTGCGGCGCAGGATCCACGACGACGGCAGGGCCAGGAAGAAATAGGACAGGTAGAACACCATCAGCACCAGGAAGGCGCCGACCTCGCTGAGCTCGAAGGCCAGCTTGACGAAGGTGATCAGCGGGCCGTTGAGCCAGGTGAAGAAGCCGATCAGGAAGAACAGGACGCCGACGATGGCGATGGAGGTGGCCACGTTCGGGCGCGCGCTTGCAGCGGGGACGGCGGACATCAGGAGGGCTCCTGCGGCGACGGTCGCAGAACGCGGCGTCGGAGAGTGGCTGGGAACAACGTTGTCACATTCTTTCGATGGACAACGGCGGTTTGTCAACTTCCCTGCGCGGGGCAGCGCAGGCCATGCTGCATCGCGCAACCGCCGCGTGCGGTCGCGTGCTGAATGCGCTGGAGCCGTTGAGCCCCGTGCAGCAAGGGCTCCGGCGTGAAGGCGCTGTTCACGCCATGGAAACGTTTACCGCACGCCCCATTCGTTGCGCCGCAGCAACGAAAGTGTCACGAACTCGTTGACATCGTTGTCAGCGGGGTTACAGACTCCGCCCAACAGCCGGCCTCACCCTCGGATCCGGCCCCCTCTTCAGCAGGAGCCCGCGTGACCGCCAGCCATCCCGCCCCGGCCCATGTCCTGTCCCGCGTCGCGCCCTCGTTCCTGGCCGCCGACGTCGGCGGCACCCATGTGCGTGTCGCCCGGGTCCAGGCCAGCGGCGATGCCGCCCATCCGGTGCAGGTGCTGGAATACCGCAAGTATCGCAATGCCGACCACGCCGGCCTGAGTGCGATCCTGTCCGACTTCCTGGGCGACGGCCCGCGCCCGGCGCATTGCGTGGTGGCCACGGCCGGTTATGCGCGCGAAGACGGGACGGTCATCACTGCCAACGTGCCCTGGCCGCTGTCCGCGCGGCAGATCGAGGCCGACGTCGGCGTACAGCAGGTCCACATCGTCAACGACTTCGAAGCGGTGGCCTATGCCGCGGCACAGGTCGACGCCAGCGGCGTCCTGCACCTGTGTGGGCCGGAAAGCGCCCCGCGCGGACCGACCCTGGTGGTCGGTCCGGGTACGGGCCTGGGTGCGGCACTGTGGATCCCGACCGCCCATGGCCCGGTCGTGCTGGCTACCGAAGCCGGGCAACCTACGCTGGCCGCCAGCACCGAACTGGAAATGGCCATCGTCCGCCACATGCAGCGCGAGCGCGCTCACGTGTCGATCGAGCACGCAATCTCCGGCCCCGGCCTGATGAACCTGTACCGCGCGGTGTGCGCCCTGCAGGGACAGCAGCCCACCCTGGCCAGTCCGGACGCGGTCACCGCCGCGGCGATGGCCGGCACTGATGCGCACGCACGCAAGGCGCTGGATGTGTTCTGCGGCCTGCTCGGCAGCACCATCGGCGACATGGCCCTGTTCTACGGCGCCCATGGGGGCGTCTATCTGGCCGGCGGCATCCTGCCGCAGATCCGCGAGTACCTGCGCACCAGCACCTTCGTCGAGCGCTACCTGCAGAAGGGGCCGATGGGCGAAGCACTGGCACGCATCCCGGTGAAGGTGGTCGAGCACGGCCAGCTGGGCGTGGTCGGTGCTGCCAGCTGGTACCTGCAGCAGTCGGCCGCCTGACACCGCAACAGGCTTCAACGCAATCGCAGCACGCAGTACGTGGCACGCCAATGCACGGGACATCGCCGCCGCCCCGCGCACGTCAACGCAACCGCAACCGAACACCGCCGCCGGCACCCAATCGAGTGATGAGGAGAGACATCATGAACACCCGCAAGACCCTGCTTTCGGCCGCCATCGTCAGCTGCCTCGCTTTCAGCGCACATGCCCAGCAGGCTGCGCCGACCGCAACCGACCTGGACACCGTGACCGTCACCGGCATCCGTGGCTCGATGGAGAAGTCGCTGGATACCAAGCGCGAAGCCAACGCGCGCGTGGAAGTGGTGACCGCCGAAGACGTCGGCAAGCTGCCGGCGCACAATGTGGCCGACACCCTGCAGCGCCTGCCCGGCGTCAACATCAGTTCGTCCAGCGCCGACGAAGGCGGCTTCGATGAAGCCGACCGCGTCAGCCTGCGTGGCACCAGCCCGAGCCTGACCCAGACCCTGATCAACGGCCACACCGTCGGCTCGGCCGACTGGTTCGTACTCAGCCAGGGCAACAACGTCGGCCGCAGCGTCAGCTACTCGCTGCTGCCCTCCGAGCTGGTGAGCTCGGTGGAAGTGAACAAGTCCTCGCAGGCCAAGCTGCAGGATGGCGGCACCACCGGTACCGTCAACATCATCACGCGCAAGCCGCTGGAGTTCGCCAAGCCCTTCAGTGCGGAAGCCTCGGTAGGTGCGGTCCGTTCGGACCAGGCCAAGTCGACCGACCCGCAGTACTCGGCGCTGTTCAACTACAAGAATGACGCCAACAACTTCGGCGTGATGCTGCAGGCCTTCTACCAGAAGCGCGAGCTCCGCCGCGAGGCGCAGGAAATCCCGGGCGGTTTCACCCGGATCGGCGCCGATGATCCGGTGGCCCTCACCAATCCGGACCTGATCGGCGTGGCCGTCCCCGGCCTGCTGGGTTCGACCCTGTTCGAACAGACCCGCGAACGCAAGGGCGGGCTGGTGACCATCCAGTTCAAGCCGACCGATACGCTGAACCTGTCGCTTAGCGGCTTCTCCTCCAAGCTGGAAGCCAACAACTACAACCGCAATTTCATGCTGTGGGGCGGCAACTTCGCCAAGTCGCAGGCGCCGAACCCGGGCTACACCGTGACCGACGGCGTGCTGAGCAATGCCACCTACGCGGGCGTCCCGGGCACCAACTACGGTGTCTACGACATGATCTACCGTGAAGCCACGGCCAAGACCAACTACGTCACGTTCGACGCCGACTGGCAGATCAACGACACCCTGGACATGAAGTTCCAGGCCGGTACCACCAAGGGCACCGGTGAAACCCCGCGCCAGTTCATTGCTGAAGTCACGCTCGGCCAGGGCGGCGGTGCCAGCTGGGCAACGCACGGCGCCGGTTCGCCGGTGGACTGGAACATCGGCGGCGACATCAGCCCCAGCGGCGTCACCAGTTTCGGCACGTGGGGCAACCAGCTGGTCCGCGCCGAAGACAAGGAAGACTGGGCCACGCTGGACTTCAGCCAGTATTTCGGCACCGGCGTGCTGAACTCCGTGGACTTCGGCGTGCGCTTCGCCGACCACGAACGCGAAGCGCTCTCGCCGGAAGGTGCGACCCCGGGTGACATCTGGTCCGCACTGCAGGGCAGCGCCACCGCCAACTATCCCAGCGGCTTCGCCGGTGATGTCGGCGGCACCTTCCCGCGCAACATCTGGTACTACACGCCGGATGCACTGAAGAACGCGATCATCAACAACTCCACCTGGCTGGCCGGCAACGATGGCCCCACCGGCCGCCACAACTACGGTGCCGAGTGGAAGGTGAAGGAGAAGAACTTCGCCGGCTACGTGCAGGCCAACTTCAGCGGCGACTGGTGGAGCGGCAACGTCGGCCTGCGCTACGTCAACATCAAGCAGGACATCAACACCTACAACGCGGTCAGCAATGCCGCCGATGCCGATGTGAGCAGCCTGTTCGGCATGTGGGAGCGCACCGCCTTCCAGAACAAGCGCAACCGCGTCCTGCCCAGCGCCAACATCAAGTTCGACCTGGACGACAGGCTGGTGCTGCGCGTGGCCGCGTCGCAGACCCAGACCCTGCCGGATTATTCGGCCCTGGGCGCTTCGTCGTGGGGTTCGGACCTGAACAAGACCGGCGGCGGTGGCAACCCGAACCTGAAGCCGACCCTGTCCACGAACTTCGACGCCAACCTGGAGTGGTACTTCATGCCGCGCGGCCTGCTGTCGGTCGGTGCGTACCACATGGACATGAAGGACTACATCGCCTTCGACGTGGTCTCGCGCCAGCTGTACAGCGAACTGACCAACCAGCTCGAGACCTACCAGATCTCCACCCCGATCAATGCCGACGGCAAGGTCACCGGCGTGGAAGTGGCCTATGAGCAGCCGATCGGCGAGTACTTCGGCATCAACGCCAACTACACCTACGCCAACGGCACCACGGCCCACACCTGGTCCGACGGTTCGCACAACCTGCTGGGTACCTCGAAGAACACCTACAACGTGGGGGCCTACTTCGAGAACGAGCGTTTCGGAGCACGCGTCAGCTACACGCACCGCTCGTCGTTCCTGATCAGCCTGTCGGGCACCAACCCGTACTACCAGGATGATTTCGGCACGCTGTCGGCCTCGTTGAGCTACAAGGCCACCGACTGGCTGAGCATCAGCCTGGATGCGCTGAACCTCAACAACCCGACCTACAAGTACTACCAGACCGCGGCCATTCCGACGTCGTTCTACAGCAACGGCCGCCAGTACTACCTCAACTTCCGCTTCAAGTACTGATCCATCGGCCGCGTCATCGCCGAGTCGTGCACGCACGCCGGGCCTGGGTCATTCCGGGCCCGGCGTTTTTCATGTATAGCGTTCATCGCACCGTTCCAAGGAGTCGTTCCGATGGTCAAGCCCTTCCGCGCCAGGATGCACGGCGCACTGCTGCTGGGCAGCCTGTTTGCCCTGCTGCCGGCCCTGCCGGCCTTCGCCGCCGATCCGGTGCCCGCCGCTGAAGCTCCTGGCCCGCAGCTGCGCGCCAACAGCCTGATGCTGATTCCTGCCCCCGCCAGCGTGCAGCCCGGCCAGGGCAGTGGCATCACTGTATCCGCCACGACCGCGCTGTACGCAGACGGCGAGGCCGCACAGCGGGTCGCCACCCAATTCGTCGACCTGCTGGCGCGCAGCGGCGGCCCGCGCCTGGCGCTGGCTACCGGCAAGGCTGCGGCCAAGGCAGGCGGCATCCGCTTCCAGATCATTCCCACCTTCCGCGACAGCGGCGAGAGCTACACGCTGGACAGCACCGCGCAGGGCGTGCTGGTGCAGGCCGGCAACGAGACCGGCCTGTTCTACGGCGCCACCACGCTGGCCCAGCTGGCCACCGGCGGCAGCCAGGGCGCGCTGCCGGCCGTGCAGATCCAGGATGCGCCGCGTTTCCCCTGGCGGGGCTTCATGCTCGACTCGGCGCGGCATTTCCAGAGCCTGGACGAGATCAAGCGCGTGCTTGATGCGATGTCCGCGCACAAGCTCAACACCTTCCATTGGCACCTGACGGATGACCAGGGCTGGCGCATGGAGATCAAGCGCTACCCGAAGCTGACCGAGGTCGGCAGCTGCCGCCTGCCGGCCGGCGATGGCGGCATCGATCCGGTGACCAGACAGGAGTACCCGTACTGCGGTTTCTACACGCAGGAGCAGATCCGTGAAGTGATTGCCTATGCAGCCAAGCTGCACATCCAGGTGATTCCGGAAATCGACGTGCCGGGCCATGCCACGGCCGCGATCGCCGCCTATCCGGAGCTGGGCTCGATCAGCACGCCGCTGAAGCCGATCAGCGAATGGGGCGTGTTCCCCAACCTCTTCAACGTGGAAGACAGCACCGTGACCTTCCTCGAGAACGTGCTGGAGGAGGTGATCGCACTGTTCCCGGCGAAGTACGTGCACGTGGGTGGCGACGAGGCCGTAAAGGACCAGTGGGAGGCGTCCGCGCAGATTCAGCAGCGCATGCGCGAGCTGGGCATCAAGGATGAGATGGCCATGCAGAGCCACATCATCAAGCGCCTGGAGACATTCCTGGAGGAACACGACCGGCGCCTGATCGGCTGGGACGAAATTCTCGAGGGCGGGCTGCCCCCCCAGGCTACGGTGATGTCCTGGCGCGGTACCGAAGGCGGCCTGGCCGCTGCCAGCGCCGGCCATGACGTGATCATGTCGCCGGTCGGCTACCTGTACCTGGACTACCTGCAGACCGCCTCGCCCAATGAACCGCCGGGCCGCCCCACGCAGGTCAACCTCGGCAAGCTCTACAACTTCGAGCCGGTGCCGGACGAACTGCCCGCCGACAAGCGCGGACACATCCTCGGCCTGCAGGCGAACATGTTCACCGAGCACACCCGCAGCTATGCGCGGCTGCAGCACAACCTGTTCCCACGCCTGGCGGCGGTGGCCGAGACCGGCTGGAGCCCGCCCGGGAAGCGTGACTTCCGCGACTTCCTGGCACGCCTGCCGTCACAGCTGCAGCGCTACCGCGCATGGGGACTCGCCTATGCACAGACGCCGTTCGAAGTGGGCGTGGAGTACCACGATGATCGCGCCGCAGGCACGGTGACGGTGTCGCTGGCCAACCCGCTGGGCTACGAGGTGCGCTACAGCACCGATGGCCAGCCGGTGACCGCGCAGTCGCCGCTGTACCAGCAGCCGCTGACCGCGAAGGTGCCCGCCACGGTACAGGCCGCAGCGTTCTACCAGGGCCGGATGCTGGCCGCAGAGCCCACCGTAGCCGCGTTCACTCCGCAATCGCTGCTCGCCCGCCGCAGCGACGAACTGCTCAGCTGCGTTGGCAACAAGGGCCTGGTACTGCGCCTGGAAGACGATGGCCCGCGCGAGGGCGCACGCGCGGTCTTCAACGTGGACATCTTCCAGCCCTGCTGGCGCTGGCCACAGGCGCAGCTGGACGGCATCGGCAGCGTGGAGGTGCGCGCCGGTCGCATCCCCTACTACTTCCAGCTGGCGCATGACGAGCCGAACCGTCGCTTCGAGAAGGCCAGGCGCGCGCACGGCGAGATGCTGATCCGCCGGGGCAGCTGCACGGGCAAGGTGCTGGCCGAAGTCCCGCTGCCGGCCACGCCCGATGCCGATGGCTTCGTGAGCCTGCGTGCGACGCTGCCGAAGGGCACGCATGGCACCGACGACCTGTGCATCAACTTCACCGGTGATACCCGCCCGGCGATGTGGGTGCTGGACGAAGTGACGCTGCAGAAGTAACCGGAAGGCTGTGGAGCCGGGCCATGCCCGGTTCCACTTCAACCAGGGAAGGCGTGTCAGCCCCGCCAGCGCAGCAGGAGGTCGCGCAGCGGGGTCAGCGCGAGGCCCAATCCGGCAAGAACGCCAACCGTGTTGGCGAGGGCGTCCATCGGGTCGGCCATGCGGTCGCGTGTCAGCGCCCCCTGTGCGAACTCGATCCCGATTCCCATCAGCACCAGGCCCAGCCCGACCCACAGCAGCGGACGTCCTTGCCGGAACAGCTGCACGGCACTGCCGGACAGAATGAAGTACGCCAGGAAATGCTCGACCTTGTCGCCGTTCTCCGGCACGGGAATCGGTGGCGGGGGAATCAGGCAGACCACGATCACAAACAGCACGGCCAGCACCCACAGCGCAGTCCATAGACGCGGCCGCCGCAGCGGCTTGATCATGCGCGTCGCGCTCACAGGCGCCAGCTCAGATCGCCCAGCGCGAACGCCGGCTCGAAGTCGATTCCACGCTGCAGGCCGATCGCCTGGAAGCGCTCGCCCATGCCGGTCGGCAGGGTCAGCTTCTTCACCTGGTCGCGCAGCTGGATGCGCCCCACTTCATCGGTACGCTCCTCGGCCAGGCTCAGCACCTGGTCCAGGCCATTGCCGATCAGGAAGCTGGCCTGGCTGCAGTACCCCGCCAGCTCGAAGCCACCGTGCAGGCCCGCTTCGGCCATCGCGGTGAAGTCCACCGAGGCCGTGATGTCCTGCAGGCCCGGCCAGCGATGCACGTCGTTATGCACGTGGTGGCGGTAGAAGGCGCGCACCGTGCCGTCGTCGCGATCGTGCTGGTAGAACTCGCTGCGGCTGTAGCCGTAGTCGATGAACAGCATCGCGCCACGTTGCAGGCCGCCAGCCACTGCCTGCAGCCAGTACGGCAGCTGCGGCAGCACCTCTGAGCGGTATCCGTCGGCGAAGGGCCTTTCGAGATAGCGTTCGATGTGGCGCACGGCGCCGTTGAGCAGAATATCGGCCGGCTGCGCGCCACGGATGAAGTTGCCCTCCGCGTCCAGTTCCACGGTCTCCTCGTAGACCTCGCCGTCCCTGATCAGGAAGCGCGGGGTCGGAAGTGCGTCGATCACCTCGTTGGCGAACACCACACCTTCCCAGTCCTCTTCGAACGGACGCTCGATCCAGTCCACGCGCGTGGCCAGCTCTGCCGGCAGCGCCTGTTGCAGGCGCTGCTGCTGGCGCTGGCGCAGGTCGGCACTGGGTTCAAGGATGGCATAACGCGAAGGCACCGCATCCAGCTCGGCCAGCCGCAGCAGCACGGCTTCGGCGAAGGCACCGGTGCCGCCACCCAGTTCCAGCATCCGCGACTGCGCACCGAGCTGGGCGAACACCGGCGCCAGCGCATTGGCCACGCTGCCGGCGAACAGGCCGCCCAGCTCGGGCGCGGTGGTGAAGTCACCACCGCCACCGAACTTGCTGGAACCGGCGCTGTAATAGCCCCACCCGGGTGCGTACAGGCACAGTTCCATGAAGCGGGAAAACGGCATCGCGCCCCCCTGGGCGAGGATTTCAGCGCGCAGTGCGGCGGCCAGCTGGTCGCTGTGGGCCAGGGCGTCGGCATCGGGCAGAGGGAAGGTAGGCTGCATGGCGTCTTCGAATGCGGTGACAATGGTGCACAGGATAGCCGAGCCTTGGAGGACCCTCGATGAGCGAAACCGCCCCCGTGGCCCTGATCACCGGCAGCGCGCGCCGGATCGGCGCCGCCATCGCACGCCAGTTCCACGCCTGTGGCTGGTCGGTGGTGCTGCATGCCAACACGTCCAGCGCCGAGCTGCAGCAGGCCGCCTTCGACCTGGACAACGTCCGTCCGGGCAGTGTGCTGGCCCTGCAGGCCGACCTGCGCGATGCCGGCGCCCTGCCCGATCTGGTCGAACAGGCCGTGGCCCACTTCGGCCGCCTCGATGCGCTGGTCAACAACGCGTCCAACTTCTTCCCCACCCCGCTCGGCCAGGTGACCGCCGAAGCGATGGATGAGCTGTACGCGGTCAATGCGCGTGCACCGCTGCTGCTGTCACAGGCGGCCGCGCCGTACCTGCGCCGCCAGCAGGGCTGCATCGTCAATCTGACCGATCTGCACGGCACCGACCCGATGCGCGACCATGTGGCCTACACCATGGCCAAGGCCGCACTGGAGATGGCCACCCGGTCACTGGCGCTGGAACTGGCGCCGAAAGTGCGGGTCAATGCGGTCGCCCCCGGTGCGATCCTGTGGCCCGAGCAGGGAAAGGACGATTTCGCCCGCGAGGCCCTGCTGGCGCGCACGCCGCTGGCACGCACCGGCACGGTGGAGGAGATCGCCGAGGCGGTGTACTGGCTGGTGGCCGAAGCCAGCTTCGTCACCGGCCACACCCTGCGCGTGGATGGCGGACGCACGGTGAGTTGAAGTCCGCCGGGCATGGCCCGGCGCTACCGATCTACGTAGGCGAGCGCAGCGGCCCTCATTCCAGGTCAACCACCTCGAATGCCTCGCCAAACTGAGCGTGTGCGCGCCACAGCGCCGCCAGGGCCAGGCCGCTGACCGGGTCGATGAAGTCTGGCGCGATGTCCGCCAGCGGCTTCAGCACGAAGGCGTGCTTCAGCTCGGGGCGCGGAATGCGCAGATGGCCCGGGCCTTCCACGATGTGGTTGCCGTAGAACACCACGTCGATGTCCAGGGTGCGGTCGGAGAAGCGCGGACCACTGCGATCACGACCGTGGGCGTCTTCCAGTGCGTGCAGCCAATCATCCAGCGCCTGCAGCGGCAGATCGGTCTGGATCAGCACGCCATTGTTGAGGAAGGCCGGGCCATCGAAGCCGACCGCGGCCGTGCGGTAGGCCGGAGACACCTGCAACGCGCCGAAACGCTCGCGCAGGGCCGCCACCGCGGCGTGGAGATGGCGGCGGGGCTGGACGTTGCTGCCCAGGCTGAGGAGCACGGTGGTCATGCGGTTCAGGTGACGGGTCTGGGGGGCGTGGGCATGCCGTCGTCACGGCGGCCTGCCTACAATCCGGGACGCACATGATAGGGCACCGACATGACCTATTGCGTTGGAATCGAGGTGGACCAGGGCCTGGTCTTCGCTGCCGACACCCGGACCAATGCCTCGCTGGACGATGTGCGCGTGCACCGCAAGCTGCACGTGTTCGAGTATCCCGGCCAGGCGGCCTACGTGTTGATGGCGGCGGGCAACCTGGCCACCACCCAGTTGCTGGTCTCGCGCCTGACCCGGGACGCCAGCGAGCGGCGCACGCCCAACCTGCGCGACATGACCCATCTGTTCGAAGCGGCTGCCTACGTCGGTCGCCTGCTGGTGGACAGCCAGGTGCACGGCGGCCACAGCGAGCACGGCCATGACGGCGTCAACACCCAGGCCACGCTGATCTTCGGCGGCCAGGTCGCCGGCGAACGCCCCGGCCTGTACATGATCTACCCGCTGGGCAATGCCATCGCCGCCTCGCCGGAGACCCCCTACCTGCAGATCGGCGAGTCCAAGTATGGCAAGCCGATCCTCGACCGCATCCTCAGCCCAGCCACGCGCCTAGAGGACGCCGCACGCACGGCGATCGTGTCGCTGGATTCGACCATCCGTTCCAACCTGTCGGTCGGGCTGCCGATCGATCTGGCATTGCTGCGCGACGGCGAGCTGCGGATCGCCCAGCAGCTGCGGCTGGGCGCGGACTCGCCCCTGTATGCGGACATCCACCAGAACTGGTCACGGCGGCTGGAACAGGCCGTGGACAGCCTGCCACGCTTCCCGTGGGAGACCCCGGAACGGCCGGCGTGACCTGCCGCCGGGCATGGCCTGGCGCTACCTACCGCTTCCGGTAGCGCCGGGCATGGCCCGGCGACGCAAATTCAGCCCAGTGCCTCTGCCACAGCGCGGAACACCTGCTGCATCTGCAACGGCTTGCGCAGCACATGCACCTCGATGCCATCAGGGAATGCATCGGCCGGAACGTCCACTGACGCGTCTTCCAGCACCAGCGCCGGCCCCCGGTAACCCAGCCCGGCCATTTCGCCCAGCAGCTGGCTGGCCGGCAGCAGTTTGGAGCCGGCGTCGGCGATCACCAGCGCCGGCATCGCCTCCTGCTGCATCCAGCGCAACGCCGCCGGTCCATCGGAAGCCAGCTGCAGCTGATATCCCTGGCTGGACAGCGCGTTGCCCAGCAGCGACAGGCGCGTGGCTTCGCCATCGACCACCAGGATCGACTGGCCACTGCCGAGTGCCACCAGCTGCTCGATCGGCTCGCCGCTCTCGATGGTGTCACGCATCGGCAGGCGCAGCTCGAAACAGGTGCCCTGCCCCGGCTGGCTGGTGACCGTGATGCTGCCGCCAGCACCTTCGACGATGCGCTTGCAGGAAATCAGGCCCAGGCCGGTACCGTCCGCCTTGGTGGTGAAGAAGGGATTGAACAGATGCGAGAGCGTATCGGCATCCATGCCGATGCCTTCATCGGCCACGGCGATGCGCATCCAGTCCACACCGTCGCGCTCGCCGGCATGGCTTGCGGTCAGGCTCAGGCGGCCGCCGCTGGGCATCGCCTGGATCGCATTGAGTGCCAGGTTCAACAGCACCTGCTGCAGCTCGGTGTAGTTCGCATCGACCGCCAGGCCCTCATCCTCCACCTGCAGGTGCAGGCGCACCGCATCGGGCACGTTGCTGCGCAGCAGCAGCGCCACCGCGTCGAACAGGCCGTCGATCTGCACGCGTTCGCTGGGCTTGCGCGAGCCACGGACGAACGACAACATCGATTCCGCCATTTCATGACCGCGGCGGCCGCACTCGGCGATCACATCCGCAAGGTGGTGCAGCTGCGGATCATCGGTGCGCGCCTTCAGCAGGTCCGGCATGATCAGCAGCGGCTGCAGGATGTTGCGCAGGTCGTGGCTGAGGCCAGCGGCGAGCAGCGAAAGGCTTTCCAGCCGTTGCGCGCGCATCAGCTCGGTCTCCACGCGCGAACGCTCCACCGCGCTGCGCGCCTCGCGGATCGCACGGGCCACCGCCGACGGCAGGCGCGCCGGCTGGTGCTTGATGATGTAGTCGTTGGCGCCCTTCTGCAGCGCCGCCACTGCATTCTCCTCACCCATCGTGCCCGAGACGAAGATGAAGGGAACGTCCGGCGCCGTCTCGCGCACGATGCGCAGGGCATCGTCGCCGGAGAAACCCGGCATGCTCAGGTCGGACAGCACGATATCCGGCTGGAATGCGGCCAGCGCCTGGCGCAGTTCCGCCTCGCTCTCAACGCGCTCGAAGCGGGCTTCCAGGCCCGCATCCAGCATCTGTTCGGACATCAGCTCGGCGTCTTCCGGCGAATCCTCCACCAGCAGGATGCGCAGTGCCCCGAGGGAGGGACCGGTCAGGGGCATGGGCTTACTCGAGTTCCGGTGCCTGGTTGATCAGTGCCCAGAACTTGCCCAGGGTCTGCACGGCACCGAAGAACTGGTCCACGTCCACCGGCTTGACCACGTAGGCGTTCACGCCCATGTCCCAGCTGCGGGCCAGATCGCTCTCTTCGCGCGAGGACGACAGGATCACCACGGGAAGGCGCTTGAGCTCCTCGTGCTCACGGATCTGCCGCAGCACTTCCAGGCCGTCCATGCGCGGCATCTTGATGTCCAGCAGCAGCACCGCCGGCAGGCCCTCCTCGCGGCTGGCGAAGGTGCCGCGCCGCAGCAGGTAGTCCATGACCTCCACGCCGTCCTCGACGTGCACGATGGGATTGGCCAGGCGGGCTTCCTGCAGGGCGTCGATCGCCATCTCGGCATCGGCCGGGCTGTCTTCGGCAAGAAGGATGGTGCGCAGAGTCGTCATGCGGAGGGACCTTGTTTGTCCGCGTCGAGCGCGGGAGGCAGGTAGAAGTGGAAGGTTGCGCCGGCGTCCGGCTCGGCTTCGGCCCAGACCCGGCCTCCATGACGGGTCAGCACGCGGCGTACGCTGGCCAGGCCGATGCCGGTACCGGGGTAATCACTGGCCTTGTGCAGGCGCTGGAACACGCCGAACAGCTTTCCGGCATAGGCCATGTCAAAGCCTGCACCATTGTCGCTGACCGTGAACTGATGGCCGCCATCGGGCTGCGCCTGGTAATCCACGCGGATCTTCGCCGGTTCGCGGTTACTGGAATACTTGACCGCGTTGCCGAGCAGGTTCAGCCACACCTGGCGCATCATGTTCTCATCGGCCACCACGATCGGCAGCGGTGCGATGTTCCATTCGACGTGATGGACCTGGCCACTGCTTTCAGCCTCGGCCTGCAGGTTGGAATCGAGCATCGCGCGGGTATCGGACACCAGCGACTGCATGTCCACTGCCTGCTGGCGCATCGCTGCGCGCCCCAGCCGCGAATAGACCAGCAGATCGTCGATCAGCGTCGCCATGCGCCGCGCCGAGCTGGAGATCACCCCAAGGTAATGCAGGCTCTTCTCGTCGGCGCTCTCGCCCAGGTGGCGCGACAGCTTGTCGGAGAAGCCGGCAACGTGGCGCAGCGGCGCGCGCAGGTCATGCGACACCGAATAGCTGAATGCTTCCAGCTCGCGATTGACCTCCGAGACCTGCGCCACCTTGCCTTCCAGCTGGCGGTTCAGTTCCTCCACACGCGACTGCACGGCGCGCTGCACGGTGACATCGCTGACGGTCAGCAACACCACTTCATCGTCGGTATCCGGCAGCGGCATGCGCCGCGCGTTGAGCAGCATGTAGCGCACCACGCCCTCGGAGGTGCGCTGTTCGTGCTCGAAGTCCCACAGCTCGCGACCGCGCAGCAGCACATCGACCAGGCGCTGGCGCACGACGGCGTCCCGCCAGGCGCCGTCGCCGACGTCATCCAGCAGCAGGCCATCGGCACGTTCGTCCTGCAGACCGTACAACTCGGCAAAGGCCGGATTGTGCAGCTGCACGCGCAGCTCGCGGTCGAGCAGCACGATCGGCTCACGCACGGTCTGCAGTACTGAGGCAGCGCGCGCGGCCGAGCGCAGCGACTGCCGTTCGGCCTGCAGGCGCCGACCGATCTGCCGCTGCAGCAGCCAGAGCACCAGGCCGAGCAGCGCCAGCTGTACCACCAGCGAGCTCCACGAGACGAATTCGGTCTGCCTGCGCTGCCGCGCAGCCTGTTCGGCCCGCTCGGCCAGCAGCGCCTGCTCGCTGTTCTGCAGCTCTTCAACCACGCTGCGGATCGGGTAACGGGTGCTCAGGTCCTGTACCAGCGCGCGCTGGTCACTGTTCGGTTCGGCCTTGGCCAGCGCGCGCGCCACCGCCAGCCGCCCTTCCAGCATGGACTCGATGCGACCGATGCGGATCAGCTGCTCAGGATTATCGCGTGTCATCCGGCCCAGCTCTGCGAGTCGGCCGGGAATCTCGTTGGCCTTGGCCATGCGCTCGCGCAGGCCGGGCGCGTCCACGCCCTTGGACAGCGTCAACGCCGCCGACTCGACATCGCGCACATCGGCCTGCAACTGTTGGAGCGCCACGCCAACCGCCTGCGTATGCGTCACCCAGGCCATGGCTTCTTCGTTTTCACGCTGAAGCTTGCGCTGGGTCAACCACGGCACGACGATGATCGCGGCGGCAGCCAGCGCCAGGGCCGGCAATCGCCAGCGATCCCAGATGTCGTCACTGAACACCAGCGCCATAGTTCCTCATCAGCACGGCCGCAGAGGGATGGGCCGGAGAGCCCAGCTGCGGCGGAACCGGCAATATAGCGCAGGCGATCACACCTCTGGAATGTCTGGCCCCGGCAGCTGAACGGTCCAGAAAACATCATGAGTGGAGCCGGGACTGGCCCGGCTCCACCGTCATGCAGCTGTATTGCAGCGCCCCGACGGGGCGGCGCCCGGGATCAGCGCTTGGCGGCCGCATTGACTTTCAACGCGCTGGCATCGACGCGGGTGACGCCCTTGATGCCCTTGGCCGTGGTGACGGCCTTGTCATGCTCGGCCTGGGTCGCCACCGTGCCGCTGAGGCTGACGACGCCATTCACGGTTTCCACCTTGACCTCGGTGCCCGGCACATTGCTGCTGGCAAGCAGGTCGGCCTTCACCTTGGTGGTGATCCAGGTGTCGGTCACCGGCTCGTTGGAGTCGTGGCGATCGGCGTGGGTCATCGCCGAATGGTCGGTGGCAGGCGGACTCTTGGCTGCCGGATCCTTGGCGAATGCAGCCGAGGAGGACAGTGCCAGGCCCAGGGTGAGGGCCGAAGCAATCAGCGTACGGGTCGGGTTGTTCATCGTGTGTTACCTCCTGCGGAATGTGGGGCCAGTGTGGCCGCAGCGCCGTGCAGCAGGCGTGGCGCTACGGTCACGCCGCCGTGAATCGCGCCGGCTTTCAACGCAACCGTTCAGCTTTGGATCCTGGCCCCCGTCGTTTACCCTGCATGTCTGATCTGCGCGGAGCACTGCCATGCGCCCTGACCTGCAACTGGCCCTGATCGGGTACGGCCTTGCCGGCCGCGTTTTCCACGCGCCGCTGATCCAGCACACCCCGGGACTGACCCTGCACAGCGTGGTCAGTTCACAGCGCGACCTGCTGCTGCGCACGTTCAGCGATGTACGCGTGCGCGCGGCACCCCGGGACGTATTCGACGATCCGGCGGTGGACGCGGTGGTGATTGCCACGCCGAATGACCAGCACGCGCCATTGGCGATGTCAGCGCTGGCCGCTGGCAAGCATGTGCTGGTGGACAAACCCTTCGCACTGGACGTGGCCGAAGCCGAAGCCGTGCTGGCGGCGGCGCGCGATGCAGACCGCATCGTCACGGTGTTCCAGAATCGCCGTTTCGACGCGGATTTCCTGACGCTGCAGGCCCTGCTGGCCGAAGGTGCGCTCGGCGAAGTCGCCGAATGCCATGCGCATTTCGATCGCTACCGCCCGCACGTGCGCGAGCGCTGGCGGGAGCAGGAGGGGCCTGGCAGTGGCCTGTGGTACGACCTTGCACCGCATCTGCTGGATCAGATGCTGGTGCTGTTCGGCTGGCCGCAGGCGATCGACGCGGACCTGGCGGTGCAGCGCGAAGGGGGCAGCGGCATCGATTACTTCCATGCGGTGCTGCATTACCCGAGGCACCGCGCGATCCTCCATGCCGGTTCGCTGGTGGCGGCACCGGCGCCCCGGTTCGCCGTGCACGGCAGCCGCGCCAGCTGGATCAAGCAGGGCCTGGACGTGCAGGAAGCACAGCTGCGCCGCGGCGTTGCGCCGGGCGCGCCTGGCTGGGGCATCGACCCGCGTCACGGCGAGCGGGTGTACTGCGATGCCGAGGACAACGTGCAACGCAGCACGGTCGACAACCTGCCGGGCGACTATCGCCGCCTGTATGCCCAGTTCGCTGCGGCGATGCAGGGTGACGGTGAACCCACGGTCAGCCCGTTGCAGGCGCTGCAGGTAATGCGCTTGCTGCAGGCTGGCAAGGACAGCGCTTGCGAGGCCCGGCGCATCGCACTGAACTGATCGCGGTCCGCGGCCCGGAACCCCACGGCAGCGCCGAAGGGCTCCGGTCCTGGCGCTTACGACTTCTTGATCGCATGCCCACCGAATTCATTGCGCATCGCCGCCAGCAGGCGGTCAGTGAACGAATTCGACTCGCGCGACCGCAGGCGTTCCAGCAGCGAGAGCGTGATCACCGGCGCCGGCACATCCAGCGCGATCGCTTCGGCCACGGTCCAGCGGCCTTCACCGGAATCCTCCACGTAGGGGGCGATGCCATCCAGCGACGGATTGCGCTTGAGCGCCTCGGCACTCAGGTCCAGCAACCACGAACGCACCACGCTGCCATGGCGCCAGACCTCGGCAACCTGCGCCAGGTCCAGCTCCATGTCCTGCTTGCGTTCCATCAGTGCGAAGCCTTCGGCGTAGGCCTGCATCATTCCGTACTCGATGCCGTTGTGGACCATCTTGGTGAAATGGCCCGCACCGGGAGGACCGACGCGTGCCCAGCCCCGATCCTCCGCCGGCGCCAGCGTGCGCAGCAGCGGCGCAACCTGCTCCACCACCTTCGCCTCACCGCCGACCATCAGGCTGTAGCCCTCCTGCAGACCCCAGATGCCGCCGCTGGTGCCGCAGTCGACATAGCCCAGGTCGTCCTCGGCCAGCGCCTTGGCGCGGCGGATCGAATCCTGGTAATTGGAGTTTCCGCCGTCGATGACGATGTCACCCTCGGCCAAGTGCGGGGTCAGCTGGCCGAGGGTCTGGTCGACCGTTTCGCCCGCCGGCACCATCAACCACAGCACGCGCGGCACCGGCAGCGCGGCGACCGCGGCGGCCAGTGAATCGACCACTTCGATGCCGGCCTCCGCGGCGCGCTGGCGGGCGCCCTCGCCCGGGTCGTAGCCGACCACGCGGTGGCCGCCGCGATGCAGGCGCTGGGCCATGTTGGCGCCCATGCGGCCAAGGCCGATCATTGCAATATCCATTGTTTCACCTTCAGTTGGGGTCTAGGGTCAGGCTGCCTGGCCTGCCGGTTGACGCACAGTGGCGCAGCTGCGCCTCGCGCCAACGCCGGTAGAGCGTGGTATGCAGATTGTGCACCGCCAGGTCGATCGAAAACGGCGTTCGTGGATTGCGGTCGAGCAGCCGGGCGATGTGGTAGCCGATAGGACGTATACCGCGCGGATGCACGTAGATCACGAACTGCTGGTAGAACGGATCGTCCAGCACCTGATCCATGCGTGCCAGGCGGGCGTGGTAGCGCGCTGGAAGGCGCGCCCGCAGTCCGGGGTCGCGTTCGAACAGGAGCCGCTCGAAATAGCGCCGCCCCACCCGCGGCAGCCCCTGCGCCAGTTGCCACAGCTCGGCGTTGCGCTGGTCGTACCAGGCCAGGCCTCCGTGGCGGGCAAGCGCCTGTGCTGCGTCTGGCCCGACGTCGACCACGACGAAGTTCTCGGCCTGGTTGCTCAGATCGTCCAGCGTGCTTTTGTCGTATACGTGTTCGATGAAGCCGGGCACGCCCGCGAAGGCCTGACGTCCCCTCGCCGAGGTGCGCACGGCTTTGCCGTCGGCAAGGAAGTCGCCCGCATGCGCACCGAGCAGGACACTGTCGGTGCCGTGCAGCGCGATGAAGGTGCCGATCGACAGTTCGCCTGCGGTGAACTCCGCGTCGAACGCAGCATCGCCATACAGCTCACGCTGCGTTGCCAGCTGCGCGACCTGGCGGCCGACACCGCATTCGGCACGCACCGCACCGCCGTAGAACGCCTGCAGCGCGCGGCTGTTGCCATCCACGGGAACGTAGCCGCGGCCGAAGCTGCGCACGCGTTGCCACCCCTGCGCCCGTGCGCCCTGCATCCCGAAGCCGATCCAGCCCAGCTGTGCGCCGGAGAAGCGGAACTGCGGGTTGCCCTGCAGCGACGTGGCGGCACGCCGGGTCGCCGCGCCCAGTTCGAAGGCATAGGCACAGACCGTGGCAGGATCCTCCAGCAGCTGCTGCAGCAGCGCCTCGCGCTGCGCCCCGTCCAGCGTCTGCGGCCATCGCACACGCAGATCACCTGCGGCCTGCGCCTCGGCCAGCGATGCCCGGGTGCACACCGGGCCACCCTGGACCTGCGGCGCACTGACCGCAGCCACTTCAAACCGCCAGCCCAGCCGCTGCAGCAGGCCCTGCGTGCAGTCCGCGGCCGCCGCCGCGCTGCCTGCCGGCGAAGCCAGCAGCAGGGCCATGACCATCAGCCCACGCCGCACGCTCAACCCTGATCCGTCGCCGCCGCCGGCTCCGATACGGGGGGAGCAGGCAACCGTTCCGGAACCGGCGGCGCCTCACCGGGGGCGGCCGGCAGGTACTGCTGCAGGCGCTGGAAGAACCGGCGGTAGAAGTCGGCATCGGTGATGGTGCTGCTGGCGACCTTCACCAGGGAATCGTCATTGCTGCCGAACGGCAGCGATACCGAACCCAGCGCGCCCACGCCCACGCTGGCCGAGGTCGGGCTCTTCTTCAACGCATAGCGGTCCTGCACCGCGCTGACGAACACCAGCGACTGGCCGCCACGCGGCGCGCAGGAGATGCGGAGTACCAGCTGCTCGTGATCGTCCTCGCGTGGCTGGAAGTTCTTGCTCCCCTCCACCTGCGTGTCATCGACGCGGGCGATCGCATAGCCCTGGCTGAGCAGGGCCCGTCGCGCCGCTTCACAGGCATCGGCCGGGCGGCTGTCGACCGTCCGGGAGAAGGTGTCGCCGGAATCGAAGGACTCGCGCAGTACGGTGCTGTCGGCGGCGCGGCCACCGCAGGCCGACAGGATCAGGGTACTGGCGATACCCACGGCAACGCTGCACAGAGGGGAGACCCGCATGGGAACTCCTGCGAGAAAGGTAGCTGCAAGGGTAGTCCCGCCCCCGTGTGCGGCAGGTCGACAGCACCGCTGGCGGCGCAGGCTGTTGCTCCCGGTTCATGCACCGGCAGCCCCGGCCATGGCCCGACAGCGTCCGCCAACCGCTGCGCTCGCCGGGCATGGCCCGGCGCTGCCCGTCAACGCAGACGGGGCCGGCATTGCCGGCCCCGTGGGGTACTTCATGTCACGCGTGGCTCAGTCGGCCCAGCGACCGGCCCCGGTGGACTGCGGCAGCACCTGCGCCGACAGCGGGCGATCATTTGCCAGCAGATTCACCGCATCGGCCAGGATCGCAGCGGATTCACGCAGCAGCGGGTCCGGTCGCTTCTCGGCGGCCTTCTCACGGGCGGCATCCTTGACGATATCGCGCTCGTTGCCAGTCAGGCCGTCATCGCTGCTGTCATCGGCCAGCGGATCCAATGCCAGGCCCAGCTCCTTGCGCATGATCTGGCGCTCCTTGCGCTGGGTGTCCTGGCGTTCCCGCTCGGCACGACGCGTCGCCTCATTGAGCGAGACATACTTCTTCGCCGCTTCGGCACGGAACTGCTCGACATCCTCGTTCCACCACACGAATTCCTTGTCGGTGGCGATGCGTGCCTCGTGGCGGGTTTCCAGCTTCGGCAGCAGCGGCGCGAAGTTGCCGTACTGCGTATGCGGCACCGCGGCGATGCGGGTCCACGGCAGGGCGTTGTCGTAGGTGCTTTCGCCGAACTCGGTGGCATCGACGCTGGCGGGGAACGCCAGGTCCGGCACCACGCCCTTGTGCTGGGTGCTGCTGCCGCTGATGCGGAAGAACTGGGCGATGGTCAGCTTGACCTGGCCGAAGCGCTGCGTTTCGCCGCTCGGCCAGCGGTCAAGGTCGACGATGTTCTGCACGGTGCCCTTGCCGAAGGTGGTCTCGCCGATCACCAGGCCGCGGCCGTAGTCCTGGATGGCACCGGCGAAGATTTCCGACGCCGAGGCCGAACCACGGTTGACCAGCACGGCCAGCGGGCCGTCCCACGCCACGCCCTGATTGCGGTCGCTGTTGACGGTGATGCGGCCGCCCGATTCACGCACCTGCACCACGGGGCCCTGTTCGATGAACAGCCCGGTCAGTTCGATCGCCTCGTCCAGCGAGCCACCACCGTTGTTGCGCAGGTCCAGCACGACGCCGTCGAGCTTGTCGTTCTTGAAGCCCGCCAGCAGCTTGGCCACATCGCGCGTGGCCGACGCGTAATCGGCGGCATTGCGGCGACGGCCCTCGAAGTCCTGGTAGAAGGTCGGCAGCTTGATCACGCCGATCTTCCGTGCCGGCTCGCCGTTGGCGGCCGGAATGGTCATGGTTTCACCCTTGGCGGCCTGCTCGGCCAGGCGCACCTTCTGCCGGGTCAGGACCAGGGTGTGATGCTTGCCATCGGCGCCCTCCTCGGCCGGGATGAACTCCAGCTTGACCTGGGTATCCTTGGCACCGCGGATCTTGGCCACGACGTCGTCGATGCGCCAGCCGATCACATCCTCGACCACGCCCGACTTGCCCTGGCCGACACCGACGATGCGGTCACCCGGCTTCAGGGTGCCATCCACGGAGGCCGGTCCGCCGGCGATGATCTCGCGGATCACCACCATGTCGTCCTGGCGCTGCAGCTGCGCACCGATGCCTTCCAGTGACAGCGACATCGCCTGGTTGAAGTTCTCGGCGGTACGCGGAGTGAAGTAGTCGGTGTGCGGATCGACCGCACTGGTGTAGGCGTTGAGGAAGAACTGGAAGACATCCTCGCCCTTCAGCTCGTTGACCGACTTCTCCAGCGTCGCGTAACGCTTGTCCAGCGTCTTGCGGATGTCGTCCGGCTTCTTGCCGGCCAGCTTCAGGCGCAGCCAGTCGTTCTTGACCGACTTGCGCCACAGCTCATCCAGCTCGGCATTGCTGGCTGCCCACGGCACCTTCTTGCGGTCGTACTCAAAGCGCTCGTCGGTGGTGAAGTCCGGCTCCTGCCTGAGCAGCTTGCGTGCGTAGGCCACGCGCTCGCCTACGCGCTGCTTGTACACCGCGAAGACCTGGAAGGCCGGCTCAAGTTCACCGCCACGGATGGCATTGGCGATGTTCGCCTCGAAGGGTGCGAAGCGCGCCACATCGGCCTGGGTGAAGTACTGCTTGCCGCCGTCCAGGGTCTCCAGGTAACGCTTGAACACATCCTTGGAGGTGGCTTCATCGAGCGCACGCGGACGGTAGGCGTACCGGCTGTCGGACAACAGGCCGTACACCAGCTTGGAGGTGGTCACCTGATCGGCGGTCGCCGCAGCCGGCAGCGCCGGCGAATCGGCCTTGGCCGACAGCGCCAGCGGCGCTACCAGCGCCAGGGCCATCAGGAATGCGGGGGCTTTGAATTTCATGAACGTGCTCGAAGGCGCCTTGCCAAGGGGGAGACTGCGTGGTGTTCAGACATCACGACAGTGCCGAAAGTTGCCGGGTTTGTCACCCGTCCGCATCCGGTGGAAAACCAGCCTAGCGGGGCCGGTGTAGCAAATTGTGAATGCAGGCGAAGGCGTGCGGACCAACGGTCCGCGCCCACCACGGTGGTAGGCACGCCCATCGGTAGCGCCGGGCCATGCCCGGCGAGCGCAGCGGGAAAGAACCGCCGGGCATGGCCCGGCGCTACCGGTCAGGAAACGCCGGCGCCCTTGGCCTGCACGTCGGCGTGGTACGAAGAGCGCACCATGGGGCCGGAGGCGACGTGGCTGAAGCCCAGCTCATACCCGTAGTCTTCCAGCGCCTTGTAATCCTCGGGCGTCCAGTACTTCAGCACCGGGTGGTGGTGCGCGGTCGGCTGCAGGTACTGGCCGATGGTGATCATGTCCACGTCGTGGGCACGCAGGTCACGCATCGTCGCCTTGATCTGCTCGAAGTCCTCGCCCAGACCCAGCATGATGCCGCTCTTGGTCGGCACCTGCGGGTGCTGGGCCTTGAAGTTCTTCAGCAGCGTCAGCGACCACTGGTAGTCCGCGCCCGGGCGCACGTTGCGGTACAGGTCCGGCACGGTCTCGATGTTGTGGTTGAACACGTCCGGCGGGTTCTGCGCGAGGATGTCCAGCGCGCGCTCCATGCGGCCCTTGCCGCGGAAGTCCGGGGTCAGCACTTCGATGCGGGTACCCGGCGACTTCTCACGGATGGCGGTGATGCAGTCGACGAAGTGCTGGGCACCGCCGTCGCGCAGGTCATCGCGGTCGACACTGGTCACCACCACATACTTCAGGCCCATGTCGGCCACCGTCTGGCCGAGGCTGGCCGGCTCGTTGGCATCCGGCGGCTTGGGCCGGCCGTGGGCGACGTCGCAGAACGAGCAGCGGCGGGTACAGACCTCGCCCAGGATCATGAAGGTCGCCGTACCGTGGCCGAAGCACTCATGGATGTTCGGGCAGCTGGCTTCCTCGCAGACCGTCACCAGGCGGTTCTCGCGCAGCTTGGCCTTCAGGTTCTGGACCGCATTGCCCGAGGGAATGCGCACGCGGATCCAGGAGGGCTTGCGCAGCACCGGTGCATCGGCGAACTGAACCGGCGAACGGTTGATCTTGTCCCCGCCCAGCTGCTTGACGCCGGCCTGCAACGGTGCGGCGGTCGGAATGTCGCCCTGCACGATCTGCAGGGGAATGGTGCGGGCAGTGGTTTCAGTCATGGCAGTTCCGGGGAGCGGTCACGCGGCCGCAGAGAGATCAGGCAGTTCGGGCACCTGCTGCAGCCGCAGGCCGAACTGGCGGGCCAGCTGTTCCAGCAGCACCGTCTTGACGGCATCCATCCCGGACGGCCCGCCCAAGTCTACCACCGAGGTCACCTGCAGCCCCTGGTAACCACAGGGGTTGATGCGGTGGAAGGGTTCCAGGTCCATGGCCACGTTGAAGGCCAGGCCATGGAAGGTGCAGCCACGGCGCACGCGGATGCCCAGCGCGGCAATCTTGGCATTGCCAACGTAGACGCCCGGGGCACCTTCGCGGCGTTCGGCACCGATGTTCCATTCGGCCAACGTATCGATGATGGCCTGCTCGATGCGGCACACGTAGTCGCGCACGCCGATGCCCAGGCGCGGCAGGCGCAGCAGCGGGTAGATTACGATCTGCCCCGGCCCGTGGTAGGTGACCTGGCCGCCGCGGTCCACGTGCAGCACCGGGATCGCCCCCGGCGCCAGCACATGCTCGTCCTTGCCGGCCTGGCCGAGGGTGAACACCGGATCGTGTTCGACCACCCACAGCTCGTCGGTCGTCTCGTCAGCGCGCTGATCGGTGAAGCGCTGCATCGCCCGCCAGACCGGCTCATAGGCCTGGCGGCCAAGGTCGCGCACCAGCGCCGGACGCGGCGGGCGGTTTTCCGGAGCGGCGTCGGCCGGGCAGCTGTCGGCTACAGCGTCCACTTCACTTCCGGGTGATCGCGCAGCGCCCGATGGGCGGCGTCGTACTGTTCGCGGGTCTCGGCCTTGAACACCAGCCGGACCGACACGTACTTGCCATTGGACGAATGCTTCCAGCTGATGCGCTCGTTCACGACGTCGAGGCCTTCGGCCTGCAGCAGTCGGGGAAGCTCATGCTCCAGGCCGCGGTTGGCCGGGCCCATGGCGCTGAGCTCGAACTGGCCGGGGAACTGGAAGCCGTGGTCGGGGTTGTCGGACTTGATTTCCATGGACCCATTATCGGGCCGCAGGGCAACAAACCCAAGAGTATTCATCCAGGTCAACACGGACACCGGCAGGCCGCTGCGTTGCACCTGAATTCCCATTCAGCTTCCTGCTGCGCCGGGGCGCGGCACGCCCCGGCGCCGGTTGTCGTCACGAGACAATGTCGTTTTCGGAACAGACAAGTGACCGGGACGCGCTCGTACCGTCACGCGGGCCGGGGTACCGTGTCGTTGCATATAACGACAGACGACCACCCCTTTCCCCATGAGCATTCCATCCATGCGTAGCGTCGCAGCCCTCGGGCTGTCCGGCCTCCTGGCCGCCGCCCTCCCCCTTGCCGCGCAGGCCGCCGAACAATGCGGCCCCGATGCCATGCGTGAGCACCCGCCGCAGATCAATTTCCGCGTTGACAACGACCTGTTCGGCGGCCGCCACCAGGACCAGGGGTATACCAACGGTGCCGAACTGACCTTCGTATCACCGAACCTCGTCGATTACACCGACGATCCCTGCCTGCCGCGCCTGGCGCGCTGGGTCAACGGCTATCTGGAGCGCCTGCACCCGGGCCGGTTCGAACAGCAGAACATGATCTTCAGCATCGCCCAGGGCATCTTCACCCCGACCGACTTCACCCGGAAGGATCTGATCAAGGATGACCGCCCCTACGCGGGCGTGCTGATCGCCAGCTTCGGCTACAACGCGCGCAGTGGTGATCGGCTGCAGACCACCCAGCTGACGCTGGGCGTTGTCGGTCCGTGGGCCCAGGGCAAGCAGGTGCAGAACGCTGTGCATGAGGTGCTGGGCGACGAGAAGTTCCAGGGCTGGGACAACCAGCTGCACAACGAGCCGCTGGTGATGCTGACCCATGAGCGGATGCGTCGTTGGCCGGGCGACGCCAGCATCAACGCGGGCGGCTGGGGCTGGGACGCGATCAGCCACTACGGCGGCTCGGTCGGCAACCTGGCGACCAAGGCCAACATCGGTGGCGAGGTGCGCTTCGGCTGGAAACTGCCGGATGACTTCGGCAGCACGCCGCTGCGTCCTGCCGGCGAGAACACCGCGCCGACCCGCGGTGGCAGGCCGAGCGGCTGGTCATGGCACCTGTTCGCCACCAGCGATGCCGCCTGGGTGATCCGCAACATCACCCTGGACGGCAACACCTTCCGCAACAGCCACAGCGTCGACAAGCGCCACATCGTGGCCTACGGCGGCTACGGAATCGCGGTGATGCGCGGTCGCTGGAAGTTCGCGGCGGCGCGCTACCACAGCACCCGCGAGTTCAACGGCCAGCGCGAGGCACCGGTATTCGGCAGCTTCACCATCAGCCGTTCGCTCTAGAACAGTGCGGACATCTGGTCCGCACATTGGCTGCAACGGAAAAGGCCGGCATGCGCCGGCCTTTTCCTTTTCATGTCAGCGCACGTCGCTGCGCATCATTCCGATTCCCACCACATCCAGAAGCTGTCCCACAGGCGCTTGAAGAAACCGGCCTGCTCGACGGCAGCCACCGCCACCAGCGGCGCTTCGGCCACCACCTTGCCATCCAGGCTCACCTTCACCGTGCCGATCTGCTGGCCGGCCGTGAACGGCGCTTCCAGGGTCTTGGGCACATCGATGCTCGGCTTCAGATCGTTGTAGCGGCCACGCGGCACGCTGACCAGCATCGGCTGCGCCACGCCCAGCTGCACCTTGTCACTGGTGCCCTTCCACACCTTGTGCTCGGCGACGGCCTTGCCCGGCTCATACAGGCGGTGCGTTTCGAAGAACCGGAAGCCCCAGTTCAACAGCGCCAGGCTGTCATCGGCGCGCTGCTTCTCGGAGGCGCCGCCCAGCACCACCGCGATCAGGCGCTGGTCGCCGCGCTGCGCCGAACTCATCAGGCAGTAGCCCGCCTCGGAGGTGTGCCCGGTCTTGATGCCATCGACACTGCCGTCGCGCCACAACAGCAGGTTGCGGTTGGGCTGCTTGATGTTGCCGACCTGGAATTCCTTGATCTTGTTGTACGCGTAGGTTTCCGGGTAATCACGCACCATCGCCCGGCCCAGCAGCGCCAGGTCATAGGCGGTGCTGTGGTGGCCCGCGGCGGTCAGGCCGTGGGCGTTGACGAAGTGCGAGTTCTTCATGCCGATCTTGGCGGCGTAGCTGTTCATCAGCGAGGCGAAGGCTTCCTCGCTGCCCGCCACGTGCTCGGCCAGGGCGATCGCGGCATCGTTGCCGGACTGGATGGCCATGCCCTTTTCCATGTCTTCCAGGCGCGCGGTCTGGTTCACCGGGAAGCCGCTGTAGCTGCCGTCGGTACCCGCACCGCCTTCGCGCCAGGCGCGCTCGCTCATCATCACCTGGTCATCCGCACGGACCTTGCCGTTCTTGACCTCAGCGGCGATCACGTAGGAGGTCATCACCTTGGTGATGCTGGCCGGCGCCAGCTGCTCGTGGATGTTCTCGCCCGCCAGCACCTGGCCGGTGGCGTAGTCCATCAGGATCCAGGCCTTGGACACACTCGGCACCGGGGCCGGTGGCGTGGCCACGGTGGCCGGAGCCGCAGCGGCGGCAGGTGCAGGTGCGGCCGGGGTCGGCAGCGGCGTCTGGGCAGAAGCCAGGCCCACCACCAGGGTGGCGGCCAGGGCGGTGGCGGCGGAACGGAAATTCATTGGACAGCGGGCTCCAGGGACGGCCGGGAATGGAGGGGGAACAGAATGGCCATTGTAGGCCGGGGGGGCCCGGGCCGGCAGCACCGACCCGGGCGGGATCAATCCTTGACGATCTGCGGCGATCCAAGGCCCAGACCGGCGATGCGGCCGACAAGTTCCGCGGCACTGGCATGGTCGCTGGCGGGTACGCGCAGACGGAAGAGCGTGCGGCCACCGGCGGCGATGTCGCTGATGGTCGCGCCGACGATGCCGGCCGCATTGAGCTGGCCCATCGCACGATTGGCATTGTCACGGTTGGAGAAGCTGGCCACCTGCACCATCACCGCACCCACCACCTGCTGCGACAGCGTGGGGCTGCTGGCCGGTGCCGCGGAAGCGCGCGGCGCCGTGGCGGCGACCCTCGCCGGCGCAGCGGCAGGTGCCGCAGTGCGGACGCCCACTGCACTCGGCGGCAGGCTGCTGACCGCCACGTCCGGCAACGTGCTGACCACCGCCTGCGTGGTGGCCGGCTGGCCCCGGGTCGGCGCCGCATCGGCAGGCAGGCGTTTGACCAGGCGGTCGATGTCGCTGTCGGCCGCCGGGCGCGTGGCGACAGTGCTCGCCATCGTCGTCGCCGCACCGGCAGCGGCGGCGGCTTCGGCCGCCCGGCGCTCGCGGCGCGACGGCTTCTGCGCCAGCAGATTGCCCTCACCCGGCTGCAGCGCGCGCACCTCCACATTGCCGGTTCCGCGCTGGGTGATGCCCAGGCGTACCGCAGCGGCATAGCTCAGATCGACCACGCGGCCATCGTGGAACGGGCCCCGGTCATTGACCCGCACGATCACCGACTCGCCGTTGTCCAGATTGGTCACGCGGGCGAAGCTGGGCAGCGGCAGCGTCTTGTGCGCAGCGGTGAACTGGTACATGTCGTAGACCTCCCGGTTCGAGGTCAGGCGGCCATGGAACTTGGCGCCGTAGTACGACGCCGTACCGCGCTCGACATAATCGCGGGTATCGTCGAGCACCTTGTACGACTTGCCCAGCACCACGTACGGCGATTTGTTGCCGATGGCCGAGCGTGTTTCAGCCGTCACTTCCGGCTCGGGAATGCAGGCCACGTTCGGAATGTAGGTCGGCGTGCTGTCTTTCACGCCCGGCCGGTACAGGCCGCCGGCGGTGTAGTTGCCCCGCGTGTTCGGGTCTTCCTTGGCCGCCGCATAGGGCGATCCCTCCGGACAATGCGCCGGGCGCGTGCCCCTGCCCTGCACCACCGTACCGGAAGGCGTTCCACCGTGGCCGGCGGTGGCCGGCTTCTTCGGCGCGCTGCTGCAGGCGGCCAGCGCGAGGACGATCAATCCAGGGACCAGCCATCTGATGTTCATGCCGGGGGCAGCTCCTGTCCGGCAATGGCCTGCGACAAC
The DNA here is from genome assembly GCF_025642255.1 of Stenotrophomonas maltophilia. Taxonomy (NCBI): domain Bacteria; kingdom Pseudomonadati; phylum Pseudomonadota; class Gammaproteobacteria; order Lysobacterales; family Lysobacteraceae; genus Stenotrophomonas; species Stenotrophomonas maltophilia. The sequence goes on from NZ_CP106759.1 coordinate 3,513,778, forward strand.
TGGAACACGGCCATCGCATACATCTTCGAGAGGTTGTAGCGGGTGATCGCGTAGTAGTTCTGGAAGCCCAGCCAGTACTGCTTGCCGGCGCTGCCCTCGAGCGTAACCGGAGTGGCCGTCGCACCCGGCTGTACCGGTGCGGCAGGCTGATAGCCACGCTGGGCCAGATCGGCCAGCGACCAGGTCGGTGCCCACTCGGTCGGATTGAATTCCTCGCGCCCCGGAGCGAGTGTCGCCGGCACGGCCACCTGCCCGCCCCGGACCCAGCCTCCCTTCTTCACGAAGTAGTTGGCAATGGAGGAAAACACGTCGTCGTAGCTGTTGAACAGGTCACGGCGACCGTCGCCGTTGCCATCCACGGCATAGTCCAGGTAGCTGGACGGCATGAACTGGCCCATGCCCATCGCACCGGCATAGCTGCCCTTGAGCGTGGTGATGTCGAGTTTCTCCTCGCGGCCCAGTTCAAACAGCTTGGCCAGTTCATCACGGAAGAACAGCTCGCGGCGCACCTCGCGTTCCAGCTTCTCCGGATCGCCGCTGCGCGGGTAGTAGAAGGCCAGCGTGTACAGCGCATCGAGCACGCGGTGGTTGCCGGCATTCCTGCCATAGCTTGTCTCCACGCCGATGATCGCCACGATCACCTCGGCCGGAACACCGGTGCGCTGCTGCACGCGATCCAGCTCGGCGCGGTGTTCGGCGAGGAAGGCACGGCCCCCCTCGATGCGCGCCTTGCTGATGAACATCGGCCGGTATTCGTTCCAGGGTTTGACCCGTTCGGCAGGGCGCGACATCGCGGCGATGATCGGCTGGCGCACCTGCGCCTGGTCGAGCACGCGACGGATCTCGTCGGGCTGGAGTCCGTAACGCTTGGCGGTATCGGCGATGAAGGTGGCGCGCGCAGTCTCGAACGGAACCGGCGTGAGATCGACCGGCGGCGCGGTGGCGGCGGTGGCTTCCGGCGCGGCCTCGGCCGGTCCCTTGGGCTTGGTGGCCGGATGGCGCGGCGTACTGCTGGCCTGCGGTGAAGACGGTGGAGATGTCGGCTGGGTCGCGCAGGCGACCAGGCCGAGGGTAAGCATGCAGGCCAGAGTGCGTCGAATCATCGTCGCAGGTTAGCAGGTCATGGATGAATTAAAACCCCTAACACCATGAATCACAACGATTTGCTTGCAAGCAGTCGAAATTGTGAAAACGATGTGAGCGATCCATCGTATTCAGTTGAGAGGTTGCCGGTTGCGTCCCCATCCCCGCAGACGCAACCGGCGACCGGATCCGGTCGATACGCGCGCGGCTGCCGCTCCCCAGTGGCAGTGCCCCGCGCGCCTGTATCCGTTGGATCAGTACTGCTTCCCGCCCGACGCCCCCTCGCGCTGCAACGATAGACGGCGCGCCGTGCCGAACGGGCCGCCATTGTGCAGGCCGTTTACGACAAGTCCATTGATCAAAATCAACGCAGTGTAAAAGTGTGAACCAGATAACGTTTTTTTAGGGCTTTGGTCGGCAGACCTGCTGTCGCGCGTCTTCATGGGAACGCTTCCATGAAGGGCCTTGCGCAAGCGTTGGAGGGCCCCGCCTTGCGCGAAACCGCAGACGTGCCGCAACCCGCACCGGCCGCGCGCTCCCGGAGGTACTAGCCGTAGCCGCCGTGCACGGGATTGTGGCTGCGCACCGCCATCACCAGCCCGAAGCCGGCCAGCAGCGAGACGGCCGACGTACCGCCATAGCTGATCAACGGCATCGGCACGCCCACCACCGGCAACAGACCCGAGATCATTCCGCCATTGACCAGCACGTAGACGAAGAACGCCAGGCCGGTGGCACCGGCCAGCAGCCGCGAATAGGAGTCGCGCGACTGGCTGGCAATCCACAGGCAGCGCCCGATCACCACCAGGTACAGCGCCAGCACGACGGCCACGCCGATCCAGCCGAATTCCTCGCTCAACACCGAGAACGCAAAGTCGGTGGTCTGCTCGGGAATGAAGTTCAGGTGCGACTGCGAGCCTTCGCCCCAGCCCTTGCCGTCGAACCCGCCGGAACCGATCGCGATCTTCGACTGGATGATGTTCCAGCCCGCGCCCAGTGCATCCATTTCCGGGTCGAGGAACATCATGATGCGGTCCTTCTGGTAGGGCCGCAGCAGCCAGAACCAGGCCACCGGCGCAACCGCGGCCACGCCGCCCACGCCCAGCCCCACCCACCACCATGGCAACCCGGCCAGCAGCAGCACGAACACGCCGCTGGCGGCGATCAGCACGCCCGTGCCGAAGTCCGGCTGCAGCATCACCAGACCGGTCGGCACGCCGATGATGACCAGCGACACCAGCACCGTATTGATGCGTGGCGGCAAGGGCACCCGGTGCAGGTACCAGGCCACCATCATCGGCAGGCTGACCTTCAGCAGTTCAGCCGGCTGCAGGTAGAAGAACTTCAGGTCCAGCCACTGCCGGCCGTATTTGCCGGTACCGAGCACGAACACCGCCAGCAACGGGATCATCGAGATCGCGTAGATCATCGGCGTCGCCGAACGGATGCGCAGGATCGGTACCCGCGAGATGGCCCACAGCGCGGCCATGCCCACGGCGAATCGGGCGCCCTGCGCCATCACCAGGCTGTCGCCGCCTGCACTCTTCAGCGTGGCCAGGCCGATCATCATCAACGCGCCCAGGGCAAGGCACAGCACCCAGTCCAGCGTGCTGAAGAAGCGCCGCAGCATGTCCCCGGCCCATCGCAGGAAGGCCTTCATCGCGTCGCCTCCGCAGCTGCCGGTGGACGCGGCGCGGCAGGCAGTGCCGGTGCCGGCGCAGCGGGTGTTCCCGGCTGCGGCTGGGGCTGCGGGGCCGCAGCGCCGATCAGCACCGGATGCTCACCGACCTGCGCGGCGGCAGCATCCCCCGCCTGGCGGGCGCCCACGTCCTCGTTGTCGAAAGCGGTCGCACCGATGGCGGTGGTGCCGCGTTCGCTGTCCAGCGGCTGGATGCCATCGGGCATCTTGCCCAACAGCCAGGCATCGAACACCTTGCGTGCGATCGGCGCAGCTGCCGAGCCGCCGTAACCGCCGCCTTCCACCGCGATCGCCAATGCGATCACCGGCTGATCAGCCGGCGCGAAGCCAACGAACAGCGCACGGTGGCGCAGGTGCATCGGCAGGCTCTTGGGATTCACCGCTGCCGTGCCACGGCGGCTGACCACCTGCGCGGTGCCGGTCTTGCCGGCCATCACGTACGGCGCCCCGACCGCCACCCGCCAGCCGCTGCCGCCGGGCTGCATGGTCGCCATCATGCCTTCGCGCACGGCCTGCACGTTGTTCGGATTGGGGCTGACCGGCTTGCTGTCGCGTGCCGGCACCCCGGTCCACTCGCTGTCGAACCCTTCGCGCTGCTGGATGACCAGGTGCGGCGTGCGCAGCTGCCCGCTGGCCAGACCGCTGACGCCCCGCGCCAGCTGCAGCGGGGTGACCTTCCAGTCGCCCTGGCCGATGCTGATGTTGACCGTATCGCCGGGGTACCACGCTTCCTTGCGGGTCTTCCGCTTGTACGCCGGTGACGGCAGGATGCCGCCGATCTCGCCGGTCAGGTCGATGCCGGTCGGCTGGCCGAAACCGTAATAGTCCATGTAATGGTCGAAACGCTCGATGCCCAGGTCCAATGCCAGCCGGTAGTAATAGGTATTGACCGAATTTGAGATCGACTTGCGCAGGTCGGTCCAGCCATGGCCGCCACGGTTGGCATCGCCCCAGCCGCGGCTGGTGCCGGGCAGGTAGAACATGCCGGTGGACAGGATCTTGTCTTCCGGGCGGCGCACACCGGCGTCCAGACCGGCCAATGCGATCAGCGGCTTGAGCGTCGAGCCGGGGGCCACGCCGCCCAGTACAAGGCGGTTGAACTGCGGGCGCGATGGATTGTCGTTCAACGCTTTGAAATCGGCGTGGGAGATGCCGTTGACGAACAGGTTCGGGTCGTACGACGGCAGGCTGACCATCGCCAGGACCTCGCCCGTGCGCGGGTCCATCGCGACCGCCGAGCCTTCCTGGTCGCCGAAGGCGGCAACCATCGCCCGCTGCAGGTCGGCGTCGATCGACAGGCGCAGGTCGACACCGGACTGCGCGGCAACGCGGCCGATGGTGCGGATCGCACGGCCCTGCACGTTGGTCTCCACCTGCTCGTAACCGACCTTGCCGCGCAGCTGCTGCTCGTAATAACGCTCCAGGCCCGACTTGCCGATGTGGGTCAACGCGGCATTGCCCTCGCCAAGGATCTCCAGATCCTTGTCATCGACACGACCGACGTAGCCGATGATATGCGCGAACAGATCGCCGTACGGATAACGACGGGTCAGGTAGGGCTCCAGCTCGACACCCGGGAAGCGCCAGCGATCGACGGCGAAGCGTGCCATCTCATCGTCGGTCATGCGCAGCTTGAGCGTGACCGGCAGGAACTTCCGGCGCGCCTTGCGCGACTTGTTGAACGCCTCCAGCTCTTCCGGACTGATCTCGATGATCTTTGCCAGTCCTTCCAGCGTGGCATCCATGTCCTTGACCTTGTCCGGGGTCACGTCCAGGCGGAAAGCCGGCACGTTCTCGGCCAGCAGGCGGCCGTTGCGGTCGTAGATCATGCCGCGCCCCGGCACCACCGGCCGCGGCTTGATGCGGTTGGCTTCCGAACGGGTGGCGTAGATGTCGTGGTCCAGCACCTGCAGCTTGAAGTACCAGCCGCCCAGCCCGAGCAGGCAGACCAGCACCCCCAGGAAACCCAGCGCCGCACGACGGCGGAACTGCTCGGCTTCGGCGTGCGGGTTCTTGACCTGGCGGCGCGGAATCATGGCTCAACGCCCGCGTTTGCCGAAACGCACCGCGTCCAGCAGCACGAATACCAGCGGCCACAGGCCCATGCCCAGCAGCGGCGCCCACCAGTACGACCACGGCAGCGTCGGCTCATCCACCACGATGTGCACCAGCGCGCTGACGATGCGGTCGTTGAACAGCAGGCCACCAATGGCGAGCATCTGCTGGGATATCGGGAAGAAGCGGATGCGGGCTCGGAAGCGCTGCAGGATGAAGGCCAGCATCACCAGGCGCAGCGCTTGTTCACCCAGCACCCCGCCATACAGCAGGTCGGCGACAACGCCACTGGCGAATGCGATGCCGAGACCAACGCGCTCGGGCGTTTCGATCACCCAGTACGCCAGCACCAGCGCCAGCCAGTACGGGCGCAGCGGCTGCAGCAGGGCCGGCAACGGCAGCAGGCCCAGCAGCAGGGCCACCACCAGACTGGCCGGCAGCACCCAGGGATTGTCGCGCAGGCGGCTCATCGCTGGACCTCTGCGGCGGCGGCCGGTCCGGTTGCCGGCTGCGGATCCGGGGCGGTCGAAGACGCCGGAGTGACGGCCGGCGCCGACGGCTGCCCTGCGCGGGTGTCTGCCGGTGCTGCTGCCGGAATTGCCGGGACCGGCACGGTAGCCGCATTGGCTGGCCCGCCCGGCGCGGTGTCCTCCAGCTGCAGGCGTACTTCCGGCGGGATGCGGATCGCTGCGCCCGGGCGCAGCAGCAGCACATCGCGGCCGCGGTCGAGCTGTGCGGCCGGCTTCAGCTCACCGACCAGGAAGGCATGGGTGTCATCCGGGCGCAGCGCGGTGATGGTGCCGACCGGGAAACCGGCCGGGAAACGGCCACCGAGACCAGAGGTGACGATCTCATCGCCCACTTCCACCCCGGCACTGAGCGGGATGTCGCGCAGTTCCAGCGTATCGCCGCGACCGTAGACGATCAGGCGGACACCGTTGCGGGCCACGGTCACCGGCACGGCATGGTCGGGGTCGGTCAGCAGCAGCACGGTAGAGGTGCCGCCGGTAACGCTGATCACCTGGCCCATCAGCCCACCGGCGTCGATCACCGCCTGGCCGACATGCACTCCCTCGCGGCTGCCTGCGTCGAGCACCAGACGCTGTTTCACTGGGTCCAGGTCGATATCGAGGATCGGCGCCAACTGCACGTCCAGGCCGCTGCGCTCGGCCACGTTCAACAGTTCGCGCAGCTGGGCATTGTCCAGCGCAGCGGTCTGCAGACGGGTCAGGCGGGCGTTGGCCAGCAGCAGCTGGTTGCGCAGCTCGCGGTTCTCGCTGACCAGCTGGCTGTGGCTGGCCGCGTTGTCCTTGACCTGGCTGCCCAGCTTGCCCGGCAGGCCTGCCAGGGCCCAGACCGGCTGCACCAGGGTGTTGGCCTGTTCGCGCAGGCGCGCCAGCCAGCCGGCCTGGTCGTCGAGGACGATCAGGGTGATGGCCAGCGCGAGATAGGCCAGCAGCCGCAGCGGGCTGGCGGCATCACCGGATCGGGAAGCAACGGGAGGACCGGCGTAGGGCGGCACGGCAACGATTCAACTGGCAGAAGGCGGAGGGGAAACACGCGGACGCCCCGCCGGTGCCGGCCCGCCAACGCGACGGGCCGCACCCCGGAGGGGCGCTGCGGGCAGGAACGGCCGGGACGGCTTATTCCGGCGCAAAGAACTCGTTGCCGTGCATGTCGACCAGCTCCAGCGCACGACCACCGCCGCGGGCCACGCAGGTCAGCGGATCGTCGGCCACCTGCACGTGCAGGCCGGTCTCCTCGGAGATCAGGCGATCCAGGTCGCGCAGCAGGGCGCCACCACCGGTCAGCACGATGCCGCGCTCGGCGACGTCGGCGCACAGTTCCGGCGGCGTCTGCTCCAGGGCCAGCTTGACCGCGCTGACGATGCCCGACAGGGGTTCGTGCAGGGCTTCGAGCACTTCGTTGGAGCTGATCTTGATCATCTTCGGCACGCCCTCGGCGAGGTTGCGGCCGGAAATCTCCAGCTCCTGCACCTCTGCCTGCGGGTAGGCACAGCCCAGCTCCACCTTGATGCGCTCGGCCGTGGCTTCACCGATCAGCATGCCGTGGTTGCGGCGCACGTAGTTGGTGATCGACTCGTCGAAGCGGTCGCCACCGATTCGGACGGAGGCCGAATAGACGATGCCGTTGAGGGAGATGACCGCCACTTCGGTGGTGCCACCGCCGATATCGATGACCATCGAGCCACGGGCTTCGGTGACCGGCATGCCGGCGCCGATCGCAGCGGCCATCGGCTCTTCGATCAGGTACACGTCGCGGGCACCGGCTTCCTCGGCCGATTCCTTGATCGCACGACGCTCGACCTGGGTCGAGCCGGCCGGCACACAGACCAGCACGCGCGGACTCGGGCGCAGCACGCGGGACTTGTGCACCTTCTTGATGAAGTGCTTGAGCATCGCCTCGGTATAGGTGAAGTCGGCGATGACGCCATCCTTCATCGGGCGGATGGTGGTGATGTGGCCCGGGGTACGGCCCAGCATCTGCTTGGCCTCGGCACCGACGGCTGCCACCGAGCGGGTGCCACCGATGGCACGGTCCTGGCGCACGGCCACGACCGACGGCTCGTTCAGCACGATCCCCTGCCCGCGCACGTAGATGAGGGTGTTGGCCGTGCCCAGGTCGATGGACAGGTCATTGGAGAACATGCCACGGAGTTTCTTGAACATCTGAGGAAGGAGTCCTGAGGGGTGTCGTGCCCGCCGCGGGATGGCGAAAAAATGGGCAGAAATCGAGGCCGACAAGCCTAGCAACCCGCCTGCCGCCGAGCAAGGAAAAATCCAGCTGAACCCGCGTCTTCACAGGCTTTGGGCCTGATCCGGCATCACCCGCTTCTGGCCCTGAGCGGCACCAGCGGGTAACCTTTGCGCCGTCGGGCGCCCAAGGGCGCCGTTTGCTTGCCCGTCGAAGCGGGCAGGCCCACCCCAAAATTCACCGCATAGGCTTACATCGATGTCCGCTCTGATCTGTGGTTCTCTTGCCTTCGACACCATCATGGTGTTTCCGGACCAGTTCAAGAATCACATCCTGCCGGACAAGGTGCACATCCTGAACGTGTCGTTCCTGGTCCCGCGGATGCGCCGCGAGTTCGGCGGCTGCGCCGGCAACATCGCCTACAACCTGCATCTGCTGGGCGGCCACCCGATCCCGATGGGCACGGTCGGCTCGGACTTCGGCCCGTACCGCGAGTACTTCGATGGCCTGGGCATCGACCTGTCGCGCGTGCGCGTGATCGATGAGCTGTTCACCCCGCAGGCCTTCATCACCACCGACCACGACAACAACCAGATCACCGCCTTCCACCCGGGCGCGATGATGCGCTCCTACGAGAACCACGTGCGTGGCGTGCCGGGCGTGACCCTGGGCCTGGTCGGCCCGGACGGCCGCGAAGGCATGATCCAGAACGCGCTGGAGTTCCACGAGGACGGCATCCCGTTCATCTTCGACCCGGGCCAGGCCATGCCGCTGTTCAACGGACCGGAGCTGCGCCAGTTCATCGAGCAGGCCGACTACGTGGTGGTCAACGACTACGAGTCGAACCTGCTGCAGGAACGCACCGGCTGGGACGAGAAGGAAATCGTCAGCCGCGTGCAGGCCTACATCACCACCCGCGGCCCGAAGGGCGCGGTCATCCACACGCCGGACAAGAGCTACGACATCCCGCCGGCGCACGAGCGCCGTGTGGTCGATCCGACCGGCTGCGGCGATGCCTTCCGCGCCGGCCTGATCTACGGCATCCAGAAAGGCTACGACTGGCTGACCATCGGCCGCATGGGCAACCTGATGGGCGCACTGAAGGTCGAGCACCCGGGCACCCAGAACCAGCGCTTCACCTTCGATGAGTTCAACGAGCAGTTCAAGCAGCAGTTCGGTTACGCGCTGGGCGCGTAAACCGAGCTGCCCGCGCATCTGCTCGGTGGGTGTCGACCTGGGTCGACACTGCCGGCCAGCGGCCGGCACCACCGGAACTTCCGACCGACACGTTGCCTGCTGTCTGTAGAGCCGAGCCCATGCTCGGCTTGCGCGCGCCAGCGCGATCTGACCGCAGAGCAGCCGAGCGCGGGCTCGGCTCTACACGGTCATGCGCCCTGCCACGCTGCCAACAGGGCGCGGCAATCGGCGAAGTGCCAATCCGCGCGGCCCGGCCACGGGTTGTCAGGCAGGTTGACCAGCACGGTGTGGGTGCCGGCGGCACGGCCGCAGTCCAGATCATAGGCGTGGTCACCCACCATCACCGCCTGCGCGGCGGCAATGCCCCAACGCCGCAGGTGCTGCTGCAGGCCATCCGGCGAGGGCTTGGGCACCGCTTCTTCGCGGCCGATGATGTCGGCATCGTCGAACAGTTCCCCGACCCCGATCGCCTCCAGCGTCAGCTTCGCCAGCGCATGGTCGTTGCGGGTCAGGATGCCCAGCCGGCAGCCAGCCGCCGCCAGCGCGCGCAGCAGCTTCACCGCGCCCGGTGCCGGCAACGCCTCCTCGGCCAGCCCGCGCTCGTGGTCCAGCAACCACTCACGCTTGGCCTGCGCCGATGCGTCGGGCAGCGCCGCGATATGGTCGAGGATGTCTTCCTCGGCGGCGATCTCCAGTGCGCGGCGGATCGCGGCGAAATCATGCACGGCCACAGTCAGCGTGCCGTCCATGTCGAACACCCAGTGCCGGATCGCGGACAACGCGTGCACTGCGCTGCCCGTCGCGATCATCACTGCCACCACGACGGCATGCGGCTTGCGTCCACGCCCCCGGTCTCGAACACCGCCGTGCGGGTGCCGCCGGCCTTGACCGGGAACTCGATGCTGATCGACTTGCCCTTGCGCGCCAGCTTCCACAGCGCCTTCTGATCGGTGATGAACAGCGCAATCGCCTCATCGGTCTGCGGCCGCCAGGCGGCCATCGACACCGGCTTGCCGTCGTCCACGGTCACCTTCACCGTGCACTTCGGGCAGCGGAAATCGCCGGCCTGCAGCACCAGGTAGGCGTGCCGCTTCCACTCCGGATGATCGCGGAACACCAGCTGCACCGGCTTTGCGCCGCTGCCATCCACGTCCACCCGTTCCTTGCTGTAGATCTGCGCCGACACCTGGTTGCCCTTGTTGCCGACCGGTATCTGGTTGTACTGCCACAGCGCCTGCATGCGGCGCAGGTCGCGCGCGGCATCGCCCTTGGCCTTGACCTCGTCGAAGCCTGCGGCGATGCGCTCGGCGGCGGCCGTGTCCTTGTACTCATCCAGCAGCGCGGCGCCATGCAGTCGCGCGCGCTCCCAGTCCTGCGCGGCGACGGCCATGTCGTACTGCCTGGCCACGTCCTCGGCCTTGGCTTCCTTCTGCGCCTGAACGGCGGCCGCGGCGGCTTCCTGCGCCTTGCGCTCTTCTTCGGGATTGCTGCAGGCGGCCAGGGCCAGGGTGCAGGCGGTGAGCAGGATCAGTCGTTTCATGGCAGAGGTCCTTCGTGTTTTTCGCATGCTTGCAAAGTCGAGCATGGCTCGACTCTACAAAAAAAGCGCCGGGCAGTGCCCGGCGCTTGTTCTTACTTGGCTTCGGCCTTGGCCAGCATGTCCTGGACCGAGGCAGTGGTGATCGGATGGTAGCCCGGCTTGGCCTTCTCGAAGGCCTGCTTGGCCAGCTCCAGCCCCTTCGGCGTCTTCACCAGTTCGGCGTAGATCGGCAGGATCAGCTTGCGACGGCCGACACGCTCGATGAATGCCGCCGCGGCCTCATTGGCCGGCTCGTAGCCGCTGCGGATGGCCAGCGGATACCAGCGCATGGCGATCTCGCCATTCGGCGTGCCCGTGAAGTGGAAGGCCTTGTCCAGCGTGGCCAGCGTGTCCAGCGGCTGGGTCGTGCCCAGGCCGTCGATGAAGCGCACCCACTCCTGGGTGCTCCAGTCAGCGATGACCTGGCTGCTGGGCACGGTGCCGGCGCTGGTGAACGCAATGCGCGCGGTATCGACGCTGCCGAAGTTGCGCGACTGCGCCTTGGCCGCGAACGCCGGGATGCCCGGCTCGTCCAGCCATGCCTTCAGTTCGGCTTCCGTCACTGCCGACGGGTTCTTCGGCAGCAGGTTCTTCTTCAGGTACTCGACGAACTGGTCGGTACTCGCGCTCTGGAAGGCGTGGTCATCGAACCAGCCGCGCAGGAACGGATCGAAGGTCTCGCGGCCGAAACGCTGTTCCAGGAACTCCAGGAACCAGGAACCCTTGACGTAGGCCACCTGGCTCAGGGCTTCATCGGGGTCACGCTCGTTCAGCGGCGGCAGCGCCAGCGCCTGGTCGGCGGGGCTCATGTCCTTCACTTCCGCCAGCAGATCGGTCTGGTCGATCTGCCGCTCCATTTCGGCCATCTCCTTGCCGTACAGCGCTTCGGTGATGCGGCCCTGGACGTAGGTGGTGAAGCCTTCGTTGAGCCAGATATCCTTCCAGCTCGCGTTGGTCACCAGGTTGCCCGACCAGCTGTGCGCCAGTTCGTGGGCGACCAGCGACACCAGCGACTTGTCGCCGACGATCACAGTCGGGGTGGCGAAGGTCAGGCGCGGGTTCTCCATGCCGCCGAACGGGAACGACGGCGGCAGCACCAGCATGTCGTAACGGCCCCAGCGGTACTCGCCGTACAGCTTCTCGGCAGCACCAATCATCTTCTCGGTGTCCTCGAATTCCTTGGCCGCCTTGCCGACCATGGTCGGTTCGGCCCAGACGCCGGAGCGGCCGGAGATCGGCTCGAACACCAGATCGCCGGCGGCGATCGCCAGCAGGTAGGACGGGATCGGCTGCGGCATCTTGAAGGTGTAGTCACCATCACGCGCGGCCTTGGGGTCGTTGTCGGCGCTCATCAGCACCATGACGTCCGGGCGCGAGACCACGTGCGCGCTGTAGGTGAAGCGCACGCTCGGGGTGTCCTGCAGCGGCACCCAGGAACGGGCATGGATGGCCTGCGACTGGCTGAACATGAAGGGCAGCTTCTTGCCTTCGGTCATCGACGGCGCCAGCCACTGCAGGCCCGAGGCGGTCGGCGCGGTGTGGTAGGTCACCTCGACCTTGGCCGGCTGCTGCGGGGCCTCGATGGTCAGCTTGCTGCCGAACACCTTGTCGGCCGCCGCCAGCTCGAACTTCAGCGGGCTGCGCGCGCCGTCAGCGGCAACGGCTTCGACCTTGGACACGGTCAGCTCGCGGGTGTCGAGCACCAGCTGCGTGGCGTCCTTCTGCTTCCATTCCAGGGTGTAGGTCGCGGTACCGCCGATCTGCTTCTGGTCGAAGTCCAGCTTCAGGTCCAGCGCGATGTCCTTGATGACGACCTTGTCCGGCTCGGCGTACGAGCTTTCGTCGTGGCTGCGGTTCTCGGCGTTCACGGGAGCGGCGGGGGCCTTTTCGGCAGTCGGGGCGGCGGCGGGCGCGGCCGCCTCCTGGGAGCAGCCAGCGGCCAGGGCCACGGCCAACGGAAGGAGCATCAGCGGATTGCGCATGAATCGGGACCGTTACGGGGAGCAAACCCCAATGGTACCTCCCTCCGGCCCCGCAGGCGTTGCGCGGTGCGGGGTAAGGCGGGGCGGCGGGCGTTGCCAGGTAGCGCCGGGCCATGCCCGGCGAGCGCGCAGCGCGGCCTGCGTCGGACCTTGCGAGCGTCTGATCGAACAGCCGCCGGGCATGGCCCGGCGCTACCGACGGATGCCGGGCTATGCCCGGCGGCCCTGGATGCCTTACAGCTTGTAGCCGGAGTGGATCGACACGATGCCGCCGGTCAGGTTCTTGTAGTGGCAGCGCTCGAAACCGGCCTCGCCCATCATGGCCTTCAGCTCGTCCTGCGGCGGATGCTTGCGGATGCTCTCGGCCAGGTACTGATAGCTGTCCGAATCATTGGCGAACAGCTTGCCCAGCTTCGGCAGGATCTTGAACGAGTGGAAGTCGTAGATCGGCTTGAACCAGTCGGCGGTGACCTCGGAGAACTCCAGCACACGCGCCTGGCCGCCGACCTTGAGCACGCGGTACATCTCGCGCAGGCCGGCATCCTTGTCGGTCACGTTGCGCAGGCCGAAGGCGATGGTGACCAGGTCGAAGCTGTTGTCCGGGAACGGCAGGGCCTCGGCATTGCACTGGACGTAGTCCAGGCCCAGCACCAGGCCGCGGTTGGTGAGGCGATCACGGCCCACCGACAGCATGCCGGCATTGATGTCGCCCAGAACCACCGAACCTTCGGCGCCGACGCGCTCCTTCAGCAGGGCGGCAATGTCGCCAGTGCCCCCCGCGAGGTCAAGCACGCGGTCACCGGGCTTCACCTGCGCGGTCGCCACGTAGTAACGCTTCCACGCCCGGTGCACGCCCAGGCTCATCAGGTCGTTCATCAGGTCGTAGTTGCGCGCGACCGAGGTGAACACCTGCCCGACCAGCTTCTGCTTGTCCTTGGCGGCGACGTCGCGGAACCCGAAATGGGTGGTACCGGATTTGTAGGGGGATTCGCTCATGCCCCGATTATCGCACCGCCAGGGCCGCTGCGGGGGAACGGCGCCTTATCATGGCAGCCCATGACCTTCCGGAGCCCCGCATGATCACCACACCTGATTACCAGGCCCTGCTGCAGACCGCCATCGCCGAAGCCCGCCAGGGCCTGGCCGAGGGCGGCGTGCCGATCGGCGCGGCGCTGTACCACAACGACGGTCGCCTGCTCGGCTGCGGCCACAACCGCCGGGTGCAGGAAGGCGATCCCTCCGTGCACGGCGAGACCGACGCCTTCCGCAAGGCCGGGCGCCAGCGTCGCTACCGCGACACGATCATGGTCACCACCCTGGCCCCGTGCTGGTACTGCTCGGGACTGGTGCGCCAGTTCAACATCGGCACCGTGGTGGTCGGCGAGTCCCGCACGTTCCAGGGCGGCATCGACTGGCTGCGCGAAAACGGCGTCAATGTGATCGACCTCGACAGCCAGGAATGCGTCGACCTGCTCGGGAGCTTCATTGCGCAATATCCCGAGATCTGGAACGAAGACATCGGCGAATGAGTGCCGTGGACTGACCCCAGCCCGCGTTTAATGAATGCTTCATCCGCGGCAGGCCCTTGTGCAGTCAGCGTCTGCGGCGTTCGATGTGACGCGCTGCGCACTCCGTCGGCACGCATGCACACGCCGCGGTAACACCCCACCGCTCCGGCACGCCTACGGTGGGGTTACCGGGGCCCCCTACCCCGGCGGAGCCAGCCATGTGCGCGCACGCTGCAAGCCCCACGCCCAATCTGATCCTTGACGGAATCCGCGCCCGCCTGCGGGGCCAATATCGGTTGCATCGGCGCGGTGCCCTGTTCTGGACCGCTTATCAGAGCATGCAGCTGGAACTGGTGCGCGACCATCCACGCGACCACGTCCGCCTGTGCAACGCGATGGCGGACATCGCTGAAGACCTCGGCGTGGTCGAGCACGCCCAACTGATCGGCAATCGCAACGCTGTTTCCACATTGCGATGACACCGCTTCCACCGGTGATCAGGCAACACTGCGATTCCCCCCACTCCACGTCCACCTCAACCGATTGGATCGACATGCACACTGAAGTCCCTGCCATTCCCCCGGTCATCGACGTCGATGCGGAACTCGAGCACTGGCGCCGCCAGCATGCCGACGGTGCGCTGCCTCATAATTCGTTCGGTTCCTACGTACCCTGGATCAAGTTCGCCTGCGATTCGCTGATCACCCAGCCGCGCGCCAGCAACGAGCAGCGTGACGAGATGTTCCAGACCCAGTATGCGCTGCAGATCATGCCGCGGCTGAGCGAAGCACAGGCCCGCGAGTTCGTTGACCGCTGCTGGCAGCACGTCTACCAGGCCAGCCGCGTGCGCCTGCAGGACGCACCGCGGCTGCGCGCCTGAGCAGGCCTGCTGCACGCAGGCTGCACGGCCACGCGCCGATCATCACGTCATCCCAGCGGGACGACGACGATGAAAGCAAGAAACCTGTTCAATACCATCGCCAAGAAGGCCGCGGCCGCCACCGGCTCTCCGTGGACCTTTCTGGTCGCAGTAGCCATCGTGGTGGTATGGGGCATCTCCGGCCCGGTGTTCGGCTTCAACGACACCTGGCAGCTGGTCATCAACACCGGCACCACCATCATCACCTTCCTGATGGTCTTTCTGATCCAGCACACGCAGAACGCCGATACCGCGGCGATGCAGATCAAGCTGGACGAACTGATCCGGGCCACCGCGGAAGCCAACAACGAGCTGCTGGATCTGGAAGAACTGGACGAACAGCGGCTGGAAGAGATCCGCGCCGAGTATGAGCGGATGGCACGCGAAGCCGGCGACGCCCTGGCCCGTGTGCGGGCCTGCCACACGGTGCGCCGTGATGATGAAGCGGTGTAGCCCTGACGCGACGACCCGCGAACGCGTGATCGAAGCGCCGCCGGGTATGACCCGGCGCTACCGTAATCCACGTCGGACCATGCCCGGCGAGCGCGTAGCGCGGCCTGCGTCAGGCCCTGCGAATGTCTGACCGAAAAGCCGCCGGGTATGACCCGACGCTACCACAATCCCACCGACAGGTAGCGCCGGGCCATGCCCGGCGAGCGCGCAGCGCGGCCTGCGTCAGGCCCTGCGAATGTCTGACCGAAAAGCCGCCGGGTATGACCCGGCGCTACCGGAATCCCGCCGACAGGTAGCGCCGGGCCATGCCCGGCGAGCGCGCAGCGCGGCCTGCGTCAGGCCTTGCGAATGTCTGACCGAGAAGCCGCCGGGTATGACCCGGCGCTACCGGGATCCCGCCGACAGGTAGCGCCGGGCCATCCCCGGCGAGCGCACAGTGCGGCCTGCGTCAGGCCCTGCGAACGCCTGATCGAAGCGCCGCCGGGTATGACCCGGCGCTACCGGAATCCACGTCGGGCCATGCCCGGCGCGTCCCGTCAGCTGCGTTCGTGCCACCCGCCGCCCAGCACCTTGTACAGGGTGATGCGGTTGGCCTGCTGGGCCAGTTGCGCCTGCAGCCGCGTCTGCTGCGCGCTGTAGGCCGTACGACGCGCGTCGAGCAGGCTGACGAAGCTGTCCAGGCCGGCGTCATAGCGTGCCTGCGACAGCCGGTTGGCCTGCTCGGCCGCGTCGACCAGACGCTGCTGCGCGCTGACCTGCTCATCCAGGCTGACATTCATCGCCAGCGCATCCGCCGCTTCGCGGAAGCCGTTCTGGATCGCCTTCTCGTACTGCGCCAATGCGATATCACGATCTGCATTGGCGATGTCGAGATTGGCACGCAGACGGCCGCCCTGGAAGATCGGCAGGGTGATCTTCGGCAGGAAGCTCCACACGCGCGTGCCGCTGTCGAAGAGGTTCGACAGTTCA
Organism: Stenotrophomonas maltophilia; assembly: GCF_025642255.1. NCBI lineage: Bacteria > Pseudomonadati > Pseudomonadota > Gammaproteobacteria > Lysobacterales > Lysobacteraceae > Stenotrophomonas > Stenotrophomonas maltophilia. The sequence continues at coordinate 3,529,937 of NZ_CP106759.1, forward strand.
TTCGATCCGCTGCCGATGCTGCCTGTCAGCGAAATGCTCGGGAAGAACGCTGCGCGGGCAGCGCCGATGTTGGCGTTGGCGGCCAGCAACTGGTGTTCGGCCGCCATGATGTCCGGGCGCAGCAGCAGCACGTCGCTGGGCAGGCCGGCCGGTGGTGGGGCCAGTGCCAGCAACTGCGGCTCGATGCCATCCGGCAGCAGAGCCGGGTCGACCTGGCCACCGGCCAGCAGCGCCAGGGCATTGCGGTCCTGCGCGAGCTGGCCGCGCAGGCGTGCGGCATCGGTGCGCGCGGTTTCGACCAGGGTGCGGGTCTGGGTCAGTTCAAGTGCTGAACTGCCGCCACGTTCATGGCGTGCTTCTGCCAGGCGCAGCGAATCCTCATAGGTCTTCAGCGTCGCTTCGGCGATCTTCAGCTGCTGGCTGTCGGCGCCGTAGGTCAGCCACGCCGTTGCCGTCTCGGCCACCAGGCTCAGCTGTGCATTACGGCGGTTGGCGGCGATGGCAAAGTACTGCTGCAGGGCTGCTTCGCTGAGGTTGCGCACGCGGCCGAACAGGTCCAGCTCGAATTCGGCCACACCGACGCCGGCAGTGAACTGCTCGGTGACTCCCGCATCCGTACCTGTGCGCTCCATCTGCCCGGTGATGGCCACACCCGGCACCCGGTCGGCGCGCTGCACCCGGTACTGGCCGCGTGCGCGCTCGACATTGAGCACGGCCACACGCAGGTCGCGGTTGTTGTCCAGCGCCTGGCCGATCACCTGCTGCAGGCGTGGATCGGTGAAGAAGTCACGCCAGCCCAGCGTGGCCACATCGGCAACCTGGCCCTGCGTGGCCTCTGCCGGCCACTGCGCAGGAATCGCCGGGGCAACGGCCGTGTCCTTCGGCGCGAGGGTGGAGCAGCCGGCGACCGTGAGCACGGCGGCCAGGGATACAGCAAGAGAAGAGAGTTTCATGGCGACACCTTGGGGGTCACGGTGGTAGCGCCGGGCCGTTCCCGGCAGCTACGTGGTAAGGCATCCGCCGGGCATGGCCCGGCGCTGCCGGATTCCATCACTCGGCGGTCCTGCGTTTGAACACGCGCTGCACCACCACGAAGAACAGCGGCACGAAGAACACGCCCAGCGCGGTGCCGACGATCATGCCGCCCAGCACGCCGATGCCGATGGCCTGCTTGGCGCCGGAACCGGCACCGGTGGAGATCGCCAGCGGCACCACGCCCATGCCGAATGCGAGCGAGGTCATCACGATGGGACGCAGGCGATCGCGCACGGCATGCATGATCGATTCGATCAGGCCGGCCCCCTTCTCCAGGTTTTCCTTGGCGAACTCGACGATCAGGATCGCGTTCTTGCTGGTCAGGCCCACCGTGGTCAGCATTGCCACCTGGAAGTAGATGTCGCGCTCCAGGCCCTTGAAGGTGTTGGCCAGCACCGCGCCGAGGATACCCAGCGGGGCGGCCAGCAGCACGGCGGTCGGAACACTCCAGCTTTCGTACATTGCGGCCAGGCACAGGAACACGATCATCAGCGACAGCGTGTACAGCAGCGGGGTCTGCGAGCCGGCCTGGCGTTCCTGATAGGACATCGCGGTCCACTCGATGCCGAAGCCCGCCGGCAGCTGCTTGGCCAGCTGCTCGATCTCCACCATGGCGTCACCGGAGGCGACTCCCGGGGCCGGTTCGCCCTGGATTTCCATTGCCGACACGCCGTTGTAGCGCTCCAGGCGCGGCGAGCCGTAATCCCAGTGCTTGCTGGCGAAGGCGCTGAACGGAACCATCTCGCCCTTGTCGTTCTTCACCGACCAGAGATCGAAGTCCTCCGGCACCATGCGGAACGGCTGGTCGGCCTGCACGAACACGCGCTTGACGCGGCCACGATCGACGAAATCATCGATGTACGCGCTGCCCCACGCGGTCGCCAGGGTGGTATTGACCTGGGCGATCGACAGCCCCAGCGACGTTGCCTTGGCCACGTCGATGTCGATGCGGAACTGCGGCGTGTCTTCCTGGCCGTTCGGGCGGACGTTGGCCAGCTTCTTGCTGCCGGCCGCCAGGCCGAGCAGCTGGTCACGCGCGGCCACCAGTGCATCGTGGCCTTGGCCGCTGTTGTCCTTCAGGAAGAAGGTGTAGCCCGAAGCGGTACCCAGCTCCGGGATCGCCGGCGGCGGGAAGGCGAAGATGAAGGCGTCCTTGATCCCACCCAGCGCAGCCATGGCGCGGCCGGTGATCGGCATCACGCCGTTGTCGGCGTCACGCTCGCTCCAGTCCTTCAGCTTGACGAAGGCCATGCCCGCGTTCTGGCCCATGCCGGCGAAGCTGAAGCCCTGCACCGAGAACACCGACTCGACCGCCGCCTTCTCGTTCTCCAGGAAGTGGTTCTCCAGTGCCGCGATCGATTCCAGGGTACGTTCCTGGGTGGCGCCGACCGGGGCCTGCACCAGCGCCATCAGCACGCCCTGGTCTTCATTGGGCAGGAACGAGCTGGGCAGGCGCACGAACAGAACCGCCATCAGTACGAACAGCGCGGCGACGATGCCCATGAAACGCCACGGACGGTTCAGGATGCCGCGTACACCACGCTGGTAGCTTTCGCTGGTGCGGTCGAAACCCCGGTTGAAGCCGTTGAAGAAGCGACCGGCCAGGCCGCGGTGGGCGACATGATGCTCGCCCTTCTTCAGCGGCTTGAGCAGGGTGGCGCACAGCGCCGGGGTCAGTACGATCGCGACCAGCACCGACAGCGCCATCGCCGAAACGATCGTGGCCGAGAACTGCCGGTAGATCACGCCGGTGGAGCCACTCATGAAGGCCATCGGCACGAAGACGGCCGACAGCACCAGGCCGATGCCGACCAGTGCACCGGTGATCTGGCCCATCGACTTGCGGGTGGCCTCCAGCGGCGACAGGCCCTCCTCGGACATGATGCGCTCGACGTTCTCCACCACCACGATGGCGTCGTCCACCAGCAGGCCGATCGCCAGCACCATCGCGAACATGGTCAGCATGTTCACCGAGAAGCCGAGCATCGCCAGTACGCCGAACGTGCCCAGCAGCACCACCGGCACGGCGATGGTCGGGATCAGGGTGGCGCGGAAGTTCTGCAGGAACAGGTACATCACCACGAACACCAGCACGATCGCTTCGATCAGGGTCTGCACGACGCCCTTGATCGACACGCGTACGAACGGCGTGGTGTCGTACGGAATCTCGGCCTTCAGGCCGGCCGGGAAGAAGTTCTTCAGGTCGTCCAGCGCGGCATCCACGCCGGCGGCAGTGTCGAGCGCATTGGCGCCGGTGGCCAGGGTGACGGCCAGGCCGCTGGCCGGCTGGCCGTTGTAGCGGGTGACGAAGTCGTAGGACTCCGCGCCCAGCTCGACGCGGGCGACATCACCCAGGCGCAGTTCGGCACCGTCCTGCGCGCCGCGCACGACGATGTTGCGGAACTGCTCCGGCGTCTGCAGGCGCGACTGCGCATTGATCGTGGCGTTGAGCTGCTGGCCCTTGACCGAGGGCGCGCCGCCCAGCTGGCCGATCGCCACCTGTGCGTTCTGTGCCTGGATCGCTGCGGTCACTTCCGGCACCGACAGGCCGTAGGTATGCAGCTTGTGCGGGTCCAGCCAGATGCGCATGGCGTACTTGCCGCCGAAGACCTGGATGTTGCCCACCCCCGGGACTCGGCTCAGGCGATCGACGACATTGGAGCCGACGTAATCGGCGATGTCGTTGGCATCCATGCTGCCGTCTTCGGAGACGAAGGCGATCACGTTCAGGAAGCCCGAGCTGGACTTGGCCACGTTGATGCCCTGCCGCTGCACTTCCTGCGGCAGCAGCGGCATGGCCAGCTGCAGCTTGTTCTGCACCTGCACCTGCGCGATGTCCGGATTGGTACCGCTCTCGAAGGTCAGGGTGATGGTCGCCTGGCCGTTGGCCGAGCTGTTGGAGGAGAAGTAGATCAGGCCATCAAGCCCCTTCATGTTCTGCTCGATGATCTGCGTCACCGAGTCTTCGACCACTTTGGCCGAGGCACCCGGGTAGGTGGCGCTGATTTCCACCGCCGGCGGAGCGACGTTGGGATACATCGAGACCGGCAGCTTGAACAGGGCCAGGCCGCCGGCGAGCATGATGATGATGGCGATGACCCACGCGAAGATGGGTCGATCGATGAAAAAGCGTGCCATGGAATTCTCCGCTTACTTCGCGTCGCCGGCCGGAGCCGCAGGCGGGGCAGCGGCCGGCTTGGCCGGTGCGGCGCCCTTTTCGGTGGCGTTGACCGGCATGCCGGGGCCGATCTTCTGCAGGCCTTCGACGATGACCTTGTCGCCGGGCTTCAGGCCATCCTCGACCAGCCACTTGTCGCCGATGGTGCGGCTGACCTTGACCGGGCGGACTTCGACCTTGCTGTCCTTGCCGACCACCATCGCCGTGGTGTCACCCTTGGCATCGCGGGCGATGCCCTGCATCGGCACCAGCACGGCGTCGCTGCGCACGCCGCCACCGATCACTGCGCGCACGTACATGCCCGGCATCAGCAGGCCATCGGGGTTTTCCACCTTGACCCGCAGGCCGAAGCTGCCGGTGGCTGGATCGACGCTGACTTCGGAGAACTCCAGCGTGCCCTTGTGCTCGAAAGCGCTGCCGTCTTCCAGCAGGATGCTGACCGGCGTCTGCTGGTTGTCCTGCAGGCGGCCGGCGGCCAGCTCGCGGCGCAGCTGCAGCAGCTCGGCCGAGGACTGGGTGAGGTCGACATAGATCGGATCCAGCTGCTGCACTGTGGCCAGGGCGTCGGCCTGGCCGGCGTTCACCAGCGCACCCTGGGTGACGCTGGACTTGCCGATGCGGCCGCTGATGGGCGCGGTGATGCGGGCGTAGCCCAGCGTGACGTTGGCCGAATCCAGCGAAGCCCGGGCGGCGCCGACGTCGGCCTCGGCCTGCTTCTGCGCGGCTACGGCGTTTTCCAGATCCTGCTGGCTGACCGCATCGACCTTGGCCAGCTCGGTGATGCGCTTGGCACTCAGGCGCGCGGCGTTGGCCGTGGCTTCGGCGCGGGCCAGCTGTGCGCGGGCACTGTTGGCCTGGGCGCGGTAGCTGGCGTCATCCAGCTGGTACAACGGCTCGCCGGCCTTGACCATGCCGCCCTCGGTAAACAGGCGCTTGGCCACGATGCCGCTGACCTGCGGACGGACTTCGGCCACCAGGAAGGCATTGGTCCGGCCCGGCAACTCGCGGGTCAGGCCCACGGTCTCGGACTTCAGCGTGACCACGCTGACCTGGCCGGGCCCCTGTTCGGGGGCCTGGGGTTCGCCGCCACAGGCGGCCACGGTCGTGGCGATGGCCAGCGACAGCGCAAAGGGTCGGATTCGGCTCAGCAACATGGGGAAGGCTCTTGGAAGGAAGAATCTCAGCAGGCGCTGATACGGCGGACACTTCCCGGGAACGGGTTGAGGCCTCTCGTACAACGCCCCCCCCGGGCAGGCATGGGTGCCGGAACAGGACAGCCACGCACACGACGGGAACGATGGAGGTGAAATATACATACATGCTTGTTTGTTTGTAAACAGGTACAATTCAGCCACGTTTCACCCGTACTCGTACCCATGGCCCGCAAGACCAAAGAGGACACCCAGGCAACCCGGGAAGGCATCCTTGACGCCGCCGAAGCCTGCTTCCATGAACATGGCGTGGCCCGTACCACGCTGGAGATGATCGGTGCCCGCGCCGGCTATACCCGCGGCGCCGTGTACTGGCACTTCAAGAACAAGGGCGAGGTGCTGGCCGCGATCATCGAACGGGTGCACCTGCCTTTCATGCAGGAACTGGAGCGCACCTCCACCGAGCAGCGCGATACGCCGGTGCATGATCTGCGCGCGGTGATGATCCATTCCTTCATCGAGCTGTCCGAAGACGAGCGCCTGCGCAAGACCATGGAGATCATGCTGCGCAGCGATGCTTCGGCCGACACCAAGGTGCTGACCGAACTCCAGCAGGCCGGTTTCCGCGACGCGCTGGACCGGATGGAGCGTGCGCTGCGACGCGCGCAGGCGCTGGGCCAGCTGCGCGAAGGCGCCGACCCGAAGATCGCCGCGCGCATGCTGCACGCGACCGTGCTGGGGGTGCTGCATGGCGCGATGGTCGAGCCGGATCTGATGGATCTCCAGCGCGACGGCATGCTCGCGCTGGACATGACCCTGGCCGCCTACGTGAAGGAAGGCGTGTTCGAGCCGGGCACCGTACCTGCGCCGTTGCCGGAGGCGTGAGCGAACAGGGGTCAGAGCCCTCGCCAGGGCGAGGGATCCGACCCCTCAAACAAGAAGGCCGCCTTTCGGCGGCCTTCTGCGTTACAGGATGTAGCGGCTCAGGTCCGGATCCTGCACCAGTTCACCCAGATGCGCATCGACGTAAGCGCTGTCGATGGCCAGGGTCTCGCCATCGCGGTCAGGCGCTTCGTAGCTGAGCGAATCCAGCAGGCGCTCCAGTACCGTATGCAGGCGGCGGGCACCGATGTTCTCTTGGCGCTCGTTCACCTGGAAGGCGATCTCGGCCAGGCGGTCGATGGCGTCGGCAGTGAAGCTGACCTTGACGCCTTCGGTGGCCAGCAGCGCTTCGTACTGCTTGGTCAGCGCCGCCTTCGGCTCGGTCAGGATGCGCACGAAATCACCCTTGCTCAGCGCGCCCAGTTCCACGCGGATCGGGAAACGACCCTGCAGCTCCGGAATCAGATCGCTCGGCTTGGCCAGGTGGAAGGCACCGGAAGCGATGAACAGGATATGGTCGGTCTTGATCGTGCCGTACTTGGTCGACACGTTCGAGCCTTCCACCAGCGGCAGCAGATCGCGCTGCACGCCTTCACGCGAGACGTCGCCACCACCCACGTTGTCACCGCGCTTGGCAACCTTGTCGATCTCGTCGATGAAGACGATGCCATGCTGCTCGCAGGCTTCGATCGCCGCAGTGCGGATATCGTCCTCGTTGACCAGCTTGCCGGCTTCTTCCTCCAGCAGCAGCGGGCGTGCCGCCTTGATGGTCAAGGTGCGCTTGTGCGCCTTGGCACCACCGCCGAGATTGGCGAACATGGACTTCAGCTGCTGGCCCATCTCCTCCATGCCCGGCGGCGTCATGATGTCCATGCTGACGTTGGCGGCCAGATCCAGTTCAATCTCGCGCTCGTCCAGCTCGCCATTGCGCAGCATCTTGCGGAACTTGATGCGGGTTTCGTTGTCCTGTGCCGACGGCTCGTTGCGCGCCACTTCCGGGTCGAAACCGATGCCGCCGCTGCGGCGTGGCAGCAGCGCATCGAGAATGCGGTCTTCGGCACGTTCTTCTGCCTGGGTGCGCACGCGCACCTTGGCCTGCTCGCGGTACAGCTTGACCGCGGTATCGGCCAGATCGCGGATGATCTGTTCGACGTCCTTGCCGACGTAGCCGACCTCGGTGAAACGGGTCGCTTCGACCTTCACGAACGGCGCATTGGCCAGCGTGGCCAGGCGACGCGCGATCTCGGTCTTGCCGACGCCGGTCGGGCCGATCATCAGGATGTTCTTCGGCATGACCTCGTTGCGCAGCTCGGCCGGCAGCTGCATGCGGCGCCAGCGGTTGCGCAGGGCGATGGCCACGGCGCGCTTGGCGTCATGCTGGCCAACGATGTGCCGGTCCAGCTCCTGCACGATCTCGCGCGGCGTCATGGTGGCGGAGGAAACTTCGATCTTCGACATGGATGGGCTCACGAATGCGTTGTCGATGACACCGGAACCAGACGGCCCGGCCGGTAGCGCCGGGCCATGCCCGGCGGATCAGGGAGCGTCACAGCTCCTCGACCACCACGTTGCGGTTGGTGTAGATGCAGATGTCGCCCGCGATGTTGATCGCTTCACTGGCGATGGTGCGCGCATCCAGCGCCGTGTGCGCCATCAGCGCGCGGGCCGCCGACAGCGCGTAGGAACCGCCGGAACCGATGGCGATGATGCCGTCTTCCGGCTCGATCACATCGCCGGTACCGCTGATGATCAGCGAGGTTTCCTTGTCGGCCACGGCCAACAGTGCTTCCAGCTTGCCCAGGCGACGCTCGGTGCGCCAGTCCTTGGCCAGCTCGACGGCGGCACGCTGCAGCTGGCCGTGCTTTTCCAGCTTGGCCTCGAACAGCTCGAACAGGGTGAAGGCATCGGCGGCCGCGCCGGCGAAACCGGCCAGCACCTGGCCATCGCGACCCAGCCGGCGCACCTTGCGCGCATTGCCCTTCATCACGGTGTGGCCGAGCGTGACCTGGCCGTCGCCGGCAATGGCCACATGCTCGCCGCGACGCACGCAGACGATGGTGGTGGCGTGGAAAACGTTGGGGTTCTGACTGGGGTCCATGCGGCCTCCGATAGCTGTTCCCGGGACATGGGGACAGCGCCGGGGCCGATCAAGCCTGCGCGGATGGCTGCCGTTCAGGGCTCGGGCGCCAGCGGCCGCTGCATCCGCCGGGCATGGCCCGGCGCTACCACTGCCGCCGGGCGTGGATTGGCGCTACCGGCGGCGCTTGGCGCGCGGATGCGCAGCGTCGTAGACCTTGGCCAGGTGCTGGAAATCCAGATGGGTGTAGATCTGCGTGGTGGCGATGTCGGCGTGCCCCAGCAGTTCCTGCACGCCGCGCAGGTCGCCGGACGACTCGAGGATGTGGCTGGCGAAGCTGTGCCGCAGCATGTGCGGATGCACGTGCTTGAACAGCCCTTGCCGCTGCGCCAGCTGGCGGATGCGGATCTGCACCGCGCGCTGGCTGATCGGCCCGTTGCGGCCCGGAAACACCGGGGTGGCCGGGGCGCCGCCGCTTTCGCTGCGCCAGGCGAGCAGTGCCTCGCGCGCCGGCTTGCCGAACGGTACCCGACGCTGGCGGTTGCCTTTGCCCATCACGTTGACCAGTCCGCTGGCAAAATCCAGGTCACGCCAGGTCAATGCGCAGACCTCGCTCAGGCGCAGGCCGGAGGAATAGAACAGCTCCAGCAGCGCGCGGTCGCGTCGCCCCAGCTCGCCTTCCGGTTCCAGTTCGACCAGTTGCACTGCTTCATCGGCGTCGAGCACCTGCGGCAGCCTGCGCGGCGCTCGCGGTGCCTTCAGGGTGGCCGCTGGACTGACCTCGATGCGGCCATGCCTGAGCAGCCACGCATAAAAGCTGCGGCAGGCAGACAGCCGCCGCTGCAGGCTCTTGGCCGACAGGCCCCGGCGATGTTCATCGGCGACGAACTGTCGCACGGCGTCAGCATCCAGCGCCTCCACCGGCACGCCCCGCGGCTCGGCCCATGCCGCCAGCGCATCCAGGTCGCGACGGTAGGCGTCCAGCGTATGCGCCGACATCCGCCGTTCCACCTGCAGGTGCTGCAGGAACGCCATGACCGCGCTCATCGCCGCCGCGCTCCGCTCAGTCCTGGAAGCGCTTGAGGCCGGTGGCCAGGGCCTCGCCCATCATGCGCAGGAACAGCGTGCCCATGCCCGGGTAGAAGCGGTTCGGGTCATGGCTGCCGACCGCGATCAGGCCGACACCCGGCAGCGGCAGCAGGGCGGTGGTCTGCACCTCCTCACTGCGCGCGCCATACAGCACCGCGTTCTTTTCCGGCTGCAGGCGGCCGCAGATCGGCTCACCGTCCTTCAGGCAATCACGGAAGGGGCCCAGGCGTGGATCGTCGGCCGCGATGACCTGCAGCCATTCGGCCTGTTCCAGCCCGGCCACCGGCACGTGCACGACCAGCCGCACCAGATCACCCGCAAAATCCTCCTGCAGCGAGGCGGCCATCGCACGCAGGGTATCGGCGGCACTGCCCTGCTTCATCAGTGCCAGCGTCAGCTGGTGGGTGCGCACCGCCAGCCGTTCGTTGACCTGGGCGGTCGCGCCCAGATCGGCCAACCGTCGCGCCAGCTCGCGGTTCTTTTCCCGCAGCAGCTCCAGCTGGTAGCTGGCCAGCGATGCGGTCGGGCCGTCATCGCGCGGCACCACCAGGGTCAGCGCCAGGTCCGGGAACTGCTTGAGGAAGGCCGGATGGCGCCGCAACCAGGCAGCGACTTCATGGGCCCCGAGCTTGTCGACGGTCTCAGTCATGCGATCCACTCCCCTTCGAAGACGAATGCGGTGGGGCCGGCCATCACCACGGGCTGCCCCTCGCCCGGCCACTGGATGCGCAGTTCGCCGCCGGGCAGGCTGATGCGTGCATCGCGCTGCAGGCGACCGCGCTGCATGAGGGTGACTGCGGCTGCACAGGCGCCGCTGCCGCAGGCGAGGGTCTCGCCGACGCCCCGCTCGAACACGCGCAACCGCGCATGGTCCGGCGCGATGACCTGGGTGAAACCCACGTTCACCGACTTCGGGAACGAGGCATGCTGCTGCAGCAGCGCGCCGACGCGCTCGACCGGCGCCGCATCGATCAGGCCCACCTCGATCACGGCATGCGGATTGCCCATCGACACCGCAGCAAACCGCACGCTCTCGCCCTGCAGCGGCAGCAGATACTCCTCGCGCGGGTGGGCAAAGCCGACCAGCGGCACGCTGGCAGGTTCGAATGCGGGTACGCCCATGGTCACCGCATACTGGCCCTGGCCCAGCACCTGCACCGCATGGCTGGCCAGTGGGCTGTCGATGACGAATGCATCGCCCTGGGCACTGCCCTCGCGCACCAGCCAGGCCGCGATGCAGCGCGCGCCGTTGCCGCACTGCTCGGAATTGGAGCCATCGGCGTTCCAGATCCGGTACGAGGCGACCGAGCCTTCGACGCGCGGGGCCTCGATGGTCAGGATCTGGTCGCAGCCCACGCCGGTGTGGCGGTCGGCCAGGCGCGCGGCCAGCTGTGGCGTGGGCGGCGCGGTGCCGTCGCGCAGGTCGATCACTACGAAATCGTTACCCGCGCCGTGCATCTTGCTGAAACGCAGCGCGGTGGAACCGGTCTTACTCATTCCCGTCGTCCACCTTCTTCACCGGGTCCGGGGTCACCGACGGACTGCCGTCACCCGTGTCCTGGGTGGCAGGCGGGGTGGCTTCGCCGTCGGCATCGGTGGCCGGCTCGACGGTCTCTTCCACCGGCACCGGCTTCTGCGGCAGCACCAGCGGGCCCTTGTTGCCGCAGGCGGACAGGAACAGCAGCGAGGCCGCTGCCAGCGGAATCAGGATGGCGTTTCGATGGGGAATCTTCATGCCCCGAGTATAGCCACTGCCGGCTGAGCGGTTGGTGGAGGGTACGGCCCCCATGGCAGCGCCGGGCCATGCCCGGCGGAAGGGTCAGTCCTGCGGCGGCAGCGGCCGCGTCCACAGCCAGATCGCCACCACGGTCATGCTGCCGATGGAAAACCATTTCACCCAGGCGATCGGCACGCACCACAGCATGATCCCGGCGCAGACCGCCATGGTGATCGTGGCCATCCATTTGCCATAGCGGCTGACCGCGCCATGCGCCTGCCAGTTGCCGATGGCCGGCCCGAAGCGCGGATGCTGCAGCAGCCAGGCATGCAGCCGCTCGGAGCCGCGCGAGGCGGCCCATGCCGAGATCAGGATGAATACGGTTGTCGGCAGCCCCGGCACGAAGATGCCGACGATGCCGGTGCCGAGACTGACATAGGCGAGCAGCCACCATGCCCAGCGGAAACGCACCGGCCGGCGGGTCGGGGCTGCGTCCTGGGCGGCAGGCGGTTCAGGCAGGCTCATGCTCGCAAGGATAACGGTTCGGGGTGCCCGGCAACGCCCGGCACCCCGCCGCAATCACGGTGCTGCGATACCCAGCTGCTGCAGCACGAAGGCATACGATTCGGACAGCTCGCGGTAACGCTGGAAGCGACCCGACTTGCCGCCATGGCCGGCCTCCATGTTGGTGCGGAACAGGATCGGGTAATGGCCAGTGTTGTCGTCGCGCAGCCTGGCCACCCACTTGGCCGGTTCCCAGTACTGCACCTGCGAATCCCACAGGCCGGTACCGACGAACAGCGCCGGATAATCCTGCTTCCTGACATTGTCGTAGGGCGAGTACGAGAGCATGTAGTCGTAGTACTGCTTCTGCTCCGGGTTGCCCCACTCGTCGTACTCGTTGGTGGTCAGCGGGATGGTCGGATCCAGCATGGTGGTGACCACGTCCACGAACGGCACCTGCGCCACCATCACCCGGTAGTCCTGCGGCGCCTGGTTGGCCACCGCCCCCATCAGCAGGCCACCGGCACTGCCACCGGACGCGGCCACGCGATCCTTCGCCGCCCAGCCCTGGGCCACCAGTCCACGGGTAACGTCGATGAAGTCGTTGAAGGTGTTCTGCTTGTGCAGCAGCTTGCCGTTCTCGTACCAGTCGCGGCCCATCTCCTGGCCACCGCGGATGTGGGCGATGGCATACACCACGCCGCGATCGAGCAGGCTCACTGCCGTCTGGTTGAAGTACGGGTCCATCGACATGCCGTAGCTGCCGTAGGCGTACTGGAACAGCGCGCCCTTGCCGTCCTTCTGGTAGCCCTTGCGGTAGACCAGCGACACCGGCACCTTCACGCCATCGCGCGCGGTGATCCAGACGCGTTCGGTTTCGTACTTCGATGCGTCATAGCCGATCACCGGCTGCACCTTCAGCTGGCGGCGCTCGCCGGTGGCGGTGTTCAGCTCGAACACGGTGGTCGGGGTGGTCATCGAGGTGTAGACGTAGCGCAGCCATGGCGTATCGGCCTCGGTGTTATCGCCCAGGCCCATCGAGTACGCCGGCTCATCGGCCTTCACGTAGTCGCTGCGGCCATCCTTGAACAGCAGGCGGATGCGCTCCAGGCCTTCGGAGCGCTCGGCAATGGCGGTGAAGCCATCAAACAGCTCGAAGCCTTCGATGAACACCGCATCGTCATGCGCGATCCAGTCCTTCCACTGCGCACGCGAGGTGGCATCGGTCGGTGCGGTGACCAGTTTGAAGTTCTTTGCACTGTCGTTGGTACGTATCACCCAGCGGCCATCGTAGTGGTCGGCGTCGTACTCGACGTCGCGCTGGCGTGGCGCCAGCACGGTGAACGTGGTCGGGTCGCTGGCCGGCGCGTAGCGCTCTTCCGACGACACGGTACTGTGCACGCCGATGGTGATGAAGCGGTCGTCGCGGGTGCGGCCGATGCCCATGTAGAAGCTGTCGTCCTTCTCTTCGTATACGACGGTGTCGGCGCTGGCCGGGGTGCCCAGCACGTGCTTCTTCACGCGCACGGTCAGCAGCGTTTCCGGATCGTTCTCGACGTACAGCACGGTGCGGTTGTCGTCGGCCCAGACCAGGTCGCCGGAACTGCCGGTGATCACGTCGGGCAGCACCTGCCCGGTCCGCAGGTCCTTGAAGCGGATCGTGTACTGGCGACGGCCCACGTCATCGTCGGCCCAGGCCAGCAGCTGGTTGTCCTGGCTGACTTCCATCGAGCCGACATTGAAGTAGCCCTTGCCGGCGGCCATTGCGTTGACGTCCAGCAGCACTTCTTCGGCGGCATCCATGCTGCCCTTGCGGCGTGCGTGGATCGGGTAGTCCTGCCCGGTCTCGAAGCGGCTGTAGTACCAGTAGCCGCGCTCGCGCGCCGGCACGCTGGAATCATCCTGCTTGATGCGGCCGACGATTTCCTTGTACAGCGCGTCTTCCAGCGGCTTCAATGGCGCCAGCACCTGGTCGGCATAGGCGTTCTCGGCCTGCAGGTAGGCCAGCATGTCCTTGTTCGCGCGCTTGTCGTCACGCAGCCAGTAATAGTCGTCGTTGCGGGTCGCGCCGAACGGGGCCTTGACCTCGTGCGGATGCCGGGCGGCGTCCGGCGGAACAGGCAGGGGGACGGCGGTAGCGGTGCTGGTCATCAGGCTGGCGAGCAACAGGCAGAGGGTGGACTTCATGAGATAAGGCTCCAGGCGCTTCAATGCAATGGTCTTCGACGGGATCGGTTCCCTTTCCCCGAACAGCGATCTGACCCCAATCCCGTCGGCACCACAACCCTGCAGGTCGTCACGGTGCGGGTCCGCCGGCAGCGGTCGGCGTACCATGGGCGCATGAGTACCCTGCCCCACCCGCCGGTCTACAGCCGGCGCAGCCATGAAATCGCTCCTTTCCACGTGATGTCCCTGCTGGCCCGCGCGCAGGCGCTGGAACAGGCCGGCCACGATGTCATCCACCTGGAGATCGGCGAACCGGACTTCACCACGGCCGCGCCGGTGGTGCGTGCCGGCCAGGCGGCCCTGGCCGCCGGGCACACGCGCTACACCGCCGCACGCGGCCTGCCTGCGCTGCGCCAGGCAATCAGCGGCTTCTATCGCAGCCGTTACCGGCTGGATGTGGACCCGGAACGCATCCTGGTCACTCCTGGCGGCTCCGGCGCGCTGCTGCTGGCCAGCAGCCTGCTGGTCGACCCGGGCCGGCACTGGCTGCTGGCCGATCCCGGCTATCCCTGCAACCGGCATTTCCTGCGCCTGGTGGAAGGTGCCGCACAGCTCGTCCCGGTCGGTCCGCAGACCGCTTACCAGCTCACACCCTCGCTGGTGCAACAGCACTGGAACACGGACAGCGTCGGCGCACTCGTCGCCTCGCCGGCCAACCCCACCGGCACGGTGCTGTCGGCCGATGAACTTGCGGCGCTGTCACGCGCACTGCACGCACGCGGCGGGCACCTGGTGGTGGACGAGATCTATCACGGCCTGACCTACGGCGTGGACGCGGCCAGCGTATTGCAGGTCGATGACAGCGCGTTCGTGCTGAACAGTTTCTCGAAGTACTTCGGCATGACCGGCTGGCGCCTGGGCTGGCTGGTGGCGCCGCCCGCAGCGGTGCCCGAACTGGAGAAGCTGGCGCAGAACCTGTACATCAGTGCGTCGAGCATCGCCCAGCATGCAGCCCTGGCCTGTTTCACCGATGAATCGATGGCGATCTTCGAACAGCGACGGGAGGCCTTCCGCCAGCGTCGCGATTTCCTGCTGCCGGCGCTGCGCGAGCTGGGCTTCCGCATCGAGGTGGAGCCGCAGGGCGCGTTTTATCTGTATGCCGATGTCAGTGCGTTCACCGATGATGCCCAGGCGTTCTGCGCACACTTCCTCGAAACCGAGCATGTGGCCTTCACCCCGGGCCTGGATTTCGGCTTCCACCGCGCCAACCAGCATGTGCGCCTGGCCTATACCCAGGAAATACCGCGGCTGCAGGAAGCGGTGGAGCGCATCGCGCGCGGGCTGCAACATTTCCGCTAGCGCCGGGCCATGCCCGGCGAGCGCGCAGCGCCGCCCATGAAAAACGCCGCCCGGGGGCGGCGTTTTTCATTTCGTCATTTACCGCCCAGGCGCTCCCACAGGAAGCTGTAGGCCAGGGCCGCCATGTGCGCGGCCTGCGCGTTGTTGGCTGCGCCGCCATGACCACCTTCGATGTTCTCGTAGTAGGTCACATCCTTGCCGGCATCGATCATCTTCGCCGCCATCTTGCGGGCATGGGCCGGGTGCACGCGGTCATCGCGGGTGGAGGTGGTGAACAGCACCGGCGGGTAGTTCTTCTTCGCGTCGAACAGGTGGTACGGCGAGAAGGTCTTGATGAACTCCCAGTCGCTGGTATCGGGGTTGCCGTACTCGGCCATCCACGACGCGCCGGCCAGCAGGTGGCTGTAGCGCTTCATGTCCAGCAGCGGAACCTGCACCACCACCGCACCGAACAGCTCCGGGTACTGCGTCAGCATGTTGCCGGTCAGCAGGCCGCCGTTGCTGCCGCCCTGCACGCCCAGGTGCCTGGCACTGGTGATCCTGCGCTTGACCAGATCCTGTGCCACCGCGGCCATGTCCTCGTAGGCCTTGTGACGATTCTGCTTCAGCGCCGCCTGGTGCCAGCGTGGGCCGTACTCACCGCCACCACGGATGTTGGCGACCACGTACACACCGCCCTTCTCCAGCCAGGCGCGGCCCATGCCACCGGAATAGCTGGGTGTCAGCGAAATCTCGAAACCGCCGTAGCCGTACAGCAGGGTCGGATTGGAGCCGTCCAGCTTCATGTCCTTGGCATGCACCACGAAGTACGGCACACGGGTGCCATCCTTGCTGGTGGCGAAGTGCTGCTCGATCACCTTGCCCTCGGCATTGAAGAAGGCCGGCATGGTCTTCAGCGTTTCCGGTGCCTTGCCGATCTCGGCCAAAGCCAGGGTGGTCGGCGTCAGATAGTCGGTGGCGGTCAGCCAGACCGCATCGCTGTCGTCGCTGTCCACTGCGCCCACGGCCAGAGTGCCGAATGCCGGCGCGCCGACAAACGCGCTCTTCTGCCAGCCATTGGCGCCCGGGGTCAGCACGGACAGGCGATTCTTCACATCGTCCAGCACGTTCAGGACGAGGTGGTTCTTGGTCCAGGTCGCACCGGCCAGCGAGGTGGTCGCGGTCGGGGTGAACAGGACCTCGAAGTCACGCTTGCCGGCCAGGAAGTCATCGAGCCGGGTCGCCAGCAGCGAGCCGGACGCGTAGGTCTTGCCGCCCACGGTCCAGGCGTCGCGCAGCTCCAGGGTCAGCCACTGCTTGTGCAGGCCCTTCTCGGCGGAGTTCGGCGCATCGATCTTGGTCAGCGTGCCATCGTCGCCGCGCAGGTAGACCTCATTGTTGTAGAACGCCAGCGTGCGGCTGACCAGGTTGCGCTCGAAGCCCGGGGTGTCATCGTGCATCGCCGCGATGTACATGTCCTCCGGCTTGCCTTCGTACACCACGCTGGCCGACGACATCGGCGTCCCACGCTTCCACAGCTTGGCCACGCGCGGGTAGCCGGAGGTGGTCATGGTGCCGGCACCGAAATCGGTGTAGACGAACACGGTATCGCGATCGATCCAGTTCAGGCCGC
Organism: Stenotrophomonas maltophilia; assembly: GCF_025642255.1. Taxonomy (NCBI): domain Bacteria; kingdom Pseudomonadati; phylum Pseudomonadota; class Gammaproteobacteria; order Lysobacterales; family Lysobacteraceae; genus Stenotrophomonas; species Stenotrophomonas maltophilia. The sequence continues at coordinate 3,546,707 of NZ_CP106759.1, forward strand.
CCTTCGACTCGGGACGGAAGAAGCCATCCTCGATCCAGCGCTTCGTCGACAGATCGAACTCGCGGGTGACATCGGCATCCGCGCCGCCGCGTGACAGCGCGATCAGGCAGCGGCTGTAGTCCGGGCGCAGGCAGTCGGCGCCGTGCCAGACCCAGTTCTCGCCCTCGGCCTTGTTCAGTGCGTCCAGGTCAAGCACGGTTTCCCACTGCGGCGAGGCCTTGCGGTACTCGGCCAGGGTGGTGCGCCGCCACAGGCCACGTTCGTGCTGCTTGTCCTTCCAGAAGTTGTAGTAGTAGTCGCCGATCTTCTGCACGCCGGGAATCTTGGCATCCGAATCGAGCACCTCACGGATGCTGGCCTCCATCTGCCTGAAGGCCGGAGTCTGCGCCAGGCGCGCCTCGGCCTTGGCGTTCTGCTCCTTGACCCAGGACAGCGGCTTGTCGCCGGTGACGTCCTCCAGCCAGGCATAACGGTCGGTATCTTCAGCAGCCACGGCGGTCCCCACCGAGGCAGCGGTCATCATGCCAGCCAGCAGGCAGGCGGAAGCGAGTCGTGACATTGCAGCTCCAGGCAGTCATAAGCCGTGGAACGCTAGCACGGATCCGGACACCGCCCCCGTGTCGAAGGTCAGGCCGCCGCCGTTGCGCCGCGCCGGCCGCGCGCGCCGGCTGCCCTGCGGCGGCGCGCCTGTCCACCGGTACGACGCGACGACCGCCGCCGCAGCGACGGCAATGGGCAGCGCAGCAACGCCCACCAGGCCACCAGCGGCATGCCGATCAGCCACAGGGGCAGCCAACCCAGCCAGGCACTGCTGCCACGGGCGGCCGGCCACACCAGGACCAGTGCGACGCCGGCCAGTGCCAGATGCTGTACACCTCGCAGCAGGCGCGGATCGGCGCGTTCGCTGACGCGTTCAGTCGAGGGGCGGCGTGTGAGGCGTGCGCTCATGCGGGTTTCTCCGGTGGACAATGCAACACAGCTTGGGCAAGGGCCTTCTCATACGCTGCGACACCATTGACGGACCGCGTGCACACAGTCGACCATGCGCGTGCAAGCCCACTGGAGCCCGCTCCCGCATGACTTCGATCCGCCCGCTCTGCGCCGTGCTGCTAGCCCTGTCCCTGGCGGGCCCGGCGCTGGCTGCCAGCGATCCGCCGTCGCCGCGTGCCGCGGCGCCCCGCGCCCCCGATCCGAACGCGCCGATCGATCTGCAACGTTTCATGGGCACCTGGTACGTGATCGGCCGCGTACCGAACTTCGTCGAGCGCGGTCACGTTGCCAGCGTCAACGAGTACGCGCTGCGCGACGATCACAAGGTTGCCATCACCTACCGCTACCGCAACGGCTTCAGCGAACCGCAACAGGAGATCCGCGCCCGTGCCAGCGTCGACCCGGACAGCGGCAACCATGGCTGGCGGACCTGGTTCTACCGCGTGGTGCCGACCCATTCGCGCGTTCTGGAAGTGGCGCCGGATTACTCCTGGGCACTGATCGGCTATCCGGGCCGCGAGATGGCGTGGATCTTTGCCCGTCGGCCTGACATGGACAAGACGCTGTACAAGGAGCTGGCCGAGCGCCTGCGCGACGAGTACGGAGTGAATACCGACAAGCTCAAGCGGGTGCCGCAGCGCCCGGACCAGGTCGGCAAACTGGGCTATGAAGTGCCCAACGCGCGGTGAGACGACGCCGCCGGGCATGGCCCGGCGCTACTGGAACGTCCGCGTGGCAGGGTAGCGCCGGGCCATGCCCGGCGGACGTGCCGGTTACCTGCGGGTGTAATGTGCGACCAGACGGTCGCCGAGCATCTGCAGCAGCTGCACCAGCACCAGCAGCAGCACCACGGTCACCAGGGCGACGTCGGTGTGCGAACGCTGGTAGCCATCACGGAACGCCAGATCGCCCAGGCCGCCCGAGCCGATCGCACCGCCCATGGCGGTGAAGCCGATCAGCGCAACGGTGGTGACCGTGGCACCTGCGATCAGGCCCGGCCGCGCTTCCGGCAGCAGCACACGGGTGACCAGCTGCCAGGTGGTTGCGCCCATCGCCTGGGTCGCCTCGATCACCCCACGGTCCACTTCGCGCAGCGCGGTTTCCACAAGCCGCGCATAGAACGGTGCGGCGCCGATCACCAGGGGCACGATCGCACCGCGAACACCCAGCGACGTCCCCATCATGAACAGCGTCACCGGAATCAGCACGATCATCAGGATGATGAAGGGCACCGAGCGCAGCAGGTTGACCACCAGCGCCAGCACGCCATAGGCGAACGGACGACGCTTCATCTGCGGCGCACCGAACAGGTACAGCAGCACGCCCAGCGGCAGCCCGATGGCCAGGGTCAAGGGCAGCGAACCGGCCAGCATCAGCAGAGTGTCGATGGTGGCCTGGCCGATATCGGCCCACTTGCCGGCATCCAGGTGGCGGAAGAATCCGTCCGCAGCAGCAATGATCATCGACGCAGTTCCTCGACATGCACGCCAGCGGCCACGAACGCGGCCTGCGCGGCGGCGTGATCGCCACCGACCAGGGCCACGACCAGTTGGCCATACGGTGTGTCCTTGATCCGGTCGATACGCCCGGACAGGATGTTGTAATCGACCCCGGTCTGGCGCGCGATGCTGCCCAGCAGGGGTTCGTAGGTATCGCCACCGAGGAAGGTCAAGCGCACGATGCGCCCACTCACGGCGTCGAAATCACGGTGCAGCGTTCCTTCGTCCACATGCTCCGATTCGCTGACGAAACGGCGGGTGGTGGGATGCTGCGGATGCAGGAACACCTGGGTGACCGGACCGGTCTCCACCAGCTGGCCGGCATCGAGCACCGCCACCCGGTCGCAGACGCGGCGGATCACATCCATCTCGTGGGTGATCAGCACGATGGTCAGGCCCAGCTCGCGGTTGATCTTCGACAGCAGCGCCAGCACCGACGCGGTGGTCTGCGGGTCGAGAGCACTGGTGGCCTCGTCGCACAGCAGGATCTGCGGGCGGGTGGCCAAGGCACGGGCGATGCCCACGCGCTGCTTCTGGCCTCCGGACAGCTGGGCCGGGTACTTCTGTGCGTGTGCCTGCAGGCCGACGGTCTGCAGCAGCTCGGCCACCCGGCTGTCGATCTCCGCCTTCGGTGTACCGGCCAGCTCCAGCGGGAAGGCGACGTTGCCCGCCACCGTGCGCGAGGACAGCAGGTTGAAGTGCTGGAAGATCATGCCGATTCGCCGGCGCAGCGAGCGCAGGCCGTCGGCATCCAGCGCGGTGATGTCCTCGCCTCCGATCAGCAATCGGCCACCGGAAGGCTCTTCCAGGCGGTTGATCATGCGGATCAGCGTCGATTTGCCGGCACCGGAATGACCGATGATGCCGAAGACCTCGCCGGCCTCGATGGTCAGGTCCAGCGGTTGCAGCGCGCTGACCGCGCGGCCGGCAACGGCATAGGATTTGTGCAGGCGCTGGAACTCGATCACGGGAGCGGCTCACCGGCAGGCGACAGAAGGGGGCGTGCAGCCTACCAGCGCCGGCGGTCGCGCGCCCGCGCCATGGGCCAGAATGTTATTCCTTTTGGTTCTAAGACGCCTACTCCGGCGCGGATTCCGGGGTCAGAGCCCCTGTGGGGATCTGACCCCGCTCCCCGGCCAAACCGGTTCAGGGATGATCCAGCGGCTTCGGCGGCTGCTGGCGGTTCACCCGCTCGCGGTGCAGCAGGTACAGGCCCGACGCCACGATGATCGCCGCCCCCACCCAGGTGTAGCCATCCGGCAACTGCCCCCAGAAAGCCAGATCCCATCCGATCACCCAGACCAGGCCGCTGTACTCCAGGGGCGCGATCATGGATGCCTCGCCCAGCTGGAAGGCCTTGGTCAGGGCGATCTGACCCAGCGCACCGGCCAGCCCCATGCCCGCGATCAGCGGCGCGTGCGCCAGCAGCAGCGGCCTCCAGCCGGGAATCGCCAGCAGGCCCGCGCCGATCGCCATGATGACCAGGAACCAGACCACCATCGACTGCGAGGTGTCGGTACGGGTCAGCAGGCTGACCGTGATCGCGGCAACGGCGTAGGCGGTGGCCGCGGCCAGCACCATCAGGCCCGGCACCGAGATGAACCCATCCACGCCGGGCCGCAGCACCACCAGCACGCCGACCAGGCCGATGCCGATGGCCACCCAGCGACGCGGTCCGACCCGTTCGCCCAGCAGCGGCACCGACAGGGCCGCGATCAGCAGCGGCGCGACGAAGTAGATGGTGTAGGCGGTGGACAGTGGCAGATCGCGCAACGCGAACACGAAGCAGCCGATCATCGCCATGCCCAGCGCGCCACGCAGCAGATGCAGGCCCCAGCGACGTGGCACCAGCGAACGCGGGCCCGCGCTGACCAGCACCCAGACCAGCACGAACGGCAACGACGCCGCGCCGCGCAGGAAGGTCACCTGCAGGGTGGGATAGCTGGCCGCCAGCTGCTTCATGCCGGCGTCCATCAGGGAGAAGCAGGCGACCGCGGCGACCATCCAGGCCACCGCGCGCGAGGGGGAGCGTTGCACGTTCATGGCCCATTATCGCCGAGCCGGCGGCGGGATGCCGTTGCAGCGATGCCCAGCGCCACGGAAAGCGGGCAGGCTGGCCGGCGCGATAGAATGTCCGCACTGAATTCTGTGGAGCATCGCCCATGCCTTCCTTCGACGTCGTCTCCGAAGTCGACACCCACGAGCTGACCAACGCCATCGACCAGGCCAACCGCGAACTGAGCACCCGCTTCGATTTCAAGGGCGTGGACGCCAAGTTCGAGCGTGATGGCGATGTCATCAACCAGTTCGCGCCGACCGAGTTCCAGCTCAAGCAGATGAACGACATCCTGCGTGCGCGTCTGGCAGCGCGCGGCATCGACGTGCTGAGCCTGGAGTTCGGCGACATCGAGACCAATCTGGCGCAGGCGCGGCAGAAGATCACCGTCAAGCAGGGCATCGAGCAGAAGGTGGCCAAGAAGATCGCCGCCGCACTGAAGGACGCCAAGCTGAAGGTGGAAAGCCAGATCAATGGCGACAAGCTGCGCGTGCAGGGCAAGAAGCGCGACGATCTGCAGGACGCGATCGCAGTACTGAAGGCCGGCAAGTTCGAGCTGCCGCTGCAGTTCAACAATTTCCGCGACTGACTGCTCCGCCGGGCGTGGCCCGGCACCGCGCTCGATCAATCACGCAGCAGCTTGTACAGCGTGGTGCGCGAGATGCCCAGCTGACGTGCGGCCAGACTGAGATTGCCGTCCGCCGCCTGCGCCGCCCGGCGCGCCGCTTCACGCTGCTGATCGCGCAGCGCCGGCGCCGCCATCGTCGCCGGTGAAGACCGTCGCACGCTGTTGCCAGCGACCTTGCGCGGCGCCTGCAGATGCTGCAGGTAGACCGCACTGCCCTCGCCCAACCGGACCCGATGCGGCGCCCCCGGCTGCAGCAGGCGCCGCCGCTGTGCGGCACTGGCGCCGGCAAACACCGCTGCAATATCCAGCAACGGCAGTGGCCCGCGCCGCGGCAGGCCCAACAGACGCCGGGCCACACGGTTGGCGGCGCGCAGCTGGCCATCCTCCTGCACGGCCAGCAGCCCCTGCAAGGGTGACGCCAGCCAGCGCGGATCATGCTGCAGCGCCAGCAGGTGCACATCGGCAAGCGTGTGGAACAGGCGATTCTCGCTGGCCAGTGCGGCCTGCCGGAAATAGCCCTGCAGCAGCGAAGGATCGCGCTCACCCAGCCCGGTGATATCGATCACTCCGCATACCCGCCCGTCGAGATCGTGCAGGGGTTCACTGAGGCAGAACACCGGAGCGAAACGCTGCAGGTAATGTTCATTGCCGCGCACCAGCGCTGGCAGGTCGTCGGCCAGGCTGACCGCCGGCGCGGTGGTGCCGATCTCGCTTTCGCCCAGCCGCCGCCCGACCTGGATCGGCCGCAGCAGGGGCGAGTCTTCCAGGCCATGCGCCTGCTGCGCGATCACCATGCCCTCGCGGTTGGCGCAGAACATCGTCCAGCCACGTCCGCCGAAAGCGGCCCACAGCTGTTCCAGCTCCGGTTGCACGCAGCGTGCCAGGCGACGGTCGTCGCGCTGTGGCAGATGCCGGCCATCGCTCTGCAGCGGCAGGTAGACCGGTTCCTGCCCGGGCTGCAGGCCAGCCGCGCGCGAGCGCATCCACGACTGCTGCAACGGCTGCGGCAACACGTTCAATGAGCGCGCATCGCCCTCGGCAAAGGCCGCGCGTGCCGCTACCAGCTGCTGTTGCCCGACGGAGGTTGCGATCATGGGCGCAGCGTACACCCGCCAGCGGCAACGCCACGTTACGCTCCGATGAGGTATTGGCCTGCGGTTGCCGCCCATCCGGCAGGTGCAGGGCGAAGCCCTGCAGCCCTGCCCTCAGATCACGCCGCGATGCGCAGGATCGGCTTCAGGGTGATGCCCCGGGTGCTGTCCTCGGCCGCCTGGTTGATCTGCTCCAGCGGGTAGAACTTCACCAGCCTGTCGAACGGGAAGCGGCCCTGCTGGAACAGCGTGACCAGCTGCGGAATGAACATCTGCGGCACGCTGTCGCCTTCCACGATGCCACGGATGCTGCGGCCACCCAGCAGCAGGTTGTTCACGTCGAAACTGGCGGTCGTGCCCAGCTTTGGTGCACCGACCACGCCCATCATGCCCAAGCCCCCCAAGGCCTCGATACCCGCAGAGAGCACCTCCGGGCGACCGGTCGATTCCAGCGCGAAATCAGCGCCACCGCCGGTGATGGCGCGCACGGCCTCGACCACATCGGTCTCGCGGCTGTTGACCACGTGGGTGGCGCCCAGCTCCAGCGCGAGTGCCAGCCGCGACGGCACCACATCGATGGCGATGATGGTCGTGGCACCGGCCACCTTGGCCGCCATCACCGCACTCAGACCGACTGCGCCGGCACCGTAGCTGGCAAAACTGCTGCCCGAGCGTACCTTCAGCGAATTGAGTACCGCGCCGGCACCGGTCTGGATGCCGCAGCCCAGCGGGCCCAGCAGTTCCAGAGGCGCATCGTCGGGCACTTTGATCGCATTGATCTCGCGCGCCAGCGCATAGGTGGCAAACGAAGACTGCGCGAAGAAATGGTCGTGCAACGGCTGACCCTGCCCATCGGTGATGGCGGTATGGCCGTGGCCATCATCGCCCCCGAAGTTCAGCGCGAAGAAATCCCTGCAGTAGGCGCCATGACCGCCCCGGCACGGATTGCAGTGGCCGCAGGCGCCATAGGTCAGCACCACGTGATCCCCTGCTTTCAGTTCCTTTACGTTGGGGCCGACCGCCTCCACGACGCCGGCGCCTTCGTGACCCAGCACCGCGGGCAACGGCACCGGGTAGTACTGATCGCGCACGATCAGGTCGGTGTGGCACAGGCCGGTGGCTACCACCTTCACCAGGACCTCATCCTCCTGCGGGCCGCGCAGCCGGGCCTGCTCGATGACGAAGGGTTGTTCCTTGCCGCGGACCACTGCGGCGGTGATCTCGCGTGTTGCCGTATTGTCGTTCATCGTGATGGCTCCTTCGATCAGATCGGGTAAGCGGGCGCCTCGCCCTTGACGGTCAACCACTGCCACTGCGTGAACTCCTCCCAGTTGGCGGGGCCGCCGATACTGGTGCCATTGCCGGATGCTCCGACGCCGCCAAAGGGATTGATCACCTCGTCGTTCACGGTCTGATCGTTTATGTGCAGCAGTCCGGTGCGCAGGCGCTCGCCGAGCTTCAGTGCGCGGCCGACATTGCTGGAAACGATGGCCATCGACAGGCCGTACTCGCTGTCGTTGGCCAGGCGCACGGCATCGTCGTCATCGTCGAACGGCACCACCACCGCCACCGGCGCGAAGATTTCTTCGTTGAACGCCGGATTGTCAGCAGCGACGTTGCCAAGCACGGTCGGCGCGAAGAACAGATCGCGATAGGTACCTCCGGCCTCCAGCGAGGCACCGGCCTGCACTGCCTGCTCGACCACGCGCGTGGCGTGGTCGCGCTGGCCGGCATTGATCAGCGGACCGATCGCCACGTCTTCGCGCGCCGGATCGCCCACCTTCAATGAATTGGCCTTGGCCACCAGCTTCTGCAGGAACGCGGAGTGGATCTTCCGCTGCACCAGCACGCGGCCGGTCGCCATGCAGATCTGGCCCTGATGCAGGTAGACCCCCCACGCGGTGTTGGCCACCGCCAGGTCGAGGTCGGCATCATCGAGGATGATCAACGAGTTCTTGCCGCCCAGCTCCAACGAGACCTTCTTCAGATGCTTGCCCGCCGCCTCTCCGACCTTGCGCCCGGCGGCGGTGGAGCCGGTGAACTGGATCATCGCCACGTGCGGATCGCTGGTCAGCGCAGCGCCGGCCGCGCCATCACCGGGCAGCATGTGCAGAACGCCTGCCGGCAGGCCGGCCTGCTCGAACAGGCGTGCGATCACCGCCCCGCCGCACACCGCTGTGCGCGGGTCAGGTTTGAGTACCACCGCGTTGCCCAGCGCGATGGCCGGCGCCACCGCGCGCATGGCCAGATACAGCGGGAAGTTGAAAGGCGAGATGACCCCCACCACACCCAGCGGTCGGCGCCGCGCCAGATTCAGCCGGCCCGGCTCGGAAGGCAGAATCTCGCCGGTGCTGCGCGACGGCAGCGCCGCAGCCTCGTGCAGTGCCTTGATGGTCACCTTGGCCTCAAAACCTGCCTTCAGGCGGGTGGAGCCGCTTTCGCGTACCAGCCATTCGACCAGGGTGTCGATGTGTTCTTCGGCCAGGCGTGCCGCTTTGCGCAGCACTTCAGCGCGCTGTTCGTACGGAGCCGCCGCCCACGCCTGCTGCGCCTGCGCAGCGGCCGCCGCCGAGCGCGCCACCTGCGCCGGGTCGGCCAAGCCGATCTGGCCGAGCGTGTTACCGGTGGCCGGCTCGATCACCGGCTGCCGTTGCGCGGCCGCCTGCCACCGGCCATCGAAGAGGGCGCCGGCCCAAAGGGCGTCCGGCAGCCACGGAGAAGATGCAGTCATGGGTGTCCTCCTGTGTCGTGCGTCCATTCCACGCCTACCGCCCGCAGCAGGCAATCGGCCATCTGCCGGTGGCCTGCAAAGGCTTGAATCGGCGGGGATTTGCAGCATGGCGACTGTCCAGTTCCTGCACAGTGAACAGCGCAGCGGCGGCACACTGCCTACAATGGCGACCTCGCCCGCCGATGTGCCCGCCATGACCGATATCGCCCTGCCCACCGACGACCCGATCGCCGCCACCCGCCTGTGGCTGGAGCGCATCGTCATCGGCCTGAACCTGTGTCCGTTCGCCAAGGCCGTATATGTGAAGGACCAGGTCCGCTTCGTGCTCAGTGATGCCACCACCCCCGAAGCACTGGTCGAACAGCTGGCCGAGGAACTGGTGCTGCTGCGGGACACGCCGGCCGAGCAGATCGACACCACCCTGATCGTGCACCCGCAGGTGCTGACGGATTTCCTGGACTACAACGACTTCCTCGACAACGCCGACGCGGCGATCGAGGCGCTCGATCTGCAGGGCATCCTGCAGGTGGCCAGCTTCCATCCGGACTACCAGTTCGAAGGCGTGGCCGCCAACGACGCCAGCAATTACACCAACCGCGCGCCCTATCCCACGCTGCACCTGCTGCGCGAGGACAGCGTGGCACGCGCGGTGGACGCCTTCCCCGATCCGGACGTGATCGTCGAGCGCAACATCCAGACGCTGGACCGCATCGGCGTGGACGGCTGGCATCGCCGCCTGCGTGGCGAAGACCTGTCATGAGCGCGGCTCCGCCGATCGCTGCCTGGCCTGCCGCGCCGCTGGCGGGCAAGGTGGTGCTGGTCACCGGTGGCGCCAATGGCATCGGCCGCGGCATCGCCCAGGCCGTGCTCGGTGCCGGCGGCCGCGTGCTGATCGGTGATCTGGATACGGAAGCCGGCCACGCCTGCCTGGCCGAATGGCAGCGCGATGACGATGCGGCGTTCCAGCCCCTGGACATCACCGACGAAGCCAGCGTGCGCGCGTTCATCGCCACGGCGGTGCAGCGGTTTGGCGGCATCGATGGCCTGGTCAACAATGCCGGCATCGCCGGTGCGCACGGTACGCCGCTGCAGGACATGGCGTGGGACGAATGGCAGCGCCGCCTGTCATCGCTGCATGGCGCTTTCCTGTGCAGCCGGCATGCCCTGCCGGCACTGTCATCCGGTGGCGCCGGCGCCATCATCAACATCGCCTCGACCCGCGCCCGGCAGTCCGAAGCCCATAGCGAAGCCTATGCCGCGGCCAAGGGCGGACTGGTGGCATTCACCCACGCGCTGGCAATCAGCGCCGGACCGGCGGTACGGGTGAACAGCATCAGTCCGGGCTGGATCGGCACCAGCGAGTGGCAGGCGCCCTCCCGGCGCCATGCGCCCGAGTATTCGGCCATCGACCACGCACAGCATCCGGTCGGCCGCGTCGGCCGCCCGGAAGACATCGGCGCGCTGGCGGTGTACCTGTTGTCGCCGCTGTCCGGATTCACCACCGGCCAGGATTTCATCGTCGACGGCGGCATGACCCGCAGGATGATCTACGCCGAATAGAGCACCGCTTTCCGGTAGGTGCGGACCTTGGTCCGCACCATTGCCAGGAAGTGCCAACCAAGGTTGGCACCTACCAGAGCGGCTTACGCCATGCCCGAATGGCGCAGCAGTGCATCGATCTGCGGCGCACGGCCACGGAAGGCCTTGAAGTTCTCGGCCGCTGGACGGCTGCCCCCGCGCGAGAGGATCTCGTCGCGGAAACGTGCACCGGTCGCGGCCAACGCCTGCGGTGCTTCCTCGAACGCCGCATAGGCATCGGCACTGAGCACCTCGGCCCATTTGTAACTGTAGTAGCCGGCCGCATAGCCACCGGCGAAGATGTGGCTGAACTGATGCGGGAAGCGGTTCCAGGCTGGCGGATGATTCACCGCCACTTCGCCGCGCACGCGCTCCAGCAGTGCCAGCACACTGTCCTGCGTGGGCTCGAACTGGCTGTGCAGCAGCATGTCGAACAGACCGAACTCCAGCTGGCGGACAGTCGCCATGCCGCTGTGGAAATTGCGCGCGGCCAGCATGCGCTCATACAGCGCACGTGGCAGCGGTTCACCCGTCTCCACGTGCGCAGTCATGCGCTGCAGGTGGTCCCATTCCCAGCAGAAGTTCTCCATGAACTGGCTGGGGAGCTCCACCGCATCCCATTCCACGCCATTGATGCCGGCCACGCCCAGCTCACCAATCCGGGTCAGCAGCTGGTGCAGGCCATGGCCCATTTCATGGAACAGCGTGGTCACTTCATTGTGGCTGAACGTAGCAGGCCTGCCGCTGGCGCCGCGACCGAAGTTGCACACCAGGTACACCAGCGGCGTCTGCACGCTGCCATCGGCACGCTCGCGCCGGTTGCGGCAATCGTCCATCCACGCACCGCCGCGCTTGCCCTCACGGGCGTACAGATCCAGATAGAACTGGCCTACCAGCGCGTCCTGCGCATCGACCAGGCGGAAGAAGCGTACGTCCTCGTGCCAGACCGGCGCGCTGTCCTCCTGCACGCGCAGTCCATACAGCTGCTCGATCACCGAGAACAATCCACCCAGCACCTTCGGCTCGGTGAAGTACTGTTTCACCTCCTGCTCGGAATAGCTGTAGCGCGCCTGCTTCAGGCGGTCGGCCGCGAACGCCAGGTCCCAGGCCTGCAGGCTGTCGATGCCCAGGTGGTCACGCGCGAACTGCTCCAGTTCGGCACGGTCCCTGGCCGCGAACGGCTTGGCGCGCGACGCCAGGTCACGCAGGAAGCCCAGCACTTCGGCCGGGTCCTGCGCCATCTTGGTGGCCACCGAGTAGTCGGCGTAGGAATCAAAGCCGAGCAGTGCGGCCAGTTCGGCCCGCAGGGCCAGGATGCGGTCGATGTTGCCGCTGTTGTCCAACGCGTCATCGCCGAATTCGGAAGCGCGCTGCGCGCTGGCCCGGTACAGGATCTCGCGCAGGTCACGATCTTCGGCCCAGGTCTGTACCGGCAGATAACACGGCATCTGCAGCGTCAACTTCCAACCGTCCCTGCCATCGTTCGCCGCTGCCGCACGCGCGGCAGCCTTCACGTCGTCCGGCACGCCGGCCAGGCGTGCTTCGTCTTCCACGATCAACGACCACGCATCGGTGGCGTCCAGCACATTCTGCGAGAACTTCGCGGACAGCGCCGACAGTTCTTCCTTGATCGCGGCGAACCGCTGCTGGGCGTCCGGCGCCAGCTCCGCGCCCCCCAGGCGGAAGTCGCGCAGCGTATTGTCCAGCACCTTGCGCCGGGCCTCATCGAACGACCCCGCCTCCGGGCCGGTGGCCAATGCCTGGTACTGGCGGTACAGCGCCAGGTTCTGGCCCAGCGCACTGGCGAAGCGGGTCACCCGCGGCAGGTTGCTGTTGTAGGCCTCGCGCAGTTCCGGCGTGTTGACCACGCCCTGCAGGTGGCCGACCAGGCCCCAGGCGCGCCACAGCCGCTCGGTGGCATCGTCCAGCGGGACCACGAAGGTGTCCCAGCGGACCGGCTGCACCTGCTCGGCTGCGTTGACGGCGGCCTCGGCCTCGGCCAGCAGCACGTCCAGCGCCGGCGCCACGTGCTCGGGGCGGATCGCCTCGAAGCGCGGCAGGCCGGAGAAATCGAGCAGGGGGTTGGCAGCGGTCACGGCAGATCTCCAGTTACGGGCCCGAGGAGCGGGCAGCCCAGTCGATATGGCGCTGGCCGGAGCCGCAGACAAGGGGGGCGCGCCGATCATTCACGTCGGCCTTACGGGGTCGCGCGGAAGCTCTGGGTGCGGGGGAGTCCGCAGCGGAACATGCCGATAGAGGCCCCACATGGAAGGTCTGGCTCAGGTTGCAACCGCGTTGCCGGTCCGGTCGCTGGCGCTGTCTGCCAGCGCGGAGGAGTTGTCCTGGATCGCCACATTGTGCGATCCCGGCGATGATGCCCGGCGCCATCTGCAGGAGCTGCAGGTGCTCATGCAGCAGGGCGGCATCCTCAACGATGAGCAGGAGTGGTACCCGTTCGAGGTGATCGAACGCGGTGCCCGCCACCTGCACCCGGGGCACGAGCGTGAGTTCGTGATCTGCGTGCTGCTGTGGCTGCAGGCGCTGGCCCAGGACCGCATCAGCAGCCTGGACCCACGGCTGCACCTGGATGATCGCGCGATGGACATCGAGGCGCTGCCTGATGCGCTGCGCGATGCGGTGCTCGACGCGTTCACTGCGGCGGGATACTGATCGGGATGCGCCGCTGCGCTCGCCGGGCGTGGCCCGGCGCTACCGGGATCGACGGGCTCTGATACGCCGCTGCGCTCGCCGGGCATGGCCCGGCGCTACCGCGATCGACGGGCTCTGGTAGCGCCGGGCCATGCCCGGCGGAGGCACCGCAGGCTTACAGCGCTTCCAGGCTGCAGCACGGCAGCGCAGGCAGGCCCTGACCCGCCACGGCCGCGGCCAGCTGCGCATCGGCACCGTCCACATCGATGCCCTGTCGTGCGTACCACGCCGGGTCGTAATAGCTCTGCGCGTAGCGCTCGCCACTGTCGCACAGGATGCTGACGATGCTGCCGTGGCGGCCGGCTTCGCGCATCCACTGCGCCGCCTGCAGCACACCGATGAAGTTGGTGCCGGTGGAGCCTCCCACGCGCCGACCGAGCTGCCGGCTGACGTGGCGCATGGCTGCCAGGCTCAATGCATCCGGCACCTTCACCATCGCATCGACGCTGGTTGGAATGAAGCTCGGCTCCACCCGCGGTCGGCCGATGCCTTCCACACGGGAGCCACCGCTGCAGGTCAGGTCACGCCACTGCTGCTCGCCCGCCACCGCCGCCTGGTAGCCCTCGAAGAACACCGAGATCTCCGGATCCGCGCAGAGGATGCGGGTGTCGTGCCGCCGGTAGCTGACGTAGCGGCCCAGCGTGGCCGCAGTGCCGCCGGTGCCTGGGCTGCACACGATCCACTCGGGTACCGGGCTGGGCTCTTCGGCCATCTGCTTGAAGATGGACTCGGCGATGTTGTTGTTGGCGCGCCAGTCAGTGGCCCGTTCGGCGTAGGTGAACTGGTCCATGAAGTGACCGCCGGTTTCGCGCGCCAGCCGTTCCGATTCGCAGTTGAGATCACAGGCGCGCTCGACCAGGTGGCAGCGGCCACCATGGAATTCGATGGCAGCGATCTTTTCCGGCGAGGTCGTGGCCGGAATCACCGCGATGAAGGGCAGCCCCAGCAGGCGTGCGAAATACGCTTCGGACACCGCGGTCGAGCCGCTCGACGCCTCGATCACCGGCCGCCCTTCGCGCAGCCAGCCGTTGGCCAGCGCGTACAGGAACAGCGAACGCGCCAAGCGGTGCTTGAGGCTGCCGGTGGGGTGGCTGGATTCATCCTTCAGGTAGACATCGATGCCTTCGAACCCGGGCAGCGCCATCGGGATCAGGTGGGTATCGGCGGACCGGTTGAAATCGGCTTCGATCTTGCGGATGGCCGCAGCCACCCAGGCGCGCTGGGACATGGAACGCCACTTCGGTGAGTACAGCTGCGCATTCTACTCCGCCCGCACCGCTGCAACGGGCGCCGCGGCCGCCCTGCACGGCCACGGCGCCTCCACTTCAGATCTTGAAATCGTCGTATGCGATCCGCTCTTCCGTCACCCCCAGCCGCTGCAGCAGCTGCCGGGTCGCGGCCAGCATCGGTGGTGGCCCGCACAGGTAGAACTCGCAGCCGGAAAGATCCGGATGCCGTTGCAGCAGATCCTCATGGATGGCGTCATGCACGCGCCGGCCAGTTCCCTGCCCGGACCAGACGGGATGCCAGCTGAAGTTCGCGTGCGCTGCCTGCAGGGCCTGCATCTGCGCCATGTAGGGGCAATCGCGGTCGCTGCGGGCACCGTACCAGTAGTGGATGCGCTCCTGCCCTCCCTCGGAAAGCCGATGTTCGATCATCGCCCGCAGCGGCGCCATGCCGGCGCCGGCTCCGATGAAGATCTTTTCCCGGGACACGCCGCTGAGCGCGAAATCACCGAACGGTCCGCTGTAGCGGACGCGATCGCCGGGGCGCAACGCGTACAGATAGCTGGACCCTTTGCCCGGCGGATGCCGCTTGCCCTGCTGCCAGCCAGGGCTGAACCGGGCCAGCAGCACCAGGCGCCCCGCTTCGGCGGCAACCGGCATCGCCAGCGAGTACGAACGACGCACCGCCGCCTTGTTGTGCAGGGTTTCCGGCAGGGCCAACGGTGCCCAGTCCTGCCGGTGTTCGTCCGGATGCCAGAGCGCGGAACGGGGCAGCTCGTATTCGGGCACATGCAGCTGCAGGTAGCAGCCGGGTTGATAGAGTGCGTCGGCGGCGTGGTCGGGACGCAGGTGGATCTCGCGCAGGAACGGGGTCACCGCTTCGATCCGCTCGACCGTTGCCTCATGCTCGGTCCACAGGCTGGCACCGCCGGCTACCTCGATCTCCATATCCGCCTCCACCTGCAGGTTGCAGGCGAGCCGGCAGCCGACCTTCAGGCGCGATCCGGCCAGGTGCGCCCGATCTGCGGCGGAAGGGGTTCCAGCCTGTCCACGGACCCGGACTTCGCACAGTCCACAGCTCTGCCCGCCGCCGCAGTTGGAAGGCAGGTTCACGCCTTCGCGGGCCAGCGCCAGGTAGACACTGTCCCCCTGCGCCGCGGCCACGGTGCGCAGGTGCGTGCCTCCCGGGGCGAACACTGCCAACTGCCGGCGGCTGCGCCATCGATGTGGAACGAACTCATGCAGGCGGACGCTTGCCAGCAGCAGCCACGCGCCGGTCAAGGCCATCCACAGCCCCCCCAGCCCCATCCCCACCACCAGCGGATTGTTGAAGTTGGCCCGCGCCGCGTAGTCCATGATGTGCAGCATCCAGAACACATCGAACAGCCGCCACGTTGCGGTGCGATGCTCGAGCACCTGTCCGCTGTCGGCGGAGACGTAGACGGTGGTGTCCTGCGCATCGCCGAAGTCCACCCGCCACACCGCGTCGGGATGGCCGCGCGTCTCCAGACTGTGCGCCAGATGCACCGGCGCTGCGGGCACGCCCTGGCCACGGTAGGCGGCCTGCGCGACGCGCAGCGCGATCACCGGATCGATGGTGATGCGCCTGCCATCACGCGCATCGATCACCTCGGTGCCTTCCGCTGACTGCAGTCGATACACCGGCGCCTGCAGCAGCCAGCCGCTGTCCAGGGTCGCGGCCGGCCACCGCGCAGCACGCAGCGCATCGGCCGGTGAGACGGTATCTGCCGGCCATGCCAGGGGCGCCGCGGGCGCAGCCCGCTGCGAAGTGCCGGCGATCCGGTCCGGGTCAAGCAGGCTCATGCCCAGTCCACTGCCGAGCCAGACCAGGAACTGCAGTCCCACCAGCACCCCGATCCACCTGTGCAGCCGGCGCAGCCACGGCGTCATGCGCGCCTCCTCTGGCCGAAGCTGTAGAACAGCAGCCACACGCCACTGAGGCCGAATGCCAGCCCGATCACCGATGCGACGCGCAGCAGGCCATTGTTGACGTCGGTGCGCTGCTCGTAGTCCATGATGTGGAACATCCACAGGAAATCGAACCAGCGCCACAGGCTGTGCCGGCGCGCCAGCAGTTCACCGCTGTCCGGTGACAGGTACAGCGTGGTGCTTCCGCGGTCAGCGAAATGGACGGCCCACATCGGCACCGGTCGCGTCTTCACTTCCGACGGCGCACGGGTCACCCATTCCACCCGCGCGACCTCGCCTGCGCCCTGGTACAGCGCTGTGGCCAGCGCGATGGCGCCATCCCGGTCCAGCCGCGGCAGGCGCTCTCCACTGCGGGCATCGACCAGGAAGCGTTCCGGTCCGCGCTGGACGTCGTAGACCTCACGCTCCAGCAGCCGCTTGAGGCGGAACGACTGCAGGCCGGGATAACGCGCGGCCAGCACATCGACACCGACCCGATCATGCACCGGCGCCAGCGGTTCGCCACGGACATGGGCCAGGTGGTCGCCATGGATCACCTGCAGCGGCACCACGGTCATGTAGACCCCGCTGAGCATCCACAACAGCGCCTGCACACCGATCACCAGTCCGATCCATTTGTGGGCGCGGCGCGCCCAGAATGCGGGTTTCATCTACCTTCTCTCCCTTGCGGAGCACCCCCGCCGCAGGCGACGGGGGCGCGTGCGATCACCAGCGGTAGCCGATGCGTGCATACCAGCGACGACCGAGCAGGTCGTAGGTCATGGTGTCTGTGTTGGCGTCGGTATAGCTCTGGATGAACGGCGCCGAGCGATCAAAGACGTTGTCCACGCCCAGCGCCACATCCAGCGCCTTGCTGACCGCGTACCTGAGCTGGAGATTGTGATAGAACACCGATGGCGCATGATCACCGATGTCGCCACGCGCGGCATTGATGTCGTCGGCCCGGCCGATGTACTGGGTGGTCCAGGTACCGGACCATTGCCCACGGGACGCGTTCATCGACATCAGTCCACGCCACTTGGCATAGCTGCCACGGCCGCCGGTGATCCTGCCGGCATACGTGATCACCTCTGCTCCGGCATACGGGCGCACGTCATAACGCTGAAGGTAGGAGATGTCGGCACTGATGCTGGCGTCCATGCCCCACGGCTTGAACTCGTAGAGTGCGCCCAGGTCGTAGCCACTGACCTGCTCATCGGCCGTGTTCACCGGCTGCGATGAGAGGTAGTTCACTTCGCCGGTGCGCGGGTCGCGGGTGAAGTTGCTGGCGTCGCAGAACGGATGCGCCAGCGACGGAGTGTTGTAGCAGATGGCCAGCTTGGTGGAGCCGGCGATACGCTGGATCGCGTTCTCGATGCGGATGCGGTAGTAGTCCAGGGTGAGCGTCAGCCCGGGTGCGAACGTGGGTGTCCACACCACCCCGGCGGTGAAGGAGGTCGCATCTTCCGGCTCGAGATCCGCATTGCCGCCGGACGTGGTCAGGATGGTATTGCCCGGCTGCACGTAACCAGCCGGCACGCCATCGGCCTGGCAGTTCGCACGCACGATCGAGCTGGCCGGCAGTCCGCTCCAGCCACTGCAGGGGTCGGTGGTGGTGAGGTTGCCCTCGGACACGCCACCGAACAGTTCGGGGATGTTGGGAATGCGGAATGCCGTAGCATAGGTGCTGCGCAGCTTCAGCGAAGGGCTGACCTGCCAGTCCAGCCCGGCCTTGTAGTTGAAGTCGCGCCCGAACAGGTCGTAGTCGGACACGCGGCCGGCCAGGTTGAGGTACAGCGAATCTGCGATGACCGCGTCCTGCAGCAGCGGCACCGCCAGCTCCATGTACGCTTCCTTGGCCGTGTATCGCCCGGCGATCGGATCCTGCTGGTTGGTGTTGCCGATGCCGAGCACGGTCAACGGATCCGGATCACGCCAACCGCGCTCCCTGCGCACCTCCACGCCCGCGGCGAATCCCACCCAGCCTGCCGGCAGCTCGAAGATCTGCCCGCTGAGATTGGCGGTGAAGCTCTTCTGCTCGTTTCCGCCGGTATCGCGCGAGGTGTACAGGATGTAATCCAGCACGTCACGGCTCAGGTCCCCGTAGCCGAGATAGTCGCCGCAGGGAATCGCTGCGCCGGGCGCGGTACTGCACAGGGACCGGTCCAGCGTCTGGTCGACGCGATCGAGGTTGGCGACATTGTCCGAACCATCCACGCCGGTGTTGCGCCCCCAGTTGAAGGCCACCGACCAGTCCCAGCTGGTGCCGAACTGGCCTTTCAGGCCCGCTACCACCCGGTAGGTGTCGGTCTCCTGGAAGAAGTGGCGGGGACCGGCCTCTTCCAGGCGCCGGCGCTGCAGCAGCAGATCCTGCCCGGTGGGATTGGTCGGATGGTCGGCGGCGATGTTGATCGGCCGGTAGACGCCCAGCCCACCCGAGGTCGCCAGCTGCCTGGACTGGCGGTTGGTGTACATCGCTTCGATGAACGCGCGTGTGCTGTCATTCAACTGGCTGTCGCCGAACACGCTCAGGCTGAGCCGCTCGATCGGGTTGACCGCGTTGAGCGTGGGATTGCCGTTGTAGTTGTGCTTGGCCGCCGAATAGGGCTCGTAGAAATCGCCGTCGCCTCCGGGCACCTGGTTGAAGTTGACCCGTCGGCCATCCGCCAGCAGTGCACGACCACCGATGGTGGACGAACTGCCGGAGCAGACCAGCCGGCCATCGGATTCGATCAGGCCGCAGGGCGCGCGCGAGGCCATGTTGACCGCTCCGCTGTCGAAGTAGCTGACCGCAGCCATCAGCGAGCCGCGTTCGCTGCTGACACCCCAGCTGACATCGACCGAGGTTTCCTCGCCGTCGCCCTGGCTGGTCTGGCCATAGCGCACCACCGCTTCGGCACCCTCGAATCCCTGCTTGGTGATGATGTTGACCACGCCAGCCACCGCATCGGCGCCATAGATTGCCGATGCACCGTCCTTGAGCACCTCCACGCGCTCGATCAGTGAGACCGGAATGACATTGAGGTCGACCGAACTGTTGGCGCCGGTGCCGCCATTGACGATGCGCCGGCCGTTGAGCAGGACCAGGGTCCGGTTGATGCCGAGACCGCGCAGATTGACCTGGGTGGTGCCGTAGCCGTTCTCGGCCCAGTACGCATTGCTCTGGCTGCCCGCGAACCCTGCCGAGGCCGGCAGGCGCTGCAGCAGGGTTTCCACCGAGGTGGCGCCGGAACGTTCGATGGCCTCGGCATCGACCACGCTCACCGGGCCGACGCCTGACAGCTGCGCGCGCTTGATGTGGCTGCCGGTCACCTGCACGGTATCCAGCGTGCGTGCCTTCGCATCGGGCGACTGCGCATCCTGCGCGGCGACGGAGTGGACAACGGAGACGCACAGCAGACTGCCGATGGCCGCAGCCATGGCATTGGACTTCAGATACATGTTTTCTCTCCCGCAGGAATACTGTCTCTGGGTGCCCCCGCCACGATTCGGGCAAAGGGACACGACGGCGTCATGTCGACGCGGGGACAGCCGCTCAGGCGATGGGAGGTCGGAATACGCGGGAAAGTTTGCTGGCAGGCAGGATCAGTGCCGGCAGCGCAATGTCCAGCGCGATGCGCGGATGGGCGCTGGGCAGCAGCAGCGATGGCATCGGAGGGTAGAGACTCAACAGGCAGCGGCAGTCGCAGCCGGCCGCATCGACACAGCTGCAGTGATCCTTGTGCACGTCGCCGGCGGCCACCGGCGCCTGATCATGGCGGGTGTGGCCCGACGCCGGTGCCGCGCTGCGCGGTGTTGCCTGGCAGCCCGCAATCGCCCGGCCCGCGGAGCCTGCAGCGTCCCCGCCAGGCAGCGCCATGCGCGTCCCCGCCCACGCTCCGAAGACACCTTCGAAGAGGAGCACGGCCATCAGCAGCAGCGGCAGCCATCGGCGGTAAGGCATGGGACCCCTGAAGACCCTCGGTTATTTGTATATACATACCATCATTAGCGCGGCAGGCAACGGGCTGTCAACCGCCCGCGACGATGCGCGGGCGTCTCGCCATCCCTGCCGGATTCCCCTGCGTCCCACTGCCGCGCCGTACTGCTCTGGTTGCAGGCATTTCACCCGACGTTGCGGAAGCGCTCATCCCATTGCGGACGCACACCGATTATCCTGCGCTGCAACATGACCCGACGATCCCAGATCGACAACGAGGATGCAAGCGAAGTGTGGGTTCCGGCAACTGCCGGTTTCAGATGCAACTTCCAGCCACTCTCCGCGGGTCATTTCCCTCCATTGCTGACAGGACGCGAATCATGAGCCTTTCTTCCCTCCAACAGGTCCCCGGCGTCGCCGCCCAGGCCCCGGCCGAAACCACCGGCTTCGTGTTCAACCACACCATGCTGCGGGTGAAGGACATCACCGCCTCGCTGGACTTCTACACCCGCGTGCTGGGCTACCGGCTGATCGACAAGCGTGACTTCGCCGAAGCGCAGTTCAGCCTGTATTTCCTGGCCTACGTGCCGTCCGGCGCCGTGGTGCCGGAAGACGATGCCGAGCGCCGCCTGTGGATGGCCGGCCTGCCGGGCGTGCTGGAGCTGACCCACAACCACGGCACTGAAGCCCAGGATGGCCCGGTCTACCACGACGGCAACAGCGATCCGCGCGGCTTCGGCCACATCTGCGTCTCGGTGCCCGAGCTGGAAGCTGCCTGCCAGCGCTTCGAGGATCTGGGCGTGCCGTTCCAGAAGCGCCTGACCGACGGTCGCATGAAGAACATCGCCTTCATCAAGGACCCCGACGGCTACTGGGTGGAAATCATCGCCAACGCCTGATCCGGAAAGGGGCACAATTGCGCTGGCGCCAGGCCATGCCCGGCGGCCTTGCTCCGATATTCATCGCATGGGAAGCAGGCCGCGCTGCGCGCTCGCCGGGCGCGGCCCGGCGCTATCCACACTGTCCCCTTTTCTGCAGAGGTACGCATGGAAACTATGGAACTGCACCGCGGTCGATTGATCGATCACCTGCAGCTGGTGGTGCGCGACCTGCCGGCCAGCCGCCGCTTCTACCAGGCGGTGTTCGACACGATCGGCATTCCGGTTGCCGGCGAAGGGCCGGACTATTTCTGGGCTGACGAGCTGTTCATTTCCACCGCCAGCAGCGAAGCCGCTGCCGGCCAGCTGACCGGACGCCACCACCTGGCATTCCAGGCGCGCGATGCGGCGACCGTCGATGCGTTTCATGCTGCCGCCATCGCCGCTGGCGGCACCGACAACGGCGCACCGGGCGAGCGCCCCTATCATCCGGGCTACTACGGCGCGTTCGTGCTTGACCCGGATGGCAACAACATCGAAGTGGTCTATCACGGCCCGGCGCGCTACAGCGCCGATTCGGTGAAGGTGACGTTCTGATTCCACCGCTGCCGTGAACGAAGAAGCCGGGCAGTGCCCGGCTTCTTTTTTTCTACTGCGCCGGCGTCAATGCGCGGCCATGTAGATGTCCTGCAGCACGGCCTTTTCCAGCTCCAGCTCGCCCAGCAGATTCTTCACGATGTCGCCCAGGCTGAGGATGCCGACCAGGCGCGTGCCATCGGTGACCATCAGATGACGGCGCCGCGAGTACGTCATCAACGACATGGCCTGCTTCAGGGTGGCCTCGGGTGCGATGCCTTCCAGCCCCGTGGACGGCAGGGTGGAAATCACCCGGCGGCCGGCCTGCGGGCCATCGTCAGCCAGGGTACGCACGATGTCTTTCTCGGAGATGATGCCGACCGGCGCATCATCCTTCATCACCACCAGGGCAGCGATCCTGTTCGCGCTCATCTTGTGGGCGGCGGCACCGATGGTGTCTTCCGCATCGATGGTGATGACAGCTTCTTTCTTGGATTGCAGGAGTTCGCGGACGTTCATTCTTGTTTCCTGTTGCAGGTCACTGAAGTCAAAAAAGTGTGCTCTTCCGATTCGCCCCCTCCCCGGGAACAGACCTTTCAGCGCACGTCTGGCGCACCGGTCTGCCCATGGGGAATGCATCGGCAAGGCGAGGTGCTGCAACGCGAACGAGGCGGGTCCGGCAACGCAACCCGTATCTCGGTCGGCTCGATTCTACGACTGCGATCCTCGGTCACTACCGGCATCGATAGGACAGTACGTCGTGGGAACCTGCCGACAATCCAGAGAATGGCACTGCGGCTGAAACCGCCGCTGAACACAAGCGGTGCCGTACGTTAAAGATTGATTGCCTGCTGCCGAGCGCGGACAGAACACCCTGCGGGTGTCCCACTTGGCGCTGTGAGCGGCGCAAACGAAAGGGGGCCACGTGGCCCCCTTCACCTGCAGCATCCCATGCAGCCGACGGCAGTTACTCCACCGTCACGCTCTTGGCCAGGTTGCGCGGCTTGTCCACGTCGGTGCCACGCGCCAGTGCGGTGTGGTAGGCCAGCAACTGCACCGGAATGGTATGCACCACCGGACTGAGCACGCCCGCGTGGCGCGGCGTACGGATCACATGCACGCCTTCGCTTTCGGAGAAGTTGCTGTCCTGGTCGGCGAACACGAACAGCTCGCCTCCCCGCGCGCGGACTTCCTGCATGTTCGACTTCACCTTCTCCAGCAGGCTGTCGTTGGGGGCGATCACCACCACCGGCATGTCCTCGTCCACCAGCGCCAGCGGACCGTGCTTGAGCTCGCCCGCCGGATACGCCTCGGCATGGATATAGGAGATCTCCTTGAGCTTGAGCGAACCTTCCAGTGCGATCGGATAGTGCAGTCCACGGCCCAGGAACAGCGCGTTGGATTTGCGCGCGAAGCGCTCGGCCCAGGCCGCGATCTGCGGCTCCAGGTTCAACGCGTGCTGCACGCTGCCCGGCAGGAAGCGCAGCTGCTCCAGATAGTCGGCTTCCTGTGCGGCATCGACGCGCCCATGCAGCTTGCCCAGCACCACGGTCAGCTGGAACAGCGCGGCCAGCTGGGTAGTGAACGCCTTGGTCGAAGCCACGCCGATCTCGGCCCCGGCACGGGTATAGCAGACCAGTTCACTGGCGCGTGGAATCGCGCTTTCCGGCACGTTGCAGATAGACAGCGTGTGCTGGTGGCCGAGCGACTTGGCGTACTTCAGCGCCTCCATCGTGTCCAGCGTTTCGCCGGACTGGGAGATCGTCACCACCAGGTGCTTCGGGTTCGCATACGCCGCGCGGTAGCGGTACTCGCTGGCGATCTCCACGCTGCACGGCAGGCCGGCGATGGACTCGATCCAGTAGCGCGCGGTCAGGCCGGCGTAGTAGCTGGTGCCGCACGCCAGGATCTGCACGCCTTCGATGCCCGCCAGCACCGCCTCGGCATTCCTGCCGAACAGCTCGGCCGGGAAGCCACCGGCGTCGATCGCCGCCTCGATGGTGTCACCCAGCGCGCGCGGCTGCTCGTGGATTTCCTTCTGCATGAAATGGCGGTAAGGGCCGAGTTCCAGCGAGGCCAGCGACACGTCGGACAGGTGCACCTCGCGCTGTACCGGCTGATCGTGCTCGTCGAAGATGCGCACGCCCTCGCGGCGCACCTCGGCCGTGTCGCCCTCCTCCAGGAAGATCACCTTGCGGGTGGCCGAGATCACCGCCGAGACATCGGAGGCAACGAAATTCTCGCCCTCGCCCAGGCCGACCAGCAGCGGGCAGCCCATGCGTGCGCAGACGAAGCGCTCCGGCTCGGCACGGCTGACCACGGCCAGTGCATAGGCGCCGGTGAGTTCCTTCACGGTGCGCTGCAGCGCCACCAGCAGATCGTCACCGCTCTGCAGATGATGATGGATCAGGTGGGCGATCACTTCGGTGTCGGTCTGCGACTCGAAGGTGTAGCCCAGCGCGCGCAGCCGCTCGCGCTGTTCTTCATGGTTCTCGATGATGCCGTTGTGGACCAGGGCCACGCCCTGGCTGATGTGCGGATGCGCATTGGCCTCGGTGACGCCGCCATGGGTGGCCCAACGCGTATGGCCGATACCCAGCTGCGCATTGAACCCCTCGGCGGCGGCGGCAGCGGCCATCTCGGCGACCCGGCCGGTACGGCGGACGCGGTGCACGTCAGGTTGATCGGTCGCGTCGATCACCGCGATGCCTGAAGAATCGTAGCCGCGGTACTCCAGTCGCTTCAGACCTTCGATCAGCACCGGCACCACGTCGCGATCAGCGATCGCTCCCACGATTCCACACATGTCACGCATTTCCTTGAAGACGGTCGCGGCATTCTAGCGTGCGTGTCCGGTTTCCCCCTCCTGTCCGCTTAATGAATGTGTCCGCACAGGTGTCCGCGGACACCCGGACACCGCCACTCGAATTGCAACTCATTGATAGGAAAGGAAATAAAGTTGGCACGCAACGTGCTTGGTATGGATCACCACCGTCAGGCACGAACCCGATGATCCGCGACACTTCCGCCCAGGACCAGATCGTTTCCTCCACCCCGGCCCGCCCGACCGCCGCCGCCTGGCATCGCTACCGTTGGCCGGCACTGGGCAGCATCGCCCTGCTCGCCGGCATCGGCTGGGCCGTGTACGCCTGGGCAAACGCCAGCCGCTCGTTCGACAGCAGCCGGGTGCGCATCGCCGAAGTGCAACGTGGCGACCTGGTGCGTGACATCGCTGCCGACGGCCGTGTGATCGCCGCCAACAGCCCGGTGCTGTATGCGATCTCCGCCGGTACCGTGGACCTGAAGGTCGTGGCCGGCGACGTGGTCAAGAAGGGACAGGAGCTGGCGATCATCGACAGCCCGGAACTGCGCAGCAAGCTGGCCCAGGAACAGGCCACCCTGGCTGGCCTGGAAGCCGAGGCCAGCCGCGCCGCGCTGGACGCAACGCTGGCCCGCGCCAAGTCGCGCAAGGAAACCGATCAGGCCACCATCGAGCGCCAGGCTGCCGATCGCGACCTGCAACGCTACCAGCGCGGCTTCGACGGCGGTGCGGTGCCGCAGATCGACCTGGCCAAGGCCCAGGACAGCCTGAAGAAGGCCGACATCAGCCTTGCCAACGCCACCACCGATGCCCGCCTGCAGAGCCAGGGCGCCGACCTGGATGCACGCAACAAGCGGTTGCTGGCCGATCGCCAGAAGGCGGTGGTGGCCGAAGTGCAGCGCCAGGTCGATGCGCTGACCCTGCGCGCGCCGTTTGATGGCCAGGTAGGCCAGGTGCAGGCCACCCAGTCCACCAACCTGGCGGCCAATGCGCCGGTGCTGGGCGTGGTGGACCTGTCCAAGTTCGAAGTCGAGATCAAGGTTCCGGAAAGCTTCGCTCGTGATCTGGCCATCGGCATGCCCGCACAGCTCACCGGCGGCAACGGCCAGCCGTTCCCGGGCGAGATCAGCGCGGTGTCGCCGGAAGTGGTGAACGGCGAGGTCAATGCCCGCGTGCGCTTCGCCGACAAGCAGCCCGAAGGCCTGCGCCAGAGCCAGCGGATGTCGGTCCGGGTGCTGCTGGATACCCGCAAGAACGTGCTGAAGGTCGAGCGCGGCCCGTTCGTCGAACAGGGCAACGGCGTGGCCTACGTGATGGATGGCCGCACGGCGGTGCGCCGTCCGGTGGAACTGGGCGTCAGCAGCCTGGGCGAAGTGGAAATCAAGTCGGGTGTGCAGCCGGGCGACCGTATCGTGGTCTCCGGCAGCGACCTGTTCAAGGACGCCGAACGCGTCTCCGTCAACTGATACATCCTGGAGAGAGGACACCCCATGTACATGCTCGAAATGCGTTCGGTCGCCAAGGTCTTCCGCACTGAACAGGTGGAAACCCATGCACTGCGCTCGCTGGAACTGCAGGTCAAGGAGGGCGAGTTCGTCGCCGTCACCGGTCCCTCCGGCTCCGGCAAGACCACCTTCCTCAACATCGCCGGCCTGCTGGAAACCTTCACCAGCGGCACCTACCTGCTTGATGGCGAGGATGTCAGCCAGCTCGGTGACGATGCGCGCAGCCGCCTGCGCAACCAGAAGATCGGCTTCATCTTCCAGGGCTTCAACCTGATTCCGGACCTGAACCTGTTCGACAACGTCGACGTGCCGCTTCGCTACCGCAAGATGAGTGCCGGCGAGCGCCGTGAGCGCATCGAGAAGGCGCTGACCCAGGTCGGCCTGGGCTCACGCATGAAGCACTACCCGAACGAACTGTCCGGCGGCCAGCAGCAGCGCGCGGCGATTGCCCGTGCCCTCGCCGGCAGCCCGCGCCTGCTGCTGGCCGACGAACCGACCGGCAACCTGGATACGCAGATGGCACGTGGCGTGATGGAGCTGCTGGAGGAAATCAACGCGGCCGGCACCACCATCGTCATGGTCACCCATGATCCGGAACTGGCCGCGCGTGCGCAGCGCAACGTGCACATCGTCGATGGCCAGGTCACCGACCTGGTGCGCGAGCCGGTGCTGGCCACCCCGCGCCGCATCGTCGCCGTCAACGAGTGAGGGCATGCCCATGTTCGCCTACTACGCTCGACTGGCGGTACGCAGCTTCCGCCGCAACAAGGTACTGACCGCGCTGATGGTGGTGGCCATCGCACTGGGCATCGGTGCCTCGATGACCACCCTGACCGTGTTCCATGTCCTGTCCGGCGATCCGATTCCGGAGAAGAGCGACCGCCTGTTCTACGCGCAGCTCGATCCGCGGCCGCGCTCCGGCTACCTGACGGACGAGGAGCCGGAAGGCCAGATGACGCGGTTCGACGCCGAAGCCCTGCTGCGCGAGAAGCGCGCCGTGCACCAGGCGATGATGAGTGGCGGCAGTGCCATCGTCGAGCCGGAGGGCAGCACCCTCAAGCCGTTCTCGGTGGATACGCGCTGGACCTCGGCGGACTTCTTCCCGATGTTCAACGTGCCGATGCAGTACGGCCGCGCCTGGTCTGCCAGCGACGACGATGCGCACAGCCGCGTGGTGGTGCTGTCCAAGGCCATCAATGAAAAGCTGTTCCAGGGCGCCAACAGCGTGGGCCGGGAGATACGCGTGAACAGCCAGTCGCTGCGCGTGATCGGCGTGATGAAGGAATGGAATCCCGAACCGCAGTTCTTCGACCTGACCACCGGTTCCTACGGCAAGGACGAGGACCTGCTGGTGCCGTTCTCCACTGCCATGGATCTGGATTTCGGCAACAACGGCAACATGAACTGCTTCCGCGACGGCGGCCCGGGCGGCGACAGCCACTCGCTCAGTGCGGCCTGCACCTGGATCCAGTACTGGGTCGAGCTGGAGCCGGGCAAGGTCGATGACTACCGCCGCTATCTGGTGAACTACTCCGACCAGCAGCGCGCTGCAGGCCGCTTCGAGCGTCCCGCCAACGTGCGTGTGCGCAGCGTCATGGAGTGGCTGGACTTCAACGGTGCGGTGCCCAGCGACGTGCGCCTGCAGATGTGGCTGGCGCTGGGCTTCCTGGGCGTGTGCCTGGTCAATACGGTCGGTCTGCTGCTGGCCAAGTTCCTGCGCCGCAGCGGTGAGATCGGCGTGCGGCGTGCGCTGGGTGCCAGCCGTGGGCAGATCTTCCTGCAGTGCCTGGTCGAAGCCGGTGCCATCGGTGTGGTCGGCGGTGTGCTCGGCATCGGCCTGGCCCTGATCGGTCTGGCCGCAGTGCGCAGGCAGCCGGTGGAGTACGCCCAGCTGGCCCATCTGGACGGCAGCATGCTGCTGCTCGCCCTCGGCCTGACCCTGCTGGCCAGCCTGGCCGCCGGATTCCTTCCGGCCTGGCGTGCCATGCAGGTCACCCCCGCCATCCAGCTCAAGTCGCAGTAAGCACAAGGACACTGCCATGGATATCCGCCCCATCCTCAGCACGCTGCGCCGGCACAAGACCGCCGCTGCCCTGATCGTGCTGGAAATCGCGCTGACCTGCGCCATCGTCTGCAACGCGTTGTTCCTGGTCAGCCAGCGCGTGGAGAAGATCACCCAGCCCAGCGGCCTGGCCGAGAACGAACTGGTGATCGTCCGTACCAGTGGCATCGGTACCCAGACCAATGCCATGGCGCGTACCCAGGAAGACCTGGCCGCGCTGCGCGCCGTTCCCGGTGCGACCAGCGTGACCAAGGTCAACCAGCTGCCGTTCCGCCCCAGCTCGTCCAATACCAGCATCTCGCGCGAGCGCGACCAGGAACGGCCGACGACCTCGGCGACGCTGTACATGTTCAACGAAGGTGCGTTGTCCACCCTGGGCCTGCAGCTGGTGGCCGGCCGTGACTTCCTGCCCAGCGAGTACATCGACTTCGAGGACGCACGCAAGTCGGCCAGCACCACACCGGACAAGGCATCGGCGGTGATCCTCAACCAGGCCGTGGCCGAGAAGATGTTCCCGGGCCAGAACCCGCTGGGCAAGACCTTCTACATGGGTCGGCAGGCGCTGCACGTGGTGGGCGTGGTTGCCCACCTCGCGCCGCCGACGGACTGGAACAACAACACCACCCTGTCGATGATCCTGCCGGTGCGCACCGACTTCGCCAGCGGCGGCCCGTACATGCTGCGCACCACGCCTGAACGCCGCGATGAAGTGCTGAAGGGTGCCCTGGCGGCCCTGGAACGCAACGATCCCAACCGCCTGGTGCGCGAGAAGCTCAGCTATGAGGACCAGCGCAACGACTACTTCAAGAACGACCGGGCGATGGTCGGGCTGCTGGTCACCGTATGCATCGCCCTGCTGGTGGTGACGGCGCTGGGCATCGTCGGCCTGGCCAGCTTCTGGGTGCAGCAGCGCAGCAAGCAGATCGGCATCCGCCGTGCCCTCGGTGCCACCCGCGGCCAGGTGCTGCGCTACTTCCAGACCGAGAACTTCCTGCTGGCCTCGCTGGGCATCGTGCTGGGCATGCTGGCGGCCTACGCCATCAATCTGTGGTTGATGAACATGTACGAGCTGCCTCGCATGCCGCTGCTGTACCTGCCGCTGGGTGCGGTGCTGCTGTGGGCACTGGGCCAGATCGCCGTGTTCGGCCCTGCGCGCCGGGCGGCCGCCGTGCCTCCGGCCGTCGCCACGCGGGGGGCCTGACATGCGCGCACCTTTCCTGGCGATGATGCTGATGCTGCCACTGCCGGCCCTTGCCGGCAGCAGCAACCAGCAGACCATGAGCTGGCAGGACGACGGCGCCCATGTGGCGCTGGCTTCCTCGGGTGGCCACGTGCGGGTCGATGCGGCGCATCCGGAGGCGCGCTTCGGCGTGCGCCGTGGCGACCGCATCCTGCGCGTGGACGATACCGCCGTGCAGCAGGTCGACCAGCTGACAGCCGCGATGCAGGCCACCGACGCATCCAGCGTACGGCTGCTGCTGCAGCGCGATGGAAAGACGCTGACCGTGCCGGTGTCCCTGGCTGGCTGGCGGCCCCTGCTGTCACCGCCCACCGCACCACCACCGCCGCCGGCTCCGCCGCCGCCACGACGGTGATCCGGCACCGGCTGCAGGGCGGCAGCTTTTAGCTATGCTTGATGGGTGGCGCCGGCTCCTGCCGGCGCCCTGGAACCTACAGCTCTCTCCGGCGCTGCCCATCCCTTTTTCCAGAACCGGTCCATGCCCGCGATCCTCATCATCGACGACAACGCCAGCGTGGGCACCGCGCTGGACGTGCTGTTCTCCCTGCACGACATCGACACGCTGCAGGCACAGAGCCCGGCCGAAGGCCTGGCCCTGCTCGAATCGCAGCCGGTGGACCTGGTGATCCAGGACATGAACTTCAGCGAGGACACCACCTCCGGCGAGGAAGGTGAGGCTCTGTTCGCACAGATCCGCGCACGCCACCCCGACCTGCCGGTGATCCTGCTGACCGCCTGGACCCATCTGAGCAGCGCGGTGGACCTGGTCAAGGCCGGCGCGGCCGATTACCTGGCCAAGCCCTGGGACGACCGCAAGCTGCTGACCACGGTCAACAACCTGCTGGAACTGTCCGAAGCACGTCGCGAACTGGACCGTCGGCGCGAACGCGAGCAGCGTCAGCGCACCGCGCTGGAACAGAAGTACGACCTCAGTGGTGCCGTCTTCGCCGATCCTGCCAGTGAACGCGTGATCGCCCTGGCCTGCCAGGTCGCACGCTCCGAACTGCCGGTCCTGATCACCGGACCCAATGGCGCCGGCAAGGAGAAGATCGCGCAGATCATCCAGGCCAATTCGCTGGTGGCAAAGGGACCGTTCGTCACGGTCAACTGTGGTGCGCTGCCGTCCGAGCTGATCGAAGCCGAGCTGTTCGGCGCCGAGGCAGGTGCCTACACCGGTGCCAACAAGGCGCGCGAAGGCAAGTTCGAGGCGGCCGATGGAGGCACCCTGTTCCTGGATGAGATCGGCAACCTGTCGCTGGGCGGGCAGATGAAGCTGCTGCGCGTGCTGGAGACCGGTCGCTTCGAGCGCCTGGGCTCCAACCGCGAACGCCAGGTCAAGGTACGCGTGGTCAGCGCCACCAATGCCGACCTGCCGGCGATGATCCGCGACGGCACGTTCCGCGAGGACCTGTACTACCGCCTCAACACCGTGGAGCTGGTGCTGCCGCCGCTGGCCGAGCGGCCCGGCGACATCCTGCCGCTGGCCGAACGCTTCCTGGCGGGCGGCAAGCCGTTGTCCAGCGCCGCCGCTGCCGCGTTGCAACGGCACCCGTGGCCGGGCAACGTGCGCGAACTGCGCAACGTGATCCAGCGCGCCGAGCTGCTGGCCACCGGCAACCGCATCGAAGTGACCGATCTCAACCTGCCACGCGCTCCGGCTGCGCCACGCCCGGCGCCGAGCGCCGGCAACGATCCGGACCGCACGCGCATCGAGGAGGTACTGGCGCGCAATCATGGGGTCATCGCGCAGGCGGCCGCCGAACTCGGTCTCAGCCGCCAGGCACTGTACCGGCGCATGGACCGCCACGGCATTCCGCGCGAATGAAGCGACGCTCGTTCACCTTCCGCCTGTTCCTGCGCCTGCTGCCGGTGCTGGCGCTGGCTGCCGCGCTGCCCTGGCTGCTGGCCTACTGGCTCGACCACGGCTGGGCGGTGGCCATCGTATCCACGGTGATCCTGCTTGCCCTGATGTGGTGGGCGCTGCGCCGCGCCACCGCACCGGTCCGCTCGCTGATGCGTGCGTTGTCCGGCACCACCAGCAGCTACCGCGATGGCGAGTACAACTTCGGCGTTCACTGGGAAGGCAACGACGAACTGGGTGACCTGGTGAAGGCACATCGCGAGCTGGGCGACGTGCTGCGCGAGCAGCGCCAGGGTCTGGTGCAACGCGAACTGCTGCTGGACACGATGGTGCAGAACACGCCCGTGGCGATGCTGCTGATCGCATCAGGCGGCGATGGCATCGCCCGTGTGGTGTTCTCCAACCTGGCTGCGCGCAAGCTGCTGCATGGTGGCTGGAAGCTGGAGGGCCAGCGCCTGGAGGAGGTGCTGGAGCAGGTGCCGGTGGAACTGCGCGACGCCATCGCCCGCGGCGGCGACAGCCTGTTCGCGGTGCAGGCCGAAGGCGAGGACGGCGACGAGGATGACGAGCAGGTCTACCATCTCTCGCGGCGCGCGTTCCATCTCAATGGACGGCCCCATGATCTGCTGCTGGTGCGTCTGCTCACCGCCGAGCTGCGCAGGCAGGAGGTCCAGACCTGGAAGAAGGTGATCCGGGTGATCAGCCACGAGCTGAACAATTCGCTGGCACCGATTGCCTCGCTGGCGCATTCCGGAGGGGAACTGGTCAAGCGTGAGCGGTTCGACCGCCTGCCGGAGATCTTCACCACCATCGAAGATCGCGCCCGCCACCTGGAGGGATTCATCCGCGGATACGCACGCTTCGCCAAGCTGCCACAGCCCCAGCTGCAGACCGTGCACTGGGCCCCGTTCCTGTCCAGCCTGCGCCAGCAGATTCCGTTCGGCATGGAGCAGGAGCCGGACGAGGAGATGAGCAGCCGCATCGATATCGCGCAGTTCGGGCAGGCACTGCTGAACCTGCTGAAGAACGCGCACGAAGCCTGCGCGGAAGCCGATCCGCCCAACGATGACGTGCAGGTGCAGTTGACCCGCCTGCCCCAGTGGCTGCGTCTGGATGTGCTTGATCGCGGCAAAGGCATGAACGAGCAGGTACTGCAGAATGCGTTGATGCCGTTCTATTCGACCAAGCGCAACGGCACCGGGCTGGGACTGGCGCTGACCCGGGAGATCGTGGAGGCGCACGGTGGACGGGTGTCGCTGCAGAACCGCAGTGAGGGTGGGTTGTGTGTTTCGATCCTGCTGCCGGCGGGGTGAGGTGACGCTCCGGGAAGCGGAAGCGGCCGCTCCACTCGCCGGGCATGACCCGGCGCTGCCCGACATCATTGGCGAAGGCACCCCGGAACGACCTTCAGCCATCCATCGAAGACAGGACACGCCGCATCGCCACCCGTAGATGCATCGGAAACCCCAATGCGGCTTCCTCCGCCATCACGGCCTGCAGCCCGTCACCCCATTCCTCCTGCGCAAGCCCCACGAATCCCTCGCCGGCATAGAACGGCGCATTCCACGGCACGTCTGCCAGCGTCGTCAGCACCGCAGAGCGATAGCCCTGGGTCCCGGCCATTGCCAACGCGTGCCGCAGCAAAGCACGACCATGGCCACGACGCGCATGCGCCGGGTCCACATCCATCTGCAGCACATGGAATTCGCCGCACAGCCCGCCTGCCAGCAGGTAACCGGCGATGCCGCCGCCGTCGGCGTCATCCACCACCCACAGCTGCCCACGCCGGAGGCCGTCCCGCAGCGCCTGCAGATCCAGGCCGTGGCCGGCGAACACCGGATAGGCTTCGTGGCCCTTCAGCAGTTCGCCGGCACGCTGTTCGATCGCCGGCAGCACGCCGAGCTCGTCGGCATGCGGAATCCGTGGCTCAGGATTTCTTGACCGGCCGCTTCCAGCCATCGATGGTTTCCTGCCGTGCGCGTGCCAGCGTCAGCTTGCCGTCCGGCGCGGTGCGGGTGATGACCGAACCGGCGGCGATGGTGGCGCCCTCGCCGATCAGCACCGGCGCCACCAGCGAGCTGTTGGAACCGATGAAGGCATTGTCGCCGATGGTCGTGGTCGACTTGTTCACGCCGTCGTAGTTGCAGGTGATGGTGCCGGCGCCGATGTTCACCTTGCTGCCGATCACCGCATCGCCCAGATAGGTCAGGTGGTTGGCCTTGCTGCCCACGCCGAGGGTCACTTTCTTGGTCTCCACGAAGTTGCCTACGTGGACGCCATCGGCGAGCACCGTGCCCGGGCGCAGCCGGGCGAACGGACCGACGGATGCGGCACCTTCGGTGACCACCCCTTCCAGGTCGCAGTGCGCGCGCACTTCGGTGCCCGGCCCGAGCGTCACGTCCTTGAGTCGATTGAACGGGCCGATGGTCACGCCATCTCCCAGCACCACCTTGCCCTCGAGAATGACATCGACATCGATGAGCACATCGCTGCCGACCGTCACGCTGCCGCGGATATCCAGCCGTGACGGGTCCAGCACGCGCGCGCCCTGCGCGCACAGCGCACGTACTGCGCGGCGCTGCCACGCGCGCTCGAGCTGCGCCAGCTGCCAGGGATCGTTCGCCCCTTCTGCTTCCTGCACATCGGCCACCAGTGCCATCTCGGCCGGGGTGAACTCACGGGCTGCAAAGGCAAATACGTCGGTCAGGTAGTACTCGCCCTGCGCGTTGCTGTTGGACAGCTGCGAGAGCCACCGGCGCAGCGCGGTCGATTCGGCGGTGATGATGCCGGTATTGATCGTGCGCACGCGCAGTTGGTCATCGCTGGCGTCCTTCTGTTCGACGATGGCACCGACCCGGCCCTCGGCGTCGCGCAGCACGCGGCCATAACCGGTCGGGTCATCCACATCGGCCACAAGCACGGCCAGCCGGCCCGGCTGCGCCAGCAGGTCGCGCAGCGTCTGCGCGCGGATCAACGGCACATCGCCGTACAGCACCAGCACCTGCGCGGCGTCGGGCACCTGCGGCATCGCCTGCGCGACCGCGTGGCCGGTCCCCAGCTGCCGTGCCTGCTCGGCCCATTGCAGGTCGGTCTGGTCGGCGAAGTGGCGCCGCACTGCCTCGCCACCATGGCCATACACCACGTGGATCGCAGCGGGGTCCAGCTCGCGGGCGGCAGCGATGACATGCGCGAGCATCGGCTGCCCGGCGATCGGCTGCAGCACCTTCGGCAGCACCGACTTCATGCGCTTGCCGGCACCTGCGGCCAGGATGATCACGTGCAGGGGTTGGGTCATGGGGGGAATCCGTGGTTCGATGACACCGATTCTAGAGCGTGGCCCGTTAACATGGATGCCCCTCCTTCTTCAGCATGCCGATGAGCCTCATCCGCCAGGGAAGCACCTACCTCGTCATCGGGCTCGTGCAGCTGCTGGTCGACTGGGTGGTCTTCGTGGCGGCCACCGCACTGGGGTTGCCGGTTGCACCGGCCAACGTCACGGGCCGGCTGGCGGGGATGCTGCTGGGCTTCTGGCTCAACGGTCGCTACACGTTCGCCGAGCCGGGCACGCACAAGCTGGGCTGGAAGCGCTTTGCGCGCTTCTGCGCGCTGTGGCTGCTGCTGACGGCGGCCAGCACGCTGCTGGTCAGCCTGGTCGACCAGGCTCTGGGCCTGCGCTACGCGTGGCTGGCCAAGCCGCTGGTCGAGGGCGGACTGGCGGCGGTGTCGTTCCTGCTGATGCGCCACGTGGTCTACCGCTGACCGGCGGTGATGGCGCACAAACAAAAACGCCGGCACGAGGCCGGCGTTCCTGTGGGTGTGGCGAGCCTCAGTGCTTGAGGTTCTTGCGCAGGCGCTCCAGCGCCTGCAACTGGACCACGGCTTCGGCCAGCTTCTGCTGGGCTTCGGCCACTTCCATGGCTTCACCACGGTTGGCCAGGATGCGCTCGGCTTCTTCCTTGGCCTTGCGGACCGAGGCTTCGTCGATGTCCTGCGCGCGGATCGCGGTGTCGGCCAGCACGGTCACCACCTGCGGCTGAACCTCCAGGATGCCGCCGGAAATGGCGAAATCCAGCTGCTCGCCGTTCGGCGTGGTCACCACCACCTTGCCCGGCTTCAGGCGGGTGATCAGCGGTGCGTGCTTGGGCGCGATGCCCAGTTCGCCCAGCTCACCGGTGGCCACGACCAGGGTCGCTTCGCCACGGAAGATTTCCTGCTCGGCGCTGACGATGTCGCAACGGATCGTGCTCATGCAAATCTCTTCGCTGTTCGCGGTGGCGCGATGCCACCGTGGAGGTCCACCGGCCCGGGCGGCTGCCCGGCGCCGGCGTCAGGTGGGGCAGGATCGCTCCCGCCCCTCCCGGATCAGGCCTTCTCGGCCATCTTCTTGGCCTTCTCGACCGCTTCTTCGATGCCGCCGACCATGTAGAACGCCTGCTCCGGCAGGTGGTCGTACTCGCCATCGACGATGGCCTTGAAGCCACGGATGGTGTCCTTCAGCGGCACGTACTTGCCCGGCGAACCGGTGAACACTTCGGCCACGTGGAACGGCTGGCTGAAGAAGCGCTCGATCTTGCGGGCGCGCGACACGGCCTGCTTGTCTTCTTCGGACAGTTCGTCCATGCCCAGGATGGCGATGATGTCCTTCAGTTCCTTGTACTTCTGCAGGGTCTGCTGGACGCGCTGGGCGGTGTCGTAGTGCTCGTGGCCGATGACCAGCGGGTCCATCTGACGGCTGGTGGAGTCCAGCGGATCGACGGCCGGGTAGATACCCAGCGAGGCGATCGAACGCGACAGGGTCACGGTCGAGTCCAGGTGGGCGAAGGTGGTCGCCGGCGACGGATCGGTCAGGTCGTCCGCGGGAACGTAGACGGCCTGGATCGAGGTGATCGAACCGTTCTTGGTCGAGGTGATGCGCTCCTGCAGGACGCCCATTTCCTCGGCCAGGGTCGGCTGGTAACCCACGGCGGACGGCATACGACCCAGCAGTGCCGACACTTCGGTACCGGCCAGGGTGTAGCGGTAGATGTTGTCGACGAACAGCAGCACGTCCTTGCCCTTGCCGTTCTCGTCCTTCTCGTCGCGGAAGTACTCGGCCATGGTCAGGCCGGTCAGCGCGACGCGCAGGCGGTTGCCCGGCGGCTCGTTCATCTGGCCGTACACCATCGCCACCTTGTCGAGGACGTTGGAGTCCTTCATTTCGTGGTAGAAGTCGTTGCCCTCACGGGTACGCTCACCCACGCCGGCGAACACGGACAGACCGCTGTGCGCCTTGGCGATGTTGTTGATCAGTTCCATCATGTTGACGGTCTTGCCGACGCCGGCGCCGCCGAACAGGCCGACCTTGCCGCCCTTGGCGAACGGGCACATCAGGTCGATGACCTTGATGCCGGTTTCCAGCAGCTCGGTGGCCGGGGACTGGTCTTCGTACGACGGTGCCGCACGGTGGATTTCCCAGTTGTCGCTGGCAGCGACCGGGCCGGCTTCGTCGATCGGACGGCCCAGCACGTCCATGATGCGGCCCAGGGTGCCGGCGCCGACCGGCACCGAGATGCCACGACCGGTGTTGGTGGCGACCAGGTTGCGCTTCAGGCCATCGGTGGAACCGAGGGCGATGGTACGAACCACGCCGTCGCCCAGCTGCTGCTGGACTTCAAGGGTGATTTCGGTGTTGTCGACCTTCAGTGCGTCGTACACCTTCGGCACCGACTCACGCGGGAATTCGACGTCGACGACCGCGCCGATGATCTGAACGATCTTGCCCTGACTCATTGCTGCATCCTCTAAATGTGTGCTTTGAACGAACGCGGTCAGACTGCTGCCGCGCCGCCGACGATTTCGGAGATTTCCTGGGTGATCGCTGCCTGGCGCGCCTTGTTGTAGACGAGCTGCAGCGTACCGATCAGCTTGTTGGCGTTGTCGCTCGCCGCCTTCATCGCGACCATGCGTGCGGCATGTTCGGAGGCGACGTTTTCCAGCAATGCCTGGTACACCAGCGACTCGATGTAACGCGTCATCACGTGCTCGAGCACGGTCGCGGCATCGGGTTCGTACAGGTAATCCCAGTCGTGGTGCGCGACCTGCTTCTCG
Organism: Stenotrophomonas maltophilia; assembly: GCF_025642255.1. Taxonomy (NCBI): domain Bacteria; kingdom Pseudomonadati; phylum Pseudomonadota; class Gammaproteobacteria; order Lysobacterales; family Lysobacteraceae; genus Stenotrophomonas; species Stenotrophomonas maltophilia. The sequence goes on from NZ_CP106759.1 coordinate 3,584,093, forward strand.
GCCGCCGGCAGCGGCAGCAGCTGATCGAAGCTGGCCTTCTGCGTCATGGTGTTCACGAAGCGGTTGTAGACCAGGTACACGCGGTCGACCTTGCCTTCAGTGAAGGCGTCGAGCATGACCTTGATCACACCGATCAGCGATTCCAGCTTCGGCACGTCGCCGATGTGGGTCACGCTGCCGACCATGTTGACCTTGACGCGGCGGAAGAAGGTCGATGCCTTCTGGCCGATGGTCACCAGATCCACTTCCGCACCCTTGTCCTGCCATGCCTTGGCTTCGCCCAGCATCTTGCGGAACAGGTTGTTGTTCAGGCCGCCGGCCAGGCCGCGATCGGAGGAGATCACGATGAAACCGACCCGCTTGACCTGCTCGCGCTCGACCAGGAACGGATGCTGGTAATCGGTGCTGGCCTGCGCCAGGTGGCCGATCACCTGCTTCATCGCCTGCGCGTACGGACGCGAGGTCTTCATCCGATCCTGCGCCTTGCGGATCTTGGAGGCCGAGACCATCTCCAGGGCGCGCGTCACCTTGCGGGTGTTCTGCACGCTCTTGATCTTGGTTTTGATTTCGCGTCCGCTTGCCATCTCTTGTTTCCCGTGGCGCGGGGCTGATGCCCCGCGTTGTTCAACGGTGGAACGAGGCCACGCCCCGTTCCCCATGCGCTGTTACCAGCTGCCGGTGGTCTTGAAGTCGGCGATGCCCTTCTTGAAGGCACCTTCGATATCGTTGTCCCAGCCACCGGTGGCGTTGACCTTGTTGATCAGCTCGCCCTGGGTGTTGGCGAAGTGGGCGTGCAGGCCCTCTTCGAACGCCAGCAGCTTGTTGACCGGCACGTCGTCGAGGTAACCCTCGTTGACGGCGTAGATCGACAGCGCCTGGTTGGCGATCGACATCGGCGCGTACTGCTTCTGCTTCATCAGCTCGGTGACGCGCTGGCCACGTTCCAGCTGCTTGCGGGTGGCTTCGTCCAGATCCGAAGCGAACTGCGCGAACGCAGCCAGCTCACGGTACTGGGCAAGCGAGATGCGGATGCCGCCCGACAGCTTCTTGATGATCTTGGTCTGCGCCGAACCACCGACGCGCGACACCGAGATACCGGCGTTCACGGCCGGGCGGATGCCGGCGTTGAACAGGTCGGTTTCCAGGAAGATCTGGCCGTCGGTGATCGAGATCACGTTGGTCGGAACGAAGGCGGACACGTCGCCGGCCTGGGTTTCGATGATCGGCAGCGCGGTCAGCGAACCGGTCTTGCCGGTGACCTTGCCTTCGGTGAACTTCTCGACGTACTCCTCGGACACGCGGGCAGCGCGTTCCAGCAGGCGCGAGTGCAGGTAGAACACGTCGCCCGGGTAGGCTTCACGGCCCGGCGGGCGCTTCAGCAGCAGCGAGATCTGGCGGTAGGCAACGGCCTGCTTGGACAGATCGTCGTACACGATCAGCGCGTCTTCGCCGCGGTCCATGAAGTACTCGCCCATGGTGCAGCCCGAGTAGGCGCTGATGTACTGCATCGCAGCCGATTCGGACGCGGTGGCGGCCACGACGATGGTGTGGGCCAGGGCGCCGTTCTCTTCCAGCTTGCGCACGATGTTGGCGATGGTCGATGCCTTCTGGCCGATCGCAACGTACACGCACTTGATGCCGGTGCCCTTCTGGTTGATCACCGCGTCGATCGCCATGGCGGTCTTGCCGGTCTGGCGGTCACCGATGATCAGCTCGCGCTGGCCACGGCCGATCGGGATCATCGAGTCGACCGACTTGTAACCGGTCTGCACCGGCTGGTCGACCGACTTGCGCCAGATCACGCCCGGAGCAACACGCTCCACTGGAGCGGTCACGTCGGTGCCCAGCGGGCCCTTGCCGTCGATCGGCTCGCCGAGCGCGTTGACGACGCGGCCCAGCAGTTCCGGACCGACCGGCACTTCCAGGATGCGGCCGGTGGTCTTGGCGACGTCGCCTTCGCGCAGGTGCTCGTAGTCACCCAGGACCACGGCGCCGACCGAGTCGCGCTCCAGGTTCAGGGCCAGGGCGAAGGTGTTGTTCGGCAGTTCGATCATTTCGCCCTGCATCACGTCGGCCAGACCGAAGATGCGCACGATGCCGTCGGACACGCTGGTCACGGTGCCTTCGTTGCGCGATTCCGCGGCCAGCTTGACCTTCTCGATGCGGTTCTTGATCAGTTCGCTGATTTCGGAGGGGTTGAGCGTGGTTGCCATCGTCAAGTCCTAGTGCCGGCAGCGGGGCCGGACGTTAAATGAATTCAGTTAGCGAGCGCGGTCTGCAGGCGGGCCAGCTTGCCCTTCAGCGAACCATCGATGACCACGTCGCCGGCGTCGATCACGGCGCCGCCGATCAGCGAGGCATCGACCGCAGTGGTCACATCGACCTCGCGGTTGAAGCGCTTGCGCAGCGCGACCTTGATCGCGTCCAGCTCACCGGCCGACAGTTCGGCGGCCGAGGTCACGGTGGCCTTGACCACGTGCTCGGCTTCGGCGCGCAGGGCGTCGAACATGCCGGAGATCTCCGGCAGCAGCGGCAGACGATGCGATTCGGCCAGGATGGCCAGGAAGCGCGAGAAGCTTTCGCCGTGGGTCGCCGGCGCCAGCAGGGCGACAGCGTCGTCACGACCGAGCTCCGGGTTGGCGAGCAGGGCCGCCACGCGGGGGTCGGCGGCGACGTGGGCGGAGAACGCCAGGGCGTCCGACCACGGCGCGAACGCGCCTTCGTCGCGCGCGGTCGCGAACGCGGCGCGGGCGTACGGGCGGGCAAGCGTGAGGGCCTGGCTCATCCTTAGATCTCCGAGGCCAGCTCGTCGAGCAGCGCCTTGTGGGCGTTGGCGTCGATTTCGCGCTTGAGCAGCTTTTCGGCACCGGTCACGGCCAGCGCGGACACCTGCTTACGCAGATCTTCACGGGCACGGTTGGCGGCGGCGTCGATCTCAGCCTGGGCCAGTTCCTTCTGACGGGTGGCTTCGGTGATCGCTTCGGTACGGGCTGCGTCGACGATCTGGTTGGCGCGCGCGTGGGCCTGGTCGATGATCTCGTTGGCCTTGGTGCGGGCTTCCTTCAGCGCTTCGTTGACCTTCTCCTGCGCCTGGGCCAGATCTTTCTGGCTGCGGTCGGCAGCAGCGAGGCCTTCAGCAATCTTCTGCTGGCGCTCTTCGATCGCGTTCATCAGCGGCGGCCAGATCTTGGTCGCGATGATCCAGATCAGACCAGCGAAGGCGAGCGCCTGCGCAAGAAGGGTGAAATTGATATTCATGGTTAGCTCGATCGCTGGTTTCGGGGTGGACGCGCCGCCGGGGCGGCGCATCCGGCCTTCATCCGAAACCGGGTGCATCAGCACCCGGTCGTCTCAAACCGCTGTATCAGCCGGCCAGAGCCTTGGTGACGGCACCGGCGAAGGCGGCCGACAGCGGGTTGGCGAAGGCCAGCAGCAGGCCGACGGCGACCGAGATGATGAACGCGGCGTCGATCAGGCCGGCGGTGATGAACATGCGGACCTGCAGGACCGGGATCAGTTCCGGCTGGCGGGCGGCCGACTCCAGGAACTTACCAGCCATGATGGCCAGACCCAGACCGGCGCCCAGCGCGGCCAGGCCGATCATGATGCCGACGGCGAGGGCGGTGGAGCTCTGAATCTGCGCGAAGTTGGTCAGGACGGCGAAGTACATGGTTATCTCCAGGAACTTAAGTTGCTAAGGGTGATGAAACGGATGAAGGTTGAAACGCGTTGAAGCTTGAAACTCAGTGAGCGTCTTCCGACAGGCTCAGGTACACGATCGACAGCATCATGAAGATGAAGGCCTGCAGCGGGATCACCAGCAGGTGGAACAGCATCCAGCCGAGGCCGAACGCACCACCGGCAATGGCGCCGAAGAAACCGGCACCACCCAGCACCCAGATCAGCAGGAACACGATTTCGCCGCCGAACATGTTGCCGAACAGTCGCATCGCCAGGGAGATCGGCTTGCTCAGCCACTCGACGATGTTGAGGATCAGGTTGAACGGCATCATCCACTTGCCGAACGGAGCCGTCAGGAACTCCTTGATGAAGCCGCCCAGTCCCTTGGACTTCAGCGCGAAGAACAGCATCAGGAAGAACACGCTGATGGCCATGCCCAGGGTGGCATTGACGTCGGCGGTCGGCACCGGCTTCCAGTAATGGATGCCCGCCAGCTCCAGCGGCTTGGCGATGAAGTCGGCCGGGATCATCTTGATGAGGTTCATCATCAGGATCCAGAAGAAGATCGTGATGGCGATCGGCGTGACCAGCTTGCTCTTGCCGTGGTAGGTGTCCTTGGCCTGGCGGTCGACGAACTCCAGGCAGATCTCCACGAAGGCCTGCCACTTGCCCGGCACGCCAGCCGTGGCCTTGCGGGTGCCCAGCCAGAAGGCGACCACGATCACCAGGCCCATCAGGACCGCGGTGAGGAAGGTATCGACGTGGATATGCCAGAACATCCCGTCGCCGTTGCCGACCGGTGCGGTCAGGTTCTGCAGGTGATGCTGGATGTAGCTGGTAGGGGTTAGAGCCTCGCCCGCCATGTGTCCGGAACCTTAGTTAATTGAATTCTGTCAACGCCTGGCCATCGCCAGGACCTGGAACATCAAGCCGACGGCGATACCGGCCAACAGCGCCAATGCAGGCAGCTTGAAGACCAGGAACCCCACCAGCAGGACGCCGAAAACGACTACCCACTTCGCCACGATCGCAATGATCAGCCGTGCCATTGCCGACCCCGCAGCCAGGGCACCCCCGCCCAGCGCCATCCGTGCCGCGACCCAGCCACCGGCCGAGATCGCCACGCCGGATGCCAGGGCACCGAGCGCGTACTTCGGCCCTACCAGCAGGAAGGCCAGGGCCAGGACAGCCACTGCGGCCAGCGGGTAGACCGCGGCGCGCAGCATCAGTCGCCGACCCGCTTCAACGGAGTTCAGCACAGGACGTCCCGCGTGGTTGCAAGTGGAGGGCTGAGGCGGCTACAGCAGGGGGGCCTCATCGAGCCGCCAAATTATAGCAATGGGACAATTTGCGAGACAACCGCTGCCTGTTCATCCCGGAAGGGCGCAAGTTGCGGTAACGGTTACATTTTTGCGTGCCGCCCAAGGGACAATGACGTCCACATGATGCTGCGGTGCAGCGCATTGAACTTTGGTCGCACGCCTGGGAACTTTCCGCGACCTTGCCGGTCCGACCTTCCGACCTGCCTGCAGCAACCTCGTCGACGCTTCGCCCCGCAGGTCCTCGATGGCCCCGAAGCCCGGCTCCGGGGCCATCCTTTTTCATGGTCGTGACAGCGCTGAACCGTGCACACGCCATCGACCATACGTTCACGCATGGTGGACGAGTGCGTCCTGCACAGTGGGCTTCATTCTGATGAACCACTGCAAGGACTCTTCGATGCGCTCCGTCCCCACCCTGCTCGCCCTCTCCCTGCTTGCCGCCGGCGCATCGTTCGCCAGCGCCGCCCATGCCGCCGAAGGCGATGACCGTTTCGCCCTGCGCCTGGGTGCGATGAACATCGATTCGGACAACACGCTGCGCGGCAACACCACTGTCGCCGGCCAGGACGTCGGTTTCTCGGAAGATTTCAAGCTCGGCGGCAAGGAATGGGAACCGCGGGTAGACGGCATGTTCCGCCTCAGCGACCGCCAGCGCTTCCTGTTCAACTACTTCAAGTACGACAAGGACCGGCGCGAGACGCTGGGCCAGGACATCTCCTTCGGCGGCGTCAACGTGCCGGCTGACAGCTTCGTCAAGGCCGAGCTGAAGTACCAGGTGGCCAGCCTGGTCTACGACTACTCCGTTGTCGACACCGACACCTTCGATCTGGGCCTGCAGCTGGGTGCGGAGTACGCCAAGGTCAGCACCAAGGGCTATGCGGACCTGGGCACCGTGTATGAAGGCCAGTTCCTGGACGAGAAGACCGACGGTGTGGCACCGGTGGTCGGTGCACGCCTGAGCTTCACCCCGTCCGAGAAGTGGATGATCACCCTGCAGGGTCAGTACCTCAACACCCGCTGGGGCAGCTTCGACGACTACAAGGGTGACCTGAGCCGCGCCAATGCCATCGTCGATTACCGCCTGACCAAGAACTTCGGCCTGTTCGCCGGCTACGACTGGTTCAAGCTGGATGCGGACAAGAAGGGCAGCGACGGCACCATCGGTCTGAAGCAGGAATTCAAGGGCCCGGTGGCCGGCGTCAGCTTCGTGTTCTGATTCCTGCCCCTTCCATCGCACTCTCTCCTGGCGCGGCCTCCGGAACATCGGGGGCCGCGTTTTTTTGTGCTGCTTTGTCCTGCCGGGGTAAAGCGGCATGGTCGAGCGCTGGAGGGAGAGGGGGCTGCATGCGAATGTCCCCCGGCGCCGGCCTACCGTCACCTCCTCCTTTACTTCGCACGCAGCCCCCTCTCCCTCCGCGTGTCAGGCCGCCACGCGCCTGTTGAAGTGGCTCTGTGGCTGGACCCTCCGCACGCCGAGCCGCTGCGCGAGTGGCAGGCGTTTGGACAAAGTAAAGGAGGAGGCGACCGCCGCAGGCGGACGGCGGGGGACATTTGTCCAAGCGCCTGCCGCTCACGCAGAGGCCCGGACGCTCGCGATCACACATGCCGCAATCGCAGGATCGCGGGTGCGCAGGAGTGAGAGGAGGCTGCATGCGAATGTCCCCCGGCGCCGGCCTGCGGCCGTCACCTCCTCCTTTACTTCGCATGCAGCCCCCTCTCCCTCCGCGTATCAGGCCTCCACGCGTCTGCTGAAGTGACTCTGCGGCTGGACCGTCCGCACGCCGAGCCGCTGCGTGGGTGGCAGGCGTTTGGACACAGTAAAGGAGGAGGCGACCGCCGCAGGCGGGCGACGGGGGACATGTGTCCAAATGCCTGCCACCCGCGCAGCGGCCCGGAAGCTCGCGACCACAGTCACCGAAGCCACAGAAGCCACCAACAAAAAACCCGGCTTTCGCCGGGCTTTCCGTTTCACCGGGCATGGCCCGGCGCAAGCGCCTTACTTCTTCTTCGGCATGTACAGATCGGTGATCGTGCCGTCGTAGATTTCCGAAGCCATCGCCACCGATTCACTCAGCGTCGGATGGGCATGGATGGTGTGGCCGATGTCTTCGGCTTCCGCGCCCATCTCGATGGCCAGACCGATCTCGGCCAGCAGGTCACCGGCATGCACACCGACGATCGCGCCACCGATGATGCGGTGAGTCTCTTCATCGAAGATCAGCTTGGTGAAGCCCTCGGTACGACCGATGCCGATCGCGCGGCCACTGGCCGCCCACGGGAACTTGGCCACGCCGACCTTCAGGCCCTTGGCCTTGGCCTCGGTCTCGGTCACGCCCACCCAGGCGATCTCCGGATTGGTGTAGGCCACCGACGGAATCACGCGGGCCACCCACTCCTTCTTGTGGCCGGCCGCCACTTCAGCCGCCAGCTTGCCCTCGTGCGTGGCCTTGTGGGCCAGCATCGGGTTGCCGACGATGTCACCAATGGCGAAGATGTGCGGCACGTTGGTACGCATCTGCCGGTCAACCGGGATGAAGCCACGCTCGGTGACCTGCACGCCGGCCTTCTCGGCATCGATCTTCTTGCCATTCGGCGAACGACCCACGGCGACCAGCACGCGGTCGAAGGTCCCCTGCGCCAGCGCCGGCGACTGCCCTTCCTCGGCCGCCTCGAAGGTCACGGTGATGCCCTTGGCATCGGCGGTGACGCCCGACGCCTTGGTCTTCAGGTGAACGTCGATGCCCTGCTTCTTCAGGCGGTCGGCCAGCGGCTTGACCAGGTCCTTGTCGGCGCCCGGCATCAGCTGGTCCATGAATTCGACCACGGTGACCTTGCTGCCCAGCGCACCGTACACGGTCGCCATTTCCAGGCCGATGATGCCGCCACCGACAACCAGCAGCGAACCCGGCACTTCGGCCAGCTCCAGCGCGTCGGTGGAATCCATCACGCGCTTGTCGTCCCATGGGAAGTTCGGCAGCTTCACCGCCTGCGAACCGGCGGCGATGATGCACTTCTGGAAGCGCAGCAGCTGCGTGCTGCCGTCAGCGGCGGTGATCTCCAGCTCGTTGGCCGACAGGAACCGGCCGACACCCTGCACGTTGCGCACCTTGCGCTGCTTGGCCATGCCAGCCAGACCCTTGGTCAGCTGGTTGACGACCTTTTCCTTGTACTGGCGCAGCTTGTCCAGCGTGATCGTCGGCTTGCCGAACTCCACGCCGAAATCGCCGGCATGGGCGACTTCATCGATGACCGCCGCCGCATGCAGCAGTGCCTTGGACGGAATGCAGCCGACGTTGAGGCAGACGCCGCCGAGGCTGGCGTAGCGCTCGACCAGTACCGTATCCAGGCCGACATCGGCTGCGCGGAACGCGGCGGTGTAGCCGCCCGGGCCGGAGCCCAGCACGACCATCTCGCATTCGATGTCGGCCGGCTTGCCGCTGGCCAGCGCCGGCTTCGGTGCGGCCGGTTCGGCCGGGGCACGATGCGACGGGGTGACCGGCGGCTTGCTGGCCGGGGCGGCGGCCGCCGGCGCAGGTGCGGACGCCTTGGCCGGGGCCTCGGCGGCTCCTTCGGTGTCCAGCAGGACCACCACGGCCCCCTCGGACAGCGTATCGCCGAGCTTGACCTTCAGTTCCTTGACCACACCGGCGGCCGAGGACGGCACTTCCAGCGTGGCCTTGTCCGATTCCAGGGTCACCAGGCCCTGGTCCTTCTTCACCGTATCGCCGACGGCGACCAACACTTCGATCACCGGCACATCGCTGTAATCGCCGATGTCGGGAACCTTGACTTCAATCGTGGCCATGGTGGTTTTCCTCATGCCCGGCCGGGGTGGCCGGCGGGCTGTCACTGCGTTTCGTCAGGCGGCCGCGCCAAGGGCGACGGCCACACGGTGGGGGCGAAGCGGGTGCCTTACAGCAGCACGCGACGCATGTCGGCCAGTACCTGCGAGAGGTACGTGGTGAAGCGTGCGGCCAGGGCGCCATCGATGACGCGGTGGTCGTAGCTCAGCGACAGCGGCAGCAGCAGCTTCGGTGCGAATTCCTTGCCATTCCAGACCGGCTGGATGGAGGACTTGGACACGCCCAGGATGGCCACTTCCGGCGCATTGACGATCGGGGTGAACGCGGTGCCACCGATCCCGCCCAGCGAGCTGATCGAGAAGCAGCCGCCACTCATGTCGGCCGGGCCCAGCTTGCCGTCGCGCGCCTTCTTGGCCAGCTCGCCGGTTTCCTGCGCGATCTGCACCACGCCCTTCTTGTCGACGTCGCGGATCACCGGCACGACCAGGCCGTTCGGCGTATCGGCGGCGAACCCGATGTTGAAGTACTTCTTCAGGGTCAGGTTCTCGCCGCTGGCGTCCAGCGAGGCGTTGAACTCCGGGAACTTCTTCAGCGCCGCGGCGCTGGCCTTGATCAGGAAGGCGAGCATGGTCAGCTTGATGCCGGCCTTCTCGTTCTCCTTGTTCAGTGCCACGCGCAGTGCTTCCAGATCGGTGATGTCGGCCTGGTCGAACTGGGTGACGTGCGGAATCATCGCCCAGTTGCGGGCCAGGTTCGCGCCGGAGATCTTCTTGATGCGCGACAGCGGCTGCACTTCGGTCTCGCCGAACTTGCTGAAATCGACCTTCGGCCACGGCAGCAGGTTCAGCCCACCGCCTGCGGCGGCAGCGGTGCCGCCCGCGGCCGGAACGCCACCACTGAGCGCGGCCTTGACGAATTTCTGCACGTCACCCTTGGTGATGCGCCCGCCCTTCTCGGTACCGCTGATCTGCAGCAGGTCCACGCCCAGCTCGCGGGCGAACACGCGCACCGCCGGGGTGGCATACGGCACCTTGGCCGGCAGCACGCCATCGGCGTTGAACTGTACGGGCGGGCTGGACGGAGCGCCGGCCGACGCGATCTCACGAGCCGCCAGCTTGTCCGGCTGGGCGGGCACAGCGACCGGCTCGACCTGGGTGGCGGTCTCGGCAGCGGCCGGGGCCGCCGCAGCCGCTTCGCGGGTCGGCGCCGGCGCAGCAGCACCCTCGGCTTCGATGATGGCCACCACATTGCCCTGCGACAGGGTGTCCCCCACCTTGACCTTCAGTTCCTTGACCACACCGGCCACCGAGGACGGCACTTCCATGGTCGCCTTGTCGCTTTCCAGCGTGACCAGGCCCTGATCCTTCTTGACGGTGTCGCCCACGGCGACCAGCACTTCGATGACCGGGATGTCGGTGTAATCGCCGATGTCCGGCACCCGGGCTTCAACCGCACCGCCACCGGCAGCCGGGGCGGCCGGCGCGGCAGCCGCCGGGGCCGGGGCGCTCTGGGTGGCAGCCGCCGGGGCAGCGGCCTTGGCCGGGGCCGGGGCCGGAGCGGCCGGCGCTGCGGCCTCGTCTGCCGCCACTTCGATCAGCGCCACGACCTTGCCCTCGGACAGGGTGTCACCCACCTTGACCTTGATCTCCTTGACCACACCGGCCACCGAAGACGGCACTTCCATGGTCGCCTTGTCGCTTTCCAGCGTCACCAGGCCCTGGTCCTTCCTGACCGTATCGCCAACGGCGACAAGCACCTCGATTACCGGGATATCGCTGTAGTCACCGATATCGGGGACAAGTGCTTCCTTGATTTCGGCCATGGGGATAACTCCGGCAATCTGGTGTAGGGAAACGTCTATTGTGCGGCCAGCGGGGGCCAGCGCCAACCGTTACAGGTGTTTTCAGTACGCACGCAGCCGGGACACGCTGTTGCCCATGGGGCGCAGGCACCTCCAGTGGGTAGCGTATTGTCCGCACGATGTCCGCTTCATGTCGCCAGTGCATCGGCCACCGGCTGCCAGGCCTGACGCAGGCGCTGCAGCGACCAGGCCGCATTGGCCGGGCTGGTCGAGGGCAGCGCCAGCACACGCGGTGGCTCCCCCAGGACAGGCAGCACCCAGCGCTGGAATGCCTGCATCGACGCAGCACCATTGCAGCCGATCAGCTGCAGCTCAGGCAGCAGGGCGATCAGTTCCGGCAGCGCGTTGGCCACTTCCGTGCCACGCACGATGTCCGCATCCAGGCTGCCCCGGCGCTCGCATCGGCCGATCACATCCCACACCCCGACACCGGCGGCGTTCAGCGCGCGCATGCGTTGCGGATAGGGCAAACCGGCGTCAAAGCCGCAGATATCGGACATGAGCGGCCAGAAACGATTGCGTGGATGCGCGTAGTACTGGCCAGCGTGCAGCGACGCAGCACCCGGCATCGAACCAAGCAGCAACACGCGCGATCGCGTGTTCACCTGCGCGGGCAGGCCGGTGCAGAGCGTTGGCGCGCTCACGGTTTGTGCAACTGCATGAACATTCCTCCAGAGCAAAAACCCCATGAAAACAGGCTTTTCGAACTCATCGCTGAACAGAGCGAACTATTTTTTAACGCGCGTCGGATTCGATTCATGTTGAGGCGACTACGGTGTGCTCGCCCCGCAACCGGGGGCCCAAAAACAAGAAACATTAGGAGATACCCCCATGCGCTCCATCCGTATCCTGAGTCTCGCCCTGCTGACCTCGGCCGCCTTCGCGCCGGCCGCTTTCGCCCAGGACAGCAGCACCACCGACACCGCCTCGGGCAAGCATTTTGCCGTGGTTGGCGGCGTCACGCTGCTGCAGCCGAAGAATGATCCGATCACCGGCGTCAAGAAGCTCGATGGCGGCCCGGCGCCGACCGTCAGCTTCAGCTACTACGTCAACGACAACTGGGCCGTTGAGCTGTGGGGCGCTGCCGACAAGTTCGATCACCGCGTCAAGGGTCCGGGCAACACCCGCCTGGGCAGCGTCGAGCAGCAGCCGGTCGCGCTGAGCGGCCAGTACCACTTCGGCCAGGCCGACAACGTGTTCCGCCCGTTCGTGGGCGTGGGCTACTTCCAGTCGGCCTTCAGCAACGAATCGCTGGCTGACGGCAGCAGCTCCGACATCCGCCTGAAGGATGCCAAGGGCGTGATCGGCACCGTCGGCGTCGACATGAACATCAACTCCACCTGGTTCGCCCGTGCTGATGCCCGCTACATGCGCGCCCGCCCGGACGTGAAGGTTGGTGGCGAGAAGATCGGCGAAGCCAAGCTGGATCCGTGGACTGTCGGCGTGGGTATCGGCGCCCGCTTCTAAGCACCGTCTGCTTCACTGTCTGTACGCGACGGGCCCTTCGGGGCCCGTCGTCGTTTTCGTCACCCGCGTTCTGTGTAGAGTCGGGTCGTGCTCGACTGCTTTTTTCCGGACGTCGAGCAGGGCTTGACTCTGCAAAGGACGGAAGGCCGGTGATCGGGATGGACAATGTCGACCTGCTGGTGATCGGAGGTGGCATCAACGGCGCCGGCATCGCACGCGACGCCGCAGGCCGCGGCCTGCGCGTGCTGCTCTGCGAGCAGCACGATCTTGCGTCACATACCTCCAGCGCCAGCAGCAAGCTGGTCCATGGCGGGCTGCGCTACCTGGAACAGGGCGAGTTCGGCCTGGTGCGCAAGGCGCTGGGCGAACGCGATGTACTCCGCAGGCAGGCGCCCTGCCTGGTCCGGCCGCTGCGCTTCGTGCTGCCCTGGGAACCCCACCTGCGGCCACGCTGGATGCTGCGGCTCGGCCTGTGGCTGTATGACCACCTCGGCCATCGCGGCGCAGCGTTTCCGGCTTCGCGCGCACTGCACCTGCCACACGACCCGTTGGGCACGTGGCTGTCGCCATCGTTGCACCAGGCCTTCAGCTATACCGACGCGCAGGTGGACGATGCACGCCTGGTATTGCTCAACGCGCTGGATGCCGCGCAACGCGGCGCGCGTGTACAGGTTCGCACCCGCTGCGTCGAACTGCACGGCGAGCAGGGCCACTGGCGGGCGGTACTGGTCGATGCAGCGGGACAGCAGCAGACGGTGCATGCACATGCCGTGGCCAACGCGGCCGGTCCCTGGGCCGGAGGCCTGCTGCAACGCATGCAGGCGCGCAGCGGCACACCGGCCCTGCGCCTGGTGCAGGGCAGCCACATCGTGCTGCGCCGGCCCTGGCCCGATGACAGCGCCTGCCTGCTGCAGCAGCCCGACGGACGGGTCGTATTCCTGCTGCCCTTCACCCACGACCACCTGCTGGTGGGTACCACCGACACCGACTATCAGGGCGATCCGGCGCGCTGCCACGTGCTGCCTTCGGAAGTGACATACCTGTGCGAGGCGGCCAACCGCTATCTGCGCCAGCCGATCACGGCGACGGAGGTGGTCTGGCAGTTTGCCGGCGTGCGCCCGCTGCTGGCCGACCCGGATCCGCGCGCGGCACGACTCAGCCGCGACTATCGCCTGCAGTTGCAGGTGCAGGGCGCGCCCGCCGTGCACGTGCTGGGGGGGAAGCTGACCACCTACCGCGTTCTGGCCGAAGAAGCGCTGGATCTGCTGCGGCCCCACCTGCCGCAGATGGGGCCGGCATGGACGGCAGCCGGGACGCCGCTGCCGGGCAGCGACTGGGGCGATGCCGTGCAGGCACGCTCTCACCTGCGGAGACTCGCACCGTGGTTGCCTGAGGACACTACGCGGCGCTGGGCCGAGGCCTATGGCAGCCGCAGCACCGAGCTGCTGCACGGGGTGCAGGGCATGGACGATCTCGGCGAACACTTCGGCGGTGGGCTGCACGCCCATGAGGTCGTGTTCCTGCGCGATCACGAATGGGCGCATACCGCCGAGGACATACTGTGGCGGCGGAGCAAGCTGGGACTGCGGCTGGACACCGCACAGGTGGCACGCCTGCAGGACTGGTTGGAGGAACAGCAGCACCAGGCCATGCCCGGCCGATCGCGGTGACACCCGGCATGGCCCGTCGCTGCCGATGCAGTAGGATTTCCCCATCGCTACCGGAGACGCCGCATGACGCCCCGCTACGTGCTGGCCATCGATCAGGGCACCACCAGTTCGCGCGCGATCCTGTTCGATCACGCCGGCGACATCGTCGGCAGCGCGCAACGTGAGTTCGCCCAGATTTTCCCGCAGCCCGGTTGGGTGGAACATGACCCGCGCGAGATCCTCACCAGCGTCTACGCCACGCTGACCGAGCTGCTCAGCCGCGAACAGATCGACCCGCGCCACATCGCCGCACTGGGCATCACCAACCAGCGCGAGACCACCGTGGTCTGGGAACGCGCCACGGGCCAGCCGATCCACAACGCCATCGTCTGGCAGTCCCGGCAAAGCCAGGCCATCTGCGAGCGGTTGCGCTCGCAGGGGCACGAAGCGCTGATCCGTGAACGCACCGGCCTGCTGATCGATGCCTACTTCTCGGCCACCAAGGTGCGCTGGATCCTCGATCACGTGGAAGGCGCACAACAGCGCGCGGAGCGTGGCGAACTGCTGTTCGGCACCATCGACAGCTGGCTGGTCTGGAATCTCAGTGGCGGCCAGGCACACATGACGGACTACAGCAACGCCGCACGCACGCTGCTGTTCAACATCCACACCCTGGACTGGGACGACGAGCTGCTCGCGCTGCTGGACATTCCGCGCGCCATGCTGCCGCAGGTGCGTGACTCCAGCGCGGTGTACGCGCACACCCGGCCGCAGTTCTTCTTCGACCACCCGATTCCGATCGCCGGTATCGCTGGCGACCAGCAGGCCGCGCTGTTCGGCCAGGCCTGCTTCCAGCCGGGCATGGTGAAGAACACCTACGGCACCGGCTGCTTCATGCTGATGCACACCGGAACGCAGGCCGTGCGTTCGCACAATGGCCTGCTGACCACCATCGCCTGGGGCCTGGACGGGCGCGTGGAGTACGCACTGGAGGGGTCGATCTTCATCGCCGGCTCGGTGGTGCAGTGGCTGCGCGACGGCCTGCGCATGATCGATCGGGCCAGCGACAGCCAGGCGCTGGCCGCGAAGGTCGGCGACAGCGCTGGCGTCTATCTGGTGCCGGCGTTCGTGGGCCTGGGTGCGCCTTACTGGCGCAGCGACGTGCGTGGAGCGATGTTCGGCCTGACCCGGGGCACCAGCAGGTCGCACTTCGTGCGTGCAGCATTGGAAGCAATGGCTTACCAGACCCGCGATGTACTCGATGCCATGCAGTCCGATGCAGGTATCGGCCTGAGCGAGCTGCGTGCCGACGGCGGCGCGATCGGCAACGACTTCCTTGCCAGCTTCCAGGCCGACATTCTCGGCGTTCCGCTGCTGCGGCCACGGCTGACCGAGACCACGGCGCTGGGCGCGGCCTACCTGGCCGGGCTGGCGGTGGGATTCTGGGAAAGCCGCGAACAGATCGCCGCGCAATGGGGACTGGACCGCCGTTTCGAGCCGCAGATGCCGGCAGCACGGCGCGAGACGCTGTATGCCGGGTGGCAGCAGGCGGTCGCCGCCACCCTGGCCTTCCACGTCGATTGAGGGCGGTAGCGCCGGGCCATGCCCGGCGAATCAATCCCCAATCCGCCGGGCATGGCCCGGCGCTGCCCCAACATCAGAACGCCGGCAGCACGGCACCCTTGTACTTGGTCTCGATGAACGTCTTCACCTGTGCGCTGGTGAGCGCCTTGGCCAGCTTCTGCACGCGCGCGTCATCCTTGTTGTCGGGCCGGGCCACCAGGAAGTTCACGTACGGCGAGTCCTTGCTTTCGATCGCCAGCGCATCCCGGGTCGGGTTCAGACCCGCATCCAATGCATAGTTGGTGTTGATCAGGGCCAGGTCCACCTGATCCAGTACGCGGGGCAGCATCGCCGAATCCAGCTCGCGGAACTTCAGCTGCTTCGGATTGGAGACGATGTCGCGCTGGGTTGCCAGCGCATTGGTCGGATCCTTCAGCTCGATCACACCGGCCTTGTGCAGCAGGATCAGCGCCCGGCTGTTGTTGCTCGGATCGTTCGGGATGACCACATCCGCGCCTTCGCGCAGTTCGGCCAGCGACTTGATCTTGCGCGAGTATGCGCCGAACGGCTCGATGTGCACGCCGATCACCGTCACCAGATCGGTCTTGCGGTCGCGGTTGTAGGCGTCCAGGTACGGCTCGGTCTGGAAGTAGTTCACGTCCACCTGCTTCTGCACCAGCTGGTCGTTGGGCTGCACGTAGTCGTTGAACACGCGCACGTCCAGTTCCACGCCTTCCTGCTTGAGGATCGGCTTGACCACCTCGAGGATTTCGGCGTGCGGCACGGCCGTGGCGGCCACCACCAGCTTCTGCGAAGGCTCGCCGGACTTGCCGCAGGCGGTCAGGGCCAGCGCAGCGGCGAGCAGGGGCAGCAACAGGGTCTTCTTCATGGGCGGAATGATTCTCGGGGGGAGGTCAGGATCTATCGTAGTTGCTCAGGGCCAGCTCGAGCAGCGCCTTGGCCTGCTCGCGCAGCATCGTCGGTTCGACGATCTCGGCATCCGAGCCGTAATGCAGCACATCCATCAGCAGTTCGCGTGACACGCTGTAAGGCACTTTCAGCTCATAGCGGCCGTCGGCCAGGAAACGGCCCTGCTGCTTGGAATGCCAGTGCTCATCGGCGACCCAGCGCGCAGCCTTGGCGCTGAACAGGATGGTGGCCCAGCCCTTCGGCGCACCGGAGAAAATGCCGTAGCTGGCACCCAGCTGCTCGTCCAGTTCGCTGTCGGCCACGTCACGGGCCGTGTGGTCGATCACCCGCGCCTTGTGGATCCGGTCCACCGCGAAGCTGCGGAGGGCCTCGCGGTCGTGGTCCCATGCATCGAGATACCAGTTGTCGCGGTAGTGGGTCAGGCGCTGCGGCGAAACAGTGCGCTTGGTCGGTTCGTCGGTGGAACGGGCGCGGTACTCGAAGCCCAGCTGGCGCCGCTCGAGCACGGCCGAAGCCACGCTGCGGAAGCTGCCTTCGTCGAATTTGCGGCCGCGATGCGGAATGACCCGCACCCGGTCCACCGGCCAGCTGGAGACCCCCGCCTGCGCGGCCAGCAGGCTTTCGATGCGCTGCTGCAGCGGTGCCAGCACCGAAGACAGCACGCCCCCGCCGGTACGGGCCAGCAGGTGCTGCGATGCCAGCAGGGCATGCAGCTCCTCCGAGCTGAGCCAGAGGCCGGGCAGTTCGAAGCGGTCGCTTTCGTCGGCGTGATAGCGGAAGCCGGCCTCGCCATCGCCCTCGATCGGCGCCATCAGCGCGTCGCGCAGGAACGCCAGGTCGCGGTAGACGGTGGCACGGGAACAACCGAGCTTGTCCTGCAGGGTCGCCACCGTCACCGGATAGCGCGCGGACTTGAGCAGACGATGCAGGGCGGTGATGCGTTCGTATCGGTCCATGCCCCCGATTATGTCCGAGTCGCGGGTCTTGTGTGGGGGGTTTGGGCTATCGTGGGCGCCCCGCCCTCTGCGAAAGCCCTCCCATGCGCCGGTTGCCCGCCCTGCCCCTGCTGGCCTGCCTGCTGCTGGCTGCCTGTGGTCGCCCCCCAGCGCCGTCCGGCGGCGACGCGGTCGTTCCGCAGGCCGACCCGGCGCAGGCGGTACTGGCCGCCAGCCAACGGTTCGCCGCCCTGCGCAGCTTCCACGCGGAACTGGAAGTGCTGGGTACGCCACAGCCGGTCCGCAGTGCGATGGACTTCGTGGCCCCGGACCGGTTCCGGGTACAGACGGCGGCCGGTGCACAGACCATCATCGGTGACACGATGTTCCTGCAGGCCGACGGGGCCATCCGCCAGGTGCCGACACCGCCCGGTCTGCTCGAGCAATGGCGGACACCGCTGCCGGCCGACGTCGCGCCCGCGGCGCTGCAGGCCGAGGATCTGGGCAGCCAGACGCTGGACGGGGTCCAGACCCGCCGCTACCGGCTGCGTGGCGCCGGCCCCGGCGAGCGCCTGGAGTACTGGGTGGATGGGCAGGGCCTGCCACGCCAGATCGTGCGCAGCGGCAGCAGCAACGGCAAGGTGTTCCAGCTGCGCCTGCGCTATTCGCGCTTCAACGACCCCTCCCTCCGCATCGAGCTGCCCTGAATGGGGAGCGGTGACAACGCCTGCTGAAGCGGCCAGCGCCATGGGGCGGACGGCCATCACGCTTCCAGTATCATCACGGGTTGTTAACCGCTTCGGAGAAGCCTCGATGTCCCTGCGCGTGTCCCTGCTGATTCCCCTGCTGCTCTGCGCCCCGCTGGCGTACGCGCAGGATGCATCCGAACTGGCGGCGATGTCCTCGCCCTGGAGCGGCAGCGGCGGCGAGCTCGGCTTCGCCTCGGCACGCGGCAACAGCAGCACCGAGAGCTTCAACGGCCGCCTGCGCCTGCGCTACACCGACGGTGACTGGGTGCACAGCATGGACCTGTTCGGCCTGCGTTCCAGCTCCAAGGTGACCGAGACCAACGACGACGGCACCACCACCCGCCGCAACAACACCACCGCCAACCGCTACACCGGCAGCGCCGGCAGCGCGCTGCAGCTGGGCGAGCACCGCCAGCTGACCGCCACGGTGCGTACCGAGCGCGATGACTTCGCCACCTACGACCGCCAGAGCTCGTTCGGTCTGGGTTACGGCACCCGTCTGTGGAGTACCGAGCGCTTCTATTTCGATGCCCAGGTCGGCCCCGGTGTGCGCCGCACCCACAGCACCGAGGATGATCGCACCCGTACCGGGCTGATCGGTCGTGGCCTGTTCGACATGAAGTACTCGCTTACCGAGAACACCGATCTGGTCAACACGCTGCTGGTCGAATCGGGGTCGTACAACACCTTCGGCCAGAACGATTTCGGCCTGTCGGTGAGCATGAATGAACACCTGGCCTTGAAGGCCGGCTGGCAGGCCCGCTACAACAGCGACGTCGCGGTGGACAAGCGCAAGACCGATACGCTGACCACCATGAACGTGGTCTACAAGTTCAAATAAGCGAAACGGGCGCCTGGCGCCCGTTTTCGTTTCTGTTCCGTAGCCCCTGGCCGAGGAAATCGGCCGGGTCAGGCGTTCAGCAGCTCAGCCGCACCGCCATCGAGCAGCCTCTGCGCCACGCGCTGGCCCAGCGCGTCCGGGTCGCTGGCCGGACCCACGCCTTCGGCGCGCACCGCACGGCCATCGCTGGCGCTGCCGACCAGCCCCTGCAGGTGCAGGTCCTGCCCCTGCCACTGCGCGATCGCCGCCACCGGCACATGGCAGCTGCCATGCAGCGCGCGGTTCATTGCCCGCTCCGCTTCCACGCAGGCCCGTGTCGCGGCGTCATCGAGCGCAGCGAACAAGGCCATCAGCGGCGCATTGCTGCCGTCGCACTCCACGGCCACGGCGCCCTGCGCCGGCGCCGGCAGCCAGTGCGGCGGCTGCAGGCGCAGCACGATCCGATCGCCCAGTCCCAGGCGCTCCAGCCCGGCGACGGCCAGCACGATGGCGTCGTAGCCCCCGTTGTCGAGCTTGGCCAGGCGCGTATTGACGTTGCCACGCAGGTCCAGCAGTTCCAGGTCCGGGCGCAGCGCACGCAGCTGGGCCTGGCGGCGCAGCGAGGACGTGCCGACGCGCGCGCCGATGGGCAACGCATCAAGCGAGGCATAGAGGTTGGAGACGAAGCCGTCGGCCGGGTCATGACGGGGCAGCATGGCCGGCAGCACGAACGGCGCATCCAGTTCCATCGGCACATCCTTCAGCGAATGCACGGCGCAGTCGGCGTCGCCGCGCAGGATGGCCAGCTCCAGTTCCTTCAGGAACAGGCCCTTGCCACCGATGGCGGCCAGCGAGCGGTCGAGCACTTCATCGCCGCGCGTGCTCATCGGGACCAGCTCCACGTGCAGGCCGGGATGGGCCTGGCGGAGGCGGTCGGCGACGTGTTCGCTCTGCCAGAGGGCGAGCGGGCTCTTGCGGGTGGCGATGCGGACGGTTTCCATCCGGTCATTATCGCGCCTTCGGCGCGGATACGGCCAACGGCGGAGCCCCTCATGGCTGGCTGGGGACAAGGCTGAAGCAACAGCCGTGCTTGGCCGGGCGGGATGGGCTGCGCAGGGGCCGCTGCAAGCACGTCCATGTAAGCTCGGTCGCCGCATCCATGCGGCTCACGCCCCTGCGCAACCCACCCCGCCCGGCCTCTGACAGTTTCCGTGTGCGCCAGCCACGGAAGATCAAAAGAAAGAAGCAGAAACAACAGCCAGCGGCTCTCGGGGTCAGATCCCTTTTCCTGCGGAAAAGGGATCTGACCCCTCTCTCCCACCCGATAACACGTTGCCGTCCGTCACCGGGAAATTCGCGAGGGTGAGTCGGACACTCACAGATGCCGCAGTTCCTGCTTCAGCGTCGCCACACAGCGGCGGCTGACCTCCAGCGGCTGCTTGCCATGCCGGAGCACCGCCTGCACCTGCCCGCCCACGCCACGACGCAGTTCCACCAGTTCGTGCCGCGCCACCAGACAGTTGCGGTGGATGCGCACGAAGCGGCTGGCGAATTCCTCCTCCAGCGACTTCAGCGACTCCTCGATCAGGTCCTCACCGCGCGCGTGGTGCACCACCACGTACTTTTCCTCGGCCTGCAGGTAATGGATGTCATCCAGCGGAATCAGCCGCAGGCTGCCCCGCAGCCGGGCGCACAGCATGCTGCGTGCCTGTTGCCCCGCATCGTGCTGTGGCTGCCCCCCGCGCCCGGCCAGAAAGGTCCGTGCGCGCGCGATGGCCGCTGCCAGCCGCTCGGCACGCACCGGCTTCATCAGGTAGTCGATGGCCGCCGCTTCGAATGCCGACAAGGCATGCGCGTCATAGGCCGTACAGAACACCACCGCCGGGCGTGGCTCGAAGCTGGCCAGGTGACGGGCCGCTTCCAGCCCATCCAGTCCGGGCATCGCGATGTCCAGCAGCACCAGGTCCGGCTGCAGTTCCGCGCAGGCGTGCAGGGCCTGCTCGCCGTTACCGGCCTCGGCCACCACGTCCACCCCCTCCTGCGCGGCCAGCAGGCTGCGCAGGCGCTCGCGCGCCAGCGGTTCGTCATCGGCGATGACTACCCTCACGATCGTTCCCTCACTGGATCGGCACCGTCACCTGGCAGGCATAGTAGCCCTCGCTCCAGCCGGCCGTCATCCGTGCGGCACTGCCGAAGCGCCACGCCAGGCGATGACCGATGCTGTGCTGGGCATGCCCGGCGCCGCGTGCCAGGGCCAGCCCCGGCATCTGTGGATCGGGAGCGGGATTGCGTACGCGGATGTGCAGCTCGTTGCCTTCGCGCGCCACGTGCAGCTCGACGGTGCCACCTTCCGGCAACCGCGAAATGCCATGCAGCACCGCGTTTTCCACCAGTGGCTGCAACACCAGCCGCGGCAGCGGCTGCTCCCACGGCAGCGGCTCGTCACGCTGCCAACGCACCTGCAGGCGCTCTCCCAGGCGCAGCGACTCGATCGACAGGTAACGCTCGGCCAGCTCGCATTCGGCCTGCAGGGTGGAGTCTCCATCGCCCGCCCCCAGCGCCGCGCGGAACAGATCGGACAGGTCCAGCACGGCGCGTTCGGCCACCGCCGGATCACGATGCAGCAGGCTGGCGATCAGATTCATGCTGTTGAACAGGAAATGCGGACGGATCCGGGCCTGCAGTGCATCGGCCTGTGCACGTGCGTTGGCCTGCACCTGCGCGGCCCAGCGGTCGCTCACGTAGAAGTAGCGCAGGGCCAGCGCGCTGATCAGTGCGCTGGTGGCCGCACTGCCAAGGGTGAAGCGCCAGAAGCTGATGCCACGGGCGAAGCTGTCGCCCAGCACGGCATACAGCGCGTGGATGATGCCCGCGCAGACCACGGCGATCAGCGCCGCCAGTGCGATCGCCGCAGCGGCGCCCAGCAGCGGTGGCAGCCTCGACAGCGCCTGCCGCAGCATGCACAGGCTGGCGGTCACCGCCAGCGCCAGCCAGAGTGCGAAACCGCTGGCCGAAAGCAGCTCGCCCACCGTCCAGTGACGGCTGCCATCGGGCGCCAGGGCCAGCAGCACCACCACCAGCTCGGCCAGGCCGAGCATCGCCGCCAGCCGCCGCAGGCGGCACAGTTCCGGCATCCAGGGAGGCGTGCTGGCCGGAGACATGGGTCAGGCGACGCCCAGGCGTTCCTGCAGCCAGTCACCCAGGGCATCGATCTCCTCGGCACAGACCTGGTGCGCCATCGGGTAGCTGTGCCACTGCACCTGCAGGCCCAACGCGCGCAGCGCCTGCGCGCTGTGTGCGGCTACCGCCTGAGGAATGACCGGATCGCCGCTGCCGTGGGCCATGAACACCGGCACGTCCACTGCGGTAGCCACGCGCTCGGCGCTGTCCGCGTCGGGCAGGTAGGTGGACAGCGCGATCAGCCCGGCCAGCGGCGCCGTGCGCGACAGCGCGGCGGTAAGAATGATCGCGCCCCCCTGCGAGAAGCCGGCCAGGAAGATCTGCTCCGGCGTGATGCCCCGCTCGATCTCGCGGGCGATCAGGGCCTCTACCTGGGCCACCGATTCGCGCACGCCGGCCATGTCGGCGCGGGAACGGAAATCCATGCCGACGATGTCGTACCAGCCGCGCATCGGCACGCCGTTGTTGATCGTGATCGGCCGCACCGGGGCGTGCGGGAACACGAAGCGCAGCGCCGGCCAGTGCGGACGCACCAGCTCCGGAACGATCGGGGCGAAGTCATGGCCATCGGCGCCGAGGCCGTGCAGCCAGATCACCGACCACTGCGGCGAGGCGCCGGTTTCCTGTTCCACCGTTTGCAGCATGTTGCGGCTCCTTCAGATGCGAGCCGCATTATGCCGCCGGTGTGGGGCGATCAGTACAGCGGCGGCTGTTCGGCCGCTTCCCGGCGCAGCTGCGCGGCGCGTACCAGCACCGGCGGCGGAATGTTCTCCTCGGGGATGTCGAGCAGGCCCAGCCGGTGCAGGAACGCACCGGGACCGCGCGACGAGGTCAGTGCGACCACCGGGATGGCCAGCACCATGCCTATCACCACCGGCGCCATCCATGCCGCCAGCGACGGCGAGACCAGCCAGGCCAGCACGCCCATGAAGGCGCCGAACAGGCCCAGGCCGCCGTAACCGCGCACCAGCGCCATCCAGGAAATGCCACCGTCGTCGCGCTGCTGGGCGTCCCACCCCGAGTCGCGTCCGGACAGCACTTCGGCCACGCCGCGGGACTGCACATACATGACCACCGGCGCCATCAGTGCCGCCAGCACGGTCTCCACCAGCATCGACACGAAGGCACGGAACGCACCGCCGCAGCCACGACGATCCACCGGGTCCAGCAGCATCGCCAGGTAGCCCAGCACCTTGGGCATCAGCAGTACCGCCATGGTGGCGGCGAACAGGCGCACCACCTGCTGCTCGTCCTGCGCGCGCCAGTACACGCCGGGCGCCAGGTGCAGCACGGCATTGAAGTCGATGCCTTCCTGGAACAGCGGGATGGCGATGCCGATCAGCATCAGCATCGCCCACATGGGCGCAGTGAAGTAATGGCCGATGCCGATCAGCATGTGCATGCGGCTGATCCAGTGCAGGCCGCGGCTGCCGACCACCTTGCCGTGCTGCAGGTTGCCCTGGCACCAGCGACGGTCGCGCACCAGCAGGTCGGTCAGGGTCGGCGGGCCTTCCTCATAGCTGCCCCCCAGGTACGGCACCATGTGCGCGGCCCAGCCGCCACGCCGCATCAGCGCGGCTTCGACGAAGTCGTGGCTGAGCACGTGGCCGCCGAACGGCTTGCGCCCAGGCAGCGATGGCAGGCCGGCATGGTCGGCGAAGGCACGGGTGCGGATGATGGCGTTGTGGCCCCAGTAGTTGCTTTCAGCGCCGTGCCACCAGGCCACGCCCCGGGCGATCACCGGCCCGTAGACGCGGCCACCGAACTGCTGCATGCGGGCGAACAGGGTGCGTCCGCCGATCACCGACGGCAGGGTCTGAATCAGGCCGACGTCAGCGTTGTGTTCCATGCCGGCCACCAGGCGCACGATGCTGTCGCCGGTCATCAGGCTGTCGGCGTCCAGGATCAGCATCTGCGGGTAGGCCCCGCCGAAGCGGCGCACCCAGTCGGCGATGTTGCCCGCCTTGCGGCCGCTGTTGTCGCCACGACGGCGGTAGAACAGCCGCACGCGGCCGTCGGGCACCTGCTCGCGGAGCTCGGCGAAGACCTGCTCTTCGGCCCGCGCGATATCGTCACGGCGGGTGTCACTGAGCACGAAGAAGTCGAAACGCTCCAGCTGGCCGGTGGCCGCCACCGATTCGTAGATCGCACGCAGGCCGGCCAGCAGCCGGCGCGGATCCTCGTTGTAGGTCGGCATCAGCAGCGCCGTGCGGCTGTGCACGGTGGGCAGCGGCTTGTCCGGATCAATGCCCAGGCGATAGCCACGGTCGAACACGGCGGTGAGGAAGCCTGCCACCGCGCTGGCGAACGACAGCGCGATCCAGGCGAACAGGCCCACGAACAGCACCAGCAGGCAGGCTTCGAGCACGCTGATGCCGTTGACCGACAACACCCGCCACATCATCCGGGTGGCCGCTGCGGTCATCACCAGCGTGCCGCCCAGGATGTACAGCCGACGCAGGCCGATCAGGCGTGGCGAGGTGCGGTGCCGGCGCACCCTGAGCTGCCCTTCGCGCAGGGTCTGCTCGGGCATCGGCAAGGGCACTTCGGCAGGCAGCAGCGCCCAGCCGGCGTCAGGCCCGGCCGATTCCGCCTCCGCATGGATGGTCTGCACCCCCATCGGCGCCTACTCCGCGCAGTCGGCATGGCCGGCCGTCCGGGCCAGGCTGCATGCACGAAGGTTCCCGGCGCGCCTTCCCGGCGCCCGCACTTGTCCTGGCTGCGTCGGCCTGAGGCCGCGCAGTCGCTGTCTGTCACTACCGGAACCCACACGATCTCCAACGGGGCGGAATCGAAAATGCGGCCCAGTCTAGGCCGCTACATGTAAGCCGGGTGCGAAGGCCTACGCCGGGATTTCTCCCCATTCAGCAAACAGCAGGCGAGGCTGCCGACGGCCTGCCGGATCGACCGCAATTGGATCGAGCAAAACGGGCGGCGGCACATCCCTCGGCGATCGCGCTGGCGACGGGGCCAACGCGATCGATCGTACTTCAGCAGCGCGCGTTACTCGTCCTGCAGGACGACGCCGGCCGCGTCCTGCAGGGCAGCGGTGCGCGCACGGTCCATCGCCACCGCCAGTTGCTGGCGGGCGAGCAGTTGTTGGGCCTGCACCACTTCGGGTGTGGGCAGAAGCACCGGTCCCGGTGCGTTTTCCGGTGTAGCGGGTGTGGTCATGCAACCTCCGTGGACATCCCCGCTGCCGCGCGGGTCCAACCGGGCGGCAGCGGAACTGCGCACCCTATCCTAAAAACAAGGCGGATGGGTGACGTGCAAGCCGGTGAGGCCTGCGCCTGCAAAGGGCATGCGTCACGTTCCAGGCACGCAGCGCTGGATCCTGAATAGGCATTTCCGGTAGCATGAAAACGTTTTCTCACAGGGAAGTTCCTCCCATGAATACCGTCGACCTCACCCACTTCAGCCCCAAGTGGCAGTTCCGCTTCAACTTCTACCGCCAGCACGGCGCGCCCAAGGAGCCCGGCTTCAAGCAGGCCTGGCGGGCCCTGTCCTTCGGCGACCGCCTGAAGATCAACCTGAACATCTTTGCCCTGTTCTTCGGCCCCATCTACCTGCTGATCCTGGGCATGTGGCGCAAGGCGCTGGTGGTGATCGGCATCGCCATCGGCCTGGCGGCCATCACGATGTTCCTGCCCGACATCGTCGGCCGCGCGGTGTTCATCGCCTTCAATGTCCTGGTCGCCTCCAGCACCAACTACAGCTATTACCTGGAAAAGGTGGAAGGCCGGACCGGCTGGAACCCGTTTGAAGGAATGTTCTGAGCCACTCAGACCTGCGCACGGACGCGCGGCAAGGATGCAACCGACGCCCGGCCCCCGCCGGGCGTCTTCGTTTCCGGCATCAGGCAGCGCGCAGCGTGGCCGTCGTGCCCGTGCCCGCTTCCGACTGCAGCCGGAAGCGGGACACCGCCACCGCAAGCTGCTCGGCCTGCTCTTCCATCGCGCGCGCGGCAGCACTGGCCTCTTCCACCAGCGCCGCATTCTGCTGGGTGGTTTCATCCATCTGCACCACGGTCTGGTTGACCTGCTCGATGCCGGCCGACTGCTCGCGCGAGGCGGCCGAGATCTCGGCCATGATCTCGTTGACCCGCCCGACCTGGCCGACGATCTCCTGCATGGTGTTGCCTGCGCGGTGCACCAGCTGCGCACCGCTGCCGACTTGGGCCACCGATGCGTCGATCAGTCCCTTGATTTCCTTCGCCGCTGCGGCCGAGCGCTGGGCCAGCGCGCGCACTTCGCTGGCCACCACGGCGAAGCCGCGACCCTGTTCGCCCGCACGCGCGGCCTCAACGGCGGCGTTCAGGGCCAGGATGTTGGTCTGGAAGGCGATGCCGTCGATCACCGAGATGATCTCGGCGATGCGTTGCGACGAGGTTTCGATCTGCTGCATGGTCTGTACCACCTGGCCGACCACCTTTCCGCCTTCGCTGGCCACGTCCGCCGCCGATGCGGCCAACGTGTTCGCCTGCAGGGCATGATCGGCATTCTGGCGCACGGTGGAGGTCAACTCCTCCATCGACGCTGCCGTTTCTTCCAGGTTGGCCGCCTGCAGTTCGGTGCGACGCGACAGATCGCTGTTGCCCGCGGCGATCTCACCGGCCGCAAGGCGGATGCTCGCCGCCGACTGCTGGATCTGGCCGACGATATGGGTCAGCTGTTGCGCAGTGCTGTTGGCATCGTCGCGCATCACCGCGAACACACCGTGGAAGTCGCCCTGCATGCGTGCACTGAGATCGCCGGCGGCGATGGCGCGCAGCAGCGTGGAAAGCGCCGCGAGGTTGTGGTCGCTGGCCTGCATCATCGCGTTCAGCGTGGTCACCATGCGGCGGAAATCGTGCTCGAACCGCTCACTGTCACCACGCACGGCAAAGTCGCCGGCGGCAGCAGCGGCGGCCAGCTGCTGGATCTGCTCGTTGATCGCCGCCAGGTTGCTCTTGGTGGTGGCCATGGCGGCGGTGAACACCGCCTTCTCGCCCGGCAGCGGCTCCATGTCCACGCTCAGATCGCCCACCGCGTAGCGCTGCATCACGTCCACCAGCCGCTGGGTGACCGCATTGCTGGACGCCACCAGCTGATTGCTGTCGGCCACCATGCGACCGTACTCCCCCGGGAAGGCCGCCGCGTCCATCCGGTAACTGAGCTCGCCCGCATCATGGCGGCGTGCCATCTCCGCCTGCGCCGCCATCACAGCCTGCAGCTGTCCCCGCATGCCCTGCATCGCCTCGAGCAGGCGCCCGACCTCATCGTTGCCGCGCGCCGGCAGCGCGGTGTCCAGCTTGCCCGCCGCCACGTCACCTGCAATGCGTACCGCCTGCGCCAGCGGCCGGATCGCCAGGTGACGCAGCAGCAGGTAGACGCCGGCGCTCAATGTCAGCGCGGCCAGCACGCCGACCAGCAGCGTCAGCCACAGCAGCTGGCGAGCCTCGGCCACGATCACGGCATGCGGCACCACCACACCCAGCGCGAAGCGCTGCGGGGCATCGCCAACCCGCAGTGGCACGTACAGGCGCACATTGCCGGCGGCATCCGGCTCGAACGCTTCGACGGTCCTGTCGGCCGCGATTCCGGCCAGCATGTCGCGGGTGAAGGCATCGGTGCGCGGCTTGCCGATCTCGGCGGCGTCGGCCGAAGCCAGGACTACGCCCTTGGGCGAAAGCAGTTCAACGCGGCCTGCTCCCATCGGCGCAAGCGTCGCCAGATGCTTCTGCAGCGCCGCCAGCGAGAAATCGACGGTGAACACGCCGAGGAACGTGCCGTTCTCCACGATGGGCGTGCTCAGGGTGCTCATCAGCACCTGCTGGCCGGCGATCTCATAGGCATAGGGCTCGCTCACCTTGGGCAGCTTGTCGCGGCTCGGCCCCATGTACCAGTCACCGGACCCGCTGGCGGTGTCGGTGTAGTCGGTCATCACCGACTGCTGCGGCTTGCCGTCCTGCCAGGCCCAGTAGCTCATGTAGCGACCGGTGGCGTCATGTGCCTCGCTGTTGACGAACTCCGCGTCCTTGCCATCGAAGGCATCGGCCTCCCACATGGTGCTCTTGCCCAGCCACTCCGGGTGCGCGCGCAGCTGTTCGCCGAGCACGGCCGCCAGGCTGGCACGATCAGGCTGGTCGCCCCGCGCGCGCTGGGCCAGGACGGCCTCGACCATGGCATCGTTGCTGGCGAAGCCGGTGCCCAGATCGGCCGCAACCTGGCGCGCTTCGGCATGCGCCTCGCTGGCCATGGTCTGCCGCGACGCGTTGATCAGGCTGGCACTGGCCTGGCGGTAGATCAGAAAGGCGGTCAGGCCGAAGCACAACAGCGCGATGGCAGCGGTGCCCAGCATCAGCTTGTGGGCGATGCTGCCCGGACGACGGGCAGCGGCGGAGCGGGAAGACGGCATGGGAGGGTCCGCAAGGCAGGTCAGGACATCCGGCACCGCGTTGGCGCCGCGCTGGTGCGCGATCCCTCGCGCGGCGACCTGTCTGAGCCGGGCGATGCCCGGCACCGCAAGGGCGCACCGG
This sequence comes from Stenotrophomonas maltophilia, assembly GCF_025642255.1. Classification (NCBI taxonomy): domain Bacteria; kingdom Pseudomonadati; phylum Pseudomonadota; class Gammaproteobacteria; order Lysobacterales; family Lysobacteraceae; genus Stenotrophomonas; species Stenotrophomonas maltophilia. Next base: position 3,612,570 of record NZ_CP106759.1, read on the forward strand.
GTTAGCGGCCGTTCCGCGGCGGGGTTGAGCCGTTGCCCTGCGTCAAGCTGAATGCACTCAGTTTGGGATGGCTCATACGTGCGGCGAACCTACTCGACCACCCGGTCCTTCAGCCACTGCGTGCGTGGCAGCACTTCGATGCTGCCTGCCGCGTACTGCTGCAGTACATCGTCCGGACCGTAGCGCGGCTGCCAGCCCAGCACCGCAACCGCACGGCTGCCGTCGTACACGCGGTCGATGCTCAGCGGCAGTGGCCAGCCGCGGCGCTCGAACTCGGCCAGCAGCTGCGGTGCGCGCCGCGCCAGCACCCGGCGTGGCTGGGTGGCCAGTTCCAGGCAGTCCTCGCGCCGGAAGGGGGTCGGCGCGCAGGCGATGTAGCGCTGGAACGGTGCGCCCGCGTTGTGCAGCAGCGCGGCATGCGCGCTGGCCACATCGCGTGCGTCCAGGCCCCGGTGCAGGCGGAACATCGCCATGCGCTCGGGAGGCTCGGGGAAGCAGCGGCCCATGCGCAGCACGCGCACGGCGAACGCCTCCGATGCCGCCGCTTCGGCCAGCGCCTCGGCCTGCAGCTTGGTGCGGTGGTAGATCGTCCTGGGCAGGGGTTCAGTGTCTTCGTCGATCCAGCGGCAACCGCCCGCCACCACGGCATGGCCGTACAGGGCGGTGGTGCTGGTCAACACGAAGCGTCCGACGCCAGCATCGCGCGCCAGCCGCAGCAGCTGCGCGGTCGCCTCCACGTTGATCTGCTGGAACACCGTGTCCGGCACCAGCCCGACATGCGGTGCATGCAGCGCAGCGGTGTGGATCACCGCATCCACGCCGCGCACGGCACGCTCCAGTGCCTTCGTGTTGGTGACGTCGGCAATGATGCGTGTAGTGGCGAACGGGCTGCGATCCAGCCCGATGACTTCATGGGTGGCCGCCAACGCGCCGAAGATCGCGCGCCCGATCCGCCCGGAACTTCCGGTCAACAGAATCTTCATTGAGTCCATTCACTCAACAGCGCCCGGGAGCTACCGGGATGAACCGATTCTAGGCGTGGCCTGTGTCCAGGGCGATAGCGGCGCTGCGCAAGTGCAGCGTCAACAGCAGGCAGGCACAGCGTGAAGGCCACGCGCCATCCGCGGACGCACCGTTAGCCTGCCGTCGGCAAGCATGAGACTCCGCCACGCCGAGAGAGATCCCCTATGGCCAGCAGCAACCGCGGGTTCGCGTCGATGGACCAGCGCACGCAGCGCGCGATCGCCGCCAAGGGTGGGCGCGCCGCCCATGCCTCCGGCAACGCCCATGAATTCAGTCCCGCCGAGGCGCGCATTGCCGGCCGCAAAGGAGGCGAAGCCATCAGCCGCGATCGCCAGCACATGGCCGCGATCGGTCGCGAAGGCGGGCATGCACGCCACGCCCGCGCACAACAGCAGCGCCAGCAGTCCGATCAAGGTCCACAGGGCCGCGACGAACCGGGTCAGCAGGACTGAGCGACGCGCCTCAGCCGTGGCTGAGGAGGTTCAGCAGGCGCCCGAACGGGTCCCGCACGAAGAACCGGCGCACGCCCCATGGCTCCTCGACGGGGCCATACACGACGTCGATGCCAGCGCTGCGGATCCGTTGCAGAACGTCATCCAGATCGTCCACCTCGATCGACAGGTCCGGTACCGGCGTTCCCGACCCGCCCTCGCTGGCGAAGCTGAGCTGCGCAGGCGCAGTGTGCTGCCCGGCGTAGGTGACGATCCAGCCATGATCCATCACCACCGGCATGCCGAGGATGCCGCCGTAGAACGCGGCGGCGCGCGTCGGATCGGGTGTGGCGATGTTGGCGACGATGCGTCTGACAGCCATGACGTTCCTGTTCAATGAGGGGCAAAAACGAAACTGCGCGACCGGCAGGCACGCCGTCAATCTTCAGGGGGCGTGTACAGACTGATGCGGCAGGGCGCGAAAAGTGTGGCTTCCGTCACGAAACATTAACGCGTTAACAAAATTCCCGTCACATCGCTGGGGGTGAAACGCATCCAGGACAGTTAGCGGCTGGGTAGACCGTCAATCAAGGAAGTTTGCCTGATGAATCACCCGCTGCATGGCCGTTCGTCCCGCTCCCGTTCCCCCTTGCAACGCCCGCTGGCACTCGCGGTGGCCAGCTCCCTGCTGCTGGCAGCCGCCCTGCCGGCGATGGCCTCCGATTCACTCGATGCCTGGCAACAGCAGCGCCAGCTGCAGGCGGCGTGGGCCCAGCCAGGCGGTGCACAGACGGACGCAACCGTTGGTGCTTCGGCGCAGGCCACGTCCACCCCGGTCCTGGGCAACGCGGGCGACGCCGCCAGTTGGCACAGCGACGAGTTCAATGCCGACTGGGGCCTGGCCGCGATGGGGGCCGACCATGCCTATGCCCGCGGCCTGACCGGCCAGGGTGTACGCCTGGCGCTGTTCGATTCCGGCTCGGCGCTGGCCCACCCGGAATTCGCCGGCCGCAACACCACCAGCATCACCATCGGCCCGGACTGCGCGACGGCGGGGATCGTCGCCGGCGAAGGGGCCTGCGCGCAGACCCGCGGCGAACAACCCGGCTACAACTATTACGGCCTCGGTGCCGGGGTGCCGGCGGCGCTCGCCGGTCGCCTGATCGCGGCCGGCCTGCCCTACGGCTTCAGCTACGCCGATCATGGCACCCACGTGCTGGGCACCATCGGCGCCAACCGCGACGGCACCGGCATGCATGGCGTGGCCTTCGGTGCCGACCTGACGGCAGCGCGCGTGTTCGGTGACACCTACTATGAGTGGCGCCTGGATCCGGATGGTTTCTATCGCCCCCGCGCGGTGTACCGCACCGACCCGGACGACGACGCCGTACTGGACATGTATGCGCAGATCCAGGCGCAGGGCGTGCGCGCCATCAACCACAGCTGGGGCATCTCGACCCGCAACATGAGTGCCGCGGCGCTCGACCGCCAGTACGCCGCGATTGGCGCGGATTACGACGTCTACGGCAGCATCTACGCAGGCAGCGACGCTGCCCCCGGGTCGACCCTGATCCAGGTGTGGTCGGCCGGCAACGGCAGCGGGGCCGTCGCGGGCATCACTGCGGCCCTGCCCCGCTGGAAGCCGGAGATCGAACCCTACTGGCTGGCCGTGGCCAACGTGCGCCAGCCGGTCGCCGACGATGGCGAAACCGACTATGTGCTCGACGACAGCTCCAGCATCTGCGGTGCCGCCGCCAACTGGTGCATCTCCGCCCCGGGCACCGACATCGCCAGCACCATCGTCTCCGGTGAGATCCAGGGACGCATCGAGGAAACCAGCGAGTACCTGCGGCTGATCATCGACAGCGAGAACACCGAGTACACCTACGGCCTGAAGACGGGCACCTCGATGGCGGCGCCGCACATCACCGGCGCCCTGGGGCTGCTGTTTGAGCGCTTCCCCTACCTGGACAGCGCACAGGTCCGCGACGTGCTGCTGACGACCGCCCGCGATCTGGGCGATCCGGGCATCGATGAGATCTACGGCTGGGGCATGGTCGACCTGCGCAAGGCCATCGAAGGCTTCGGCTCGCTGCGCGTGGACACCGATGTGGTGATGAACCAGAAGGCCGGTGGACTGAAGGTCTGGGAAGGCGAGGCCTGGGATGACTGGACCAACGACATCGGTGGCCCCGGCAAGCTGACCAAGTCCGGCATCGGCTGGCTGCGCCTGAGCGGCGACAACAGCTTCAACGGTGCGGTGGTGAACGATGGCGTCCTGGAATTGAATGGCGCCAACACGCTCACCTCGGCAGTGGAGGTGAAGGGCGGCCAGTTCCTGCTCAACGGCTCGCTGGTCTCCACCGCCCTGAACACCACCGGCGGCGTCAGCACGGTCAGCGCCGGCGGCGTGCTTGACCACAGCAACCTGGTGGTCGATGGCGGCGTGGTCTCCTTCAACGGCACGCAGGCCGGCGGTAATACCACCGTGGGCGCCAACGGCCTGCTGAAGGGTGTCGGCACCCTGGGTACCACCCGGGTCGACGGCATCATCGCGCCGGGCAATTCGATCGGCACGCTGACCGTCAACGGTGACTATGTGCAGGGCGCTACCGGTGTGTTCACGTCTGAACTGGCGCCGGGAGGCCGCAGCGACCAGCTGCACGTCACCGGCACCGCCACGCTGGACGGCACGCTGGTCGCGCTGCCCGAACCGGGCGTGTACTACCTGGGTGAGCAGTTCAACATCCTGCGCGCCGACGGTGGCATCAACGGTCAGTTCGCCCGTACCGACTTCAGTGCATTCTCGCCGTTCCTGCAGTTCAGCCTGGCCTACAGCGCCAATGGTGCGCGCATCGACGTGGCCCGGGGTGCGCTGCTGGCCACCGCGGCCACCACGCGCAACCAGCGCGCCGTCGCTGGCGTAGCCGATGGCCTGGCGATCAACCAGGGCCTGCCCCGGCCGCTGACCCAGCTGTTCCCCGCCCAGGTCGGCGCCGCGCTGGACGGCCTGAGCGGCGAGCTGCATGCCGCCACGCCGCTGGTGCTGGTCGAGAGCAGCCGCTACGTGCGTGATGCAGCCTTGTCGCGGCGTGCGGGCAATGCGTCGCCGGGCAGCACCGGCGACGCGACCGGTGCGTGGGTACAGGCGATCGGCGGCAACGGCAAGCTCGATGGCGATGTCGAAACCGCGCGCACGGATGCCAACAGCAACGGCCTGCTGGTCGGTATCGACCGCGAGTTCGATGGCTGGCAGGCCGGCGTACTGGCCGGCACCGGCCGTACCGACGTCAAGCAACGCGACCGCCGTGCCAAGTCGAAGATCGACAACACCCACTTCGGTGCCTACGCCAGCCACAGCTGGGGCGGCTTCGGTCTGCGCGGTGGCGTGGCCTGGAGCAAGCACGAGGCAGAGAGCACCCGCGAGCTGGCGTTCGCAGGATTCAGCGACACGCTCACCGGCCGTTATGACGCCCGTACCCGCCAGGCTTTCCTCGAAGCCGGCTACCGATTCGGCTCTGCTGAAGGCGGCCTGGAGCCCTACCTGCAGGTTGCCCGCGTCGAAGTGGACCTGAAGCGCATCAGCGAGCGGGGCGGCGCCGCCGCACTGCAGGGCGAAGTGGAAGACACCCGTACTACCGTGGCGACCGCCGGGCTGCGCTTCGACAAGGGTCTGAAGGCATCCTTCCAGCAGGACAGCTGGCTGCACCTGCGTGGCGCGGTGGGTTATCGCCGGGCCTCCGGCGACCGCAGCCAGGTGGCCAACCTCGCCTTCGCCAACGGTGGCGGCGCGTTCGCCGTCAGCGGAGCGCCGATCGCCGACAGCGCTGTCGTGGCCGAGCTGGGGCTGTCCGCGTGGCTGACCCCGCGGCAGTCGCTGGAGCTGGGCTACAGCGGCCAGTTCGGCAGCGAGAGCCGTGACCACGGCGCTACGGCGCGCTGGTCCGTGCGCTTCTGATCCACGTTCAACTTACCTTCTGAAGAGCATTGGGGCGGCCTGGGGCCGCCCCTTTTTTCTCCGACAATGCAGCCCGCGCGATCAGGCTGCCTTCATCGCGTGCTTCCGCGCACGCATCACGTTGTGGCATTCCTGCACTTCCGGCAGCAGCTGGGTCACTTCCTGGCGTACCGCCGGCGGCAGGCCCTCATCCTTCAGCGCGTCCTTGAAAGCTGCCAGCAGGCGGTCTTCCGATTCTTCCAGCTCGGCCACATAGCCATAGTTGGTGTCGCCGAACGCTGCGCGCACCTTGCCGTAGAACTGCTGCATCGAGCCGACCAGGGTGCCGTGCTCTGCAGGCTTGCCACCGGTGGCCGCAACCGCGCCACTGAGTGCCGACACGATGCGGCCCTTGACGCCGGCAATGCGGGTGAACAGTGCCGCCAGCTCGGCGTCCTTCACCTTCGTGGCCGCCTCTTCGTAGAACGACTTGCCGTCGCGTGCGATCTCGATCAGGTCGTTGAGACGATGTTCGATGGTGGACTGGGTGCTCATGTTCTGCTCCTGAAGTTCAGATTCGTTGGGAACCGACAACGGTGTGCGTTGCCTGCATCACTACCTTGGACAAAGGAATGTGGCCCCGGGGTGAGCGTCGTTTGATGCATGCATCACGTCGCCCAACGCGGCCTGACCGCCGTTACCAGGGCACGAAAAGGATGATCCCGGTAATCACCAGCACGGCGGCCAGCACTCCCAGCAGCACCTTCCCTTGTCGCCAGCTCGGCGTCGGTTTTCCTGGCGTATTCATCGTGTTTTCTCCTGTCGATGCGGACGCTGGCAGCCTGATGCATACGCCAGCGTCGGCACGTGCACGCCATGTGCATCGCGCGTGCACATGTGAGGGCCCTGCATGGATCATGCCGGTGGACAGCGAGATCGCGCTCACTGCATGTACGCCGGGCATCAACGCCGGGCCCGCTACGGTCATCCTTCCTTCCCGACTGGAGCCGCACATGGCCATCAAGACTGCCGAAGACCTGTTCATCCACGAACTTTCGGACATCTACAGCGCCGAGAAGCAGCTGACCAAAGCCCTGCCCCGCCTTGCCCGTGCGGCCGAGAATCCGGATCTCGCCGCCGCCTTCGAAACCCATCTGGAGGAAACCCAGGGCCAGATCGAGCGGATCGACCAGGTGGTCGAGACGCTGGGCATCCGTCTCAAGCGCATCAAGTGTGCAGCGATGGAAGGGCTGGTGGAGGAAGGCAAGGACGTCATCGACAGCATCGACAAGGGACCGGTGCGTGATGCCGCACTGATCGGTGGCGCCCAGAAAGTCGAGCACTACGAGATCGCGTCGTACGGCACCATCGCCGCGCTGGCCAAGCAGCTGGGCTACAAGGACGCGCTCCCCCTGCTGCTGGAAACACTGGCCGAAGAAAAGTCGACCGACGAGAAGTTGACCCTGCTGGCCAAGGGGGGCGGCAACGCCAAGGCAGCACAGGCCGCCTGATTTCCACTGCGATACGCCGCCAGGGACGGCGGCGGCAACAGGAGATCCCGATGCATCCGGATATCATCGGCTGGATGGCGACCCTTGTGCTGGTCGCCACCTTGCTCAGGCAGATGGTCAAGCAGTGGCGTTCGCCACATCCCGAGACACTGTCACGATGGTTGTTCGCAGGCCAGATCGTGGCCTCGGCGCTGTTCACCCTCTACAGCCTGATGCTGGGCAGCAGCGTCTTCGTGGTGACCAATCTGCTTCTGTTGGCGACGGCTCTGCTTGGGCAGGTGTTGGCGCGGCATCGCCAGAGGCAGGCCCCCCTCCCTCCCCCCTGTTGATCACCGCTGGCGGATACCGGCCGGCCCGGGATCGCCGAACAGGACCTGATCGCGGGGACAGAAAAAGCTGCGTCGCCGGGTTCTGCCCAGATACTGCTTGCTGACGGGGCCGCCACATCGCGGACAGCTGCGTTTGGCATGCACCTGCCAGTGCTTCTTGAGCTCGTGACGACGCTTCCATTCCAGGAACTCGTAGCTGTAGGTCCTGGCTTCGCGGATCAGTGAACCCAGCCTGCGCGGCGGCAGGTCACCCACACGCGTGGCCGGGTGTACGCCGATCCGGAACAGCACTTCGTTCTTGATGATGTTGCCAACGCCGGCAAAAACGTTCTGGTCCAGCAGTGCGTCGCACACCAGGACGTCAGGCATCGCTTTCAGGCGGCGGCGCGCGAGCCGGGGGTCCCACGCATCGCTCATCACATCGGTGCGCCAGTCGTAAGCTTCTTCCAACGGGCCGTCGATGAGTTTGACCGAACAGGCATAGAGGTTCAGTTCGCCGGCATCGAACCTCAGCGATACGCGCGGAGGCGAAGGCTTGCGCTCATCGATGCGCCAGCTGCCGAACAGCATCAGATGGATCCGCAGGGTATGCGTGCCGAACTCCAGCAGGAAGTGCTTCCCCCAACTGCGCACGGATCGCACGCGCTGCCCTGCAAGCATGGACAGGTCAATCCGGCTGTTGCCCCCGACATGTCGCAGTATCTGGCCGGTGAACATCTCGGCGGCCTCGCGCAGCAGCACGATGGAAGGGCCTTCAGGCATGGCCGTGTTCTCCGAGCAGTGCCTGCAATCGCAGTGCATTGCTGACCGCATGGCCCTGCGCCGTGTTGTCCAGGATCATCCAGGCGCAATGGCCGGCACGCGCGCGGTCCCTGAGCAGCCCGGCCAGCCGTGCCAGTGTGGTCTCGTCATAAGCGCTGCGATAGATATCCGGCTGGCCGTGCCATCGCCAATAGCTCCAGCCGCGGGCCCCGCCCGGCTCGCCCGCCTGCGCGACCCGCGCCGGGTCCGCCGCCACGCGCGCGATGTCATGGACCGCCAGCAGCGCATCCACCTCGGCACTGAACCAGGACGGATGTCGAGGCTCACACGCCACCGGCCTGCGCGTGCGCCGACGCAGATCGTGCAGAAACGGTTCGACGTGCTGCGGCTCGTACGCCAGGCTGGGAGGCAACTGCAACAGCAGCGCACCCAACCGGCTGCCGAGTTCTTCCACCGCAGCCAGGAACGGGTCGAGCAGCGGGCCGGCACCGCGCAGCCGCTGCTCGTGCGAGATGGAACGCGGCATCTTCACCGTGAAGCGGAAATCGTCCGGAACGGAAGCGGCCCAGCGCCGATAGGTCTGGGGCAGGTGCGGGCGATAGAACGAGGAGTTGATCTCGACCAGGGAAAGGCGCGTGGCGTAGCGCTGCAGCAGACTGTCGCCTCCACCGAAGCTGGAGCGATCCGCCGCCGACAGGGACCATCCTGCGCAACCGATGCGTATCCGCGTTCCGGCAGCGTGCTGCCCCACCCCAACGCTCATGACCCGTCCCCGCCAGAAAGCGCGGCCTGCATCATCGGTCCGCCCTGACCGGTTCGCAGCAGAGGCGCCGTCAACAGCTGCAGCCTGTCCAGCGCGCTGGTCGGGATTCCGCTGATGGCCGTGCTGCGCACGAACCCGGTCCAGTCGGACAGCGCCACCCTCCCGAGTTCCGTGTGCTCCACCTGCAGCCAGCCCATCCGCCAGTGCGAGAACTGGCGGCGACCGATGCGACCGCGGTTGAGCTCGACCACACTGTGATGGCTGCCGCTGTCGAGGATGCGCCGCCACGCGGCGTCCACGCCCTGCTGTGGCCCCTCCAGATACTGCAGGAAGCGATGGCCATCGAACAGAAGCACGCCGGTGATGTCCGCTGCTTCATTGAATGCCACCGCGTCGTCGACGAGACCGCGCAGGCGCTCCGCGCTCAATGAGGCAACGGCTTCGCTCGCATAGGCAATCGCACGCAGAGGCATGGGGGCACCGACGGTTGCAATAGGCTCTACCTTAGTCTTCGCCGCCGAAGGTCCAGTGACTTCGGCGTGGAGACTGCGTTCAAGTGTGGGGTCGACTCTGCACTCGAGGAGATGGCACGAGGTATACGGCAGCCCAACACGGGAGACATTCCAGGGCCGACCAGAACCGGAACCCGGGCAACAGCAATCGCGGTTTCGCTTCGTTGCAGTGGTGCTCCAGCCCCTCGCCCTGCCCGTTGCCGCCGATGCGCGCTCAGGCCTGCAGCACGGATGAGGGAGCCGCAGGCGGCATCGTGTACGTGCGCGCGGCAGCGGCCGGCCGACCCTCCGCAGCGGACAGCACCTGCATGACCCGATGCTCGGCTCGACGCTGCGTGACCTCCACGCCCACCACGTAGACGAAGCGGCCATCGAACTTGGCCTGTGCGCCGTCGAGGCCGTCTGCCAACAGCAGTGCCCGCTTCAGCGACTTCATCCAGGCGCGGGAGGGCACCCTGTCAAGTTCGACGACGACTGCCATGCCACCGCAGGCGAGCGGCATGCTTTCCACGCGCAGCACCTGGGGCGCAGACAGGGATCCGGAAGCGTTCATTGGGCGACTCCTCGTGCGGGGACGGCGGCAGTATCCACAGTGATCGCCAAGGCATCGTCAACGTTGCCGGCCCATCCGTGCACGCTGCCTGCACGGCACGCGCGGCTTCGCGTCGACACCACATCATCTCCGCATCGCCTTGATGGCCTGCGGCGGACACTGTCGTTCCCACGGCTCTATAGACCTACCTCATGCCTCGCACGACCGGCCAGCCTCCCTGCAATCTGCTTCTGGTGGAGGACCAGTTCGATCTGGCGGCACTCATGGAACAGGCACTTGAGGACAGTGGCGACCACGTCACCCATGCCTACAGCGTGTTTGATGCCCTCGGCCTGCTGGACCGTCAACGGTTCGATGGCGCGGTGCTGGATGTGGAACTGCGCGATGGCGTGGTGTTTCCGGTAGCCGACCGCCTGGCCGAACTGAAGATTCCCTACCTGTTCGTCTCCGCGGTGTACGACCAGCTGGTACCTGCACGCCACCGGCGTGCCCCCTTCGTCGCCAAGCCGTTCCACATCGAGGGCCTGCAACGCGCTGTCCGTCAGACGCTCTGCAGCGATACGGCGGCGGGAGGCCAGCGCCGTGGATGTTCGCTGCGCTGAACACCGTCGAGCCGCCCATCGTCGAGCGATCCATGGCATGGCTGCTGGAACGCGAGCAGCCCTGGTATGCGCGATGGCACCTACGACACGCTCTTCGCACTGATGAATCCAGCCTAGCGCAGGCACGGAATGCAATGTAGGCCGCCGCCGGCAGACGCCGGCGGTGGCTTCAGCGCGCGCTGCGCCGGCAGGCCGCCTGCACCAGCATCAACTGCGCGACCAGGATCAGCATCGCGCATCCCGACAGCAACCACGGGTCGATGTACCACTGCGCGTTGAAGCTGAAGCTGCCTGAGGAAATCCGCTTCCAGCCGTTGAAGTGCTGCATCGCCGCCACCACGAACGCGAAGCCTCCCGCGGAGAAGGAGAGCCAGGGCACGACGATGCCGCCGGGCCGCGCGAACAGGGTCAGCACCCCCAGCACGCCGATGACCGTGCGCTGCACACGGCAATAGGGACAGACGTAGGCCAGCCCGCTCCACTCCACCGACCACGCCAGCAGGCTCACCAGCACAGCCACGGCGCCTGCGATGTACAGGGTCTTCGCTGGAATCGTCATGCCGCCATCGTCTGCCATCCTATGCCTCCTTCGTCTCCGGACCCGCGCAGGGTAGCGTGAAACGCGCCGTATGACCCCACCCCGCAGCCCTGTGCGCGGAATGCTCTCAACGCGGGCTTCACCGGCTCTGGAGTCCGATCGGCCCATCTCCTGTGCCCTCGCGCACGGCCACCCTGCCTGTCTCCGCCTGAGGATATCGACGTGAACCACTCATCGCCTCCCCTTGCCATCCTCGTTGCACGCGTACTGCTGATGCTGCTGTTCCTGGTCTCCGGCCTTGGCAAACTCGGCAACCTGGCCGGCACACAGAGCTACATGGAGACGATGGGCGTGCCCGGCATCCTGCTGTGGCCAACCATCGCGTTCGAGATCATTACCGGCCTGTGCATCCTGCTGGGCTTCCAGACCCGTCTGGTCGCCGCGGTCCTGGCCGCCTTCAGCCTGGTGACCGCCTTCATCTTCCATCACCAGTTCAACGATCCCACCCAGCAGATCATGTTCCTGAAGAACATGGGCATCGCCGGTGGCTTCATTCTGCTGGCCTGCACCGGCGCCGGCCGCTACAGCATCGATGGTCGCCGGCGTCGCGGATGAGGGCAGCCTCGTCCATCTGAGGCTGACGGGGGTGGCGGCGTGTCGTTTTTCACCGCTCCCCCGCCTTCGCGATCTGCGCCGGCGCCCGACACCGCGCCAGTTGCGGGCCCCTGCCTTGCCTGCATCGGCGGGCCTGTGATTACGTGGTGCTCCAGATCGGCAACGCGCAAGGTCCTGCATGAGCGACACGGTGGATACCTTCTGCCCCTGGATCATCGGCCGTCCCTGCCTGCCGGTCGGCGAATGGGCGGACTGGTCACAGGTGCTGGTGGCAGTGGTGATCGGCTTCGCTGCCATCTATGTGCCCTGGCAGATGTCCCGCGCGCAGACCCAGCGCCGCATCACCACCTCGCTGACACTGTGCGGCATCACCCTCTTCCAGTTCCTGCAGGCGGCGAAGCTGGCCACGGATCGATCCGGCGACACACAGCTGTATCGCTACCACCGCACCTGCGGCATGGACATGCTCAACTCGCTGCGTCAGATTCCAACGCACGAGCTGATCGACTGGGATGTGATCCACGCACGTATCCATCTGGAGATGCGCTGCGTGCAGCTGATCGAGTACGCCGACAACTGGCATATCGAGCAGGAGGGCTTCGCGCGCCTGCCCGACAGTACGCTGGAGGAGCTGGCGCACCGCATCGGCCTGCTCCATGCAAGCCTGGATGAGGTGCGCGGCCTGCTGTTGCGCAGGCGGATGTTCTGGCCATGGCTCTCGCGCCGGGTCGTTGCCTTCGAGCGGCTGCCGACAGCGCCCGGGCCGGTCAGCCGGAGCGCATCAGCGATCCAATAGGGGTGGCCGACGCCAAGCCCGTTGATCACACGGTGGGGACCGTACCCCCATCGATCCGATACTCCGTCCCTGCGATCGACGCGGAGCGCGGGGAGGCCAGGAAAGCGATCAGGTCGGCCACCTCCTGTGGCTTGGCAGGTCGACCCACCGGAATCCCGCCCAGCCAATCCATCACGATCTTCCTGCCACCTTCGTAATCCGTTCCGGCCTCTGCGGCCATCCTCGCCGCGAACGCCACGGACGCCTCGGTCTCGATCCAGCCCGGCGCAACGCTCAGTACGCGCACTCCCTTAGGTGTCACCTCTCTGGCAAGCGACTTGCTGTACGTGGTGAGAGCGCCCTTTGCCGCAGCGTACGCAGTGGTGGACTCCGGCAGCGGCAGCACGCGCTGGATCGAGCTGACATGGATCACCACACCCGAACCCTGGTGCAGCATCGCAGGCAGCAGTGCACGGTCCAGGCGCACCGCGGACATGAGATTCAGGTTCAGCTCGGCGAACCAGTGCGCATCGCTAATGGCAGCGAAGCCACCACCGGGCGTGTTCGAGCCTCCGAGCACATTGATCACGATGTCCACACCTCCCCACTGCCGGAGGACGGCCTGCGCAAGGTGATCCGTGCCTTCCGCGGTCGACAGGTCGGCAGCGACGTAGGTGACGCCCTCGCGCGTCTGGGTGGGAACGGTACGCGCGGACGTCGTCACGCGCGCTCCGGCCTCCGCCAGGGTTTTCACAACGGCAGCCCCCAGTCCCAGCGTTCCTCCTGTGACCACTGCCCTCAGGTCCTTCAGTTGAAGGTCGAAGTTCATGCCGTGATCTCCAGCGATGCGATCCGGCCACGCTCCAGTCGAAAGCGGTACGTCAGAACCGTCGGGCTGCCGGGAAAGTCACCAGTGACGTCGGCCTGCACCCTGTGGATGTCGTCCTGCCGCTCGATGGCAAACGGCACACTCGTCGCGTGGTACCGGGCCGTTGCCTCGGCCATGAACGCCTTGATGGCATCGATGCCCACGTAGGTATGTCCGTCGTCCTTCATCACCGCGTGTGCCGTGAAGCACTGCGTCAAGGCGTCCGGGTTCTGCTCTGCCGCGAAGTACGCCGCAATGGGCTCGGGAAGGGTCAAGGCGCTCACGTTTCTGTCTCCTCGGGTGGATGGCCCGTAGGATGCTCACCCAGGCTAATTTATTGAATATCCTAGAATCCGGATGGGCTCTTTAGAAACGAGTACATAATGCGCGGATCCGACTTTGCTGAACTCAGGGCCTTTGTTGCCGTCGTGGAGCGTCAGAGTTTTGCGCGAGCCGCAGAGCATCTTGGCCTGTCGCCTTCGGCGCTGAGCCAGACGATCCGCCAGCTCGAAGGTCGCATCGGCGCCCGCCTTCTGAATCGCACCACGCGCAGCGTCGCACCCTCGGCAACGGGCGAACTGCTCTACAGGCGCATCGCCCCGCTGTTCCGGGAGATGGCTGCTGCAGTGGCGGATGCCGGTGAGGCGACGGGGCGGATGAGCGGCACGCTGCGCATCAACACGCTGGGCATCGCGGCAAGGACGGTCATCGCCCCACGGCTTGCGCGCTTCCATCGCGCGCATCCTGATGTCGTGCTCGACATCGTGGTCGACGATGCGCTGGCCGATATCGTCCGGGGCCGCTTTGATGCAGGCATCCGCGTCGGCGGCCAGCTGGAAAAGGACATGGTGGCCGTCCGCCTCACTCCCGACATGAAGATGATGGCGGTGGCATCGCCCGACTACCTCTCACGTCGAGGCACCCCCACCTCGCCGGCCGAGCTGCACGAGCACGCGTGCATCAACTGGCGACTCGAGATGGATGGCAGGCACTATCGCTGGGAGTTCGAGAAGCAGGGGCATCGGCTCGATGTAGCCGTCGATGGCCCTGTCATCACCAATCACGCTGACGTCGGCATTGCTGCTGCGCTGGGTGGGCTCGGCATTGCCTATCACTTCGAGCAGGACGGCGTAGGCGAACTGCTGGCCCAGGGGCGGCTGGTCAGGGTCCTGTCGGACTGGTCGATCTCACGCCCCGGGCTGTTCCTCTACTACCCGAGCCGGCAGCATCGACCCGCCCTGCTGGGCGCCTTCATCGACTGTCTTCTGGATCAAGGGCCATTCGATGAAGGGAAGCAGACAGAGGTGCGGTTGCGCTGAGGATGGGGTGGGCCCACCCGCAAACGAACTGAAACGGTTCTGGATATCCGATCCACGTCGAGGCGACGGTCCGCTTCGCGCTGCAGGATCGGCCATGACGGGATCCGGCCGCCGCGCACGATGACGCACGCCCGGCGGCCTTCGCTTCAGGCCTTCGATGACGCCGGGGATTTCCGGCGACGCGCCTTGGGCACCATCTTCGTCGGTGGCGGGAGGCGTTCCACCTTGCCGGGGCGCACCGCATTTTCGTCGCCATGCAGCGTCAGCAGCGACTCCATGAGATGCTCATCGCTGCTGGAGCAGACCCCAAGCAGCACCACCTCGTCACAGCCCTCGGCCGCGATGTAGGCGTGGCCCATGTTGGAATCGATGTAGACCGACTGCCCGGCCTCGAGCACGACCGGATCGTAGAATTCGGTATGCACTTCCATGCGGCCTTCGAGTACGTGGATGTACTCCTCGCCGGAGTGGTGTACCAGGGCACCGAATTCCTCGATGGTTTTCGCCCGCACACGGGTCAGTACCGGGATCATGCGCTTGCGGCGCAGCTCCGGGCAGAGATAGAAATAGTCATAGTTTGGCGTGGTGACCCGGATCGCGTCCTCAATGCGGCCGATGCTGCGGCGCGCGGTCACCGACGGCTCTACGGCATCGGCATCCTCGGCGAACAGCTCGGACATCCGCAACTGCAGCCGCTGCGCGAGCTGCAGGAGCTTGTCATAGCTGAGGGTCAGGCGATCGTGCTCGACCTTGGACAAGGTGGACAGCGGAATGCCGGAGTGTTCGCTCATCTGCTTGAGCGTCCAACCCTTGCGAGCGCGCAGCGACCGCAGCAGTCCGCCAATGGTGGGGTGTTGTGACGTCATTCTTGCGGTATCTCCTGGAACACCAGTACTTCTGCTGGAACCTCCCAGCCCGGGCCATGATCACCCTCGGGGATGTCCTTTGGAAAGAGCAGTTCCCTGCCCAGGCACCCTGGCCCGGGACTTTCGGCACGGGTTGACAATTCTCTGATTAGGATCATTATCGCCAAATCAGGATATATCCGCCACCGTGCGACGTGCCAGACGCACAGGAGGCCGTCCAGTCGCTTCAGTTCGGAGAGCGTTCGATGCGTAAGATCCCTGTCCTCCTGTGCAGCGCGGTGCTGACCATGGTCGCTGCGCTGCCGCTGCAGGCCCAGCAGGCCATCGCTCCGCCCGTATCGGTGCCGCCGACAACGGCGCCCGTACCCACCGCGCCCTCCTTGCTGCCGGCCGCAGAGAACACGCCTTCCGCGCCGTCAGCAGGCGCGCCGGTACTGACCCGCGAAGACGCCGAGGCCTGGCTGGACGGCATCATGCCCTATGCACTGGCCAACGGCGACATCGCCGGCGCCGTCGTGGTGGTGGTGAAGGATGGGCGGATCCTGGTGCAGAAAGGCTACGGATACGCCGACCTGGAGAAGCGCGCACCGGTTGATCCGGAAAGCACGCTGTTCCGCCCCGGCTCTGTCTCCAAGCTGTTCACCTGGACGGCGGTGATGCAACTGGTCAGCCAGGGCAAGCTGGACCTGGACGCCGACATCAACACCTATCTTGATTTCAAGATACCGCAGCGTGACGGCAAGCCCATCACGCTGCGGCACGTGATGACCCATACCACCGGAATGGAAGAGCAGATCCGCGGGCTGATCACCTCCCGCCTGGACGAGGTGGTACCGCTCGGTGATGCACTCAAGAACTGGACACCCGAGCGCATCTACGCACCGGGCACCACACCGGCCTATTCGAACTACGCCACGGCACTGGCCGGCTACATCGTCGAGCGCGCCTCGGGCCAGCCGTTCTACGACTACATCGACGCGCAGATCTTCAAACCGCTGGGCATGAAACACTCCAGTTTCCGCCAGCCATTGCCGGCAACGCTGCTGTCCGGCATGTCCAAGGGATATGAGCGCGCATCGTCCGGCGAGGCCAAGGAGTATGAATTCATCAGCCTGGCGCCCGCCGGCAGCCTGGCCGCCACGGGATCGGACATGGGCCGTTTCATGATCGCCCACCTGCAGGACGGTGCTTTTGGTGATGCGCGCATCCTCGATGCCGCCACTGCACAGCAGATGCACTCCACCGGTCAGGCGTCGATCGGACCGCTGAACCGGATGATGCTGGGTTTCTACGAGACCTCGGTCAATGGCCACCGTGCCATTTCGCATGGTGGCGATACCCAGTGGTTCCATAGTGACCTGCAGCTGTTCCTGGACGATGGCATCGGCCTGTTCGTGTCGATGAACAGCGCCGGGCGCGACGGGGCAACCGGACACATCCGCACTGCGCTGTCGCGCGGCTTCGCCGACCGTTACCTGCCCGGCAAGCCGGCCGCACCACAGGGCGTGTCGAAGGAGGAGGCCCTCCTGCACGCTTCACAGATGGCAGGCACGTACGTAAGCAGCCGCCGTGCGGACAGCAGCTTCGTGTCGCTTTCCAATCTTCTGGGACCAGTAAAGGTCATCGCCAACGACGATGGCTCCCTTACCGTGAGCGCGGCGATCGGCTACGGTGGCGCGCCGAAGAAGTGGCGCGAGATCGCACCATACGTCTGGCAGGACACCACCAGCACCGATCGCCTGGCGGCAGACGTGGTGGAAGGAAAGGTCACGCGCTTCACCCTGGAACCGTACGCACCGATCATGGTTTTCCAGCGCCTGTCGAGCTGGCACGCCGCCTACCTGCCGCTGCTGATCGCCAGCCTGATCGTCGTGCTGCTGACCGTGGTCGCCTGGCCGGTGTCGGCACTGGTCCGTCGTTATTATGGCGTGCCCTACCGGCTGAGCGGCGTGGACGCACGCGCCCATCGCCTGGTGCGGATCGGTGCGCTGCTCTCGCTGCTGGCCACGAGCGCCGCGCTGGCGCTCGTGGCGAGCATGCTGAGCGCCCTGGAAATGACCTCGCCAAGAAGCGACGTCATGATCAATGTGACGCGCCTGTTCGCCACCGTTGCCCTGCCCGTCGGCGCAGCGTTCGCGGTCTGGAATGCCTGGCATGTCCTGCGCAGTCAGCGCAGATGGTTGGCCAAGCTGTGGGCCGTGCTGCTGGCACTGGCCTGCCTGTTCCTGCTGTGGCTCGGCTTCGCGCAGCATGTCATCGGATTCGGCGCGAACTACTGATGCCACCGGCCGGCGGGGCCTCCGCCGGCCGCCCCCCTCCTTCCTTCTGCACGAGGCAGTGGTGGCCCTTCGACTTGAGCTGCACAACGAACCGTTGCCGATGTCGGCACCGTTCCGCATCGCCGGACATGTCTTCGAGGCAATGCCCGCCACCGTGGCGACCCTGTACGACGCGGACTTCATCGGCCGCGGCGAGGCTGCCGGCGTCTACTACAACGACGACCAGCCGGACACGATGAAAGCCACGCTGGAAGCACTGCGTCCACGCATCGAAGCCGGCATCGACCGCGATGTGCTGCGCCAGCTGCTGCCCGCAGGTGGCGCGCGCAATGCATTGGATGCCGCGCTGTGGGAACTGGAGGCACAGCGCAGCGGGCTGCCGGTATGGCAGCTGGCCGGCCTGGATGGTGTGCGCCCGCTGTTGACGACCTTCACGGTGGGCGCTGATACACCGGAGGTCATGGCCGAGCGCGCAGCCGCCTATGCGCAGGCACGCGCGCTGAAACTCAAACTGACAGGCGACCCCGAACTGGACACAGCTCGCGTGCGCGCCGTACGCGCACGCTGTCCGACGCCGTGGATCGGGGTGGACGCCAACCAGGGCTACACCGCGGCCACGCTGCCGTTGCTGCTGCCGGCACTGGTCCAGGCGCACATCTCGCTGCTGGAACAGCCCTGTCGGCGCGGGCACGAATCCGACCTGGACGGCATCGAACGCCCACTGCCCTTCGCCGCCGATGAAAGCATCCTTGACCTGGCCGAACTGGAAGCGTTGCACCATCGTTTCAACGTCATCAACATCAAACTCGACAAATGTGGCGGGCTGACCGAAGGCCTGATGATGGCCCGTCGCGCGCGTGAGCTGGGCAAGCAGGTGATGGTCGGGAACATGTGCGGGACCAGCCTCGCGGCGGCACCGGCCTTCGTGCTCGGGCAGTTCTGCGACATCGTCGATCTGGACGGCCCCACCTTCCTGGTGAAGGATCGCACGCCTTCGGTACGTTACGTGGATGGTTTCATCGATTGCGGCGACGAGGTATGGGGGCCGCGGACCCACCCATGAGCATGCCGGCCGATCTCCATGGCAAGACCTGGTTCGGCCAGCCGCGCGGACTGACGATCCTGTTCCTGACCAACATGTGGGAGCTGTTCTCCTACTATGGCATGCGCACGATGCTGGTCTATTACATGACCAAGCAGCTGCTCTTCGCACAGGAAAAAGCATCTTTCGTCTACGGCCTGTACACGGCGATGGCGTACTTCACGCCGATCATCGGCGGGATCATCGCTGATCGTCATCTCGGCAAGCGCAACGCGGTCATCCTGGGCGGCAGCATCATGGCCTTCGGCCATTTCCTGATGGCGTTCGATTCAATGTTCTACCCCGCGCTGGCGACGATCGCGCTGGGTAATGGCCTGTTCCTGCCCAGTCTACCCAGCCAGATCAACGACCTGTACGCCAGCGACGATCCCCGCCGTGGGCGGGCCTACAACGTCTATTATGTCGGCCTCAACATCGGTGGCCTGCTGGCCCCGCTGGTGTGCGGCACCCTGGGCGAACTGTACGGTTGGCATTATGGCTTCGGCGCCGCCGGCATCGGCATGTTCATCGGGCTGCTGATCTACGTGGCCGGTCGCCGTTACCTGCCACCGGAGCCACCCCGCCGCACGCGGGTGATCACCGATGCCGGGCCCACCCGCAGCGACCCGCGGATCTGGTGGTTGCTGCTGGGCGTTGGACTGGCCGCGACGATTTTCCGTGGCGCCTACGAGCAGATCGGCAACACGCTGCCGTTGTGGATCGACAGCCGCGTTGACCGTGTGGTCGGAGGCTTCCTGGTACCGATGACGTGGTTCCAGTCGCTCAATCCGCTGCTGGTGATCGCGATCACCCCCGTACTGCTGGCCCAGTGGCGACGTCGTGCAGACCAGGGCCGTGAATCCTCCCCGGCCCGTCGCATGGCCATCGGTGCCTTGATCGTCGCCGTCGCCTACGTGCTGCTTGCCGGGCTCGCTGCGGGTGCCGGCCAGATGCTGGTCAACGGACTCTGGCTGGTGGCCTTCTTCATGATCCTGACGCTGGGTGAGCTGTACATCCTGCCGACCGGGCTGGGGCTGTTCGCCCGGCTCGCGCCACCGCGCCTGGGCGCGACCACCGTTGCCTCCTGGTTCCTCGCCGTCTTCAGCGGCAGCCTGCTGGCGGGACTGGTGGGCACGCTGTGGTCGAGGACCAGCCACGCCGGCTTCTTCCTGCTGCTTGCCGGGCTGGCCGCGGTTGCCGCGCTGATCCTGTGGCGGCTGGATCGGCCGATACGTTCGTTGTCATCATGATGGAGAAAGCACCATGCCGCGATTCACGCCGACCCTGCTCGCCTTCACCCTCGCCCTCGCCGCCTGTACCACGGCCCGCAGCGCCGATGCGCTCCCGCGCTACGACCTGGTAATCCGCAACGGCGTGGTCTACGACGGCAGCGGCAGTTCGCCCCAGCGCGTGGACGTGGCAGTGCGGGATGGTCGCATCGTGGAGCTGTTGCCCGCCGGCAAGGCGGCGCTCGCCGGGAAGGAGATCGACGCCGGCGGCAAGGCAGTCGCCCCGGGTTTCATCAACGTGCTGAGCTGGGCGACGGAGTCGCTCATCGTTGATGGACGCGGTGTCAGTGATACCAAGCAGGGGGTGACGCTGGAGATCTTCGGCGAAGGCTGGTCGATGGGACCGGTCAACGAACGCATGAAGGCCGATGCCCTCAAGCAGCAGGCCGATATCCGATACGACATCCCCTGGACCACCCTCGGTGGCTACCTGGAACATCTGCAGCAGCGGGGCGTCACACCCAATGTCGCGTCGTTCATCGGCACTGCGACGGTCCGCATCCATGAGCTCGGCGAGGACGACGTCAAGCCAACCCCCGAGCAGCTTTCCCGCATGCAGGACGTGGTTCGCCAGGCGATGCGCGAAGGAGCGCTGGGCGTAGGCAGTTCGTTGATCTACCCGCCGGGCAGGTTCGCCGAAACCGACGAACTGATCGCGCTGGCCAAGGCCGCTGCCGAATCCGGTGGCGGATACATCTCCCATATGCGCAGCGAAGCCGATCGCCTGCTCGAAGGCATCGATGAGGTCGTGGCCATCGCACGTGCAACCGGCCAGCATGCCGAGATCTACCACCTGAAGGCAGCCGGCGAGAAGAACTGGCCGAAGATGCAGCAGGCGATCGATCGCATCGAGGCAGCGCGCAAGGAAGGACTCAAGCTGAGTGCGGACATGTACGTCTACACCGCAGGCGGGACATGGCTTGCGGCGAGCATGCCACCGTGGCTGCAGGCCGGTGGCCACGACGCGATGATCCGGCGGCTCAAGGATCCCGCCAAGCGCGCGCGGCTGATCGCCGAAATGCGCGATCCGAACGTGCCCTGGGAAAACCTGCGCATGCTCGCCGGATCGGATGAACGATTGGTTCCAATCGAATTCAAGAGCGAAGCACTGAAGCCCCTGGCCGGAAAGTCACTGGCAGCGATCGCGCGTGAACGCGGGACATCCGTTGAAGAAACAGCGATGGACCTGATCGTCGAGGACGACCACCGCATCGGCACCGCCTACTTCCTGATGAGCGAGGACAACATCGAGCTGGGGTTGAAGCAGCCGTGGGTGAGCCTGGGTTCGGATGCCGAGTCCGCCGCGCCGGAAGGTGTTTTCCTGAAATCCAGCACGCATCCGCGCGCCTACGGCAACGTGGCGCGTTTCCTCGGCCACTACGTCCGCGACCGCAAGCTGATGCCGCTGGAAGAGGGCATCCACCGACTTACCGGCCTGCCGGCCAGCAACTGGAAGCTGACTGATCGGGGTTGCCTGCGCGCGGGCTGTCATGCCGACATCGTGATCTTCGATCCCGGCACCATCACCGATCACGCGACCTACGAAAAACCCCAGCAGTACTCGACCGGCGTCAGCGATGTCTTCGTCAACGGCGTACAGGTGCTGCGCGAAGGCGAGCATACCGGCGCCACGCCGGGCCAGGTGGTCCGAGGGCCGGGCTGGACGCCAGCCACGCGCTGACCGCTTCACACATGATTTTTCTGAATGTATTGACAATTCTCCGATTAGGATCATTATCCCGGATCAGGACAGATCGCGTGCGAAGGGCGACATGTCGACGCCAGACCATCACTGATTCAACCTTGCCCGGGAGAGCAGGCATGACCCAGTTCCAGTCCGCACGGCCGTGGTACCGCACCCACCTTTCCCTTTCGATCGCTGGCGCGCTGGCCTGTTGCAGTGCTTCGGCACTCGCACAGGACGGCACGAACGCGGCGAATGCAGGTGCCCAGCGCACCGATGCCCAGCAGCTCGATACCGTGGTGGTCACTGCCAACAAGCGCGAAGAGAATGTGCGTGAAGTGGGCGCCTCGATCAGCGTGATCGGTGAACGCCAGTTGGAAAACACCGGCGCGGTCTCGCTGTCAGACTATGCCGCCTATATTCCCGGCCTGCAGGTGCAGAACGACGGCACCCCTGGCCTGACCCGCGTGTCCCTGCGCGGCATCTCCGCGCTGTCGTCCGGCGCGACGGTGGCCACCTACATCGACGACGTGCCCGTCGGCTCCAGCGGGATCTACCAGGGCGCCAGTGCGCTGATGCTCGACCTGATGCCCTACGACATCAGCCGCGTCGAAGTACTGCGCGGTCCGCAGGGCACCCTGTACGGCGCAGGCGCCATTGGTGGCCTGCTGAAGTACGTGACCCGCGCGCCGGAAGTAGTGGGTGAAGAAACCCGTGTGGGTTTCGGCCTGCGCTCCGTGCAGGGCGGCGGCCAAGCCTGGAACGCGCGCCTGGGCGCCAGCCTGCCGCTGAAGGACGAGCGGCTCGGCCTGCGCATGAGCTTCGCCCGCAACGGTCTTGCCGGCTTCACCGACAACGTCATCGACGGCCGCAAGGACATCAACGCCGGCGACCAGATCGGTGCCCGTACTGCGCTGGCCTGGGATGGTGATGCATTCGATCTCGGACTGTCGGTGCTGCACCAGCGTATCCGCAGTGATGATCGCGCCGGTGTGGCGCTCGATCCGGAAACACTGACGCCGCTGTTCGGCGAACAGAAGGACACCGTCTGGCAGCCGCGTCCCTTCTCCAAGGACCTGACGCTGGTGTCGCTGAGCATGGACTGGGACCTGGGCTGGGGCAATCTCGTATCGGCAACCGGCTGGTCGCAGACCAAGACCATGGACCAGATCGACGCGACGACACAGTTCGGTGAAGTGGCCGACCTGTTGCTGGGCCTGCCCGCGCCGGGAAGTTCCAGCCTGCGCTACGGTTACGACATGGACAAGATCACCCAGGAGTTCCGCCTGCTGTCCAAGGATGGTGGAACATTCGAATGGATGGTCGGTGGCTTCTACACCAAGGAAGACAGCAAGCAGGATCAGGTGGCCAGTCTCGCCGAGCGGGATGGCACGCCGCTGCCGCCGCCCTACGATGCGCAGTTCGGCACCCTGGCGGTCATTGGCCTGCCCAGCACCTACAAGGAATACGCGGTGTTCGCCAATGGCTCCTGGCGCATCAGCGATCGCTTCAAGCTGGACCTCGGCGTCCGCCAGGCGCGCAATGACCAGTGGTACAGCCAGCGGGTATCGGAAGGCATCCTCGCACCGATCGGTGTAACCACCGGAACCTCCAGCGAGAATGTGTTCACCTGGAGCGTGAGCCCGCAGTTCAAGCTCTCCGACGACATCATGCTGTATGCCCGCGTCGCCACCGGGTACCAGCCCGGTGGCCCCAACGTGGCGATGGTCGGCATTCCGCCGCAGGTGGATTCGTCGATGCTCGACAGCTATGAGGTCGGTATCAAATCGCAGTTCGCCGATCGCCGCGTCACGTTCGATCTTTCCGTCTTCCGCATCGACTGGGACGACATCCAGGTTTCCTCTTCGTTCAACGGCATCAGCGGCCTGGTCAATGGCGGCCAGGCCACCAGCGAAGGCGTTGAGCTTTCTTCGCAGTTCAGTGTCACCGATGCATTGACGCTCGGGCTCAACGGTGCCTACACCAACTCACGGCTGAAGAACGATTTTGACCCTACCGTGATTCCGCAGGATGGGTTTGATTTCATCCAGTGGACCGGCCTGGCCGACGATCGCATGCCGTATTCCCCGCGACTGTCCTGGACGGCGACCGCCGAATACGCGTTTTCCACCGCCAACGGCTACAACGGCCAGATCGGCGGCGCGTTCCGCTGGACCGGTGAACGCTTCAATGGCACCACCGAACGGCAGCGCTTCACTGCCCCCGGTGATCCAGATACCCAGGTGATGCCGGACGTCATCACCTCGCCGCTGAAGCTCGGCAGTAACCATTCCCTCGACCTGTATGCCGGCATCGGCCGTGGCAGCTGGGAACTGCGTGCTTACGTCAACAACGTGACCGGGGAGGACGGCTGGCTGACGCTGGCACGCGTCGCCGGTGCGCTGTCGCGGGTCAACTCGCACGTGGCCGCAGTCCCCGTACAACCGCGGACGTACGGCATGGAGCTGGACTTCCGGTTCTGAGCCTGGCCTGCATCGCTTCACTGCCGCCGTTCATCCTCCCACCCCCTTCGGGACCCGCGCATGCAGACCGCCGTTTCGAGCTTGCACGAAGCCGCAGCGCTTCCGCAGCCCTACCTGTTGTTCCTCGGCGACACCCGGGAGCCGAACTATGCGAAGACCGCCTACGGCCTTCGCGACTGGGCACGCGAGCGCTGCGTGGGTGAGTTCGCGTGCGAGGATGTCGGCGTCAGCGCCGGCCTGCCCTTTCTCACCCCCGAGCATGCCCGCATGGCGGGCGCCCGGGCGATGGTGATCGGCGTCGCCAACCCCGGCGGACATATCCCCAACGCGTGGATTCCGTTGCTGTTGCAGGCACTGGAAGCCGGCCTGGACCTGATCGGCGGCATGCACATGCGGCTGTCGGACATCGATACCCTTCGCAACGCGGCACGCGCGCTCGGCCGTAGGCTGATCGATGTCCGTGAGCCACCACGCAACCTGCCCATCGCCAGCGGCATCCGTCGCACGGGCAAACGCCTGCTCACTGTCGGCACCGATTGCGCGCTCGGCAAGAAATACACGGCGCTCACGCTGGCCCGCGCGTTCCAGGCCCGCGGGGTTGATGCGGATTTCCGCGCCAGTGGTCAGACGGGCATCCTGATCGCCGGCGCCGGCATTCCGATGGACGCGGTCATCGCGGATTTCGCCGCCGGCGCAGCTGAAATGCTGTCTCCCGATGCGGACCCCTGCCATTGGGACGTGATCGAAGGCCAGGGATCGCTCTCACATCCCGCCTACGCCGGCGTATCACTGGCCCTGCTGCATGGCAGCCAGCCGGACGTGGTGGTGGTCTGCCACGAGCATGGACGCGACCATGTGCTGGGCTATCCCCACTATGCGCTCCCCTCGCTGGAAGACACGGTCGAGCTGGCCCTGACCCTGGGATCGCGCACCAACCCGGACATCCGTTGCGCCGGCATCAGCCTCAATACCGCGAAACTGGAGGCGGACGCCGCGTACCGCGCCATCAATGCGCTTTCCGACCGCCTCGGCATGCCCGTGGCCGATCCCGTGCGGGGTGGGGAATCATTCGATGCCCTGGTAAGCGCCTGCCTGGCCAAGCAGGCAGAATGAGCCGATGACCAACGCCGCGACGCGATTCCAACGTTGGATACTTCCCGGTCTTGCCTTCAAGGCCGCGGTGATCGGCGGCGGATACGCGACGGGCCGCGAGTTGGCGGAATACTTCATTCCCAGCGGCCCCCAGGGCGGCATGCTGGCGATCCTGGTAGCGATGGCCTGCTGGAGCCTCGTCTGCGCACTGACCTTCGCGCTGGCGCACGCCACCCGCAGTTTCGACTACCGCAGCTTCTTTGAAATGCTGCTGGGGCCGTTCGCTTTCCTGTTCGAGCTGGCGTACGGCATCTTCATGGTGCTCATCCTGGCGGTGTTCGGAGCAGCGGCAGGGGAAATCTTTTCGGCGTTGCTGGGTTGGCCGACACTGGCCGGCACGCTGCTGCTGATGGTGACCATCGGATTCTTCGTCACCTTCGGCAACGATACCGTGGAGGCCCTGTTCAAATGGGTCTCCGTACTGCTGTATGGCACCTATGCCGCCTTCCTGGTGCTGGTGCTGGCCCGCTTCGGCGATGCGGCGTTCACCACGCTGTCGGAGCCGCAACCGACCACCGGCTGGCTCCAGGGCGGCTTGACCTACGCGGGTTACAACATCGTCGGCGCGGTGATCATACTGCCGCTGGCCAGGCACTTCCTCAGCCGTCGCGATGCCGTGGTGGCCGGCGTGCTGTCCGGCCCGCTGGCGATGCTCCCGGGGCTGTTCTTCTTCCTGTGCATGCTGGCGTGGTATCCGCAGATCGGAACCGTCGCGCTGCCTTCGGACTTCATCCTGCGCCAGTTGAACCTGCCGGTATTCCATGTGCTGTTCCAGCTGATGATCTTCAGCGCTCTGCTGGAAAGCGGAACGGCCGTCGTGCATGCCTGCAACGAACGCATCGCCCGTACGTTCGCAGGAGGTGATGGTGCGGGACTGGGCAAGCCCGCACGGTCGATGATCGCCGGCGTTCTGCTGGTCGGCTCCATTTTCATCGCTGATCGCGTGGGCCTCGTGGCGCTGATCGCGCAGGGCTACCGGGGACTGGCCTATATGTTCCTGTGCCTCTACATCCTGCCGCTGCTGACCGTTGGCAGCTGGCGCCTGTTGCAACGTGCTGCGCGCCGCACGGCGCCTACCGCCCATTCCTGATCGGAGATCGCGCATGACCCGCACGTCCAGAACATGGAAGACAATGATCTCCTGCGCGCTTTTCTGCGTGGCGGCACTGGCCCACGCACAGTCCTCGCTGCCGGCGGACTTTGATGCCCGTGTTCTGCAGGCGATGAAATCCCGCGAGGTACCGGGCATGGCGATCTCCATCGTCAAGGACGGGCAGATCGTGCAGGCCCGGGGATATGGCGTACGCCGCCTGGGAGGCAGCGAGCCGGTCGATGGCGATACGATCTTTCCCACCGGCTCGACCGGCAAGGCCGTTACCGCCGCCGCGCTGGCGATTCTGGTGGATGAGGGCAAGCTGGGATGGGACGACAAGGTGATCGACCACCTGCCCGACTTCCGCATGTACGACCCGTGGGTCACCCGCGAAATGACCGTGGCGGACCTGCTGCTGCACCGCAGTGGCCTGGGACTGGGCGCAGGCGACCTCCTGTTCATTCCGCGCACGTCCCGCACGCGCATGGAGATCGTGAGAGCACTGCGCCATCTCAAGCCCGCCACCAGTTTCCGCAGTGGGTATGCGTACGACAACATCCTGTACATCGTGGCCGGTGAACTGATAAGCCAGGTCAGCGGGCAGTCCTGGGAAACCTTCGTGGCCAACCGGATCTTCAAGCCGTTGGGCATGACAACCGCCGTCAGCGACGAGGCCAACCGGTTCGCCACTGCCAATCGGGTACA
Organism: Stenotrophomonas maltophilia; assembly: GCF_025642255.1. Lineage (NCBI taxonomy): Bacteria > Pseudomonadati > Pseudomonadota > Gammaproteobacteria > Lysobacterales > Lysobacteraceae > Stenotrophomonas > Stenotrophomonas maltophilia. Next base: position 3,639,740 of record NZ_CP106759.1, read on the forward strand.
ACCGCATGCACGCCTGGACGCACGGCTGCGCGGCCTGGGAAAACAGCAGATGCTGCCTGAGCGGGAAGGTCTGGGCCAGGTGGGCGCTCCCGCCGGCGGCCTGTCGTGGAGCGCAAAGGATTTTGCCCGCTGGATGCTGGTGCAGTTGGGTCAGGGCGCGCTGCCCGATGGTGGCACGCGCCTGTACAGCGAGGCCTCCGCACGCGCGATGTGGACACCGCAGGTGCCGACCCCCATCAGCCCCTATCCGGCTCCGATCAGCGACATCACCCCGCAGTTTTCCGGCTACAGCTACGGGTGGTACGTGCAGGACTATCGCGGTGTGAAGGTGATACAGCACGGCGGCGCGGTGTTCGGTGTGATCACGTTCGTCGTGCTGGTACCCGACCGGAAACTCGGTATCGCCCTGCAGATGAACGCCGAGGACGTGGACGTGCTCCGTGGCCTCGGTTACGAGCTGATGGATCATTATCTGGGCTTTGAGCGGCGCGATTGGGTGGGCGCTTTTTCGAGCTGGTACCAGGATCGCCTGACCGGCGGATTGAAGGCACTCAAAGACATGGCGCCGATCGCACGCACCGCTTCGCGTCCATCGCTGCCGGCACGCGGCTACGTGGGTCGCTACGCGGATGCGTGGTATGGCGAAGCGACCGTCGCCGAACAGGGGGGAACGCTCCGCATGGATTTCACCCGCACCCCCAACATGGTGGGTACGCTGCGGCATTGGCAGTACGACACGTTCCGCGTCGACTGGGATGACACGGCGCTCGAACCCGCGTTCGTGACCTTTGCGTTGAACGCGGAAGGACACGTGGCGAACATCACGATGAAAGCGGCGTCACCGCTTGCGGACTTCAGTTACGACTACCAGGACCTCAGGTTCGAGCCGGCCGGGAGATAGGTTTCCTGGCCGCTCCAGGGGCGGGGGCGGTTGCTGCCCTGCGCTCTCACCGGGTCCTTCACGTTGATCCAGGCCACGGCCGGCAACTGGCTGAACTGACTACTACACTGTTGAAGCCCTCTCGCTATTGCGTCACAGTTCGTCACTTCCTATGGAGCTGCCGCATGCACGGAACGACTCAACACCTCAGGATCGCAGCAGCCGGAATCACCCTTATGCTGCTGGCAGCCTGCACCTCTGTTGGCGACATGCGCAGTACCGGACCTGTAGCCACTTTTTCGTCCAATCAGGATCCCTTAGCCGCTGCCACTTGTGTCCGTGACGCATGGGGAGAGGTGAGCATTGGAGGATCACGATGGCAGTATGTGCTTGAGCCCCGTTCCGATGGCTACTCCGTGTCGAACTCCAATGGCGGCGTCCCGGCGGAGTTTGTTGAGGTCGCCCCTCGAACTGGAGGGGGAAGCGATATCAGGTTCTACAGCAAATTCCTGAAGCGCCGACAGGCTCGATACATCGAGGCCGTCACCCAATGTGGTGTCCGCTCACAGTAATCCCAGTTCTTGGTCCTCGCGAAGATCACCCCTTTTGCCGGGATGACTGCCATGCGCTGATTCAACTTGCATGTACTTCGGCCTCCAGCTTGGTCTCGGCCGAAGTTCTGCGTGGCCACAGCGCTGCCTTGATTCGCGCCAGTTCCTCGGCCCCGGCCTCGCCGAGATTCAGCCCAGCTACACTGGGCGCCGACGCAGCGCGCCTCAGTGATTCTGTATAGCTGCGAGGGCCGGGAGGTCGATCGGTTGTCTTGGGGGCTGTTGCCGTTCTGGGCCAGAGCCAAGGCAATGCAGGGCTCATCCAACGGATCCAGGGGAAAGACCTTCCTTCGTCCGCTTGGCGAGCAACTCCATTCCAATTTACCAGCACTATCGGACATCCCCGGACTTCACTGGACGTCAATGTGGTGGGCCCACCAGGATTCGAACCTGGAACCAAAGGATTATGAGTCCTCTGCTCTAACCGTTGAGCTATAGGCCCGTGCAACGTGAAAGTGTAGTTGAGTCAGGCCCTCTCTCGCCACCGACCGGCCGCAGAAGCGTGCCTCAGCCGAAACGATTCCCCATGGCCCGGACCCGAGCCGCATTCTGTCCGGCCACTCCCAGCAGCACCTTGGAGCGCAGCAGGCCAGACGCTGCAACCCGCTCCCAGAAATCTACCGCGAGCGGAGCTGCCCATTGCAGGTGATCCAACTGGCCTGCGCGCCGTGGTGCGACCGGGGGAAGCGGCGTTGTCGCCCGCAGAACGCCCGTTCGCGAGGGGGCCAGGGACATCGGCAGCATGTCGTAGGCAGGGGCAAGCGGCAACGCCCCCCCCGATCCAGCAGATGGAAGCCGACGTTGCGCTGATGCATATCGGTATTGCCGATCAATTGCCCAAAGGCGTGCAGCCGCGACAGGACGGTTGCGGTCTCCTGATGGATCCACCGCTGCGCCAGCAACTGCTCACCCGCCTGCCCCCAATCCATGGTTACGTCACCCACATACGCCGAGGACAGGGTCAACAGCGACACAAATCCACGCCGTCCCAGTGTGCCCGGCAAGCGGTCAAACCGCTTCACCTCCAGGAAGGTGTGGCTGTTGGTCTGGATGAGCGACGATTCTGCTGCAGATACACCCGCCTCGCGCAGAACCTCAAGCGCCAGATGCTCGCAGGCCAACAGGTCTGCCCACCGCTCGGCAGCCTCCCCCGCGCCCGGCAGGGCGAACTTCACCAGCGCGGCATAGCGGCCGCCATCGTGCTCGACCGTCGCGGTGAACTTGGGCTGTTCGCCGCCGGGCGAGGAGCCGACGTCTTCGCCTTCCAGCGCAGCAGTTGCCCATTCGGGATAGCGCTGCTTCCGATCCTCGCTGCGCACGCGGTCCGGCGGTGTGTCCATCGTCGCAAGAGCAGACGCAACCGCGTCCGCGCCCAGCAGCAGCTCGCCGACACCGGTACCACCTGCGCGCGGCCCAGCCGCACGACCGCGCCTCCCGCGTCGGCGACCAACCGCCCCAGGGTCGCGCGAGTGATCCCAAGGCCCGCCAGAAGATCGCCCGCCGGCACCGAATTAATTTACGAAAAAAGAAAACCCCGCCGAAGCGGGGTTTTCCAGTTCACGACACAACCGCTGGAATCAATCGATATCCAGGAAGCTGCGCAGCTGTTCCGAGCGGCTCGGGTGACGCAGCTTGCGCAGCGCCTTTGCTTCGATCTGGCGGATGCGCTCGCGGGTCACGTCGAACTGCTTGCCGACCTCTTCCAGCGTGTGGTCGGTGTTCATGTCGATGCCGAAGCGCATGCGCAGCACCTTGGCTTCCCTCGGGGTGAGGCCGGCCAGCACGTCACGCACGGTTTCAGACAGATTGATGTTGGTGGTGTTCTCGATCGGGGACTCCACATTGGTGTCCTCGATGAAGTCGCCCAGATGGGAATCCTCGTCGTCGCCGATCGGGGTTTCCATCGAGATCGGCTCCTTGGCGATCTTCATCACCTTGCGGATCTTGTCTTCCGGCATGTCCATTTCCTTGGCCAGCTCCTCCGGCGTGGCCTCGCGGCCGTACTGCTGGAGCATCTGGCGGGAAATGCGGTTCAACTTGTTGATCGTCTCGATCATGTGCACCGGAATACGGATGGTGCGCGCCTGGTCGGCGATCGAGCGGGTGATGGCCTGGCGGATCCACCAGGTCGCATACGTGGAGAACTTGTAGCCGCGGCGGTACTCGAACTTGTCCACGGCCTTCATCAGGCCGATGTTGCCTTCCTGGATCAGGTCGAGGAACTGCAGGCCGCGGTTGGTGTACTTCTTGGCGATCGAGATCACCAGGCGCAGGTTGGCCTCGACCATTTCCTTCTTGGCCTTGCGCGCCTTGGCTTCACCGTAGGCCATGGCACGGCTGATTTCCTTCAGCTCTTCCAGGTCCAGCTGGGTCAGCTTCTCGATGTCGATCGTGGCCTGCTGTTCGGCAATGATCTGGTCCTTCACCTCACGCAGCGCCGACGACCACTTCTGCTTGCGCTTCAGTGCGTCTTCCACCCACTCCAGGTTGGTCTGGTTGCCTTCCCAGGAGCGGATGAAATCCTTGCGCGGCATGCGCGCGGTGACGGTGGCCAGGTTCAGCACGCGGCGCTCATGGCTCTTGATCTCGGCCATGGTGTCGCGCAGCTGCTTGGTCAGCACGTCGGTCAGCGGCAGCGGCAGCTTCAGGGTGACGAACACGGCCGACATCTCTTCGCGCAGGCGCGGCAGATTCTTCTTGTCGCCCTTGCCGGCGGCCTTCTTGAAGGCATTGAAGGCATCGCTCAGCGCCTGCATGCGCGCAGCGACTTCCTCCGGGTCCGGACCGGTCGGTGCGGCTTCCTCATCGGCGCCGTCGACATCATCGTCCTCGTCCTCGTCGGCTTCGGCGTCGGCATCGTCGCTGTCATCGGCGGCGGCCGCCGGCGGAGCCGGCTCTTCGTCGGTCAGGTCGTTGAAGCCGACGATCACTTCGGCCAGGCGCTTCTTGCCTTCCTTGTGGGCTTCGTAATCGGACAGCAGCGATTCGACCGACACCGGGAACTGGCCCAGTGCGGCCTGTACCTGGCCCAGGCCTTCTTCGATGCGCTTGGCGATGGCGATTTCGCCTTCGCGGGTCAGCAGCTCGACAGTACCCATTTCGCGCATGTACATGCGCACCGGGTCGGTGGTACGGCCACCTTCGGTGTCGAGCGCGCTCAGCGCGGCAGCGGCTTCTTCGGCCGCGGTGTCGTCGACTTCGCGGTTGCCGGTGTTGCCGTCGTTGAGGAGGAGAGTCTCCACATCCGGCGCAACTTCATGGACATCAATGCCCATGCCGTTGATCATGCCGATGATGTCTTCGATCTGTTCCGGGTCGACCATGTCGTCCGGCAGATGGTCATTGACTTCGGCGTAGGTCAGGTAGCCCTGTTCCAGGCCCTTGCTGATCAGTTGCTTGATTTCGGATTGGGCAGGACGTTCGTTGGCCATGTAGTGCTCGCGCCACCGGCTGGGTAGGAAATAGGGAACGTAGCATTATACCAGCCCGGGGCCCCGCCTGCCGGGCGGTGGTCCCGGCGGCTTCAGGGCCTGAGAAGGAAGGTCACGGGACCATCATTGACCAGGCTGACGATCATATGGGCACCAAAGCGGCCCGTTTCCACCCCTGGCGCGTGATTTTCACGGCAGATGTCGACAAATCGATTGAACCCGCGTTCAGCCTCGGCCGGCGGCGCCGCAGTGGTGAAGCTGGGGCGCATGCCCGACCGGGTGTCGGCCGCCAGGGTGAACTGGCTGACCAGCAGCAGGCCGCCGCCGGTATCGCGCAGCGAGCGGTTCATCTTCCCGGCTTCATCGGCAAACACCCGGTAGCCCAGCAGGCGCTCGGCCATGCGCTGCAGCTGCGGCTCGGTGTCGCCCGGCTCCATTCCCACCAGGGCCAGCAGGCCAGGGCCGATCTGGCCGACGGCCTCGCCATCGACGTGGACGGCGGCCTGGCTGACGCGTTGGATCAGGACGAGCATCTGTGGGTTTCCGGTCAGGGGGCCGGCCACGATAGCAGCGCCCTTGGCTAAACTTGCGTGGATGAACCCGCAACGCAAAGCCCGGCTGGCCTATCGCGCCACCACCCTGTTCACGCGCCTGCCCTGGCCGCTGCTGCGCGGCGTCGCGCAGGCCCTGGCCTGGGCCTGGATCCGTCTCAACGCCCGTGAGAGTCGCGTCACCCGCCGCAACCTGGAGCTGGCCTACCCGGATCTGGACCCCGTCGCGCGCGAGCGCCTGCATCGCGATCTGCTGCGCTCCACCGCCCTGCAGGCCATCGAGACCCTGCGCCTGTGGAGCCGCCCGCCGGCCGAGAACCTGCGCCTGCACCTGAAGCAGCGTCACGGTGAAGCGCTGTATGACGCGGCGCTGGCCAGCGGCAGGGGCGTGATCGTGGCCGCGCCGCACTTCGGCAACTGGGAGCTGCTGAACCAGTGGCTGGCCTCGCGCGGACAGATCGCCATCGTCTACAAGCCGCCGGAGGATGAAGCCAGCGACGCGTTCCTGCAGCTGGTGCGGGGTGGCCAGAACGTGCAGCAGGTGCGCGCCGAGGGCCCGGCGGTGCGCCAGTTGTTCAAGGTACTCAAGGATGGTGGCGCCACCGGCATCCTGCCGGACCAGCAGCCGAAGGCCGGTGACGGCGTGTTCGTTCCGTTCTTCGGTGTGCCGGCGCTGACCATGACCCTGGTCAACCGCCTGGCCGAACGCACCGGCGCCATCGTCCTGTATGGCTGGTGCGAGCGCATTGGGCCAGACATGGAATTCGCCCTGCACGTCGAGCCGGCCGACCCCGCAGTGGCCGACCCGGACCCGCAGACTGCGGCCACCGCCCTCAACGCCGGGATCGAACGCATCGCCCGCCGCGATCCGGCGCAGTACCAGTGGACCTACAAGCGCTATACGCTGCGGCCACCGGGCAGCGGCGAGGATGATCCCTACGCGACCGAGGAACACCCGCACTGAGTCCCACCGTGCCGCCCTGCGACCGGCGGCCGCAGCACGTTGAATACGACGCCGGCGCCCCCATAGAGACTGCGATGTCCGCCTCCCCCGGTCCTGCCATGCCTGCTGCCTCCTCCCTGTTCGGCGACCCGGCCGCGATCCGCTGCGAGCGCGCGGTCGCGGAACTGCGCGCCGGTCGCCCGGTCCTGCTTCACGACGGCCAGGGCCAACGCCTGGCCGTGATCGCGCTGGACAGCGCCACCGCCAGCAGCTTTGCCGCCTTTGCCAGCGCAGCGCGCGAGCGTCATTACCTGTTCCTGACGGCGACCCGCGCCCGCGTGCTGGGGGTGGAGGCACCTGACGGTGTGCGCCTGCCGCTGGCCGGTATCGCCTTCGACGCCCTGCCGACGCTGGGCTACCTGCGCGAGCCCGGGCCGATGCCGGCTCACTGGACCGCAGGCGATGCCTTCGATGCCGGCGCGGTTGAACTGGCCCGCCTGGGCCTGCTGCTGCCGGCCATGGTCGCGGTGCGCCTGGATGTGGATGATGCGACCTTCGACGGCGCCGCCGACGTCGCCCTGTGCGACCTGGCCGAAGGTGCGGCGCACGCCGCCCACGACTATGAGCTGGTCGCCCGTTCGCCGGTACCGCTGCGCGATGTCGGCATGACCACCTTCGCGGTGTTCCGCGGCGGCGTTGCACAACGCGACCAGGTGGCGATCATCGTCGGCGACCCGGACCTGTCTGCCGTGGTGCCGGTACGCGTGCACTCCTCGTGCCTGACCGGCGACCTGTTCGGTTCGCTCAAGTGCGACTGCGGGGACCAGCTGCGACGCGGTCTGCGCAAACTGAAGGAACTGGGCGGCGGCGTGCTGCTGTATCTGGACCAGGAAGGCCGGGGAACGGGCATCGCTGCAAAGATGCGCGCCTATGGCTACCAGCACGACGGGCTGGACACGATCGACGCCGATGCACAACTGGGCTTCGGCGCCGATGAGCGACGCTATGGCAGCGCCGTGGCGATGCTGCGCGGCCTGGGCATCAGCCGCGTGGCCCTGCTCAGCAACAATCCGACCAAGGCACAGCGCCTGCGCAATGCCGGCATCGAAGTGCTGGACTGCATTCCGGTCACTGGCGAGATCACGGCCGAGAACGAACACTACCTGCGCACCAAGGCCGACCGTGCCGGCCATCTGCTCGATGTCGATGCACTGATCCAGGCGGCGCAGTAGCGCGCCCGACCTGCTACCGTCTGCGCGGTGCGGCTGCGGCCGCCCCGCCTGCCCTGCCGCCCGACGGAGCCCGTGTGACCGACCAGCCTCTTCCTGCTGTGCCCATCAACGACTGGCAGCCGCTGCCGGCCCGCGCCGCACGCCTGGCTGCGCTGGAAGGCGCATTCGGTGGACTGTTCGTGCCAGGCGCACCGCTGGCAGCCGCGTGGTGGTTCTTCGATCTGCCTGCCGGGCTGTGGGGTGCAGCGTCGGGCCTGCTGGTCGGCGCCCTGTTCGGCGCGTGGCTGGGCCATCGCCGCCTGACCCGCACACGCTGGCGCCTGGACGCACAGGGCCTGGGCCTGCGCAGGGACCTGATGTGGCAGACCGAAACGCAGGTACCGGTCTCGCGCGTGCAGCACCTGGATCTGCGCCGTGGTCCGCTGGAGCGGCGTGCCGGCCTGGCGACGCTGATCGTGCACACCGCAGGCACCCGCCTCAGTGCCGTGACTGTCAGCGGCCTGGATGATGCCGACGCCGAACGCCTGCGCGACACCCTGGCCCACCAGCTCGACCAGGACGCCGACGCCCTGTGAGCCAGCCACCGCCCCTGCCGCCCCCGCTGCCACGCGGCGGCGACGAACAGCGCCTGCACCCCTGGTCATGGCTGTTCGTGCTGCTGATGCAGCTGCGGCATTACTTCCTGCCACTGGTCGCGCTGCTGGTGTTCGGCCAGCGCGGCGACCGCGACCCGCTGTGGGCGCAGCTGATGCCGCTGCTGGCCATCGCCGCGCTGGTGGTGGTCTCGGTGCTGCAGTACCTGAGCTACCGCTACCGCATCGGCAGTGATGCGATCACCGTGCGCAGCGGGCTGCTTGCGCGCAACCGCCGGGAAATTCCCTTCGCCCGCATCCACAACGTGGAAGTGCGGCAGAACCCGTTGCACCGGCTGTTCGGCGTGGCCGAGCTGCGCCTGGAGTCGGCCGGCGGCGTGCGCCCGGAGGCAGAGATGCGGGTGCTGCGGTTGGACCAGGCATTGGCACTTGAGCAGCTGGTGAAGCAGCGCGGAAAGGCGCCTGGCAACGCACCGGCTGCCACCGCCGACCCGACCGATGAAGTGCTGCTGCGTATGTCCACCGCCGAAGTGATCCGGCTTGGCCTGCTGTCCAACCGCGGCTGGGTGCTGTTCGCCGCCGCCATCGGTGCGCTGCTGCAGGTGATCCCGCGCCGTTCGCTGGACGGCGTGATCTCCAGCGGAGGACGCGAGGCGTTCGGCTACGCCAGCCAGCTGCACGAGGGCCTTGCCGGCCTGCTGATCCTGGCCGCGCTGGTGCTGGTCGCAGGCTGGCTGCTGATGCGCCTGCTGTCGGTGGTGCTGGCCCTGCTGCGCTATGCCGGCTTCACCCTGACCGAGCAGGAACACCGGCTGACGGTCGCGGCAGGCCTGCTCAGCCGCACGCGCAGCAGCGTGGCGCGCCGGCGCATCCAGGCCTGGACCCTGCGTGAAGGCACCCTGCAACGCTGGTTCGGGCGGCGCCAGCTGCAGATTGACAGCGCTGCCGGCGGCCCCACCCGCGAGGAAGATCGGGCGCTGCGCGAACTCGCGCCGCTGGCACCGGCCGCCGACTGCGATCATCTGGTGCAGCACCTGCTGCCTCAGCTGCAGTGGCCGCCCGCGCACTGGCAGCCGGTGCCGCAGCGCGGCTGGTGGCGGTTGTGCCTGGGCAGCGTACTGCTGGTGCCGTTGCTGGCCGCCGCGATGTACTGGCGCTGGGGAACACCCGGCCTGCTGGTGCTGGGCTGGCTGCCGGTCGCGCTGTGGGTCGCCCATCGGCAGATGGCGCGCATGGGCTGGCATCTGGATGATCGCTACGTCGCGGTGCGCGGCGGATGGTGGAGGCGCTGGTGGCGCTGGGCGGAACTGGACAAGCTGCAGGGCCTGCGCCTGCAGCGCTCACCGCTGGACAGGCTGCTGGGCACGGCCAGCCTGCAGTTGGACACCGCAGGCGCGCATGGTGATGTGGCCCTGGCGCTGCATTACCTGCCGCACGCACAGGCACGGGCGCTGATGGCGCAGCTGGCCGCCGCGCTGCCGCGCCGCAAGCTGCGCTGGTGACCCGTTGCCGCCCTTCCGCGCCTGGCGTGGATCTACTGTAGAGCCGAGCCCATGCTCGGCTTGCCACAGCCGAGCGTGGGCGTGGCTCTACATCCCCCGATCACCGCTGTGATGGCCCCCAGTAGCCCAGATCCCTGCGGATCTGCAGGTCACGCATCCAGCTGCCGAAGGGTTTGCGGCGCAGCGCGCCCATCTCGCCGGACAGGAAATCCTCGGTTGCGGCAATCACCCGCTCACTGGAGCGGCCGTCACGGTACGGATGGATCGCGTCGGCATAGCGCACGATCTCCGCCTGCAGGGCGGCATCCGGGTGCAGCGCGCGCTGCAGCATGACGGGCAGCTGCGCCGGCACGTCGAAATCGATCATGTGCGGTTTCGGGACGCGGTTGCGGAAGGTCACCACCGGCTTGTGCTGGACGATGAACTCCGAAACGATCGAAGACGTATCGGACACCAGCACATCAGCGGCGCGCTGTGCGGCCATGACCTGCTCCGGTTCGATGAAGCGGGCATTGGCGCCGGCCAGCGCACGGTAACGCTCGAACAGCTCCGGCGGGCACTTCGGGTGCAGGGTCAGCAGCCAGTAGCGTTCCCCGACCGCGATGTCGGCAGCGATCTGCGCATGCAGATGCGGGGCGGCGCTGAGCCGCTCGGTGAAGGTCGAGCCGAACAGGATCACCGGACGACCGCCCGCCGCTGCGCGCAGCGCGGCGCTTTCGCCACCATCGTCGCGGAACAGCGGGTCCAGCTTCGGCCAGCCGGTCTCGGCCACCGCGAAGTGACCCTGCAGGGCGGCGATGTCGCGGAACGGCGCGGTGGTGGCCGGGCCCTGGGTGCAGTACAGGTCGAACATCCCGCGTACCCGGAAATGGCCACGTGCGCTGTCGCGCTTCTCCACGTTGAAGCCATGGAACAGCTGCACCTTGGCACCGGACAGGAACGTCGGCACCCAGTTGGCCGCGCTGTACACCGCGCGCGGGCGCATCGCCAGGGCCTGCTTCAGGCCGATCACGGGCACGCCCGGCAACTGGCTGCCGGCGGCGCCACCTTCGAACCAGGCAGCCACCTCCTGCCCGGACGCGTGCAAGGCCTGCGCCAACGGGGCGAGAATAGGCAGCGCATAGCGCTCCGTCGCAAACAACAGGTACCCGGCCATCATGTCCTCCACGACCGCTCCCATCGAACGGCCTCGCATCTCGGCGTGCATTATCGCGTTCAACGAGGCCGGCCGCATCGGCGACTGCCTGGCCTCGCTGGCCTTCTGCGACGAGATCATCGTGGTGGACTCGTATTCCAGCGACGCCACCGTGGCCATCGCCGAGGCCGCCGGTGCCCGCGTGCTGCAGCGGCCGTTCGATGGCTTCCGCAGCCAGAAGGCGTTCTGCGTCGAGCAGGCAGCACATGACTGGGTGGTGTGCCTGGATGCCGACGAGCGCATCAGCCCGGAACTGCGCGCCTCCATCGAACAGGCCCGCGAGGGGGGATTCAGCGGCCACGCGGGCTACCGCTTTGCCCGCCTTTCAGAGTATTTCGGCCGCTTCCTGCGCCACGGCAACGCCTATCCGGACCGGGTGATGCGCCTGTTCGACCGCCGCCGCGGCGGCTGGCGCGGCACCCGTGAGATCCACGAGGCCGCCAGCGTCGATGGCAGCGTCGGCACCCTGCGCGGTGACCTCATCCACTACCCCTACCGCTCGCTGCAGCAGCAACTGGCCAAGACCGAGAAGTACGCGCGGATGATGGCCGAGCACGAGTTCGCACGCGGCAAGCGCGCCACCCTGGGCAAGCTGGTGCTGGCACCGGCCTGGCGCTTCTGGCGGGGATTCATTTTCCGCGGCGGTTTCCGCGATGGTTGGCACGGCCTGGTCTATGCCTACGTGCGTGCCAACTACGTGCGGCAGAAGACCATCATGCTGTGGATGCTCGGCAACGGTCAGGCGGTGGCCGACCCGCCGCAGCCCTGATCCGCCGGGCATGGCCCGGCGCTACCGCTCCCGTGCACCTGCGTGCGCCGGGCATGGCGGTGCAGGGGTAGCGCCGGGCCATGCCCGGCGGCGGGGCGTCAACCCGCGTTGGCCCCGCGGTGGCGGGCACCTTCCAGGATCGACAACCCGGCCAGCAGGCCGACGATGGTGACGTAGAAGCTGGCCGTCATCTGGTGCGCGAACATCGACTGGGTCAGCCCGCACAGCACGTACGTGGTCACGATCATGATCCCGGCCGCGGCAGGCCCGCGGAACGTACTGCGCCCGCTGCGCCGATGCAGGCGCACGAACACCCACAGCGGAACGCCATACACCGCCAGCAGCAGCAGCAGGCCGGGCATGCCCTGGGTGGCGGCCCATTCGGCTACGTCGTTATGGGCATGGCCAAGGTGGCAGCGCTGTTCGTCCGGGTTCTCGCGGCAGACCGGCACACGCTGCATCGCGTCATCGAAGTGGCCGATTCCGACACCGACCAGCGGGTGGTCCAGGAAGGTATCCCAGGCAACCTGCAGACGCTCCACGCGGGCACCGGCGGAAGAGTCGCTGTCGCCCTGCTCCATGCGCTGCATGTCGCTGTGCAGCTCGCTCAGCCGCACCTGGTGACGCAGCTCGGGCACCGACAGCAGCAGGGTGGCGCCAATCGCCAGCATGCCTGCCAGCACCGACAGGCGGGCGGTGCCGGTCCGCCAGCGCAGGCTCAGCGCGAGCACCACCAGCAGAGCCAGCAACGCCGCGAACACGCCACGGCTGCCGGTCAACACGATGGTTCCACAGCCGGCCGCCATGCCGACGATCACCAGCGACCAGCGTCGCGAAGGTCGGCAGAACACCAGCAGCACCATCAGCACCATCACGATGTCGGCCAGCACGATGGCATTGGTGAACAGCTCCGCACGCGGAGCCCCCTGCAGTACCTGCCACAGCGACATCGCGAAGGTGACCAGCAGCCCGGCCAGCGCGCCACGCCAGAGCCAGCGCAGGTCCGGGCGCAACGCGCAGACCCACAGGGCGATCCAGGGGATCACCACGAAGCGCGAGCGGTTGTCGACATCGCGCAGCCCCTGCTCGAACAGCAGCACCGACAGCAGGCCCAGTGCCAGCACCGCGAGCATCAGCCAGGTCAGCACCTTCACCGGCTGCCCGCCCATGTGCCGGGCGCGCCACAGCAGTTCCGGCGCCAGCAGCGTGCTGGCCAGCAGCAACAGGCCATACGGAAGCAGGTTGATTGGCACGGTAAGCACCAGCGCCGGAAGGCAGAACAGACCGATCTGCGCCAGCCAGTGCGCCGTGCGCTGCCGACCGCCGACGGGGGCACCCGGCAGGTCGCCGGCCGCGGGGTTCAGGTTGTCCGGTGGAGCTGGCACGTCGGAAGTTTCGCTGCGGGTGTGCGGGAAGAACGGGGGCGGCCACAACGGCCACTCCCAGTGTGCTGTTTTACTGCCTTTGTCGCCTGTTGGGCAGTCTGGACAAGCGTGGACACAGGTCGTTATCCCCGTTCCTGCAAACGCCGTTCACGTTCGCGCTCGCGATCGCTGGCCCGGCAGGGCGCGACCACCGCCTCCGCCGGCACCAGCCACCAGCGTCGACGATTGGCCACGCCCGCCGGTTCGGCCCGGTCGCGGTCCACGCACGGCAACAGGGCGTCCTCCTGCACCAGCAGCCAGCGCCGCGCCGGCACCAGCCGCTGCCAGCGCGTCGCCGCCTGCAGTTGTTCATCCCAGGGGGTGTTGAAGCCGAACGTGGCCGCCGGTCGATCGGCCATCAGCAGGTTCTGTTCCTTCCAGGCCACCAGGCCCAACTCGGCCTGCGGACCGATGCGCTCCCCCACATGGCGCATCAGGCCCCGCGCCGAACCCGAATCGTTCAACAGCGGGTAGCCCACCAGGCTGTACAGCACCCACACCGTGGCCAGGGTCGACACCATGGCCAGATGACGCCGGCCACGGCCGGACAGCAACAGGCTGGCCACACCGCAGGCGCCCATCGCCAGCGCCGCCCAGGCCAACGCATCCATCACGCCCGGTGCCAGACCACGTTCGTGCTCCAGCCTCGTCTCGAATCCCGGCTCGCCCAGCAATGCCAGTGCGCCTGCCAGCAGCGTGCCCAGGGCCAGAGCCAGCGTGAACAGCCCCAGCAGTGCCTGCACGTCGCGACGGCGCAGAAGGCCGGGCAGCAGCGGCGCCAGGGCCAGGCAGAACATCGGCAGCGCAGGGAGAATGTACACATCGCGCTTGCCCTCGGGAATCGAGAAGAACAGCACGATCAGCAACCACCACCCCAGCAGAAGCAGGTAGCGCGCGTCGCGTCGCTGCAGCCGGCGGCGCCAGGCCGGAATCGCCCACGGCAGTGCCAGGAACGCGGGAATCCACATCGACGGCATGATCGCCAGGAAGTACCACCACGGCTGGTGATGGTCCCAGGACTGGGCATAACGCCCTGCGGTCTGCTGGAACAGGATGTCGTCCATGTAGGCGCGGTACTCGTCCAGCCCGGTCGCCAGCGCCGCCAGCACCATCGGCAGCAGCCACAGCGCCACGGCCAGCAGGAACGCCAGCGGCGCCAGCCAGAAGCGCAGGTCGCGCGCATGCAGGCGCACACCGTTCCACCGCAGCGCCGAGCCGATCACGGCCGGAACGAGCATCAGCAGGGCGATCACGCCCACGCCCTTGGTGATGACGCCGATCCCGGCGAAGAACCAGCCCAGCCACCACCAGCGCCATGCCGGGCCCAGCAGCAGGTGGCGCAGCAGCCCGTAATTGGCCAGGGTGATGAACAGCACCACCAGCGGATCGATCTGTGCCTTCTTCGCCTGGAAGGTGAACTGCAGTGCGAACAGCAGTGCCCAGCCTGCGTACAGGCCGACGCGTCGCGTCCACAGCCGGCCGCCGAGATCGACCACGCACCACAACGTGCCCAGCGCGGCGATCAGCGAGGGCAGCAGGAACGCCAGCCGCCAATCGCCGATCAGGTGATAGAGCGTGGCCTGCCACCACATCAGCATCGGCGGCTTGTCCGAGTACAGCTCCAGGCCGCGATGCGGGAACAACCAGTGACCGCTGTCCACCATCTGCTTGGCGACGAGCGCGAAGCGCGGCTCATCCGACGGCCAGGGATCGCGCAGGCCGAGTCCAGCCCCCAGCACCAGCAGGGCCATCACCACGAACAACCACGTCTCTCGCGACGCGCGGGTTTTCAGCATGAGGACTTGAACGGCAGCGGATTCACACCGCTTTTAGCAGACGCGCGTAGAAGAATCCGTCAGCATCGCTGTCACCGGGCAGTCGTTGCCGTGCAATGCCTTCGCAATCCAGCCCGAACGCCTCGTCCAACGGCTGTGCCACCGCATCCGGGTGCCACTTCAGGAACGCGCGGATCTGCTCGATGTTCTCCGCACGCAGGATCGAGCACGTGGCATACAACAGGACGCCACCGGGGCGCAGCATCGACCAGCATGCCTCCAGCAGCCGGGCCTGAACGCCGACCAGCGCATCGATGTCCTCGGCGCGGCGGTGGAACATCACATCCGGCTGGCGGCGGATCACGCCCGTGGCCGAACAGGGCGCATCGAGCAGGATCGCATCGAACGGCGTGCCATCCCACCACGCGCCAGGATCGCTGGCGTCTGCCGCCAGGGTCTGTGCGCCCTCACCGACACCCGTGCGCGCGTACGTGTCACGGGCACGCGCCAGGCGACGGGCGTCGATGTCCAGCGCCAGCAGGCGCAGGCTGGGATCACGCTCCAGCAGGTGCGCCGACTTGCCGCCCGGTGCGGCGCAGGCATCCAGTACCCGCGCCCCGGCGGCCGGCGCCAGCGCATCGGCCGCGCACTGCGCCGACAGATCCTGCACCGAGAGCGCGCCCTCGGCGAAGCCGGGCAGCTGGTTGACAGCGACCGGCGTCGCCAGCCGCAACGCGTCCGCACTGAGCGGACTCGGCTCGGCGACGATACCGGCCTCGGCCAGCACGGCCAGGACTTTCTCGCGGCCACCGTGCTGGCGGTTGGCGCGCAGCCACAGCGGCGCAGGCTGCAGGCTGGCGCTGAAGATCGCCTCGGCCTGCGCCGGCCAGTCGCGCTCGATGGCCTCGGCCAGCCAGGCCGGAAATGCATCGCGGGCCGGCTGTTCCGGGAATCCCTCACGCTGGGCGCGGCGCAGGATGGCATTGACCAGGCCCGCCTGGCGCTCACGGCCCAGCGCACGCGCTGCGTCGACGGTGGCCGACAGGGCCGCGTGCGCCGGCAGTTCCAGTACGTCCAGCTGGGCGAAGCCGACCATCAGCAGCGTGCGCAGGTCTGCATCGCGCGCCGAGAGCGGCTTCTGCATCCACGCCTGCAATGCCGCGTCATAGGTACTGCGACGGCGCAGCACGGCAAAACACAGCGCTTCCAGCAACGCCCGATCACGGCTGTCGGCCAGCTTCGGCAGGGCCCACGCCAGTTCCGCCTTCAGCGAACGGCCACGGGTGAACACCTGGGCCAGCACGCGTGCGGCCAGCATGCGGGTGGCTGCACCCGGCGCCGCCCTGGCGATGGAGAAGTCATTCTGTTTCGTCACCGCTTACGCTCCCACGCGCAGGTCGCGACGGGCGTTGAGGTAATCGGCGGCAGTGATCGCCTTGCCACCTTCGCGCTGCAGCACGCGCAGGCGCAGCGCGCCCTGGCCGCAGGCAATGTCGATGCCTTCGCGGCCGGCAGCAAGTACCGTTCCCGGTGCCTGGCCGTGCTCCATCGCCTGCGCCACGGCGCCATGGATGCGCACGCGCTCGCCGGCCAGCGTTGCTTCGGCGACAGGCCACGGGTTGAACGCGCGTACGGTCCGCGCCAGCACCGCTGCATCCTGCGCCCAGTCCAGCTTCGCCTCGGCCTTGTCCAGCTTGTGTGCGTAGGTCACGCCCTGCTCCGGCTGCGGCCGCGCGATCGGCTTGATGCCGGCGCGCAGCAGTCCCAGGCCATCGGACAACACCTGCGCACCCAGCTCGGCCAGCTTGTCGTGCAGCTGGCCACCGGTATCGGTGGCCGCGATCGGCAGCGCCTGGTGCAGCAGCACCGGGCCGGTATCCAGTCCGGCTTCCATCTGCATCAGGCACACGCCCGTGGTCTCGTCACCGGCCTGGATCGCGCGCTGGATCGGCGCCGCACCGCGCCAGCGCGGCAGCAGCGAAGCGTGCACGTTCCAGCACCCGTAGGTCGGGATGGCCAGCACGGCCTTGGGCAGGATCAGGCCGTAGGCCACCACCACCATCAGGTCCGGCTTCAGGTCACGCAGCTGCTGCTGGGCCGCTTCGTCCTTCAGCGATTCGGGCTGGTACACCGGAATGCCGCGGGCCACCGCCTCAAGCTTCACCGGCGAGGGGGCCAGGCCGCGACCACGGCCTGACGGACGGTCAGGCTGGGTGTAGACGGCCACGACCTCGTGGTGGCGCGCCGCTGCGCGCAGCGATGACACCGCGAATTCCGGCGTACCGGCAAAGACAATCCTCATGGCTACCCCACTTGCAGGATGGATTCGTGCAGGAAAGAAAACGGCGCCGTCGGCCGGCGCCGTACAGCCCGCGCGCTGCGCGCGGGCACGGGCCACCCCTGCGGGCGGCCCGGAGCGGCGATCACGCCACGTGCTTGCGCTGCTTGGCCAGCTTCTTGCGGACCATCTCGCGCTTGAGCGGCGACAGGTAATCGATGAACAGCTTGCCGTCCAGGTGATCCATCTCGTGCTGGATGCAGGTGGCCAGCACTTCACCGGCCTCCATCTGCTGTTCCTGGCCATTGCGGTCAAGGAACTTCACGGTGATGGTGTCGGCACGGGTCACGTCGGCGAAGATGCCCGGCACCGACAGGCACCCTTCCTGGTACACCCGGCCCCCGTCCTTGGCGACGATCTCCGGGTTGATGAACACCAGCGGCTGGTTCTTCTCTTCGCTGACATCGATGACCATGAAGCGCTTGTGCACGTCCACCTGGGTAGCGGCCAGGCCGATGCCCGGCGCGTCGTACATGGTCTGGAACATGTTGTCGACCAGTTCCTGGAAGGCCGGCGTGGTCACTTCGGCGGCGTCGATCAACGCGGCCTTGGTACGCAGGCGCGGATCGGGGAACTCAAGAATCGGGAGGAGGGCCATGGCAGTTTCCGGATAGGGGGCCGGCACGCCGGCATACGTCGCAGATTCTAGCTGCAACGCTTGCCTTGCGCCCCGGTTTCTGGACTATAGTGCGCGGACCTGTTGGGGAATCAGGGCTTCACACCTATGTTGCTTCGTTTTCGTACGGTCGTCGCCGCGGCGATGCTGACCGTGGCTGCCTATGCTACCGCCGTGGAAGTGAATGGCGGGCACCCGGATACCTATGTGGTCCGAAAAGGGGACACGCTGTGGGATATCGCCGCGCGTTTCCTGCAGAAGCCCTGGCTGTGGCCGGAGATCTGGCAGGCCAACCCGCAGATCGCCAACCCGCACCTGATCTATCCGGGTGACGTGCTGAGCCTGGCCTACCTGGACCGTGTGACGGCCCAGCCCGGGCCCCGCCAGGAGGCCCCGATCGATGCCATTCCGCTGGCCCAGGTCGAGCCGTTCCTGAAGCAGCTGAGCGTGGTCGACCGCATCGACCACCTGCCCTACGTGGCGGGCCTGGAAGAAGACCGCCTGCGCGCCAGCAGTGGCGAAGCCGTGTACGTGCGCCTGGCCGATGCCCAGGTCGGGCAGCGCTGGGCCGTGGTCCGCCCGACCGTGCGCTATGGCGTGCCCAAGCCCACCGAGGACCTGACCGCCAATGGCGAGGTCACCCCCGGCAGCGGCAACCTGTGGCGGGCCTACAACGCGCCGACGCGACGTGCGCACCAGATGCTGGGCTACGAGCTGATGCAGGTCGGCACGGGCACCATCACCCAGGTTGCCGGCGGCAAGGTCGAAGCGTCCACCCTGGTGCTGGACAAGAACAGCGGCGGGCGTGAAGTCCGCGCCGGCGACCGGCTGGTGCCGGTCGAGGCAAGGCCCTACGACCTGCAGTTCGTCCCGCATGTGCCGGCGGCGGGCGTCGAGGGCGTGGACGTGCGCGTGCTCGCGGTGACCGACATGTTCAGCGTTGGCGGGCCACGCGATGTGATCGCCATTTCGGCGGGCCGCGCGCAGGGCGTGGACAACGGCACCGTGTTCTCGCTGTGGCGGCCGGGCCGCCACGTCGCGCACCGGATGAAGTACCCGGGGTCCTCGCGCATGGATGATTCGCTCAGTACCGGCGCCGGCCGGGTCTCGCTGCCCGACGAGTACGCCGCGCATGCGATGGTGTTCCGCACCTTCGACAACGTCAGCTATGCGCTGGTGATGCAGGGCGTGAAGCCTGTACGAGTGGGCTACAGCGCGCTGCATCCGGACACGAAGTAGGGTTGCCGGGAACATCCCTGACAGCCGCACGCGAAGGCGCCCTAGGGCGCCTTTGTTGTCTGCGGTCGATAGTGGGGGGATGACCAAGCAGGCAGATGAGGCGCTGGTGCGCCTGGTGATGGCGGGAGGCGCGCTGGCGCCGCGGCGGGCACTGCTGCAGGGCGCGGGCAGCGCCGAAGCGGCCCTTGCGCTGGGCGTGGCCGGCTGGCGCGCCCATGGCTGCACCCCGGAGCAGTGCGCAGCACTGGAACGCCCCGATGCGCAGCGGTCGAAAGCCGCCCTGCACTGGCTGCAGGACGACCACCATCACCTGCTGGCCGTTACCGACCCGGCCTTCCCGCCCCTGCTGCCGGAGGTCCCCAACCCGCCGCTGGCGCTGTTCGTGGCCGGCGACCCCGGCCAGGCCTGGCGCCCGGCGGTGGCGGTGGTTGGCAGCCGCTCACCCACACCGGCCGGTCGGGCACTGGCGGCGCGTTTTGCCGGCAGCTTCGCCGAAGCCGGACTGGCGGTCGCCAGTGGGCTGGCGGCCGGTATCGATGCGGCCGCCCACCTTGCGGTGCTGGACGCCGGCGGCAGTACCGTTGCCGTCATCGGAACGGGCCCCGACCGTGCCTATCCGGACCACCATGCGCCACTGCAGGCCCGGATCGGCGCCGAGGGTGCCGTGCTCAGCGAGTACCTGCCCGGTACGGCTGCCCGTCCCGGCCACTTCCCCGCGCGCAACCGGCTGGTGGCCGGGCTGGCCCTGGCCACCGTGGTGATCGAGGCGGCGCACCGCTCCGGTGCCCTGATCACGGCGCGTCTGGCCGCCGAGGCCGGTCGCGAGGTATGCGCCGTGCCCGGCTCGGTGCTCAATCCGCGGGCGGCCGGCTGCCACCGCCTGATCCGCGAGGGAGCTGCCCTGGTGGAACGGCCCGAGGACGTGCTGGAGCTGCTGGCCCCGGCCCTGCGCCAGCAGCTGCCGGCCTTGCAATCGCGGCTGGCCACCCCCACTGAACAGGCAGTGCCAGCCGACCTGCCGGCACGCTGGGTCGGCGACCCTGACTACCAGCGGTTGTGGCAGGCCCTGGACCTTGACCCAATCAGTATGGATTCACTGATCACGCGCTGTGGATTGACGGCGCCGCAGGTGTCCTCCATGCTGCTGGCCATGGAACTTGCGGGAATCGTGGTCTGCGTACACGGCCGCTACTGTCGAACTCCCTAGTTTCTTCACCTCCACAGCGTCGCGCGACGCAGGCCGAGGGGCAATGAAAGAGAGCATCCTGGATGTACTGCTGTACCTGTTTGAACACTATTTCAGCGAAGATGCGGACCTGATCCGTGACCGCGATTCGCTCCAGAACGGCCTGATCCAGGCCGGATTCAGCCCTACCGAGATCAACAAGGCATTCGACTGGCTCGATGCCCTGGCGGCACAGCGTCCGAGTGTGGCCCAGGCGCGGGTCGATGGCCCGGTGCGCATCTATCACGGGCCCGAGCTGGACAAGCTGGACGTGGAATGCCGCGGTTTCCTGCTGTACCTGGAGCAGCACGGCATCCTCGATGCCGACCAGCGCGAGCTGGTGCTGGACCGGGCGATGGCGTTGGACCAGGACGAACTGGACCTGGACGATCTGAAATGGGTCGTGCTGATGGTGCTGTTCAACCAGCCCGGCGCCGAGGCGGCTTACGCCTGGATGGAAACGCAGATGTTCATGGACGAGCCAGAACCCCTGCACTGACCTTACACTTGGGGCATAGCGCATTCAGGAGCGTGCCCCGTGAGCGAGTGGTTCCATGCAGAAGGCAACCGGCAGCAAGGCCCACTGCCGGCAGAACAGCTTGTCGAGCTGTTCCGCAACAATCAGATCAGCCTGGACACCCTGGTGTGGCGCGATGGCCTGCCGCAATGGCAGCCATTGCGCAGCGTGGTGGATGAGCTCGGCCTGATCGTACCGGCCGTCGATGCCGCCCGCGACGAACCCGGGCTGCAGCCCCCTGCCCCGCAGCCTCCGGTACTGCCGGCGGCAACCCCCTATGCCCACAGTGCGCCCGCGGCCGCGTTGCCGCCACCGAAGAAGGGCCTGTCCGGCTGCGCCCTGACCGCCATCATCGGCGGGGCACTGCTGCTGGTGGTGGTACCCATCGTGGCGATCCTGGCGGCCATCGCGCTGCCTGCCTACAACGACTACACCCTGCGCTCCAAGGTCGCCACGTCGCTGACCGCACTGCAGCCGCTGAAGGACCAGGTGCAGCATTTCGCCGATGAGGAAGGACGCTGCCCGGGTGCCAACGATGCCGGTTTCCCGGCGCCGGGGGACTTCTCCGCCGCAGGCCTGTCAGCGGTCCACATCGGCCGCTTCAACAACGGTCATTGCGGTATCGAAGCCACGGTGGCCGCGCCCGGCAAGACCATCGATGGCGATCTGCTGTGGCTGGAATACGACCGCGACAGCGGCCGCTGGGAATGCAGCGGCGAAAGCAACGACAAGTATCTGCCGCAGCAGTGCCGCGGCTGAGCCATCGGCACTACACCCCAAGCAAGGACGACCCAGGAGGGACACACAATGACTGAGTGGTATTTCGCCGAAGGACAGCAACGCCAGGGACCGCTGCCGGTCGAGGACATCCGCCAGCGCTTCCAGCGCGGCCAGCTGACACTGGATACGCTGGTCTGGCGTGAGGGCATGGCGCAATGGGCCGCGCTGCGGCAGGTGGTCGACGAGCTCGGCCTGCAGACCCTGGCCAGCGCCACCACGGCCGCTGACAGTGGCGGCTTCGACCTGCGCAGCGACTACCAGGCCATCGACAACGGCACGGCGCCGCTGCCCGGCACCGGCGCGCTCAGCAGTTCGCCCTACAGCGCGCCGGGCACCGCAGCCATGGCCGGCCACGCACAGCCGGTGATGGGCGGCGAAGTGGTGTACGCAGGCTTCTGGAAGCGCGTGGCTGCCTATGTGATCGACTACTTCGTGCTGCTCATCCCCGGCACGATCATCGGCGTCATTTCCGCCCTGGCACTGGGTGCGGGCATGGGGGCCGCCGGCAGCGGCGAGTCGGCCATCGAGATCATGGGCCAGCTGGTCAGCGGCCTGCTCAACCTGGTGATCTCCATGGTGTACTACACCTGGTTCCACGCCTCGCGCGGCGGTGCCACCCTGGGCAAGATGGCCGTCGGCATCAAGGTCGTGCGCAGCAACGGTGACCGGCTGACCGTGGGACGTGCCTTCGGACGCTACTGGGCCGCCGTGCTGAGCGGCCTGATCCTGTGCATCGGCTACCTGATGGCCGCGTTCACCGAGCGCAAGCAGGGCCTGCACGACATGATGTGCGACACCCTGGTGGTGGACCGCTGGGCCTTCACCGACCAGCCGCAGCTGCAACGCCGCGAGCTGGGCGTGGTCACCATCGCCGTCCTGGTCATCACCGCCCTGCTGGCCCTGGCCGGCCTGGTCCTGATGGTGGCGGCCATCGGATTCATCGCCAAGATGGCCTCCTGACCGGCCATCCTCACGCCTGGGCGCTTGACATGGAGCGTCCGGGCGTGATTCCTCTAATAAGGAAACCTGAACGCCCGGCACCCAACCGGGCGTTCAGTTTATGGATTTGCCCGTGGCCGCTTCACTAATGCGGCCGTTTGCTCCACCCTAGCGGCCCCTCCCCTGCGGCTCGCCCCACAGACACTGCTGCCATGCCCAAGCACCTGCTCATCGTCGAATCGCCGGCCAAGGCCAAGACGATCAACAAATACCTCGGCAAGGACTACACCGTCCTGGCCTCGTATGGGCACGTGCGCGATCTGATCCCGAAGGAAGGCGCGGTCGATCCGGACAACGGGTTCGCCATGCACTACGACGTGATCGACAAGAACGAGAAGCATGTCGATGCGATCGCCAAGGCGGCCAAGGGTGCCGATGACATCCTGCTGGCGACCGACCCGGATCGCGAAGGCGAAGCGATCAGCTGGCACATCGCCGAGATCCTGAAGGAGCGCGGGCTGGTCAAGGACAAGCCGATGCAGCGCGTGGTCTTCACCGAGATCACCCCGCGCGCCATCAAGGAAGCGATCAACCAGCCGCGGGCCATCGCCAGCGATCTGGTGGACGCCCAGCAGGCACGCCGTGCGCTGGATTACCTGGTCGGTTTCAACCTGTCGCCGGTGCTGTGGCGCAAGGTACAGCGCGGCCTGTCCGCCGGCCGCGTGCAGAGCCCGGCACTGCGCATGATCGTCGAGCGCGAGGAAGAGATCGAAGCCTTCATCGCGCGCGAATACTGGTCCATCGCCGCCGAATGCGCGCACCCGTCGCAACACTTCAATGCCAAGCTGGTGAAGCTGGACGGACAGAAGTTCGAACAGTTCACCATCACCGACGGCGATACCGCCGAGGCCGCCCGCCTGCGCATCCAGCAGGCGGCGCAGGGCTCGCTGCACGTCACCGACGTGGCCAGCAAGGAGCGCAAGCGCCGCCCGGCGCCGCCGTTCACCACCTCCACCCTGCAGCAGGAAGCCTCGCGCAAGCTCGGCTTCACCACCCGCAAGACCATGCAGGTGGCGCAGAAGCTGTACGAAGGCGTGGCAATCGGCGATGAGGGCACGGTCGGCCTGATCTCCTACATGCGTACCGACTCGGTCAACCTGTCTCAGGATGCGCTGGCGGAAATCCGCGACGTGATCGCCCGCGATTACGGCATCGGTTCGCTGCCGGACCAGCCCAACACCTACCAGACCAAGTCCAAGAACGCCCAGGAAGCGCACGAAGCGGTGCGACCGACCTCGGCGCTGCGCACGCCGGCGCAGGTGTCGCGGTTCCTGACCGACGACGAGCGCAGGCTGTACGAACTGATCTGGAAGCGCGCGGTAGCGTGCCAGATGATTCCGGCCACGCTCAACACCGTCAGCGTCGACCTGTCGGCCGGCAGCGAACACGTCTTCCGTGCCAGTGGCACCACCGTGGTCGTGCCCGGCTTCCTGGCCGTGTACGAGGAAGGCAAGGACAGCAAGAGCGCCGAAGACGAGGACGAAGGCCGCAAGCTGCCGGCGATGAAGCCTGGCGACCGCGTGCCGCTGGAACGCATCCTGGCCGAGCAGCACTTCACCCAGCCGCCGCCCCGCTTCACCGAGGCGGCACTGGTCAAAGCGCTGGAAGAGTACGGGATCGGTCGTCCCTCGACCTACGCCTCGATCATCCAGACCCTGCTGTTCCGCAAGTACGTGGAGATGGAAGGTCGCAGCTTCCGTCCGTCCGACGTCGGTCGTGCAGTGTCCAAGTTCCTGTCCAGCCACTTCACCCAGTACGTGGACTACGACTTCACCGCCAGGCTTGAAGACGAGCTGGACGCCGTCTCGCGCGGCGAGGAAGAGTGGATCCCGCTGATGTCACGCTTCTGGGAGCCGTTCAAGGAGCTGGTCGAGGACAAGAAGGAATCGGTCGATCGTGCCGAAGCCAGTGGTGCGCGCGAGCTTGGCACCGACCCGAAGACCGGCAAGCCGGTCAGCGTGCGCCTGGGTCGCTTCGGGCCGTACGCCGCCATCGGCAGCACCGCCGAAGATGCCGAGGAGAAGCCGAAGTTCGCTTCGCTGCGCCCGGGCCAGTCGATGCACACCATCACCCTGGAAGACGCGCTGGAGCTGTTCCTGATGCCGCGCGCGCTGGGTGAGGACAAGGGCGAACCGGTCAGCGTCGGCATTGGTCGCTTCGGCCCGTTCGCCAAGCGTGGCAGCACCTATGCCTCGCTGAAGAAGGAAGACGACCCGTACACCATCGACCTGGCCCGCGCCGTCTTCCTGATCGAAGAGAAGGAAGAGATCGCGCGCAACCGGATCATCAAGGAATTCGAAGGCAGCGACATCCAGGTGCTGAATGGCCGCTTCGGCCCGTACATCAGCGACGGCAGGATGAACGGCAAGATTCCCAAGGACCGCGAGCCCGCCTCGCTGACGCTGGCCGAAGTGCAGCAGCTGATGGAAGAAACCGGCAAACCGGTGCGCAAGGGCTTCGGCGCGAAAAAGGCCGCTGCCAAGAAGGCACCGGCGAAGAAGGCAGCGGTGAAGAAGGAAGCCGCGCCGAAGAAGGCAGTGGCCAAGAAGGCACCGGCCAAGAAGGCGGCCGCGAAAAAGGCGCCGGCAAAGAAGGTCGCCGCCAAGAAGGCACCGGCGAAGAAAGCGGCCAAGAAGGTCGTCAAGAAGGCCTGATGTGGGACAGCGCCCGGCCATGGGCCGGGCGCAGGCAGTGCAGTACCCGGTCCGCCGCCGCCTCGATGGCGCCGGTCCACCCCATCTGCACGCGGTGGGAGGATAATGAAGGCCCATGCCGGGCCGGTCGCCACCATGAAAGAACTCACCCTGGATTCTGCCGTCACCCTGCTGCGCTCCGGCGGCGTGATCGCCTATCCCACCGAAGCGGTCTGGGGCCTGGGATGCGACCCGTCGCACGAAGCGGCGGTGCACACGGTGCTGCGGCTGAAGCAGCGGCCGATCGAGAAAGGCATGATCCTGGTGGCCGCCGAGCTGGCGCAGCTGGAAGGCTGGGTACGCCTGCAGGCGTTGCCCGACGAGCGTCAGCGTGCAGTGCTGGCCAGCTGGCCCGGCGCCAACACCTGGATTCTTCCTGCCGGATCACGCGCGCCAGGCTGGATCACCGGCGAACACAGCGGCATCGCGGTGCGCATCAGCGCCCACCCGCTGGTGGCGGCACTGTGCCACGCGTGGGGCGGGCCCCTGGTCTCCACCAGCGCCAACCTGGCCGGCGAGCCACCGGCACGCAGCCGCGAGGAACTGGATCCGCGCCTGCTGCGCCTGCTGGACGGCATCCTGGACGGCCCGACCGGCGGCCTGGCCCAGCCGACGCCGATCCGCGATGCGCTCAGCGGCAACGTCCTGCGATCCTGAGCCGCCCTGTGGACGCGCGGATTGCGCCGCTCCGCCGGATCCCGCACGCTGCCTCCATGAGCCCGCTGCGCGCCGCCCTCTGCCTGAGCCTGCTGCTGCCATTGACCGCCACCGCCGGCGACGATGTGCGTGTCTACCGCTGTGTCGGCAGCAATGGCGCCGTGGCACTGCAGGACACGCCGTGCAGCAGCGGCCGCCAGGAAGTGCGCGACCTCCAGCGGCCGCGTGATCCGGCGCCGCAGGTGGTGCGCAGCGACGCCGCGCCCGCAACCAGCACGCCGCCGGCCGTGATCGAGCGCGAGGTCCGGCACGTCTACGTCCAGCCTCCGCAACCGATGTACGAATGCGTTACCGCCGACGGCGAGCGTTACACCAGCGACAGCAACGAAGGCAATCCACGCTGGGTCCCGCTGTGGACCACGGTCTGGTCGCCGCGCGGCCATTTCGGGCCAGGCCATCCCGGGCCCCGCCCGGCCACGGGCGCATCGGCCGGAGGTCCGCCGATCTACCGGCCACCTGCGGTCGGCGTCGGCGTGCAGGTGCCGGCAGGCAACATCCTGGTCCGCGACACCTGCCATGCGCTGCCGCCGCAGGAAGTCTGTTCGCGCCTGCGCGATCGCCGCTGGGAGCTGGACCGCCGCTACAACAGCGCGCTGCAGAGCGAGCGCACCGCGATCAGCAACGAACAGCGCGGTATCGATGCGCGCCTGTCGCGCGACTGCGGGCGTTGAGCCCCTGCCCGTGTAGGCTGCACGCATGAGAAGAGCACTCTGGCTGGTTCTGGCGCTGCTGCCCGCAAACGCGTTCGCCGAGGACATGGTGATCTACCGCTGCACATTCAGCAGCAGCGACGTTCCTACCCTGCAGCGCACGCCCTGCCCCGAAGGCAGCACGCAGCAGATCCAGCGGGTACCGGAGCCATCAGCGACTCCGGCACCGCGCGTGGAGCCGCCCGCCGGCCAGGAAATGGAGCTCGCCCCGTCGTCAGCGCCGCCGCCGGCAGCGGCGGACACGCCGCGCGGGCTCGACCAGGCGCGCACCATCATGGAAGCGGGCATGGTTGAACCCGCTGGCGGCGGCGACGCCATTCTGGACAGCGCAGCGCTGCCGCTGCGGACGGACCCGGCAAGCCGCAGCGACACCGCGCCACGGGCACCGCTGCCGCCGATCTTCCAGTGCAGCAGCGAGGAAGGAAGCCGCTACCTGCACGAGTACGAGGCGGCGCCACCGCACTGCGTGCTGCTCGACGTACAGGGTCTTGGCGGTGTCACCCCGGCCAATGCCGCCAGCTGCGAAGTGGTACGCGACCGCTGCGAGGAGGTTCCCGAGATCCAGCGCTGCGGCATCTGGCAGCAGCGCCTGCGCGACGCCCGGGGGCGCGAGCGCTTCGCCGCGCCGGAGAACCTCGACGCCGCGCGCAGCGAGCGCGAGCGTCTGCAGGCCGTGCTCAAGGCCAGCGACTGCCCGGTACCGGGGTGAGGACCTGCCGGCGTGGCGCGGGCCCAACGCGGTGACGGTCAGAACCCGTAGCGCAGGAAACCGCCGTCCACGGCGATGCATTCGCCGGTGACATAACTCGCCGCCGGCAGGCACAGGAAGCCCACGGCCGCGGCGACTTCCTCCGGCTCACCGATGCGGCGCATCGGCGTGCGATCGATGACTTCCTCGTAGTAGTCAGGGTCGGACAACGGCCCGGAGGTGCGGCGCGTGCGGATGTACCACGGCGCCACCGCGTTCACGCGGATGCCATCCTCGGCCCATTCCACGGCCAGGTTGCGGGTCATCTGGTGCATCGCCGCCTTGCTCATGCCGTACACCACGCCACTGCGCACATGGGTCAGGCCGGAGACGCTGCCGACGTTGACGATGGCCGACGAGGCGTGACGTGCCAGCAGCGGATGCGCATAGCGCGACAGTTCAAACGCCGAGAACAGATTGGTCTCGAAGATGCCGCGCCACTCGTCCTCGGTATAGTCGATGGCGGCGCGGGTGATGTTGCCACCCGCATTGTTGACCAGCACGTGCAGGCCATCGGCATGGTCCTCGACCCAGTCCAGGATCTGCCGGCGATCCTCGTCGTCGGAGACGTCGGCGGCAAGCGCGCGCACCTGCTGGTCGGGATAGGCGTCGGCCAGCTCGTCGCGCGCGGTTTCCAGCGCGTCGATGTCGCGCCCGACAATCATCAGGTCGGCACCGAAGCCGGCCAGTTCACGCGCGATGGCCAGGCCGATGCCGGCGCTGGCGCCGGTGATCAGTGCGGTCTGCCCGTCCAGTCGCCACCGTTGCTGTGTCATGTGTCCTCCCGGGCTGCGCCCGCTGTGTTCCGATGCAGAAAGGATACGCGCTCACGGCACGCCCCTGCCGGCGGTGCCACACTGGCCGCACGCCCGTCGTGGAGAGCCGCCATGCGCATCCTGATCCTGTCCGTACTGCTGTCGGCGACTGTATTGCTGGCCGGCTGCCAACGCCCACCGGCACCGGACCCGGAACGGCCGCCGGAACCCCAAGCCCTGGCCCGTGCAGCGCAGCAACCGATCGATCGCGCGCGCGCCGTGCAGAAGACCGTCGATGATGGCGCCGAGCGCGAGCGCAGCGCGGAAGCCGACGCAGCGCGCTGATCGCCGCGATGGCGCCGTCAGCGGAGCGCCGCCAAACGAAAACGCCCGGCCAAGGGCCGGGCGTTTTCCGTCGATCCACGCTACGCGTGGCTGGCTGTGCTCAGAACCCGCAGAAGCAGTACGCCAGGGTCTTTACCGGAGCGCCGTTACCCTTCTCGCGCGCGGCGTTCTCGACGAAGCGCAGCTGGGTATCCACTTCCGGCATCGTGCGCGCCAGCATCATCCGCGCCACGCCCGAATCGGACAGCATCCAGGCACCAGTACGGCTGCCGGCAAACCCACTGACGAACTGCGCGAACGGGGTCGCGGCCTTTTCGATGTAACGCACGCGGAACTTGTCTTCGCCGCCCAGCTTGGCGCGGCTGGCGGCGTCGGCCACGGCGTCTTTCAGGCCACCGAAGGCATCGACCAGACCACGTTCCTTTGCCTGCGCGCCACTCCAGACACGGCCACGGGCCACCTCATCGATGGCCTCGACCGGCTTCTTGCGTGCTTCGGCGACACGTCCGGTGAAGTCGGCATAGCCCTTGTTGATGACCGTCTGGATGACCTGGCCCACCGCCGGATCCATCGGCCGGGTGACGTCGAACGCACCGGCGAAGCGCGTGGTGCCGACACCATCGGTATGCACGCCGATCTTGTCCAGCGCGCGGCTGAAGTTCGGGATCATGCCGAAGATGCCGATCGAACCGGTGATGGTCGAGGGATCGGCGTAGATGCGATCGGCATTCATGCTGATCCAGTAACCACCGGACGCGGCCAGGTCACCCATTGACACCACCACCGGCTTGCCGGCGGCCTGCAGGGCCACCACTTCACGGCGGATCTGCTCGGAGGCGAACACTTCGCCACCCGGCGAATTCACGCGCAGCACCACGGCCTTGACCTGCTCGTCGTCGCGCGCAGCGCGCAGCAGCGCCGACGTGGACTCACCACCGATGCGGCCGGCCGGCAGGTCACCGCCACTGATCTCGCCCGCGGCAACCACCACGGCCACCTGCGGGCGTGCATCCACTGGACTGCGGCGGGCGTCGAGCAGGGCCATGTAGCGACCGAAATCGACATTGCGGAAGCCGCCCTCAGCGTCTTCATCGGCCACGCCGCGTTCGATCATCAGGTCTTCGAACTCCTCGCGGGTCTTCAGCGCGGTCACCAGCTTCTGCTGCAGGGCGAACTTGGCCAGATCGCCACCGGCAGCCGCCACGCCTTCGGGCAGCGTATCGATACCGGCGGCCAGCTGCGCCGGATCCAGCCGGCGCGCCTTGGCGATGTCGCCCAGATAGCGCTGCCACACGTCGTTCATCCAGTACAGGTCGGCTTCCTTGGCTGCCGGCGAAGCGGCATCGAGCACATAGGGCTCGGCCGCGGACTTGTACTCGCCCACCTTGAACAGGTGCACGTCCACGCCCAGCTTGTCCTGCAGGCCGGAGCGGAAGTACTGGCGGTAGCGACCCAGACCCTCGAGCACCACCGATCCCATCGGATCCAGGTAGACCTCGTCGGCCTGCGCAGCCAGCAGGTACTGCGACTGGCCCATGCTTTCGCTGTAGGCCACCAGCTGCTTGCCGGACGCGCGCAGGCTCTGCAGCGCGGCGGCGACTTCACGCAGCGAAGCGAAACCGGAGGGCTGCAGCTTGTCCAGTTCCAGCACCACGCGTTCGATCTTCTTGTCGTCGCGCGCCGATTCGATCACCCGGACCAGGTCACGCAGCTGGACCTCTTCGGCGCTGTTGTCGCCCACGGCCTTGGCCAGCGCGCGGCTGACCGGATCGGCACTGAACTGCTCGACCAGGCGCCCTTCCGGCGCGATCACCAGGGTCGTGCGGTCCTGCAGCGATTTGCTGGCGCCGGCGCCCATGCCGGCAGCGATGACGAACACCACCAGCAGCAGGAACAGCAGGCCGAAGAACACCAGGTTGAGGATCAACCGGCGGGTGAAATTCATGACGTCCCACAGCCCGATGAAGAAACTGGCGACGGGATTGCGACGCGCCTGGGGCAGCGGGGGCACGGGTTGATTCATGGAGCGCTCCGGATGGCTTCTTGCCGTGGTAACAGCATAGCCGGTGCCGTGTGAGGCGGCATCGGACACAAGTCAGGGGATCGCCCGTCACGGGGTGACGGGCGGAGGGTCAGGACAGCGCGGACTGGCCGATGCGCTGGCTGCTGCGACGCAGGCGCCAGCCCATCAGGATGGCGGCGGCAGTGAGGCCGACGATCAGGCCGATCCACATGCCCTGCGGGCCCATGCCCAGCCCCAGGCCGAGCCCGGCGCCGAGCGGCATGCCCAGGCCCCAGTAGGCGAACATGGCGATGAACATCGGCACGCGGGTGTCCTTCAGGCCGCGCAGAGCTCCGGCCGACAGCACCTGGATGCCGTCCGGGAACTGGAAGGTGGCCGCGTACAGCAGCAGCGTGGAGGCCAGGCCGGCCACCGCCAGATCGTTGGTGTACACCCCGACGATGGCATCGTGGCCGAACAGCAGCACCAGTGCGGACAACGTCTGTGTACCCATGATGATCGCGTAGCCGGCCCAGGCTGCACGACGCACACCGAAGCCATCACCCCGCCCCACTGCATGACCCACGCGCACCGTGGTGGCCTCGGCCACGCCCATCGGGATCATGAAGCACAGCTGCGCCACGTTGATCGCGATCTGGTGGGCTGCCGCCTCGTTGGCGCCGAGGCGGCCGATCAGCAGCGCGGTGACGATGAACAACCCACCTTCCATCAGCACGGTGATGCCGATCGGCAGACCGGTGCGCAGCAGGTCCCAGATCGCCTTCCAGCGCGGCCACTCGAAGTGCGAGAACAGCTGCAGATGGGCGAATCGCCGGGTACGCCACAGATAGAGGGCAAATGCGCTTGCCTGCAACCACATCATCACCGCCGAGGCGATGCCCAGGCCCTCGGCACCCAGCTCCGGGAAGCCCAGCTTGCCGTTGGCCAGCACGTAGCCCATCGGCGCCAGCACCACCAGGCCGCCGAAGCCGATCAACATGGTCGGCAGCGTCCAGTGCATGCCCTCGCTGAGATAGCGCATGCAGAAGTACAGCGTCAGCGCCGGCCCGCCCCAGCGCACCGCATGCAGGAACGCTGTTGCGCCGGGCACGATGTCCGGCGCGATGCCGAAGGCGGGCAGCAGCGGCGGCACCACCGTGAGGAAGGTGAACATGATCAGGCCCAGGCCCAGCGCCAGCCACAACGCCTGCCGGAACAGCGGACCGATCTCGCGCTCGCGGCCGGCGCCGTGCAGCTGTGATACCGAGGCGGTCAGCGAGATCAGCGTGCCGATCGGAATCAGCATCGGCAGCCAGAGCAGGGCCGTGCCGATGGTCACGGCCGCCAGGGTTGAGGTGGCGTGATGACCGGCAATCACGTTGTCGACGAAGGAGATCAGGCCGGTGGAGACATGCCCGAGCACGAGCGGCAGGGCGAGCAGACCGGTGGCGCCGACTTCCTTGCTGAAGCGCGGCGTGGAGGTTGCGTTGGACATGGGATGCAGAACGCGAACTGCGGTTGCGCGCGAAGGGCACAGGCACCGGGTTGCGGGCCGTCATCTTACGCGCGCGGTGCGTTCATTCCCATGACATGGCGTGAACGCTGGGTTTGACCGCGCGCTTACTGGCCGGCCTGGCGCTTGAGCCAGGCGTCTCGTTCCGCAGCAGGTACGGCGAGGAACGCGCTGCGCACCGCATCGCGTTCTTGCGGCGGCGTGCGCTGGGCCACCAGCGCCAACTGCGCCAGCTGTGCCGGGCTGAGCTGGTGCAGCACGGCCAGTGCACTGTCGCGCTGCTGCGGTGGCAGGAAGCCGAACAGCCCATGCAGCTTGGGAAACTCCACGCCCAGTTGCGGCCCCAGCCGCCAGCCATCGCGGAACGCCTGGTCCTGTGCCTGGAATTGCGAGCGCAGGCGCTCCTGCTGTGCGGCCGGCAGTGCGGCGAACCGCGTGGCCGCCTGACGGATGCGTTCGCGCTCGCTTTCCGGCAGCGCGCGCCAAGCGGCGTAGTCGGCGCGGCGCTGCCGCTGCTGCTGCGCGTCGAGCTGGACGAACGCGGTGGGTGCCGCCGATGGCGGGACCGCGGGCGTGGCCGCCGGCGCGGGTGGCAGTGGAACATTCAGGGTCTGGGGCGTTGCGGACAGCGACAACGGGATGGCCAGCAGCAGGCTGGTGATCACGGACTTATTCATCGGCGGCGGCGGTTTCCAGCACTGCGCTGGCCGGCTCTGGCCGGCTCGGCTTGGTCTGCGACTCGTCCACCGGCAGCGGACCACCGGCGGCCGTCCAGGCATACAGATCGGCCTCGGCCAGCAACGGATAATCGCGGTCGGCCAGCATTGCTGCGTCATCGCTGGCCGGGGCGCTGTCCGCCTGCGGCGTGGCAGCGACCGTGCTCGGCGGCAGCGCCTCGACCGTGACCGGGCCGGCCTCGGCAACGACCCCCTCCGGCAGCGGCGCATCGCTCACCAGCGACCGACCGCTCCAATGGCGCCAGCCCAGAGCGGCTGCCAGCAGTACTGCCACCGTCAGCAGCAGGATCGCCGGCCCGCGCCAGCGCGGTCGGGCATCGGGGCGCCGGCGCCGGGGGCTGGCAGCGCTCCGTTCATCGCGCTGCGGTGCCCTCCAGCTGGACGTCGGCGCCTGCGGATTGCTGCTGGTGGCAGCTGCCGGCTGCTGCAGCTGCTGCAGGCGCTGCGCCGGCAGGTCGCGGATGCGCTGCTGCACCTGTTCGGCCAGGCCGCGCCAGGCAACGGCATCCGGCTGACCCTGGGCATCACGCGGGCAGGCATCGGCCAGCAGCTGCTGGTAGCCGGCCTCATCACGATCGAGTACCCGCGTGGCGATGTTCTCATCCAGGCTGCCGCCCACCCGCAGCAGCAGGGCCAGCCGTGGCAGCGGTGCCATGCCGCCCAGTGCGGCGAGTGCCGGCGGCCACTGGCCCGGGGCCGGCTCGCGCAGTGCCTGCCGCTGCCCCAGCAGGGTCCAGAAGCGGGTCGGCCACTGTGCCATCGGCAGATCGCTGGCAACGGCCGAGAAGGCGCGCATCACCGCCACCAGGGTCTGCTCGGCCCGGGCCGGGTCGCCGCATTGCAGCTCCGCCACTACCAGGGCACGGCGCTCTACGCCACGCAGAAACGCCGACAGCGCACCGGCCGCGGTCGAGGAAACAGGGGCGGGCACAGCGGTCATCGGTCACTCCAGAGGTCTGCCGGCATGATAGCGGCAGGCCATCGGCGCCCGGCAGGACTTGCGTCCGTGGGCACTTCATGCTGCAGGTTGTGCACAGCACCACGCTGGCGCCCGGCAAAACCGCGACATCTCGCTGAATTCACTCTGTTTCAGCAATGTTTCACACATAACATATTGATTTTAATACATTTTAAAGTATGGCGATTTTTTGACCAACCCAAGGGCGAGGCCGTCGCCATCGGCGTCCTGCGCAGCCGTTGACCGGTAACGCACAGTGTTATCCACAGAACGTGTGGATAAGACTGAATCTCCAATGGACACCGATATTTAGGTGACATTTATGATTCGGCGACGTCCCCCGTGTGGGCCTTCCGGGCGGCATGCGGGTGCACACGGCCCGTTACACTGCCCCGATGCTCGACCCGATTCCGACCCTGCAGGTCGCCCTGCCCGTCCCCCTGCCCCGCCTGTTCGACTATCTGTCGCCGCAGGGCGATGCCCCGGACGTGGCGGTCGGCTGCCGGGTGAAGGTGCCGTTCGGCAACCGCGAACTCATCGGCGTGGTGGCCGGCCACGGCCAGGCCGACGACGGCCAGGGCCTGCGTCAGGCGCTCGCGTGGTGCGACCCCGCGCCCCTGCTGCAGGGCGAACTGTGGCAGAGCCTGCAATGGCTGGCCCGATACACCCACGCGCCGCTGGGCGAAGTGCTGAGCACGGCCCTGCCGGGGCCGCTGCGGCACGGCGAAGCCCTGCCCGACACCCATCATTGGGGCTGGCAGCTGACCGCCGCAGGCCACGCGCAGCGCGGCACGCTGCGCGCAGGCAGCCGCCCGCGGCAGTTGGCGGAACTGCTGGCCGACGCCGTCGTGGACGAGGACGTGCTGGGGGCGCGCATGGAGGACTGGCGCAGCGCGGCGCGCAGTCTCGGCAAGCGCGCACTGGCCGAGCGCGTTGCACTGAGCGTGGCGCCACAGCACGCGCAACCGCTGCCCGGCCCGACCCTCAATCCGGACCAGTCCGAAGCCGTTGCCGCGATCAACGCCGCGGAGGGGTTCCAGCCCTTCCTGCTCGATGGGGTGACCGGCAGCGGCAAGACCGAGGTCTACCTGCAGGCGATCATCCACTGCCTGGCCCAAGGCCGGCAGGCGCTGGTGCTGGTGCCCGAAATCGGACTGACGCCGCAGACCCTGGCGCGTTTCCGCGGCCGCCTGGGCATCGCCGTGCATGCGCTGCATTCGGGATTGAACGACAACGAGCGCGCGCGCGTCTGGGCAGCCGCCTCGCGCGGCGAAGCGCGGGTGATCGTCGGCACCCGCTCGGCGGTGTTCACGCCGCTGCCGCAGGCCGGCCTGCTGATCGTGGACGAGGAACATGACGGCAGCTACAAGCAGCAGGACGGCATCCGCTACCACGCGCGCGATTTCGCCCTGGTGCGTGCCAAGGCGCTGGGGGTTCCGGTGCTGCTGGGCAGCGCGACACCGTCGCTGGAAACCCTGCACAACGCCTATGCCGGTCGTTACCTGCACCTGCGCCTGAAGCAGCGCGCCGGCGACGCGCGGCCGCCACGCGTGCGCATCCTGGATGTGCGCAAGCGTCCCCTGCAGGACGGTCTCTCGGCCGAAGTGCTGGCCGGCATCGGCGAGCACCTGCAGCGCGGCCAGCAGGTGCTGGTGTTCAAGAACCGGCGTGGTTACGCACCGGTACTGCTGTGCCATGACTGCGGCTGGACGGCGCCGTGCCAGCGCTGTGATGCGCCGATGACCGTGCATGGCGGCGGCCGTCGCCTGCAGTGCCATCACTGCGGTGCGCGGCAACCGGCGCCACTGGCCTGCCCCGCCTGCGGCAGCCTGGCCCTGCAGCCACAGGGAATCGGCACCGAGCGGCTGGAGGAGCACCTCACCGCCGCTTTCGCCGAGTACCCGGTGGTGCGCATCGACCGCGGCACCACCGCCCGTCGCGATGCGCTGGAACAGCAGCTGGCCAAGCTGGGGGACCAGGCCGGCATCCTGGTCGGCACGCAGATCCTGGCCAAGGGCCACGATCTGCCCAGACTCACGCTGGTGGTGGTGGTCGGCATCGACGAGGGCCTGTTCTCGGCCGATTTCCGCGCCAGCGAGAAACTCGCGCAGCAGTTGATCCAGGTCGCCGGCCGCGCCGGGCGCGCCCGCGATCCGGGCGAGGTGTGGCTGCAGACCCACCATCCGGGTCATCCCCTGCTGGAGACGCTGGTCAACGGCGGCTACCACCCGTTCGCGCAGGCCGAACTGAACCAGCGGCAGGCCGCCGGCTTCCCGCCATTCGCGCATCTGGCACTGATGCGTGCCGAAGCGCAGCAGGTGGAGCACGCCAACGCGTTCCTGCTGGCTGCACGGCGACTGCTGGGCGAACAGGCGCTGGTGGAAGCGTACGGACCGATGCCGGCACCGATGCCGCGCCGGGCCGGCTACCAGCGCACGCAGCTGCTGCTGTCATCGGCACAGCGCCCGCCTCTGCACGGCGTGCTGGCGCAGCTGGTACCGCAGCTGTATGCCTTGCCGGAAGCCCGCAAGGTGCGCTGGTCGCTGGATGTGGATCCGACGGATCTGTATTGAATGCAAGCGGAATCCGCCGGGCATGGCCCGGCGCCATCGTTACCGCGCGCGATTCCCGCTTACGTCAGCGGTGACATCACGCCGCGCTGGTAAGCGGGTCGCTCACGCAGGCGGGCGTACCACTCAGCCAGGTGGGGCAGGTCCGGACGCTGGATCGGCAGTTCATACCAGGCGTACACCAGTGAACCCAACGGGATGTCGCCCATCGCGAATGTCGCGCCCGACAGCCACGGCTGCGTGGCCAGCGTCGCGTCGGCCATCGCCAGGTAATCGGCGGCGCGGACGATGGCGGCATTGATGCGCGATTCGTCGCGGTCTGCCGGCGCCGTGCGCATGATGCCCCAGATCAGATCGCTGTACAGCGGCGCCATCCGCGAGGTGCTCCAGTCCATCCATTTCTCGGCCTGTGCGCGTTCCATTGGATCCTCCGCGTACAGCGTCCCCAGCGCGTAGCGCGCGCTCAGGTAGCGCACGATGGCGTTGGACTCCCACAGCGGCAGGCCCTGGTCCTCGATCACCGGCACCAGGCTGTTGGGGTTCATCGCCAGGTATTCCGGCGTCTGTGTGCCACCGTGGCTGCCGCCCACTTCGATGGACTCGTAGGGCAGGCCGATCTCTTCGGCACACCACAGCACCTTGCGGACGTTGCTGGAATTGCGACGGCCCCAGATCTTCAACATGCGGGTATTCCTTGCGGGCAATGCAAGCGGCAACGATACGCCTGATCGGTGTACATGTGGGCGTGCGGAATGATGCGCGGGGGCGTCGGCCGGGCATGGCCCGGCGCTACCGGTTCTTCTTCGGCAGCGCGCGCACGTAGGACGACTTGCCATCCTTCTTCAGTTCGAACAGACCGATCGCCGCCAGCAGATCACTCAGCTTTCCATAGCCGTAGTTGCGCGAATCGAACGAGGCCTGGTTGGCGATCTGGCTGCCCACCGGCCCCAGGTGCGACCAGCCGTCTTCGCCTTCCGCTGCGGACACGGCGCGGCGCAGCATCTTCACCAGACGTGTATCGCTGCGCATTTCCGCGCCGCTCTTGCGCGGGCGCACTTCCTCGCCGCTGCCCGTTTCACCGGTGGCCGGCTCGATGGCACCCGGCTCTGCCGTGCCCTGTTCCACTTCCGGCACGCTGGCATGGGCCTGGCCCAGTGCTTCCAGATAGGTGAATTTGGAACAGGCATTGACGAAGGGTTCCGGCGTCTTCTTTTCGCCGAAGCCATACACCTTCACCCCGTCGGTCAACAGGCGCATCACCATTGGAGTGAAATCAGCATCGCTGGAGACGATGGCGAAGCCGTCGAGGTTGCGCGCGTACAGCAGGTCCATCGCATCGATCACCATGGCCATGTCCGAGGCGTTCTTGCCCTTGCTGTAGGCGAACTGCTGGATGGGCCGGATCGCATACTCGTGCAGCACTGCCTCCCAGCCTTTCAGCCGTGGGCTCTTCCAGTTGCCGTAGGCACGGCGGACATTGGCCACGCCGTAGCGGGCCACCTCCGCCAGCACTTCGTCGATCTTCGATGCG
The DNA here is from genome assembly GCF_025642255.1 of Stenotrophomonas maltophilia. Lineage (NCBI taxonomy): Bacteria > Pseudomonadati > Pseudomonadota > Gammaproteobacteria > Lysobacterales > Lysobacteraceae > Stenotrophomonas > Stenotrophomonas maltophilia. Next base: position 3,677,639 of record NZ_CP106759.1, read on the forward strand.
GGCGCGTTGTCGGCGTCGATCAACAGGGCGATGCGCTTTTCCGGTTCGCTCATGGGCCTCTCGCTGGCGGTTGCCTGAATCCGAGTATCGCCGATCCGCGCGCACGCTGACGTGACAGGCCGCCGCCGTGCGAAGATGCCGGACGGTTCCCCATGCCCCCTGGAGTGAGTCGATGAGTCGTGAGCGCGTTCCCCACCTGGTCGTTGTCGGCGGCGGTTTTGCCGGCCTCTGGGCCACCCGTGCGCTGGCACGCGAACGCATCCGCATCACCCTGGTCGACCGCCGCAACCATCACCTGTTCCAGCCGCTGCTGTACCAGGTCGCCACTGCAGGCCTGTCAGCGCCGGACATCGCCGCACCGCTGCGCCACATCCTCGGCCACCAGCGCAACGTGGAAGTGCGGCTCGGTGAGGTCGTGGCCATCGACAGGCAGCTCCGCCAGGTGCGGCTGGCCGACGGCAGCACGCTGGACTACGACAGTCTGCTGCTGGCTACCGGCGCCACTCACGCCTACTTCGGCAACGACCAGTGGGCCGATGATGCGCCCGGCCTGAAGACCCTCGACGATGCCATTGCCCTGCGCCGCAAGCTGCTGCTGGCGTTCGAGCGCGCCGAAGCCGAACCGGACCCGGCCAGGAAGGCGGCATGGCTCAGCTTTGCCGTCGTCGGCGGCGGCCCGACCGGCGTCGAACTGGCGGGCACCCTGGCCGAGATTGCGCGCCATACGCTGCGCAATGAATTCCGCCACATCGATCCGGCCAGCGCCAAGGTGCGCCTGGTGGAAGCCGGTCCACGCGTGCTGTCCTCGTTCCCGGAAGTGCTCTCGCTGAAGGCGCGCCGGCAGCTGGAAAAGCTGGGTGTGGAAGTGCTGACCGGAACGCCGGTGAGCAACATCGACAGCCAGGGCTTCACGTTGGGTGACCAGTTCGTGCCGGCGCGCACCGTGGTGTGGGCGGCCGGCGTGGCCGCCTCGCCGCTGGCGCGCACGCTGGACGTGCCACTGGACCGTGCCGGGCGCGTGCAGGTGCAGCCGGACCTGACCCTGCCCGGGCATCCGGAACTGTTCGTGGCCGGCGATCTGGCCGCGGTGAACCAGGCCAACGGCAAGCCCGTGCCAGGCGTAGCGCCCGCCGCCAAGCAGATGGGCAAGTACGTGGCCGAGGTCATCCGTGCACGCCTGCACGGCAGGCCGGAGCCCGGGCCCTTCAAGTACGCGGACTACGGCAACCTGGCCACCATCGGCCGCATGGCCGCCATCGTGCACCTGGGGCGCCTGCAGCTGTCGGGCGTGCTGGCCTGGTGGTTCTGGCTGGCCGCGCACGTGTTCTTCCTGATCGGCTTCCGCAACCGCATCGTGGTGCTGCTGAACTGGGCGGTGGCGTATTGGAGCTACCAGCGCAGCGCACGCATCATCTTCGGCGATGACCAGGATGACCGCCGGCCGAAACGGTAGCGCAGGTCTGCAAGGGGTCAGATCCCTTTCCTGTGGGGATCTGACCCCACATGGTGTGAACCTACTGCTGCATCAGGCCCATTTCGTCAGCACTCACCTGCATATACATGAACGCAGCGGCCTCGTCGGACATTGACTGCCCCGGCGGAAAGCTGTCGAGCCACGCGGTGATACGCGCATGACGGTCTTTCAATGCATCGCCCATCGCTTGCTTCTCCGCGTCAGTGGCACGTTCCTGCATCTCGCTGCGCAGCAGGTCATCGCCGATGCCCCATTTTTCGGCGAGCGGAATCAGATCGACCAGTTCGGCCGGCACCAGATCGCGGCGTAAACGGGGCGTATTCGGCGCGGTCAGGCCACGCTGCGAGGCCAGCTCGGCGGCGGTACCGATCTGCCCGTGCTGAAGCGGCGACGGCGGTGCCGGTGTCTGCGTGCAGGCCTGCAGGGCCAAGCAGAGGGTCAACAGCAGCATCCAACGGACCTTCATCGGATCGATCCCTGTGTCGATGGTCGCAGCGATAATCGCATGGTCAGAGTTCCTGTCGTCGCATGTTGTGAATGTCCTGAACCTAGTGATGGCGGAGGGCCGGAGCCGAGCACGGCCCGTCTCTAAAGAATTCCCTCGGTCGGCGCCTGCAACCACGCCAGCTTGCGCTCGCGCGGCAGCCGTTTGAGCTGCCACTCGGCGCGCGAAGCCGCGGAGCGGTCCGGGTACTCACGCACGGCCAGGATGCGCAGCGGCGGGCGGGCCCGGGTGTAGCGCGCCCCCGTACCGGCGCGATGGGCGGCGAAACGCGCGTCCACGTCGGTGCTGATGCCAGCGTAGTAGCTGCCATCGTGGCATTCGAGCAGGTACAGGAACCACGGGCGGTGGGATGGGGACATGCCGGGATTATGCCGTGCTGCACCGCAGCGGATATACTGCGCGCGAATGCAGGAGAGAGGCGCCGCGCTGGCGCCCGCCGAAGGCGCAGGCTCCCATGATCGCTCAGGCCGGTGGGCTGGAATCCCACCAACCATGCATTCGACTCGCCGAGCTGGAGAGAGGTCACCGGGCATGCCCGGCACGATCCGCCGAAGGGGCACGCGGCCTACGCCGCTGAACTCTCAGGCAAAAGGACAGCGGGAGCGGCACCGGTCATCGTCATCCCGTCATTGCGCAGGCAATGGCGGCGTCCGCGCATGGCCGGCCCCACCGCGTCCGGAGCCTGTTCCATGTTGCTGTCCATCATCTACCTGATCGCCATTTCCGCCGAAGCCATGACCGGCGCACTGTCCGCGGGACGCCGCCGCATGGATCTGTTCGGCGTGGTCATGATCGCCTGCGTTACCGCGCTCGGCGGTGGTTCACTGCGCGACATCCTGCTTGGCCACTATCCGCTGGGCTGGGTCAAACATCCCGAGTACCTCGGCTTCACCGTGTGCGCGGCGCTGATCGCCACCTGGGTCGCACGCTGGATGCACCACTTCCGCCGCACCTTCCTGGTGCTCGACGGCCTGGGCCTGATCGCCTTCACCCTGATCGGTTGCTCGATCGCACGCGAGGCCGGTCATGCCACACCGATCGTGCTGATCGCAGGCATGCTGACCGGTGCGTTCGGCGGCGTGCTGCGCGACATTCTGTGCAACGAAGTGCCCCTGATCTTCCAGAAGGAGCTGTACGCGATCATCGCGCTGCTGACCGGCGCCGCCTATCTGCTGCTGCTGCACTGGAACGTGTCCGATGCCACGGCCATCCTGTGCTGCCTGGCGGGCGGCTTCGCCCTGCGCCTGCTGGCGATCCATTACCGCTGGGAAATGCCGAAGTTCGTGTATCACGACGAAGTGCATTGAACGATGGCGTGTTCGCCGGGCGTGGCCCGGCGCTACAGAAGAGCGGTATCCACGCATAGCGTGGATCTAGAGCCTGAACTTCATAGGGCTGCCCCCCGCGCGTATCCGCTCTGGATAGTCATCCGACGGATACAGTTGGGGTTCGCATCCCCAACCGCTGTCGGAATCGTGGGCTTCCAGCAACGCAGGATCGATCCATTCGCACAAGTAGTCGCTATCAGATCGTCTTTCGAAGCCTGGACAGTTCACTTTTCCCTCCACTTCAATGGAGTTGTGGGTGCTGCCGAGGTAGCTAGCGCTCAGGTGCCCCGCCACTTGGGTGTAAGTCCCCGTCTCGAGGAAAGTCTGAACAGTCAGATCGCCACCTACGGCCAAAATCCCATCATTTAGTGAGCACGCGTGGAGATGCTCACACACAAGATCGTCGCGTACGAAGACCCAACCACCACAGTCAAGATTGCGGGCGCTGAGACTGCCCAGGACGATCACACACCGGGTCTCGCCCAGATCATTGAGCGCCAGCGTGCCTTCTACGCTCAGATCTCCGTCGACGATCACGCAATCCGTTTCCCAGTCCGAGCGCCAGTCGCCAACGAGGGACGCCGCAGGCACCACCTTGTACGAAGCGGGGACTCACGATCATCGCTCGGTTGGTCGGCAGAGGCCGCGATCATCGCCCTGGCCTTCAACGTCGTACGCAGAAGTGCCTGGTCTCCTTCGTTGCGGTAAAGCTCGATTCTTTCATCAAGCTCCGCCAGCAGACTTGCCGTCGTCGCGGGAGACGAGGGTTCAAACCAGTCCTCGATGACGGAGATCGCATCATCGGCAATCGGGCCGCCCTTCAAGCGAACGAGGGCCGCTGCGGCCTCTCCGGAAACTGATCGGCATTCTGGCCCCAGCGGGCTGTCGTCGGGGAAAACGTACATCGGCGGGGTCCAGCCAGGCGAGGCCCCGATCTTCGGCCCAAGCCGCAAGCAGGTTCCATGCAATTCTTCCGAAATCGTGCCGTGGCCTGCCCCTATCCACGCATGGCGTGGATCTACCGCGTCAACCGCATCGTGAATGGTCGGGGTTCGCACCACCCCGGCGATGGACCTGGCGCTGTCGCTCATGCGCAGCGCCAGGCGCATCGCCGGTGCGGACGGGCCGGTCTCCAACTCCGACCGGCCCTGATCGCGGCCGCACCCCCGCAGGCGCAGGCCGCCATCCACACACATGCCGCGCTCAGGCGGCTTCTGACACCGTCACTTCGCGACGGACGCGCACGGCCGCAGCCAGTCGCTCCAGCACCGTCACCGTGGTGTCCCAGTCGATGCAGCCATCGGTGATGCTCTGTCCGTAGACCAGCGGCTGGCCTTCCACCAGTTCCTGCCGGCCTCCCACCAGATGGCTCTCGATCATCACGCCCACGATGCGCTGTTCGCCGTCTTCCAACTGAACGGCGATGTCTTCGATCACCTTCGGCTGGTTTTCCGGGTTTTTCAGGCTGTTGGCATGGCTGGCATCGATCATCAGCCGCGTCGGCAGCCTGGCCTTGGCCAGTGCCTGGCAGGCGTCGGCCACGCTGGCCGCGTCGTAGTTCGGCTGCTTGCCGCCGCGCAGGATCACATGGCAATCCGGGTTGCCGGTGGTCGAAACGATGGCGGTGCCGCCCTGCTTGGTCACCGACAGGAAGTGATGCGGGTTGGAGGCCGCGCCGACCGCATCGGCCGCGATCTTGACGTTGCCATCGGTGCCGTTCTTGAAGCCCACCGGGCACGACAGGCCGGAGGCCAGTTCGCGGTGCACCTGGCTTTCGGTGGTGCGTGCGCCGATCGCGCCCCATGCCACCAGGTCGGCGATGTACTGCGGCGAGATCACGTCGAGGAATTCAACGCCGGCCGGCAGGCCCAGCTTGTTGATGTCGCGCAGCAGGCCGCGGGCAATGCGCAGGCCCTTGTCGATCCGGAAGCTGCCGTCCAGGTCCGGGTCATTGATCAGGCCCTTCCAGCCCACCGTGGTGCGCGGCTTCTCGAAGTACACGCGCATGACGATCTCCAGCTCGCCGGCCAGCGCGTCGCGCAGCGGCTTCAGGCGCTGTGCGTACTCGATGGCCGCATTCGGATCGTGGATCGAGCACGGGCCGACCACGATCGCCAGGCGATCGTCGCGGCCATGCAGGATCTGGTGCAGGGCCGCGCGCGAAGCACTGACGGTGTCGGAGGCTTCATCGTCACACGGCAGCATCGCCAGCAGCTGGGCAGGCGGTGTGAGCGGTTCGATGGTGCGGATGCGCAGGTCGTCGGTATGGGGGGGCATGGGGGAGGTCTCCGGTACGTTGGGGGTCCCCAGCGAGGCGGCATGAAAAAAGCCGCCAGGTTCGCTGGCGGCTTTCGGGAATGCGTCTGAAGCTTTCTTCAGGGTGAGCGCAGTCCTTCCTCCGCCAGTGGCTTCGGAAAGTAATACCAGTAAAAGCGGGTAGCGGCTGCGTTCATGGGATGTATTGATAGCACAGCTTCTGCGCAGTACAAAATGTTTCATCCGCAACTGGGGCAGCGGTTCAGCAGCACGGCGATCTAGCGGCTGCCATGCACTTCCACGTCCAGCAGCAGGCCCTCGTGGATATCGGCCCAGCGCTCCAGCACCTGATCCAGCTCCCGCCTCGCCTCCTCCAACTGCTCGGGGTTGAGCAGGGACCGCGCCGTGTAGAGATCGGAGACCAGCCGCCGCAGGGTCGATTCCGGTATCGCCACCGAGGGCCCGTCCACATCCGGCAACTGCAACGCCGGGGTGTCGCCGGGAGGGCCGAACAGCGTGACCTGGAGCGTGCTCTGCATGATCGACTTCCCTGTGGGTAGACGTGGGCAATGCACTGTTTACCGCGTTCGGATGACCGGCGCATGTGCCGGTGTACGGATCGATCGTGTCGCGACTGGACCGATGGTGCCACCGCGTTGAGATCTTCCTTCCAGGCTTCCCACCCTTCGGCCCGGAAGGGGCGTGCAGGCGATCGATGCGCGGTTATACGGGCAATGGCATATGCGATACATGTGCTCAAGATGGTTTGCCACCGGAAAAGGGTGGCCGGGTCGGCAAAGCCCGAGGAGATGTTGTTTACGCTTGTCAGCCGGCGTCGCCGTGGGCGGCGCCGGCTGGCAATCCGTCCGCGTTCCATGGCGGGCGGTGCGGGGGGGCGCTTGCGCCCGCCGGATCAGTGACCCGGTCTTTGCCGCCACGTACCGTCCGCCACCTCTTCCGGTGGCGGTGTCGTCTGTCCTGTACGGAGCACACGCCATGAACACACCACACGTTCCCTTCCCCGGTGCCCACCCCGATCCGGCCAATGCCGATCAGGCGCCGTTCGATCCCAACAGTCTGGTCGCCCACCTGCAACGCATCGGCAGCGGTGCGGCCGCCGATGGCCAACCCTGGCCCGAGCGCCATCCAGCGAACGGCCGACGCATGATGCTGGCCGATGCCGATGGCGCACTGGCCGGCCTGCGCATCGTGCAGGAGGTGCTGCTGGCCGCCGAACGCTGCCGCCAGAATGCCGCGCCCGAACATCGCGTGAGCGACCGGGTGATGGAAGGGTTGATGCTGGCATCCCTGGGGCTGGCCACGCATGCGGCCGAACGCCTGCAGCCCCACTAGCCGCGTCCGCGCAATGTGACCGGGCCCGATGGCCCGGTCATGGGCCGGCACCCGCCGGATCACAGTGAACGCAGTGCGCGCCTGCGGATGTAGGCGTTGGCAGGGCTGTCGCGCTCGCGTTGCCAGCGTGTGCACAGGTCACGCAGCCACTGCGGCTGGGTCTTCCCGGCATCGTTGAGCCAGTTGCCGACGGAATCCTGCACATAGCGTTCGGGATCATCAGCCAGTGCCTCCAGCAGCGAATGCGCGTGTTCGGGATGCTGCTTGAAGAGAGCGATGTGCGCCGCCCAGACGCCACGGGGACGCAGTGCTTCACAGGCAAACCGGCGCAGATGGGCGGACGGTTCCTGCGTCCACGGCTGCAGGCATTCAAGCGCCAGCAGTGGCCCGGCAACGATGTCGGTGCGCAGCGCCAGCCACGCCCATTCGCGCACGCCGAAATGCGGATCATCTGCCAACGGGCGCATCTTCTCCAGCTTCACCGGCAGGGAGGCGGTGGCATCGCCACCGATCAGGTAGCAGGCCCAGCCGCGCACGGTGTCGGATGCATGCGACTGCCATTGTGCAGGATCACCCTGCCTGGCCTCACGCAACAGCGTTGCCGCCAGAACCATGCGCTGGGTAATGCCTTTGCTGGCGGCATCGCGCATGCATTGAATGGCAGTCTCCGGCAGCACCGCAACGGTCTGCAGCAACACCGCGAAATCCACGGCCAGACATTCCGCCAGATGCGTGCTGGCGGCTGTCCCGGTATCCAGTTGATGCTTTCGCGCCGGGCTGATCGCTGCGCTCACTGCGGGTCCTTCCGTCCGCCGCCGGTGTGCTGCCACACCTTGGCCAGCAGCTGTGAGAGCTGCACCTGCTCGGCAGTGTCCAGGCCGTTGAACAGGCCCGCGATCCACTGCGTGTGCTGATTGAAGAGGTCTTCGGCCAGGCGCTTGCCCTGCACGGTCAGCACGATCTGGAGGCGACGGCCATCGTCCGCATCGCTGCGCCGCTGCAGCAACCCTTCGCGCTGCAGGCCATCGAGCAGGCCGCTGATGGTGGCGCGGGTCACGCCTGCACGTTCGGCCAGCGCATGCGGCGACAGTGTGCCGCCGGCACCGTGCAGCAGGAACAGCACGATGAAGCGGCCTTCACTGAGCCCGTGCGGTGCCAGCCGGCTGGCGCAGTCGCGATCGATCGCCGAGGACAGCGACAGCAGCTGGAAGCACAGATGCAGCAGGGCGACATTGGCGTGGCCACGTCGCCGGGCCTCATCCAGAAGGGCGCCATGTTTTGCCTCAAGCACGGTGATTTCCAATATGTTTAGGCGCCTAATCATATTCATGACGGGATGGAACGCAACACCTACGGGGCCTGCCGCCGGGCCCGGCCGGGCGCACTCCTCGCGCAGGGGGCTGCAAGCAGCCGAAGCTGCGGTAGCATCGCGCCACGTCCCGCCAGGAGTTCCACGCATGCGCCGTGCCGTCCTGCTGTTGCTGACGCTGTTCCCCGCCGCCGTAATGGCCGCTCCCCCTCCCGTGCCCTCCCCGGCCCGGATCGATGCCGAAGCCAAGCGCCTGATGCAGGTCGCCCACGCCCGCGGGATGGCAGTGGCCGTCGTCGACGGTGGCAAGGTCGTGCACGTCGCCGCCTATGGCGAGCGCAACGCTGCCGGCGAACCGCTACAGACCGACACGGTGATGTATGCGGCATCGCTGACCAAGATGGCCTTCGGCCACCTGATCGCGCAGCTTGCACAGGACAAGGTGATCGATCTGGATGCCAGCATCGCCAGCGCGCTGGACAGACCGCTACCGGACTATCCGGCCGAGCCGAAGAAGTACGCCGATTACACCGTGCTGGCCGGCGACGAACGTTGGCGCCGGCTGACCCCGCGCCTGCTGCTCAACCATGCCAGCGGCTTTGCCAACTTTGCATTCCTGGAACCGGACGGAAAACTGAAATTCCACTTCGATCCGGGCAGCCGCTATGGCTATTCCGGCGAAGGCCTGATCCTGCTGCAGTTCGTGCTGGAGCGCGGGCTGGGCCAGGACGTGGGGACGCTCATGCAGCAGCGCGTATTCGACCGCTTCGGCATGCCCCGCACCAGCATGATGTGGCGCGAGGATTTCGCCACGAATCTGGCCGACGGCTGGACCGTCGAAGGCACGACGGAACCGCACGATGAACGCAGCCGCGTGCGTGCCGCCGGTTCGATGGACACGACCATCGCCGACATGGGCAATTTCGCGGCCGGCTATGTCAGTGGCCAGGGGCTGTCGGCATCGATGCGCCGGGAGCTGGTGCGGCCGCAGCTGCCGATCACCACCGCCAGCCAGTTCCCGACACTGCAGCCGGAACTGCCGACGGCGCAGCGGCGCAGAAACCTGGCTGCGGGACTGGGCGTGGTGACATTCACCGGTCCACAAGGCGCAGGCTTCTACAAGGGCGGACATGACGATGCGGTGGGCAACACGCTGGTGTGCGTCGAACAAGGCCAACGCTGCGTGGTGATCCTGGGCAACGATGTGCGCGCCGAAGCGGCCTTTCCGGCACTGGTGCGCTTCGTGCTGGGCGAGACGGGGGTGCCGTGGGATTGGGAATACGGCGCCACGAAGGCATTCGTGCGCTGACAGGTCGACCACGGTCCACGTCCAGCAGAGGGGGCGGAACGCCCACAAAAAAGAACCCCGCCTTGCGGCGGGGTTTTTCACTTCATCGGGAACAACGCAGACCTTAGAAGTCCATGCCGCCCATGCCACCCATGCCGCCCATGCCACCGGCGCCGCCCAGGGCCGGCTCGTCCTTCTTCGGAGCTTCGGCAACCATGGCTTCGGTGGTGATCATCAGGCCAGCGATCGAGGCCGCGTTCTGCAGCGCCGAGCGGGTCACCTTGGTCGGGTCCAGGATGCCGAACTGCAGCATGTCGCCGAACTCACCGGTGGCGGCGTTGTAGCCGAAGCTGCCGCTGCCTTCCTTGACCTTGTTGACGATGACGGACGGCTCTTCGCCGGCGTTGGCGACGATCTCGCGCAGCGGGGCTTCCATCGCGCGCAGGGCGATCTGGATGCCGTGGTTCTGGTCTTCGTTGGCGCCCTTCAGGCCGGCCAGCGCGGTGACCGCACGGACCAGTGCAACGCCGCCGCCCGGAACCACGCCTTCTTCAACGGCTGCACGGGTAGCGTGCAGGGCGTCGTCGACGCGATCCTTCTTTTCCTTCATTTCGATTTCGGTGGACGCACCCACCTTGATCACGGCAACGCCGCCGGCCAGCTTGGCCACGCGTTCCTGCAGCTTCTCGCGGTCGTAATCCGAGGAGGTGTCCTGGATCTGGGTCTTGATCTGCGCAACGCGCGATTCGACCGCAGCCTTGTCGCCCACGCCGTCGATGATGGTGGTGTTCTCCTTGGAGACCTGCACCTTCTTGGCGCGGCCCAGGTCCTTGATGGTGGCCTTCTCCAGCGACAGGCCCACTTCTTCGGAGATCACGGTGCCGCCGGTCAGCACGGCCATGTCTTCCAGCATCGCCTTGCGACGGTCGCCGAAGCCCGGGGCCTTCACGGCCACGACCTTGACGATGCCACGGATGGTGTTGACCACCAGGGTCGCCAGCGCTTCGCCTTCGACTTCCTCGGCCACGATCAGCAGCGGCTTGCCGGCCTTGGCGACGCCTTCCAGCACCGGCAGCAGGTCACGGACGTTGGAGATCTTCTTGTCGTGCAGCAGGATGAACGGGTCATCCAGGTCAGCGGTCTGCGACTGCTGGTTGTTGATGAAGTACGGGGACAGGTAGCCGCGGTCGAACTGCATGCCCTTGACCACGTCCAGCTCGTTGTCCAGGCCCGAGCCTTCTTCAACGGTGATCACGCCTTCCTTGCCGACTTCCTTCATCGCGTCAGCGATGATCTGGCCGATCGACTCGTCCGAGTTGGCCGAGATGGTGCCGACCTGGGCGATCGCCTTGTCGTCAGCGGTCGGCTTGGAGATGTTCTTCAGCTCGGTGACGGCAGCCACGACGGCCTTGTCGATACCGCGCTTGAGGTCCATCGGGTTCATGCCGGCAGCAACGGCCTTGGCGCCTTCGCGGATCAGGGCCTGGGCCAGCACGGTGGCGGTGGTGGTGCCGTCGCCGGCGTCGTCGTTGGTGCGCGAAGCAACTTCCTTCACCATCTGCGCGCCCATGTTCTCGAACTTGTCAGCCAGTTCGATTTCCTTGGCGACGGAGACGCCGTCCTTGGTGATGGTCGGGGCGCCGAAGCTCTTCTCGAGCACGACATTGCGGCCCTTCGGGCCGAGGGTGGCCTTGACGGCATTGGCGAGAACGTTGACGCCGCGCACCATGCGCGAACGGGCGTCTTCACCGAAACGGATATCCTTGGCAGCCATTGCAATTACCTCATTGGTCGCGCCGGGCCGTGCCCGGCGGCTGGGATGTGGGGATCAGGTTGAAACAGGTCGCGGCGGGGCTCAGCCGATGACGGCGAGCACGTCGTCTTCGCGCAGGACCTTGTACTCGACGCCTTCGCTCTTGTACGAGCTGCCGGCGTACTGGCCGTAGATGACCTTGTCACCGACCTTCAGCGACGGCGCGCGCACGCTGCCGTTGTCCAGCGGCTTGCCGGGGCCGACGGCCACGACTTCACCCTTGGTGGACTTTTCCTTGGCCGAGTCGGGGATGACGATGCCACCGGCGGAGATTTCGTCGGCTTCGATCGGCTTGACCACAACGCGGTCGTGCAGCGGCTTGATGCTCATAGGAGACCTCTTAAGTGATTGATTGGTCTAAAAAAGTCCGGCGATGTTAGCACTCGCACCAGGCGAGTGCCAGAACCGCACGTGAAGAAACCCGACAAGGTCGGGAGCACGGCAGAGATGGAGCCCTCCGGGAGGCTTTCAAGGGGCGTCGCGAAAAAAGTTTCCGCGCCGGACGCTGCGGCAGTGCGGTGGGGTGGCCCCGAATTAGGTGACCAACGTCGCACTGTCAGATATCTGACGTTCATTTACGACAAAGTGTCACTGGATCGGCCTTAGGCTCGGCCGCGCATTCCCAATCACAAGGAGTCGTCGATGCGATTGCTGTCCCCGCTCGCCACCGCCTGCGTGCTGGCCCTGGCCACCGCGCCGGCCCAGGCCGAGGTCTTCATCAACGAACTGCATTACGACGACAGCACCGCAGCCGGTGACGTCGGCGAGGCGATCGAGGTCGTGGCCACCGCCGGCGAGGATCTGTCCGGCTATCGGCTGTATCTCTATAACGGCAGCACGCCGTCGGCCGCTTCGGTGTACGCCAACACGGCCCTCCCTGCCGGCAGCGCGGCCGGGTGCGGCAGCGCCACCCTGGCCGTGGTCAGCTATCCGACCAACGGCATCCAGAACGGTCCCAACGACGGCATCGCGCTGGTCGACGCCAGCGGCAAGGTGGTCCAGTTCCTCAGCTATGAGGGCACGATCACTGCCTCCGGCGGTCCTGCCGCAGGCATGACCAGCCAGAACATTCCGGTGGCCGAGACCAACAGCACGGCCCCTGGCACCTCACTGCAGCTCACGGGCAGCGGCAGCCAGTACGCCCACTTCACCTGGGCCGAATCGGCGACGCAGACCTTCGGCAGCTGCAACAACGGCCAGACCTTCAGCGGTGGGGGTACGCCCGGTCCCAATACGCCGCCATCGGTGTCCACCACCACCCCCGCCCAGGGCAGCAGCACGTTCCCGGCCGCGGCCGATCTGGAAGTGGTGTTCAGCGAGACGGTGAACCTGGCCAGCGGCGCCTTCGCGCTGAGCTGCGGCGCCTCCGGCAGCGTACCGCTGACCCACCCGGCCAGCGGCAGGAGCGTGAAGCTGTCCACCAACACCGCGCTGGTGGCCGGTGAGGCCTGCCGCTTCGACATCCGCGCCGCGCGCATCACCGACCTGCAGGGCGCGCATCCGGCTGCCGACAGCCGCATCGCCTTCACCGTGGCCAGCGCCACGGGCAACCCCGATCCGGGCAATCCCGGCGTACCGGCGGGCTACTACTCCAGGGTCAACACCTCCAGCCCGAGCCAGCTGCGCTGCTCGCTGCACGCGACCATCAAGGGCCACACCGCCTATCCGTACAGCGGGTCGGGCACCAGCACCTGGACCATCCTGGAGATCGCCGACGAGGATCCGAACAATCCCAACCGCATCCTCGATGCCTATCGCAACCGCAGCTACGCCAAGGTCAGCGATCGCGCTGGCACGGGCAGCGGCCTGACCTACAACCGCGAGCACACCTGGCCGAACTCGCTGGGCTTTGCCAGCACCACCGGCGACAAGGGCCTGCCGTACGCGCCCTACACCGACACCCACATGCTGTACCTGACCGATGCGCAGTGGAATGCCGACCGCGGCAACAAGCCGTTCGGCAAGTGCGATGCCAACTGTGGCGAGCGCGCCACCGAGGCCAACAACGGCCATGGCGGCGGCAGCGGCGGCTACCCGGGCAATTCCAACTGGGTGCGCACGCCGGACGGCAACACCGGCACCTTCGAGGTGTGGGGCCATCGCAAGGGCGACATGGCGCGCGCGGTGATGTACATGGCGATCCGCTACGAGGGCGGCAAGGATGCAGCCACAGGCCAGTCCGAGCCGGACCTGGAGCTGACCGACGACCGCAGCCGGATCGTCAGGACCAGCAGTTCGCCGGCCTACATGGGCCTGCTCTCGACCCTGATCGACTGGCATCTGTCCGATCCGCCGGACGACGCCGAGCGCGCGCGCAACGACGTGATCTACAGCTTCCAGGGCAACCGCAACCCGTTCATCGACCACCCCGAGTGGGCGACGCCGGCGTTGTTCACCTCGGCCAAGCCGGCGACCTGCCAGCTGGCCAACTGACCGCGCAACGCAGCGGTCCATCGCCGCCGCCGGACCTTGATCCGGCGGCGGCCCTATACTCGACGGTCATGCCGACCGTCGATCCCGTCCTGCTGCTGTTGACCACCTGCCCGGACCGGGCCAGTGCCGAGCGCATCGCGCATGCGCTGGTCGGCGAGCGCCTGGCCGCCTGCGTGACGCGCCTGGAAGGGGCGCAGTCGACCTACCGCTGGCAGGGCGAGGTCACTACCGATGCCGAGCTGCAGCTGCTGGTGAAGACTACGGCCAGCCGCGTGGAGGCAGCGATGGCACGGATCGTCGAACTGCATCCGTATGAACTCCCCGAGTGCATCGCGGTCGAAGCCCGGGCCGGACTGCCGGCCTATCTGGATTGGATCCGGGCGCAGACCCGGGAGGACACCGCTTGATGAATCTGTTTGCCCGTGCCGCCGCGCTGTGCGCCCTGCTCTCGCTGGCCCTGCCTGCATTCGCCCTGGACGAGAAAGATCTGCTGCCGGTGGACCAGGCGTTCGCGCTGACCGCCAGTGCGCCGGAGCGGAACCAGATCCAGCTGCAGTTCAAGATCGCGCCGGGGTACTACCTCTATCGCCACCGCACCAGCGTCAAGGCCGACCCGGCCTTCAATGCCGGTGCGCTGCAGATGCCCAGCGGCACCAAGCACCACGACGATTTCTTCGGCGAGGTCGAGACCTACCGCGAACGCCTGCAGGTTTCGCTGCCGGGCGCCCCGACGGATGCGGCCGGCACCCTCAGCCTGGAAGTGCGCTACCAAGGCTGCGCCGATGCCGGTGTCTGCTACCCGCCGCAGAAGCGCGTGGTCCAGGTGACACTGCCCGGTGGTGGCGGTGGCGCCGCAGCCGCCCTGCCAACCGCGCGGGTCACCGGCGTGAGCGCGTTCAACACTCCGCTTGCCGGGGCCGGCAGCGGTGGTGGCCTGCGCCTGCCCGGCAGCAGCAACAGCCAGGCGCTTCCGCTGCCCTCCGAACAGGCCTTCGGCTTCGACGCGATCGCCAGCGATGGCAACACCCTGCTGCTGCGCTTCAGTCCCGCGCCGGGCTACTACCTGTATCGCGATCGCACCTCGCTGAAGCTGGAAGGCAGTGCCGGTGTGCTGGCAGATGCGCCGCGCTGGCCCGCCGCGCAGTCGCATCGCGACGAGCACTTCGGCGATGTGTCGGTTTACTTCAACCAGGTCGAAGTGCCGCTGCCGCTACGCCGCACGGTGACCGACGCGGTGGACAGCACACTGGTAGTGACCTTCCAGGGTTGCCAGACCGATGGCATCTGCTACCCGCCGATGACCCGCCGGGTGAAGCTGTCGATCCCCGCGGGAAAGATCAGCGCCCACGCCGGCCAGCCTGCGCCACGCAGCGAAATGATCCGACCGCTGCCGGCGGGCAGCGCCGCACCGCGCGAGGCGGCCAACGGCACCCCGTTGCGCCTGCTGCCGACCGTGCCGAACAGCGAACCGGCGCGTGCCGATGTGGCCGGCGCGCAGGCAGGGTTCGCCGCCGATGCGCGGGGCGACAACGCGCTGCGTACCCGCCCGCCGGCCACGACCCCGGATCCGGACCGTTCGTTCCTGTGGGTGCTGCTGCTGGCACTGGCCGGTGGCCTCGTACTGAACCTGATGCCCTGCGTGCTGCCGATCCTGTCGCTGAAAGTGCTGGGCCTGGCACA
Organism: Stenotrophomonas maltophilia; assembly: GCF_025642255.1. Classification (NCBI taxonomy): domain Bacteria; kingdom Pseudomonadati; phylum Pseudomonadota; class Gammaproteobacteria; order Lysobacterales; family Lysobacteraceae; genus Stenotrophomonas; species Stenotrophomonas maltophilia. Next base: position 3,693,078 of record NZ_CP106759.1, read on the forward strand.
GAGCGGTGAGAGCGCCGAGCGCGCCCGCAGCCACGCCATGTGGTACACGCTGGGCGTACTGGTCGCCTTCGCGGTGATCGGCGCGCTGATGGTCGGCCTGCGCATGCTTGGCAATGCGGTGGGCATCGGTTTCCAGCTGCAGCACCCAGGCGTGGTCGCGGCACTGGCCTACATCATGTTTGCGGTTGGCCTGAGCCTGTCCGGCGTGTTCACCCTCGGCGGTGGCCTGGGCAACCTCGGCCAGTCACTCGCCCGTCGCAGCGGTCCGGCCGGCGATTTCTTCACCGGTGCGCTGGCCTGCGTGGTCGGCAGCGCGTGCGTCGGTCCGTTCATGGGAGGCGCGGTCGCCTATGCCTTCGTTGCCACGCCCGTACAGGCGATGGCCGTGTTCCTGTTCCTGGGCCTGGGCCTGGCCCTGCCGTTCCTGCTGATCGGCTTCGTGCCGGCGCTCGCGCGGCGCCTGCCCAAGCCCGGCCCGTGGATGGAAACGCTCAAGCACGTGCTGGCGTTCCCGATGTATGCCACCGCACTGTGGCTGCTGTGGGTGCTGGGCAAGCAGCGTGGCGTGGACGGCATGGCGCTGGCGCTGGGCGGACTGCTGCTGCTGGCCCTGGGCCTGTGGTTGTTCGAGCGCAGCCGCTGGCGCAGCCAGCGCGCCGCCGGCCTGCTGGGCGTGCTGCTGGCAATCGCCGCGCTGGTACCGGTGTGGGGCGTGACCCAGCTGAAGCCACCGGCACGTGCGGCACAGGCCACCAGCGAGAACGTCGTGGAGTATTCGCCGCAGCTGCTCGACCGCCTGCGTGCCGACAACCGCGTGGTGTTCGTCAACATGACCGCCGACTGGTGCGTAAGCTGCAAGGCGAACGAGCGCGCCGTGCTGTCGCGACCGGAGTTCAGGGAGCTGCTCAGGCGCACCAACGCGGTGTACATGCGCGGCGACTACACCAACGTGGACCCGCAGATCACCGCTTTCCTCGATGAGCACAAGGCCGTGGGCGTTCCGCTTTACGTGGTGTACGGGCCCGGCGCACCGCCGACGGTGCTGCCGACCCTGCTTACCCAGGCCGTGGTCGAAGAAGCGCTGCTGCGCACCGCACGATGAGGTGGCAACGGCCAGCGCTGCTGTGGACCGCGGTGCTGGCTGCCGGCCTGGGCCTGTGGGCCGGCCATCGGCTGACGCCGGTGCCGGCGGCGGACGCTGGCGATCCAGACGTGCAGCCACCTGCAGCACCGCTGCCCGTGCTGCAGGCAGGCGATGCCCTGCCCGCACTGGTGCTGCCGGACCTGCAGGGACAGCCGCTCGATCTGCGCCAGCGTTTTGCCGGCCGGCCGCTGCTCATCAATGTCTGGGCCAGCTGGTGCGGGCCCTGCGTCGAGGAAATGCCGGAACTGTCGCGCTTCGCGCAGGCGCAGCAACCTGACGGCGTGCAGGTGCTGGGGCTGGCGCTGGATACACCCGAAGATGTGCAGCGCTTCCTGCAGCGGGTGCCGGTGGACTACCCGATCGTGCTGGAGACGCCCGGTCCGCGCGATGCCAGCGTGCAGCTGGGCAATGCCCAGGGGCTGCTGCCTTACAGCGTGCTGGTGGATGCACAGGGCCGCATCGTGAAGCAGAAGCTGGGGCCGTTTGCCGCCGGCGAAGTGCAGACGTGGGCCCGGCTGTAAGCCTGGCCGCGGCCGGCATCCACGCGTCCTGATCCCGGTCAGACCAGAGAGCGCGCCCAGAGCTGGGACACCTGTGGCTGGCCGAACAGCTGCTCGTGCTGCTCGGTCATCAGTTCGAAGCCGGCCCGTTCGTACAGGCCGCGGGCGTCGATGAGCGCGGCATTGGTCCACAGCACCATGCGCTTGTAGCCCACCGCGCGCGCGAAGCTCATCGCCTCGTCCACCAGTCGCTGCCCGATGCCCCGCCTGCGCGCGCTGGCATCGACATGCAGCAGCCGCAGCTTGGCATTGTGCGCGTCGTGCCGGACCACGAACACCGACCCCACCGGGGTGCCGTCCAGTTCAGCGATCCAGCAGCGCTCGGTCTGCGGGTCGTGTTCGCGCAGGTAGCGGGTGACGATGTCGGCCACCAGCGCTTCAAACTCCGCGTTCCATCCGAATTCGCGTGCATACAGCGCGCCGTGCTTCTGGATCACCCAGCCCATGTCGCCGGGGCGGGGATCGCGCAGCACGCAATCCGACGATGCACCTCCCAGCAGTGCCTGGATGTGCGCCATCGCCTCAAGAAGGCGCTGGCATCCTGCTTCGCTGATATCTCCCAGCATGGCAGCGACGCTTTCGCTGGACGCTGCATCCAGCTGTGCGAAGGCGGCGCGGCCCGCCTCGGTCAACACCAGCCGGTTCGCGCGCGCATCCATCACCGACGGTTCGCGTTGAACCAGACCGCGCGCCTGCAGCCCGCTCAGCAGCCGGCTGAGGTAGCCCGCGTTGAGGTCCAGCCGATGGCCCAGCTGCGCAGCCGTGATGCCCTGGCCCGCCGCCAGTTCGAACAGCACCCGCGCCTCGGTGAGGGTGAAGTCGCTGTGCAGCAAACGCTCCTCGAGCACCGCGATCCTGCGGGTGTAGAAGCGGTTGAAGGCGCGGACCTGTGCGACGGGATCGGAAGTGAGCGCAGACACGGGGACGTTCCTGATGGTTGCCTTGGGCACATAGTACATGCCTTGAGCAACCATATAAGGCTGTTTTGCGATCCATTCCGCGTCTTGGCGCCTTAAAACGAAAGATTCGTTGCAGTACGGTTTACGTTCTGTTAATTCTGCGTTTAGCGACCAGGGCCCTGGCTGCAAGGAGAACCAACAGGATGAACGACTGACCGACAAACCACTCAAATCGACTGCAGGGTGCATGCATGAAACACGGAATTCGCAGAAGTGTTCAGGCTCCAGACGCAATCACGCCATTGGCATCCGCAGTAATGGTGGCCCTCGCCACCGCGCTGCTGTCCACCAGCCCCGTTGCACGGGCGCAGGACAGCGGCACATCGACGACGCCCGACGCGGCCACCACCCTGGATACCGTTTCGGTACTGGGCAGCCGCACCAAACCGCGCACGGTGTCCTCGTCGGCGGTGCCGATCGACATCATCAGCGGTGAAGAGTTCCGCAACCAGGGCGCGACCGACGCCCTCGACCAGCTCAAAGTGCTCGTGCCTTCCTTCAACGTCAGCACGATTCCCATCGACGATGCGGCCAGCCTGGTGCGTCCGGCCAACCTGCGTGGCCTGCCGCCGGACAACACCCTGCTGCTGGTCAACGGCAAGCGTTTCCACCGCTCGGCGGTGATCACGTTCCTCGGCCACGGACTGTCCGACGGCGCACAGGGACCGGACCTGTCCGTGTTCCCCTCGCTGGCGCTGGAACAGGTGGACGTGCTGCGCGACGGCGCAGCGGCACAATACGGCTCGGACGCCATTGCCGGCGTGCTCAACTTCAGCCTGAAGAAGCTGCGCGAAGGCGGCACCGCCGAGGTGTTCGCCGGCCAGTACTACGAGGGCGACGGGCTCACCACCCAGTACTCGGCGCAGATCGGCCTGCCGCTCACCGAGCACGGCTTCGCCACCCTTACGGCCGAATGGCGCAACGCCGACGACACCTCGCGCAGTGTGCAGCGCGACGATGCCGCCGCGGTCGCAGCGGCAGGCTACCCCGGGGTGAAAGATCCTGCGCAGATCTGGGGATCGCCGAAGGTGGACGACGACCTCAAGCTGGTCGCCAACCTCGGTTACGACACCGAGAACGTGGAGTTCTACCTGTTCGGCAATTACGCCAAGCGTGAAGTGGATGGCGGGTTCTACTACCGCGACCCCACCGCACGTTCGGGCGTCTACTCCAACGATGGCGGCCAGACATTGCTGGTGGGCAACCTGACCGGCGTGGGCGCATGCCCCACCATCGCCCTGCGCGATGGCGCCGGCAACCTGCTGCCGTACGGCACCGTGAGCGGCGCGGTGGCTGCCCTGCCCGCCAACTGCTTTACCTTCCTGTCCAGCCTGCCCGGCGGCTTCACCCCACGCTTCGGCGGCAAACTGGAAGACGCCTCGGTGTTCGCCGGCGCCAAAGGCACCTGGGGTGAGTGGTACTGGGACGTGAGCGGCTCCTGGGGACGCAACGACATCGAGTTCACCATCTACAACACCGTCAACGCCTCGCTCGGTCCCGACCAGCCGGCCGGGCTGTTCTTCCGCCCGGGTGGCAATACCCAGACCGAAAAGAACCTCAACGTGGACGTCAGCCGGGACATCCCGGTCAGCTTCAGCAGCCAGCCGCTGCGCCTGGCGATGGGTGCCGAATGGCGCGAGGAGAGCTTCAGGATCAGCCCCGGTGACGGCCCGTCCACAGCCATCGGGCCGCTGACCGAACAGGGCTTCGCGCTGGGCTCCAACGGATTCAACGGCTTCAGCACGCGCACCGCCGGCACCTTTGATCGTCGCAACTGGGCCGCCTACGCCGACCTGGAAGCCCAGCTCACCGAGCGGCTGCTGCTGGCCGGTGCGCTGCGCTACGAGGACTACGATTCGTTCGGCAGCACCACCACCGGCAAGCTCACCGCGCGCTTCGACTTCAACGAGCACTTCGCTCTGCGCGGCGCCTACAACACCGGCTTCCGTGCACCAACGCCCGGCCAGGCCAACATCAGCCAGATCAGCACCGTGTTCGGCGGTACCGCACTGGAAGACATCGCCACCCTGCCGCCGACCAATCCGATTGCCCAGCTCAAGGGCGCGCAGCCGCTTACTCCGGAAGAGTCCAGGAATGTGTCATTGGGCGCGGTGTGGACCGAAGGTGACTGGCTGGTCACCCTGGACGGCTATCAGATCAAGGTGGAAGACCGCATTGCCCTGAGCACCAGCTTTGCGGTCACTCCGGAAGAGCGTGCGGCGCTGGTGGCCGGCGGCAATGCAGAAGCCGCTTCCATCTCGCAGGTGACCTACTTCGGCAACGCCTTCGATACCACCACCACCGGCGTGGACCTGGTGACCAGCTTCAAGAGCAACCACTTCGGCGGGGTCACCACCTACTCGCTGGCGGCCAACTGGAACCGCACGAAGGTGGACCGCTACGACACCGACTTCATCGACGAAGCGCGCGTGTACAAGCTGGAGAAATCGCTGCCCAGGACCAAGGGCTACTTCAGCATCAATCACCAGCGGCAGATCTTCCACGCCAATCTCCGGTTCAACTATTACAGCAGCTGGTACGAGGATCACCTGGACAGCGGCGTGATCTCCGCCGAGGACGGCGGCCTGCCGATCTACGGGGGCAGCGCGTTGATCGTGGATGCGGAGGTGGGCTGGAAGTTCGATTCGGGCCTGTACGTCAGCGTGGGCGCGCAGAACCTGTTCGACCGTGTGCCGGCCAGCAACCCCTGGGGGGGCGTGGCCGGTGCGCAGTATCCGGTGCATTCGCCCTACGGATTCAACGGCGGGTTCTATTACACGCGGGTGGGCTGGAAGTTCTGACGCAGGTGCAAGTGCGCGCAACGGTGGCCATGGAAGGCCCCGTCGCTGGCGCCACCCCACCGGCTTGACCGCAGGCAGGGCGCCCCCGAGAATTACGCGACTAATTCTCATTTGCTGTTGCGCAGGATGCGGGCGGCAGCCCTCCTGGCTTTCATCCCCCGATGTTCAAGAACGTCCTGTTCCAACTGCACTGGCTGCTGGGCATCACGGCCGGCACCGTTCTGGCCATCATGGGCCTGAGCGGCGCAGCCCTGTCTTTTGAAGATGAACTGCTGCGCGCCGCCAACCCCGGCTTCGCCGCCATCGCCGAACATCACGCCGAAGGCCAGCAGCCGCTCCCCCTGAGCGAGCTGGTGCCGATGCTGCAGGCCGACAGCAAACGGCCGTTGCAGCGGCTGCGCGTGGATGCCAGCGGCCAGCGCCCATCGGTGGCCCGTTTCGCCGGCGGCAAAGCGCACTGGGTGTACTTCGACCCATACAGCGGCGAGCGCTTCAGCGCCCTGCGCGGGCAGGCCTTCTTCGACTTCGTCGAAGACCTGCACCGCCACCTCGCCGCGGGCGAGCGCGGAAAATGGATCACCGGCAGCTGCGCGATCGCCCTGCTGTTCTTCACGCTGTCCGGGCTCTACCTGCGCTGGCCCCGCCGCTGGTGGCACTGGCGAAGCTGGCTGGCCGTGGAATGGAAGCGCAGCGGCCGCGGCTTCCTGTGGAGCCTGCATTCGGTGGCCGGCACCTGGGTGCTGCTTATCTACCTGATGAGTGCCCTGACCGGCCTGTGGTGGTCGTTCGACTGGTATCGCAGCGCGGCCAATGCCCTGCTCGGCGTGGCGCCACCGGCCAAGCAGGTGATCGATGCCGGCGCCGTGCTCGACCTGCGCCGCGTGGAAGCGACGCTGTACGCGCAGGCCGGGGTGCGCACCGGTTACATCGACCTGCGGCTGCCCGAGAAGCCCGGCCAGGCACTGAATGTGCGGACCATGGCGGGCGATCCAGCATTGCGCGGCGGCCATCATGACCGCGCGCACGATCTGCTGCAGCTCGACCCTGCCAGCGGTGCGATTTTGGACGCGCGTCCCTACGCGCGCCAGGGCGCTGGCGGTCAGCTGGCTACCAGCGTGTTCGCGCTGCACTCGGGCAGCTACTTCGGGATTCCCGGGCGCATCATCGTGATGCTCAGCAGCCTGGGCATGAGCCTGTTCTTCATCACCGGCTGGCTGCTCTATCTCGACCGTCGCCGCAGCCAGCGCGCCGCACGTGCGCTGCGCCAGCCGCTGCCGGCGGCCGCAGCCAACGGCGCCGCATGGCTGATGGTGCATGCCAGCCAGAGCGGCCTGGCCGAGCAGCTGGCATGGCGCGCGGCAGCGCAGCTGCAGGCCAGCGGACAGGCGGTGCAGGTATTGCCGCTGGCAAGGATCGACGCGCACCGCCTTCAGGCGGCGAGCCACGCGCTGTTCGTGCTCAGTACCTTTGGTGACGGCGAACCGCCGGATTCGGCACGACGTGCCTCGCGCCAGCTACTGGGCCGATCCCTGGACCTGGCCACACTGCAGTTCGGCATGCTCGCGCTGGGCGACCGCCAGTACCCGCACTACTGCGCCTTCGGCCGCCAGTTCGATGCGTGGCTGCTGGGCAACGGTGCCCGCGCGATGTTCGACCGCATCGATGTGGACGCTGCATCGGTCACGGCACTGCGCCAGTGGCAGCAGCAGCTCGGCCTGTTGACCGGCATTGCTGCCGACGACAGCGTGCTGCCGGCGGCCACCCGCATGCACGACTGGCAGCTGCTGGATCGCCAGCAGCTGAACCCGGGCAGCGTCGGTGGTCCGATCTGGCGGATCCGGCTGGCCGCGCCGGATGACGTGCAGTGGCAGGCCGGCGACATCCTGCATATCGCGCCGCGGCACAGCGCCGCGCATGCCCGTGCGGTACTGCTGGCGCATGGACTGGACCCGCTGCAACCGCTGCTGATCGAAGGCGACACGCAGACCCTGCAGTGCCTGGCCAGCGAACGCGAACTGCCGGACGCGGCCAGTGCGCTGCAGGTGCAGGATGCCGGACGCTGGCTGACGGCCCTGCCCGTACTGCCGGGCCGCGAGTATTCGATCGCCTCGTGCCCGGCCGATCGCGTGGTGGAACTGGTCGTGCGCCTGGTGCACGACAACAACGGGCGCCCGGGGCTGGGTTCGGGCTGGCTGTCGCTGCATGCGCCGGCAGGCGCGCACATCGCCGCGCGCGTGCACCGCAACCCCGGCTTCCATCGCGTGCCGGGCGCACCCATGGTGCTGATCGGCAACGGCACCGGCATCGCCGGCCTGCGCGGCCTGCTGCGCGAGGCGGCACACGCAGGCGAGCACGGCCACTGGCTGCTGTTCGGCGAGCGCCAGCGCGCTCATGACTTCCTGTTCGCCGATGAGGTGAGCGCATGGCAGGCGCAGGGCCATCTGATCCGGGTCGACCTGGCGTTCTCGCGCGACGCAGCGGGCGGTTACGTCCAGGACCGCCTGCGGTCGGCCTGCGATGAACTGCGGGAATGGATGCAGCGTGGCGCCGTGATCCATGTCTGCGGCTCGCTGCAGGGCATGGCCGAGGGCGTGGATCAGGTACTGCGGGGCGCGCTCGGTGACGAGGTGGTGGAAACGCTGCTCGAGAGCGGCCGCTACCGGCGCGACGTGTATTGAGCCGCGCCGCCGGGCTGGACCCGGCGGCGGACGCGATCATGCCGCCGCGCGGGCCTGACGGTCCGGCTGCAGGCGGAACGCGGACACGGCTTCGGCCAGCGCGCGCACCTGCGCCTGCATCTGCGCGGTCGACGAGCCGGCGTCTTCCACCAGGCTGGCATTGCGCTGGGTACTGGCTTCCATCTGCACGATGGCGTGGTTCACCTGGGCGATGCCTGCGTGCTGATCCTGCGAGGCGCTGCGGATGCCGGCGAGCAGGTCCGCCAGCTGCTGCACGCTGCCGACGATCTCGTCCATGGTGGTGCCCGCCTGCGCGGCCTGCACGCTGCCCTGGCCGACGCGTGCCACGGAATCCTCGATCAGCGCCTTGATCTGCCTGGCTGCCTCGGCACTGCGCTGCGCGAGCAGACGCACTTCCGCCGCCACCACCGCGAAACTGCGGCCCTGCTCTCCGGCACGCGCAGCCTCCACGGCGGCGTTGAGCGCAAGGATGTTGGTCTGGAATGCGATGCCGTCGATCAACTGGGTGATGTCCCCGATGCGGTGAGATGCTTCACTGATGCCCTGCATGGTCTCCACCACCTGACCGACGGCCACCCCACCCCGCTGTGCAACCGCTGCAGCCCCCTGCACCAGCGCGTCGGCACGTTCGGCGGCGTCGGCGTTGCGGCCGACGGTGTCGGTCAGCTCATGCATCGAGGCTGCGGTCTCTTCCAGATTGGCCGCCTGCTGCTCGGTACGCTGCGAGAGGTCGTGATGGCCGGCAACGATTTCACCGACACCGCTGTCCAGGCTGGCAGCGGCGCGCTGGATGCGGGTCACGATGCGGCCGAGCTGTGCGACGGTTGCATTGGCATCGTCGCGCATGCGTGCGAACACGCCCTGCAGCTCGCCTTCCATGCGTACGCTGAGATCCCCACGGGCCAACGCCGCCAGCAGTGCCTGCAGGTCCCCCAGGTTGGTTTCAAAGGTGGACAGCAGGCGGTTGATGCTGGTGGACAGCGTATGCACGAAACCGTGCTTGCCCTGCAGCGAAATGCGCCCGTGCAGGTCACCCTGCGCGGCAGCGTCGACCAGTGCCGCCACCTCGGTCTCCAGCAGCGTTTCCAGCGCACGGCTGCGCCACTCCAGCGCCACGCCCAGGAACTGGTCGTCATCGACGATGGCATTGGCGATCAACTGATAGCGCACACCGGCATGACTGATTTCCCGCTCCTGGCGGTGGCGCGCGTCGACCAGGCTGGCCAGGGCCGGATGCAGGTCCCGCGCGTCAGTGCCGACCAGCGCGTCGGCCTGCAGGCCCAGCACGTGCCGCAACGCAGGATTGGCGTAGGCCACCTGGCCTTCGGCATCGACCACCATCAGCCCGGTCTGCGCGCAGTCCAGGGCCTGGCGTACGCGCGTGTTGCCACGGGCCATCGCACGCTCGGTCTCGATGCGCGCACGCAGCCGCTGCTGCATGTCCACCAGGCGCTGTGCCAGCTGGCCGATCTCGTCGTTGGCGTTGTGCACGCGCAACGTGGTATCGAGCCGGTCATCGGCGATGTCGCTGGCGAACCGCAGGGTATCCTGGATCGGCCTGCGCACCGCGCGCAGCACCAGCAGCAGGCTGGTGATCAGCACGCCGGCCACCAGCAGCAGGGTGAGGGCGAACAGCACGCTCATGGTGCGTGCACCGGCCTGCTGCCGCGCCTGCGCCAGGGCCAGCGCCTTCACCTGTGCCTGCTGGAAGGCGGCGAGCGCGGGCGCCACGCCGGCAGCCGTCTCCAGCAGCGATTGCGTCTCCACGTCAAGGCCGACGCGGGCAGCGGTATAGCCGAGCAGTGCCGACTGATAGGCGTCCATGCCGGTGCGGAGCGCCTCCTGCACGTCGGGCGGCAGCCCCGCCAGCGCCAGATCGAACGGCAGCTTCTCTTCGCTTGCACGGTCGGCATGAGTCGAATCGCCATCGAGCAGCAGCAGCGCTTCCTGGCGCCGCATCTTCTGCAGGTGCAGCGCCAGTGCCGGCCGGTCCAGGCCATCCACCCGCTGCTGCAGGGCATCGGCGGCCTGCTGCAGTTGTGCAGCCAGGCCGGCATCACCCCGCCCCATCTCATCCACACGTTCGAACAGCGCGGCCACTCCCTGCGAGAATCCCTCGGCGGCCTCGGTGAGCGCCTGCAATGCCTTGCGGCGACCGGCATCCATCGGCATCGCCCTGAGCGCATTCAGATCGACCTGCAATGCCTGCTGGGCAGCCTGCAGCTGGCTGCGGTCAGCGTCGTCGAAACTGCGTGCATACTGGGTCTGCAGGCGACGCGCCTCCGCCACCCGTGTCGCCAGGCGTGCGGCCAGATCGCTGCCACGCTGGTAACTGGCCTGACTGCGTGCGGCCTGGCTGCTGGCATAACCGGTCCAGGCATGGACAGCGGCAATCGCCACCAGGCCCGCGCCGCAGACCAGCAGGGTGGCCTTGAGTTTGTTGGCCACGCTGAGTCGATGCGGCTGCAGCCAGACCAGCAGGCGTGGAAACGCCGAGCGCATCGCGATGAGACGGGTGCGCAGGGACCGAAGGGGGACGGCGGCCGACATCACAGACTCCAGGCGGAAGGACGCACCTGTATCGGCCTGACCGGCGGCAACTTTAGGCACATTGCCGATGCCGTGGCACGCACCGTGCCGGTTGCGCTATTTGTACCGGCCCCAGGCGACGGAGACGTGACACAGCGCCCGCGCTTGACCTCAACCCCGGTTGCGGTTGCACAGTGGGATTCTTCCCACCGGCCGCCCTCGCCATGACCCCGCTCGACGTCCCCCGTTATCTTCAGCGCCTGCAACTGGATGCTCCGCCGTCGCTGGACCTTGCCGGACTGACCCTGCTGGTGCAGCGCCACAACGCCCTGCTCCCTTTTGAAACCCTCAGCAGCCTGCTGCGCGACGCGGTGCCGATCGATCTGGACAGCGTGCAGCACAAGCTTCTCGACCAGCAGCGCGGCGGTTACTGCTTTGAACTCAACGGCGGCCTGCTGGCGCTCCTGCAGGCAGTGGGCTTCGACGCACAGCCGCTGAGCGCGCGCGTGCTGCTGGCAGCACAGGACGATGCCCCGACGGCGCGTACCCACCTGCTGCTGCGCGTGCACGTGGAGGGAGAGGACTGGCTGGTCGATGCCGGCTTCGGTGGCCTGACGCCGACGGTGCCACTGCGGCTGCACGAAACGGCGCCGCAAACCACGCCGCATGAGTCTTTCCAGCTGCAGCAGCTGCCGGGCGGGGACGATTTCGTGCTGTCCGCCCAGGCGGGCGACGCATGGCGGGCGCTGTACCGCTTCGACCTGCGGCCGCCAGCGCCGATCGACAACGTGGTGGCCAACTGGTACGTGTGCACGCACCCGGATTCGGGTTTCCCTGGCCAGCTGCGCGCCTCACTGGCCGGCCCGGACTGGCGGCGCACCATCGGCAGTGGCAACTACACCGAGTACCGCCCCGGGCAGGCGCCGCTCAAGCGCCCGCTGCGCGATGCCGCCGACGTGCGCGACGTGCTGCAGTCGGCATTCGGCCTGCGCGTGCCGGACGATGCGCGGCTCGATCCGGCGATCACCGATTGGCTGCAGCGCTCGCACGCCGCATCACGGTAGCACCGCGCGGCACGGTGCCCGGGTTACGGCGTCACCGGCGCCTGCAGCGCAATGCGGTTGCCCTCGCTGTCGCAGATCTCGGCCACCCGCCAGTGGCCGGCACCATGCAGTTGCAGGTAGAAGGCAATGGCGCGAGCAGGTCGCTGGCCGGAATCTCGACATGCGCGATGGGGTGCATCGTCGCAGGATGGCGCCGCCCTGACATTCCGTGCGCATCGTTGCGGGCATGCTGGCCTGCCCACCCTTCGCGGAGCGCTGCATGACCCTGGCCGATCACCGAAGTGCACTGACGCCACTGGGCCATCTGCGCGTCGCCATCAATCTGGGGAATCCGGTCCTTGCGAGGGGCGACGCACGATCGCCGCGCGGCCCCTCGGTGGAGCTGGCCACCGCGCTGGCGCAGCGGATGGGCGTGCAGGCGCGATTCACCTGTCACGATGCGGCCGCATCGGTGGTCGCGGCGGCAGCCGACGACGCATGGGACCTGGCCTTTCTCGCCATCGATCCGGCACGAGCCGATCGCATCGCCTTCAGTGCACCGTATGTGGAGATCGAAGGAACCTACCTGGTGCGCGAGGACAGTCCGGCGCGGCAGGTGGCCGATCTGGACCGCGATGGGCTGCGCATCGCCGTTGGCCGGGGTGCCGCCTACGATCTGTTCCTGAGCCGGGAACTGCGGCACGCCACGATCGAGCGTGCCGACACGTCGGCGGCAGCCATCGATCTGTTTGACGCGCGGCGCCTGGATGCCGCCGCTGGCGTGCGCCAGCCACTGCAGGCCTGGGCACTGCAGCATCCGGGACACCGCGTGCTCGCCGACCGCTTCACTGCGATCCAGCAGGCCGTGGCCGCACCTGCGGCGCGCCCCGCTGCCGCCCTGCGGGCCCTGTTCGACGAGGTCGAGGCGATCAAGGCAGGGCCCCTGCTCGAGGACGCTTTCGCACGTTCCGGACAGGCGGTCACCCTGGTGCGATGACGCAGCAGTGGCCCGCAGCACGCGACAGGTGGCTGCGTGCGCCGGGCCGGATCAGCCCTGCGTCTCCATGTGCCGCGCATGCTCGCTGGCCTGCGCATGCAACCACTCACGGAAGGCGAGGAATCCACGGTGGCGCGCCGAGCGCTGCGGATACACCAGCCAGTGCGGCCAGGCGGTTTTCAGCCGCTGCTCCGACAGCGCGACCAGCTGGCCCGAATCCAGCAGCAGGCGCGCGCGCGTCAGCCGGCCCAAGGCCACACCGACGCCATCGAGCGCTGCACGGTGATGCGCTTCCGAATCGTCGAGCACCGCCACGAACCGCGAAGGGGGGCTCTGCCCGATCAGGGCAAACCACGCGGCCCATGCGCCATCCGGATCGCCCAGCAGCGGCCACTGCGCCAGTGGAGCACGGTCGATGCCGCCCATCCGCGCGATCAGCGCCGGGCTGGCCATCGGCACCAGCCACTCATCGAACAGCCGCTCGACCACCAGCCCGGCCCATTGCCCGCCGCCTACGCGCAAGGCCGCGTCGAACTGCAGCTGCCGATCGAAATCGACAAGACGTTCGCTGGACTGCAGGTTGATCTCGATCTGCGGGTGTGCGGCGACGAAATGACCCAGCCGTGGCACCAGCCATGCGGAGGCCATCGACGGTACGGCGCTGATCGTCAGCACATGTTCGGCGCGCGCGGCGTAGCGCTGGAACACCTCGTTGATTGCATCCAGGTGCGGCCCGACCCGATCGAGCAGGCGCTGGCCCTCCAGGGTCAGTGCGACCCCGCGCGCCTGGCGGACCAGCAGCGGCTGGCCGAGGCGTTCTTCGAGCTGCCGCATCTGGTGGCTGAGCGCGCTGACGGTCAGGTTCATCGACGCCGCGGCGCGTGACAGGTTGCCCAGGCGCGCGGCAGCCACGAAACCCTGCAGGGCATGGAGGGGTGGGCGGGACATGAGGCTTGAATCCTGTTCAAGTCAAGCTTGCGGAAATGTCGCTTTTTACGTCCTCATGCTGCCCGTATCGTTCAATCCACTCAAGTGGAGCGACGATCATGAACATCTTCAGCAGTCTGTTGTTCCTGCACGGTCACATCGCAAGCGCCGAGCTGGCCCGCCAGTTGGCCACGCCGGTGGCCAGCACGACCGGGGCACCGGCAAAGCCGTACCGGACCACACACCTCGACCGTCCAGCTGCGGCAAAGGTGCCTTGCCCCACCTGCCCCGCCCCGCGCTGAGCGCGACAGCGGCGGGCTCACAGGGGCCGGGCCGCTAGTGCCCGTACCAGGCCTGCACATGGGGCGGCAGCGATGGCAGCGGGTCGATGTCCAGCGCGCGATAGCCATCGAGGGTATCGCGCAGCACCGCCGGTCCGGGGCTGCCCGGCATGCGCAGGCTTTCCTCTTCCGGCAGCTGCAGGGCGGCCCAGTCATGCAGGCGATCCAGCCGCTGGACCATGGCGGCGCGCAGCCAGGGGCGCAGCGGGAAGGTCCGATATCCGCGCCCATCCAGCGTACGCACAGCATCGGACAGGGCCTGGTTCGCGCCACGCACCCATTCGGTGCGTCCGCCGGCCTTGTCCTGCACGGTCATCGGTGCCGGCGCGCGATGGGCTCGGAAGGGGGCACGCAGCTCCAGCTCCAGGTCACGCGCATCGCGCTCGGTTTCCGCCTCCACCAGCGCCCCGGCGCACAGATCGAAGAACTCGAACCAGCGCCGATGCAGTGCGCTGATGCGACCGAGCGGGTCACGCGAGAAGCCGATCTTGGCGTAATCCTCCCAGGCGCAGGGAAAGACGTAGGCGAAGACACGACCATCGATGCGGATCTGCGGTTCCATCGGCGCAGGCTGCATCGCTTCGGACGCGATGGCAACCGGGCCGAACCGTGCGCCGTTCGGGTCACGGCCGCTGCAGCACGTCCTCCACTGCGGCAGCCACGTCGGTGTTGTCGATGTAGCTGCCATCATTCCACCGCACATGCTGGCGGTAACCGGCGTCGATGCCGCGCACGCGGGCGGTGAGCCGCTCGGCGCCGGCGCCCTTGGCCCACAGCGGTACCAGTGCGTTGGAGTGATTGCCGGTGGGGCGGAAGCTCATCCCCGGCATCCGCCCGCGCCCGTTGTTGCGCACCGGCTCGAACGCCACCTGCTGCGCGTCGGGGCCCATCGGCATGCTGTTGTCGTGGTCGGTGGTGACGATCAGCAGATTGCGCTGCCATCCGCCGTTGCGCTCGATCCACGCCACCACCGCCGATACCGCATCGTTGAACTCGACCGTCTCTTCGATCAGGCGGCCGTACTGCGGCTGGTCGCCGCACTGGCCGTAATGCCATTCCGTGCCGCACGCGCTGGTATGCGCGGCCCAGTCGGTGGCCCCGCCTTCCACCATCAGGAACAGGCCCTTGGACGAGCGCTGCTGCAGGAACTGCAGGGCGCCGCGGGTCATGGTCGCCAGGTCCGGCACGCTGTCGATCTTCCTCACGCCGGAGGGAGTGGTCTCATCCCTGCCCAGGACCTGCAGCTGACGCGCCTGCTGCAGGGTGCTGGCCACACGCGGTACGCCGATCAACGGGCGGTCGGCTGGCACCCTCCCCTGTGCAAGCGCAGCGAACGCTTCCTTGCTGCGGATCAACCGCCACGGTCCGGCAGGATTGCCAGCGATGGGGGTGCCTGCTTCCAGCTGCTGCCAGTCCTGCTGCGACACCCACTCCCAGGGGTTCGCGCAACCCTCTTCCTTCACTGCGCCTGCATCGTCATCGCAGGCGCGGCCATCGACGCTGTAGCCGGGGCCGCCGGTTCCCATGACCAGGTCCATGTGGCCCTGCGCCAGCATCTGGTGGGCGATGGCATGGTAGTTGTTGCGCGACGCGTTCTGCGCGGCGAACGCGGCCGGTGTCGCGTGCGAGAACGGCACCGAGGTGACCACACCGGTTGCCATGCCCAGGCGCTTGGCGCGCAGGGTGTTGAACTCGACCGCGACGCCGTCGTTGTCGACGTTGATGGCGTTGTTGTACGTCTTGATGCCCGACGACAACGCCGTGCCCGCCGCGGCGCTGTCGGTCGCCACCGCGGCCAGGTACTGATAACCGGCGAACGGAAGATCCGCTGCCGGTACCGGGGTGGCATCCCATGCTTTCGCGGCGTCGTAGCCGAGCGTCTGCGCCGAATCGTGCGTGGGCTGGCTGCTGGCGTTGAGCGGGAACGTGGCCACCGCAAGGCGCTGCGGGAAGTGCGCGTACGGGGCGCCTTCGCGGCTGCCATACTGCCAGTACGCGGCGGCATCCCAGGTTCCCCAGCCCGCGCCGTCGTTGATCATCACGATCACGTTGTGCGGGTAGCCGCCGGTCGCCACCGGCGCCTGCGCACGCGGTGCCGGCTGGCAGCCGGCGAGGGCTGCCAGCGCGGCCAGAATCGAAGGGTAGAGCCAACGGCGCGGCGTGTGTGCGGTCATCGTGCATCCTGTGGGGTCGGGCAGGCGGCCCGGAATGCGCGACGTTATATCATTGCAATATTGCAGATTCACGCATCGTGGCAGCGGTATCCTGTGGAACGTCTCCCCTGCCGCGCCACCATGCCGTCTCCACGTCCCCCGGTCTCCTCGATCACCCTGGATGCCGGCAGCTTCGCGGTCATCCACCAGGAGAACGCCGACCTGCAGCGTCCGCCTGCTTCACTGACCAAACTGATGACCGCGTACGCAGCCTACGAACAGGTCGCATCCGGCGCCGCCGGTTGGGAGATGCCGGTGACCGTTGCCGCCGAGGACGTGCAGGCGGTTGCTGACGATGAAACGCGCATGGGCCTGGTGCCCGGCGAAACGGTCACGCTGGGCCGGCTGCTGCAGGGCATGCTGGTGGTATCGGGCAACGACGCGGCCCTTGTGCTTGCCCGCCATCTGCACGGCTCGCAGGCGGCGTACCTGCAGCACATGAACGCGCTGGCGCGGCGTCTCGGCCTGGGCAGTACCTGGTTCGCGTCGGTGTCCGGCATCACCACGCCGCGGCACGTATCCAGCGCACGCGACATGGCGGTGCTGGCGGGCCGCCTGCTGGCAGATCATCCGCAGGTGCTGGCCATCACCGCACAGCCGGCGTTCGCGCACGGGACGTTCAGCCGCAGCAACCAGAACGCACTGCTCGCCGATGAAGGTGTGGACGGCCTGAAGACCGGCTATACCCGCGCGGCCGGGTTCTGCCTGGCGGCTACGGCGCGCCGCCCCATCGCCGGACACGCGCAGCCGGTGCGATTGATCACCGTGGTGCTTGGCTCGGAAGACCGCGAAGCACGCGATGCGCGGGTGCGCAGGCATCTTGCCAGTGGATTCGCCGCGTTGGCCGGCGACACCGTCGCAGAAGCCTGAGCTGCGCGGGCAGTCAGTCCCGTACAACGGTGGATACGATCACCCGCTGCAGTTCGCGTTCCGCGTCGGCTTTGCCGATCGCGCCATTGGCCACCGCTTCGGACAGCGCTTCGGCAGCGCCGAGGATCGCCCAGCGCCCCTCCACCGGTACCTGGCCGTCACCGGCGAACGGGCCCAGCCAGTCCGCGCAGTTGTCGATGAACTCCTGCTGGTAGCAGTGACGCACCTCGCGCAGCTCCGGCGCGCCGACCAGCGCTGCGAGGATGCTCTGCACGTCGCTGCCCTGGCTCAGCACGCAGTCGATGTAACCGGACGCGATGGCCGCTGCGCGCGCGGTCAGTTCTGCCGGCGCCGCGGCGATACGGTCATTGAAAATGAGCGTCTGCCGCTGGTCGTAGTCATGGTAGAGCGCCGCCAGCAGGCCGTTGCGCGTCACGAAGTGATCGTAGGCCACCGGCTTGGTCACGCCCGCCGCTTCGGCCAGGCGCCCCAGGGTCAAGGCATCGGTGCCTTCGGCGCCTACCAGCGCCCATGCGACATCCAGCAGCTGGCGGGCCCGCTGCTCGCGGGTCAGTCGGCGACGCGTGGGGGTGTCGGTGGCAGGCATCGGCGGAACACGGCTGTCAGCTCGTTGGATGTCCGATTTTACGGCCGATCTCCATCGCGGTCTGCAGATGCGCCGCGGCCGCCCCGGTGTCCGCCTCCAGCAGCAGGGTGGAGGACAGCACGCGCGCGCCGCAGTAATCGAAGATGCCCATGTCGATCTGCGTGTTCATGGCCGCGCCATAGCCACGGCGTTCAATCATCGCGGCATCGGCACCCCCGATGCCGACCAGATGCACCTGCAGCCGCTGCAGCCGCTTCTCCACTTTTCCATCGGCACCCTCAGCGTAGGCCCAGCCCTGGGTGAAAACGCGATCGATCCAGCCCTTCAGCAGCGCCGGGAACGACCACCAGTAGAGCGGGTAGACCAGCACCAGCGTGTCGGTCGCATCCAGCCGTGCGTGCTCGGCCGCCACATCGGCCGGTGGCGGCGCGATGCCGCGGAACAGGGCCTGGTCCTGCCCGTTGAAGCGCGGGTCGAAGCCTTCGGCCATCAGATCGGCCATGGCGGTGGTATTGCTCTCATCGGCATCGGCGATGGCCTGCGCGATGCGAGCGGCTACCGCGTGGGTCAGCGAGGCAGGATCGGGATGGGCAACAACAATCAGGCTGTGCATGGGCAACTCCTTGGAGATTAGTTACTAATGGTAACTAGCGAACCCAGCCCGATCAGCACTGCCAGCAGGACACTGTTTCTGGCGTTCTGTATCGCCTCAAGTCAAATGCAAATGATTCGTGATACGATTGTTAAGGAGATCTGAAACCCCACACGGACGTCCCAGCCATCGCCAGTGGACCCCCTCACCCGGAGTACCGCGCGATGTTGCATGCCAGTCTGAAGTCCCGTCGTTCCGTTGCCACGCTGGCCGTGGCCATCGGCCTTGCCCTCGCCTCCCAGGCCCACGCCGAGGCGTCAGTCGATGCCGCCGCCAAGCAGATGGACACCGTGGTGGTCACCGCCACCGGCGCCCAGCAATGGATCCGGGATGCCCCCGCCAGCATCAGCGTGATCACCCGCGAGGACATCGAGCGCAAGCCGGTCAGCAGCATCGGCCAGCTGTTGAGCACCGTGCCCGGCGTGACCGGCGGTTACGCGCTGTCCGGTGCGCAGTCGAAGATCCGGCTGCGCGGCCTGCCGGAGCAGTACACACTGATCCTGATCGATGGCCGCCGCCAGGGCAGCTCGGCCGGCGTGAACTATCGTGATGACCTGGGCCCGCAGGATCTGAACTGGCTGTCGCCGGACATGATCGAACGCATCGAAGTGGTGCGCGGCCCGATGTCCTCGCTGTACGGATCGGACGCGATGGGGGGTGTGATCAACATCATCACCCGCAAGATCGCCGACCACTGGGGCGGCTCGGCCACCTTCAACTACAGCAAGCCCGATTCGGACACCCGCGGCAATACCACGCAGATGGGAGCGCTGTTCAGTGGCCCGCTGACCGACAACCTGGGCGTGCGCATCGGCGCCAACGTCACTGACCGCGAATCTGACCGCGGCGCGCGGCAGACGCCGGGCAACAAGGCAGAGAACGCCAACGTGCTGTTCGACTGGCGCATCAGCGACAGCCACGTCGTGGGCGTGGAGGCCTCGCGCGGAACGCAGCGCAACAGCGGGGCCGGCCAGGTCAACAGCTGGGGACTGTCCAAGCTGGTGCAGACCGGCTACGTGATCCGCCATGACGGCACCTACAGCGACGCCACCACGTCGAAGACCACGCTGGTGCAGAACGAATACGAAGACAAGGGCAGCGACGTCGGCAACCGTTCGAAGGAAACGGTGTTCGATACCGCCTTCAACACCGGCTTCCACTGGGGCGTCGAGCACAGCCTGAATGTGGGCGGGCAGTGGAAGCGCGAGGAGTTGGAGAACAGCGACACCATCGGTACCGTTCCGGTCACCTGGACGGGCAGCGGCCGCATCAGCCCGACCAGCGAGGCCGACTCCTGGGCGCTGTTCGCCGAGGACCACCTCACCCTGCACGAGCGCTTCGTGCTGACCCTGGGCCTGCGCTGGGACAACACGGAAAACTACGATGACAACCTGAGCCCGCGCATCTACGGCGTCTGGCACCCGGCCGATGCATGGACCGTGCGCGGCGGCATTTCCAAGGGCTTCCGTGCCCCCAACCTGAAGCAGGGAACGGCCGGCGCTGCGACCCAGTCCGGCGGCAACGGCTGCCGTGCCCTGACCGCCGAAGGCTGGAGCAGCCGTTCGGTGAATGCCGACGGCACGCGCGGCTGCTACATGGCCGGCAACCCGAACCTGGAACCGGAGACCAGCACCAACTACGAGCTGGGCGTGGGCTTCGACCGCGAGGGCTGGTCGGCCTCGGCCACCTACTTCCTGACCAACTTCGACGACAAGATCGAACAGGTGCCGCTGAGCCAGATTCCCGGCCAGACCACCAGCTTCGTCAACGGCTACTGGTGGACGGTGGCACAGAACATCCAGAAGGCACGCACCCGCGGTGTGGAAGCCAGCGTGACCGTGCCGCTGCACGAACGCCTGAACTGGACCACCCACGCCACGCGCATGCTGGAATCGAAGAACCGCACCACCGGCGCTACCCTGCTGGTAGTACCGGAGCTGACAGCCAACACCTCGCTGGAATGGCAGGTGACCGATGCCTGGTCGTTGAATGCCAGTGCGCAGCACATCGGCAAGCAACTGGTATCGGCCACCAGCGCGACCTTCGCCAAGGCGTACACCACCTGGGATCTGGTGACCGGCTTCGACGTGAACGACAACCTGACCCTGCGTGCCGGCGTCCTGAACGTGGGCGACGTGTCCACCATCGACGAAGGCAACAACTACGACGGCGGCGCGCGCACCTTCTTCGTGGGCGCCACCGCACGGTTCTGATGCAGCACTGGCTCGGATCCCTTCGCGCAGCGAAGGGATCCTGCCGTGCATCCGCGGCCCTGCCTCAGCGGAACAGCGCGTTCAGCGCCGCACCCGATGCTGCCGCCTGCAGGCCATCAAAGCGGCCTTCCTGCTGGATGGGATCGGTGGCCCGCATCAATCCCCCCCACGCCGCACGGGCCAACGCCCCGCCCAGGCTGACCCGGCGTACCCCCATCGCAGCGATGTCCTGCAGCGTCAGTGACGTCGGTCCGCCCACCAGCAGGTTCACCGGCTTGCCGCCGGCCGCGGCCACCACCGCCTGGATCTGTTCGGCCGTGGTGATGCCCGGTGCGTACAACACATCGGCACCTGCGGCCGCGTAGGCACGCAGGCGCTGCAGCGTGTCTTCCAGATCCGGTACGCCCACGAAGAAGTTTTCCGCCCGGCCCACCAGCAGCACATCGGCCGCGGCGCGATCGATGGCCGCACGCGCCGCACGCAGGCGTTGCACGGCCTCCTCCAGCGGGCGCAGCGGCGCGTCGGCCAGACCGCTGGCATCTTCAATCGACAGAGCGGCGATGCCCGTATCCAGGGCCGCCGTCACGGCCTCAGCCACGTCCTGTGGCGTGGCGCCGAAGCCATCGCCGAAGTCTGCGTTCACCGGCAGGTCGGTGGCGGCCACCATCAGCCGCAGGTGGTCAAGCGTCGCCTGCAGCGATACCGCACCATCGGGGCGACCTTCGCTCCATGCACACCCCGCGCTGGTGGTGGCCAATGCCAGGAAGCCCTGCCGCTGCAGGTAGCGCGCGCTGCCGATGTCCCACGGATTGGGCAATACGAAGCAGCCCTGCGCATGCAACTGCCGGAACGTGGCACGTCTGCGGGCAGTGGTGGCATCTGCGCTGTTCATGGCGGGTATCCGTGCGGTGAGCTGACCACCCTATCCGGGCGGCGCACAGGACTCAACGCACCTGCGGCGCAGCATCAGGTGATGCCACCGGATCATTGGACGCGGCCCCGCATCCGTCCGACGGTGACGGTCCGCCGTCCACGGAAACAACCATGCCGCGCTCCCCGCATTCTTCTGACGCCATTGCTGGCGACGACACCGATGCACACCAGGCCGCGCCGTTCTCACCCAGCCGGCGCCGCCTGATCGCATCGGCCGGCCTGGCCGCAGGTGGCCTGGCCGGCGCCACGCGTCCGGCCGCCGCAACACCGGCCCGAGAGGTGGCGAACACGACCGCACCGGGGCGTCCCGGATTCCAGGCGATCGTCCCGCCGCCGGCGCAGGGCCGCAGTCCCTGGGGACAGGACACCGCCAGCGAACCGACCCCACGACCGCGCAGCACACGCCCGGGCGAATCGCCATTGCCGACCCTCCCACGCCCCTACACCGACATCAAGAGTTACCACGCCCACATCTATTTCGACGAGGACACCTCGGCCAAGGCCGCACTGATCCGGCGCTGGGTGGCGGAACGCTTCCCGGTGGAACTGGGCAACTGGAATCCGGAGCCACGCGGCCCCCATGTCACCCCGTCCTTCTACTTCGGCTTCACCAACGATCTCCTGCCGGTCGTGGTGCCATGGCTGCAGCTCAACAGCCTGGGCCTGACGATCCTCATCCACCCCAACACCGGCGATGGGCGCGCCGACCACCTGCATTACGCGCTGTGGGTGAACCGCGCGCAGCCGGTGAACGCCTTCGACTGGCCCGCGCCCCGGCCGGGCGAACAGGAGCCGCTGGAACAGGTGTTCCCCAACGTCGTGCCGACGCGGCCGCTGGAAACCTGAGCAGACCCGCCCGGCCTGGCCGGGACAGGAGCGGCTGGCCGCCATCGTCGGCGTACGTGCGGGTATCAGCAGCCGTCGCCACGTTCAGCGCGCCTTGAGGCGCTGCCCGGCATACGGGCACAAGCGCTTCCAGCGATTTCAAACAATCGATTGAAACGCGGCAAACTTCGCCGAACTGGACAGCATCGGCCGCTTCCGCCAGACTGCCGCCCTTTCCAGTCGATCGGATCCCATGGCGAAGCTGCTGGTCCTGCACGGCCCCAACCTCAACCTGCTCGGTACCCGCGAGCCGGAGGTCTACGGCCACACCACCCTGGCCGATATCGACCAGGCGCTGGCCCGCCAGGCCGACGCCGCCGGGCACGTGCTGGAGAGCCTGCAGTCCAACGCCGAACACGCGCTGGTGGACCGCGTACAGGCCGCCCGCACCGACGGCACGGCGTTCATCCTGATCAACCCGGCCGCGTTCACCCACACCTCGGTCGCCCTGCGCGATGCGCTGGCGGCCGTGGCCGTGCCGTTCATCGAAATCCACCTGTCCAACCCGCACGCCCGCGAACCGTTCCGCCAGCACAGCTATTTCAGCGACAAGGCGGTCGGCGTGGTGTGCGGCTTCGGCGCCGACAGCTACCGCTACGCGATGGACGCGGCGCTGCTGCGGTTGTCCGCCACCTGATTGTCGACCCGGGCGCCCACGGCGCTCTCCTCACCTAGATAGAAACCCAAGAGGCCCTCATGGATCTGCGCAAAATCAAGAAGCTGATCGACCTGCTGGAAGAGTCGAACCTGGCCGAAATCGAAATCAAGGAAGGCGAAGAGTCCGTGCGCCTGTCGCGCGCGCCGGTCGCCGGCTATGCCGCCCCGGTCGCCGCTCCGGTGTATGCCGCCCCTGCCGCGCCGGCGCCGCAGGCAATGCCGATGCAGTCGCCGACCGAAGCCTCCACCGGCGGCACCGCCAAGCCGGGCCCGGCGCTGCCGGAAGGCCACGTGCTGCGTTCGCCGATGGTCGGCACCTTCTATGCCTCGTCCGCTCCGGACAAGCCGGCCTTCGTCACCGTGGGCCAGCAGGTCAAGGAAGGCGAAACCCTGGCCATCATCGAAGCGATGAAGATGTTCAACCCGATCGAAGCCGACGCGTCCGGCACCATCGTCGCCATCCTCGGCGAGAACGGCCAGCCGGTGGAGTTCGACCAGCCGCTGTTCGTGATCGGCTGAGGGGCACGCCATGCTCGACAAAGTCGTCATCGCCAACCGAGGGGAGATCGCGCTGCGCATCCTGCGCGCGTGCCACACCCTGGGCATCCGCACGGTGGCCGTGCACTCCACGGTCGACCGCAACCTCAAGCATGTGGCCATGGCCGACGAGTCGGTCTGCATCGGCCCGGCGCCGTCGCCGCAGAGCTACCTCAACATCCCCGCCCTGATCGCCGCGGCAGAAGTCACCGATGCCCAGGCCATCCATCCGGGCTACGGCTTCCTGTCGGAGAACGCCGATTTCGCCGAGCGCGTGGAGGAATCCGGCTTCATCTTCATCGGCCCCAAGGCCGACACCATCCGCATGATGGGTGACAAGGTCGAAGCCATCCGCGCCATGAAGGCCGCCGGAGTGCCGTGCGTGCCCGGCTCGGGCGGCCCGCTGGGCGAGGACATCGTCGCCAACACCAAGATCGCCCGTGAGATCGGCTACCCGGTCATCATCAAGGCAGCGGGCGGCGGCGGCGGTCGCGGCATGCGCGTGGTGCACGCCGAAGCCTCGTTGAAGACCTCGATCGAAACCACCAAGAGCGAAGCGAAGGCGGCGTTCGGCAATGGCGAGGTCTACATGGAGAAGTTCCTGGAGAACCCGCGCCACGTGGAGATCCAGGTGCTGGCCGACGGCCAGGGCAATGCCATCCACCTCGGCGAGCGCGACTGCTCGATGCAGCGCCGTCACCAGAAGGTGGTCGAGGAAGCACCGGCACCGGGCATCACCGCCGAGCAGCGCGAGCAGATCGGCAAGGTCTGCGTGGAGGCCTGCATCCGCATCGGCTACCGCGGCGCCGGCACGTTCGAGTTCCTGTACGAGGACGGCCGCTTCTACTTCATCGAAATGAACACCCGCATCCAGGTGGAACATCCGGTCACCGAAATGGTCACCGGCATCGACCTGGTGGCCGAGCAGCTGAAGATCGCCGCCGGCCAGAAGCTGTCGATCAAGCAGAGCGACGTGGTGCTCACCGGCCATGCCATCGAGTGCCGCATCAACGCCGAGGATGCTGAAACCTTCGTGCCGAGTCCGGGCACCATCACCGGCTTCCATCCGCCGGGCGGCCCCGGCGTGCGCGTGGACACCCACATCTACAGTGGTTACCGCGTGCCATCGAACTATGACTCGATGATCGGCAAGCTGATCGTGCACGGCCCGGACCGCGAAACCGCGATCGCCCGCATGCGGGTGGCGCTGAGCGAAATGGTGGTCGACGGTATCAAGACCAACATCGCCCTGCAGCAGCGGATCATGCGCGACAAGGGCTTCCAGGCCGGTGGCCAGAACATCCACTACCTGGAAAAGCGTCTGGCCGAGCGCAAGAACAAGCCGATCGCGCTGACCTGATCGGCACAGGTGCCGGACACGAAAAGGGCGGGGATATCCCCGCCCTTTTCTGCTTTCTGCAGCGCCTTCCCCCGCGCCCGGCGTACCGGGAAAAGCTGCCGCGCGTGAGGGCCCGGCGCTGCAGGATCGGTGTCAGTGCCTGTCGGCCGCGGTTGCCGGAATCTGCGAGTTCGGCAGCGGGCGCACACCATTGGGCGAGGTCGGATCGACGATCACCATGGTCTCGGTCGAGCCATCGGGCCAGACCACCTGGAAGGTGCTGCCCGCCGGCAGCGATGCGAACGGCACGCCGCTCTGCGCGCGATAGACCGCAGCGACCTGGCTGGCGCCGGCGCGGCGCAGGTCTTCCTGTGCCTTCACCGTGGTCAGCTCCACCTTCGACAGATGCCGGTAGCGATCCTCGTAGGTATCGATCATCAACAGGCCCACCGCGCCGGCCGAATACGCCACGAACAGTGCCACCCAGAACCAGAACTTGGCTCCGTGAAGGAATCGACGGTAGTTCATGGCCTGCTCCCCCTTCCAATCAATCGCTTGATCCATTCGTTCATCTTCCCAGCACCTTGCCGCGAAACCGCAGCGTCATACACGAAATCCCGGAAATCCTGCGTCTCATCCTGCGAACAGATCCCTCCATTCGCACAAAAACTGTTGACCAGCACGCTGTCGGCCCCACACGGTAGACCGAGTTCGCAGGCCGCAAGCCGCCACGCCATTTCGCTGAGCTGCTCGCCGGCCACCAGCCCGTCCAGTGCACTGTCACCGGCGGCGCGCACGCCCATTCCCGGAGCGAGGGCCATGAATGCCTCCGGATCGCGCGACAGGCGCACGCGCTCGACCAGGCCACGGCGGTAGTCCGCGCTGTCATGCAGCGGCTCACCTTCAGCGAACAGCGCGGCTTCGGCCGCCAGATTGCCCTGCGCGGCCGCCTTGCGACGCTCCGCCAGCACCAGCGCCGCGCCCAGTTTGTCGCCGGGCACGAACCCGCCGCAGCGCTGGGCCACGCGCTCGCGCGCATCGACCATGGCCGGTGCGGCACTCAGGCCCAGCCCCGCCAGCACGTTGTTGTCCAGGCGATACCCCCCGGGATCGACCGCGTACTGCGCGCAGTAGTCATACACCCGGCTGAGCATCCAGCGCGCTTCGTGGTTGCCACCGTCGGCCTGCGCACGCAACCGCTGCGCATAGGCGAACAGATCGGTGGCGCCCTCGATGTCGGCCCGGATGTCCAGCGGCAGGCCGGACGGCAGTGCGCCGCCCCGCTCGAAGGCCGCCAGACGCCGCGCCAGCGCCTCGGGCATGACCGGCATCGTCGTCCCATCCTCGTTGCCCGCCACCTGGGCCGTCGGCAGCCCGGAGGCCGCGACCGGAGACGATACCGAGCCCACGTGCCCGCTGGCCCGATACCCGGCCACGCCCAGCACGGCCACCGCCGGCAGCACGAGCAACCAGGTTTTCAGGGTCGGAGCGAGGGCCATCGGCAACGGAAAGCGTCGGGGGCGCACAGGAAAGCGCGCAGTTTAGCAAGGCCCGGCAGGCCTGTCTGAACGGGGGGCGTTCATCTCAGAGCATACGGAGACGCCCCGATGGTCTAGCATGGCCCCCTTTCCCGCGATTGCCCCCGATCCCATGCCGTTCCTGGAACTGACCCTGCGTTGCACCGAAGCCACCCAGCCCCGCTATGAGAATGCGCTGGAGGACGTCGGGGCGTTGGCCGTGACCCTGCTCGATGCCGAGGCCGACACCAGCAACGAGCAGGCGATCCTGGAACCGGGCGTGGGCGAGACGCCGCTGTGGGACAGCCTGGTGCTGACGGCGCTGTTCCCGGCTGACAGCAACGCGCTGTTGCTGCTGGCGGCGCTGGAAGCGTTCGACCCGGAACTGGACTGGAGCGGTGGCAGCTTCCGCGCCGTCGAGGACGAGGACTGGGAGCGTGCCTGGCTGGACCAGTTCCAGCCGATGGACTTCGGCAGCCGCACCTGGATCGTGCCGTGGAACCATGAGCTGCCGGAGGCGGCGCAGGCCGCCGACGCGGCCGTCGTCCGGCTGGACCCGGGCCTGGCCTTCGGCTCCGGTACTCATCCCACCACCGCGCTGTGCCTGCGCTGGCTGGACCAGCTGGCCGTGGACGGCCAGCTGCAGGGCCAGCGCGTGCTCGATTTCGGGTGCGGCTCGGGCATCCTCGCCTTGGCTGCGCTGAAGCTGGGCGCCGCCGAGGCGATCGGCGTGGACAATGATCCGCAGGCCCTGGTCGCGACCGCCGACAATGCCGAGCGCAATGGCGAGCAGGGCCGCATGCAGGTCTATCTGCCACAGGACGAGCCGGTGGCAACCTATCCCATCGTGGTCGCCAACATCCTCGCCTCGGCCCTCGATGCGCTGGCCGAGCTGCTGGCCGCGCGCGTGGCCGGCGGTGGCCGCATCGCACTGTCGGGCATCCTGCATGGACAGGAGCACGAACTGCTGCAGCGTTACAGTGCCTGGTTCGACGACCTGCAGGCGACCCGCGATGGCGACTGGATGCGCATCACCGGCGTGCGCCGCGCCTGATCGTGTTTGAATGAGCGCTCGACCCGAACCCGCACCGTGAGCATGTCCGAGCCGACCCCCGCACGACGTCCACTGGCCACCTTCCTGCGCCCCGCGCCGGAAGGCGGAACGGCACCTGCCGTCGAGGCGCACGTCGATATGCCTGCACAGGCCGGTCCGGCGCCCGAACCCACTGCGGCGGAGATCGAACATGCGCCGGCAGCGGCGGTGATCACTGCGCAACCCGTTCCGCAGCACACCGATGATGTGCCCCCGCATGCCGCGGCGGTGGCATCACCATCGAACCATGACGCACCCGGTTTCCTCGCCCGTGCACCTTCACGCTCGCGCCCGGCGCCGCGCTGGCACTGGCTGCTGGTGGCGGGGCTGGCGGCGCTGCTGATCCTGCAGAGCGTGCTCGCCGACCGCGCGCGGCTGGCCGCCGATGCCGGCCACCGCACATGGCTGGTGGCGCTGTGCAGCGTGCTGCGCTGCAGCCTGCCCGCCTGGCACGAACCCACCGCCTTCACCATGACCAGTCGCGACATCCGCCCGCTGCCTGGTCAGGCCGGCGTACTGCAGGTGCAGGCCAGCATCCGCAATGACGCGCGATGGCCACAGGCCTGGCCCGACCTGCGGCTTTCGCTGTCCGATGCGGACGGACGGGTCATCGGCAGTGACGTTTTCAGCCCCACGCAGTACCTCGGCGAGAACCCGGGTACCGCCGTGCTGGAACCGGGTCAGAGCGCACACATCGCGTTCCGCGTGCAGGAGCCTGCGGCGTCCACTGTCGCATTCACCTTCGAGTTCCTGTGATCGGGACGAAGGCGACCAGCCATGGCAGGTCGGGCACGCTCGCGCTAGACTGACCGCCACCACCTCATCCGGCCGCGCGCTCCGCGTGCACGGGCCAACCAGATCGGGAACCCCCTTGAACGCTGTCCTTTCTCGTCCTGACAACAGTCGTGGCGCTCCCCGGCCACCGCTGCGCGAACACGTCGCCCAGTCCGTGCGCCGGTACCTGCGCGACCTTGATGGCTGCGATGCAGACGACGTCTACGAGATCGTGCTGCGCGAGATGGAGATTCCGCTGTTCGTGGAAGTGCTCAACCACTGCGAAGGCAACCAGAGCCGGGCCGCGGCGATGCTGGGCATCCACCGTGCCACGCTGCGCAAGAAGCTGAAGGAATACGGCATCAGCGCCTGAGCGCGGATGGCGACGTCGTGGAAGCGGGGTCACCCGCCGCCGCCCGCCTTCCAGTAATACCGCACCACGTGGAAGAACACCGGTGCGGCGAAGCACACCGAATCCAGCCGGTCGAGCATGCCGCCATGGCCCTCGATCATGTGGCCCCAGTCCTTGATGCCACGGTCGCGCTTGATCGCCGACATCACCAGGCCACCCCAGAACCCCATCAGGTTGATCAACAGCGACAGGCCGAACGCCTGCAGCGGCGTGAACGGCGTGATCCACCACAGCGCAGCGCCCACCACGCTGGCACTCAGCACGCCACCGATGAAGCCCTCCACTGTCTTCGACGGCGACAGCCTGGGCGCGATCAGGCGCCTGCCCAGCAGCTTGCCCCAGATGTACTGCAGCACGTCCGAGGACTGCACCACGATCACCAGGAACGCCAGCAGCAGCACGTTGCGCGCGGGCTCATGCCCGGGCACACGCAGGTTCAGCAGCAGGGGCACGTGCGAAATGCAGAACACGCAGATCATCAGCCCCCACTGCACCTTGGCCGTGCGCTCCAGGTAATGCGTGGTGTCACCGCCGATGGTGGCCAGGATCGGCAGGAACAGGAACGCGTAGACCGGAATCAGCAGCGTGTACATGCCATACCAGTCGATCCACACCAGGTAGTACTGCCAGGGCAGCACGATGTAGAACGCCGCCAGCAGCGCGTAGTAGTCACCTGACCGGGTGGGCGCCAGGGTGATGAACTCGCGCAGGGCAAACAGCGAGATGATCGCGAACAGCACGATCACCCCGGCCCGGCCGAACAGCAGCGCTAGGCCGACCACGATTGCCATCACCCACCAGGCGCGGATGCGCGAGACCAGGTTGGCGATGACCGCGCTGGGCCGTCCACGCTGCCGCCAGCGCAGGGTCTCGGCCACCAGCGTCGCCAGCACCAGCACCGCGCCGACCCCGGCGAACAGCAGCCCGGTCTGCTGGCCCACGCTGCGCGCGGCGAGATCACCCGATACGGCGATCAATCCGCTCATGCGCGTCCTCCGCCCGGTGCCAGATCCAGCAGCGCCTGGCGGCTGCGCTGGAGAAACGCCGCCTTGTCCTCGTCGGCCTGCAGCCGCAGCGGAGTACCGAAGGTGGCCGTGCACAGCAACGGCAATGGCAGGAACCGTCCCTTGGGCATCACCCGCTTCAGGTTGTCGATCCACACCGGGACGAATTCCAGTTCCGGACGCTGCCGCGCGAGATGGTAGATGCCACTCTTGAACGGCAGCAGCGGCTCATCGCCGACGTTGCGCGTGCCTTCCGGGAACAGGATCAGCGAGCACTCCGCATCCACCGCCTCACGCAGCGCCTGCAGCGGATCCTGCTGGCGGCGCGCCGCTTCGCGCTCGACCAGCACGCCGTTGAACACCGCATCGATCAGATAGCGCCGCAGGGCGTCGCGCTGCCAGTATTCGGCGGCCGCCACCGGACGCACCTGCCGCCGCAGTGCCGGCGGCATCGACGACCAGATCAGCACGAAATCCCCGTGGCTGGCGTGGTTGCCGTAGTAGACACGGCGCTCGCTGGAGGGCGCGCAGCCGACCCACAGCGCCCGCGCGCCGGTGAGCACATGGATGGCGCCACTGCAGGCGCGGGCGATCAGTTCAGCAAACATCGATGTCTCCCCTCAGGTCTGCGGCCACAGCACGGCCAGCAGCAGCGTGGCGAACTGCAGCAGCGCTGCCGCGTACTGACGCAGCAGCAGGCCCCGCATGCCCGCCCAGCGCACATCCCATCCGCGCGTAGGCGCCTGTGCGTCGCGGCGGCGCAGGCCGGCGACATGCAGGGCGGCGTCCACCCGTTCGGCCGCCGCCTCACCGTGCAGATTCTCCTGCAGCAGCAGCTGCAGGAGGCTGGCGTCCAGCTGTACGCGCACCGCGTAGTACGCCTGCACCATCCCCGCCGCCACGCTCAGCAGCAACAGGCCGGCCGCGAACATCGCCAGTCCCGGCTCGATGCCCAGCAGCAGCAACGCCACCAGCAGCAGTCCCAGCGACAGCGCAGCGGGCAGCCGGCCCTGGCGCAGCAGCAGGCGCATCATCGGCAGGTCGACAGCGAGGCTCATGCGGGGCTCTCCGAGGTGATGGCGGCCTGGATGGCGCGCAGGTGGTCGTCATGCAGAACGATGGAGGGCCGCGCGGCACGTATCCGTGCAACCGCCTCCGCTGCGTCCCGTGCCCGGCCGCTGCACAGCAGCCAGGTCGCTACGCTGGCCGCACTGCGCGAATAGCCCAGGGCACAGCACACCAGTACTGGCCCCTGCATGCGCAGGCGTTCGATGGCGGTAGCGGCCTCGCGCAGCTGCGCCGGCGAGGGCACCACCATGTCCAGCATCGGAACGCTGGCATACGCAGCACCTGGCGCCCGGCACGACAGCTCTGCGCAGGTATCGACCACGCCGTGCAGTGGCGACGCCAAGGCCGCCCGTGGAATCCGTCCCAACCACACGCCATCGGCCACCGCCGAGGGCTGCGGTGCCCGCCATGTCCATAGCCGCGAATTGATCCAGGCGGCGCCCAGGTAAGGCGCGAGCAGCCAGCGCGCGGCCATGGTCAGGCGCCCGTCGTCGCGCTTCTGGAACATGGCCGTGCCCAGTCCGGCGTACGCCAGCGCCACCAGCAGCAGCGAGATCGCCGGCCACAGCAGCCACAGCGCAGTGCCTCGCAGCGCCAGCGCCGGCACCAGCAGCACGGCGGCACCCAGAAGGTAGAGCAGCGCCAGCCGCCACCGCGCGGGATCCTCCGCGGACTGCCAGGCACGCAACGGCGGTGTTCCCTGGTCCGGCCACAGCCACACGCACAGCCAGCCCACCAGCAGGCCGGTGGGAATGTCGATGAAGTGATGCTGGAACGTGGTCAGCACCGAAATGCCGATCAGCAATGCCCACGCATGCAGCACCAGCCGCCAGCCGCCCTGCAGGTAGTGGGCGAACTTCACCCACAGCACGATCAGCAGCACGATGTGCAATGACGGCGCCTGGTTGAAGGGCTTGTCGAACCCCAGCAGCACCTCGAACAACCAGCCATAGGCACCGCCCGTCTCCGGCCGCTCGAAGCTGAAGCGCAGCGGCCACAGCAGAAAGCAGGCCACTGCGATCACCTGAGCACTGAGCAGCCGCAGCGCATGGCGGTCCAGCTCCAGGCGCTGCCGGCACAGGAAGAACGACACCGCGTAGAACAGGTCGATCGACCAGTACGGCACGATCGTCCAGGGCACGAACGGAATGCGCGTCTCCCAGTCGAACACGACAACCGGAACCACGTCGTGGCGGCCGGCCATCCAGTTGGCAAAGCCATAACTGGCAAAGAAGAACGGGCCCAGCACCGCCAGCCACAGCAGCGCGCGGCGCCACGGACGCGGTGCCTCGGCAACGATCGGCGTTGCGGTGATGGCCATCAGGCGACCCGACGTGCCAGCGATACGGTGAAGATGCCGAACGCATCGATGCGCTGGGTCACCTTCTCAAAGCCCGACAGCCGCACCAGCTCGTCCATCTCCTGCTGGGTGCGCCGTCGCATGACCCAGGCCGCGCCCCCGCGGTGGCTGGTGAGTGCACGGGCGATGAATTCCAGCTGCGGGTGCCAGGGCTGGCCGGTATAGGCCAGGTAGCCCCCCTCCGGCACCACCGCGGCAATACCCTGCAGCGAACGCAGCACGGCGTCGTTGTCGGGGAACAGCTCGTACAGCCCTGAGACCACTGCCAGCGTCGGCGCGGGATCCACCGTCGCCAGCAACGCCGGATCGAACGCATCGCCCTGCTCGAAGCGGGCGATGTCGGCGGCTCCCAGCCGTTCGATCAAGGCCTGGCCCTGGGTCACATTGAGCGGGCTGAAATCGCGCAGCACGATGCGGTCGGCGCGCTGTTCGCCCTGGCCCAGAGCTTCCAGCACATACCGGCCATGGCCGGCGGCCACGTCCAGCACCTGCACCGGCAGATCCTGGCCGCGCAGGCGCGTGGCGGCATCTCGCAGCAGTTCCTGCAGGTGCTGGCCACGCACGCGGATGCCGCGCCAGCCGATCGCATCGAGGTAGTTGCGGTCGATCATCCGCCCCAGCGGCCCCTTGCCCCGCGCTTCGTCGCGGTAGATGTAGTCCAGCGTGCTGCCGGAGTCGAAACCGGTCTGCAGGCCCAGCGCGATGCCTTCGGACAGGGTGCCGCCCAGGCGCAGGCCCGCACGCACCCCGCGCCAGCGCAGGTCGGCCAGGCTGTTGCGTTCCGGAGGCCAGGCCAGGATCTCCGACTCCTCGAACGTCGGCCCATGCCGATGCGCGTCGCGCCGCGACAGCGTGCGCAGCGGTTCGGCGAAACGCGCCTGGATGAAGTCGCGGATGCGCGCCAGTGCCGGTGCACGATCGCGCTCGCCCAGCGTGTCGTGGAAGAAACCCGGCAGGTACACGCGCTCCTTGATCGGACTGGACAGGCGCTCATAGAAGCGGTCCTGCGGACCACGGTGCACCACGAAGTCGGAGCCGGACACCAGCAGTTGCACCGGCACGCTGATCGCCTGCGCGTCGGCCACGATGCGGTCGGCGGCTTCATACAGGCCCAGCAGCACGCGTACCGAGATCGGCCGGGTGATCAGTGGATCGGTGCGGTAACTCTCCACCCGTGCCGGATCATGCGTCAGCCACTGCGGCTTGACGTAGCTGCTGACGAAGAAATTGCCGCGCAGCTTCTGCATCAGGGCCAGGCCTGGACGTGCGAACGGCACATACAGCTTCACCTTGAATGCCGGTGACGCCAGCACCAGCGCGCGCAGGCGGGGGGCATAGTCGTGTACCCAGGTCGCAGCG
Source organism: Stenotrophomonas maltophilia (assembly GCF_025642255.1). Classification (NCBI taxonomy): domain Bacteria; kingdom Pseudomonadati; phylum Pseudomonadota; class Gammaproteobacteria; order Lysobacterales; family Lysobacteraceae; genus Stenotrophomonas; species Stenotrophomonas maltophilia. The sequence continues at coordinate 3,726,571 of NZ_CP106759.1, forward strand.
ATGACCGCGCCCACGCTCTGCGCGACCACGACGATGTCCTCGACCGCGATGCCGTGCTCGCTGCCGATGTGGGCGATGAAGCTGTCCAGGTCGCGCACCAGCGCAGGGAAGCCCGGTGCGTCGCCACGCTCGCCCGGCGAGCGGCCGTTGCCGCGCGCGTCCCAGGCGAAGAAGGCGATCTCCGGCAGGTCCAGCTCGTCGACCAGGTGGGCGACCCGCCCTGAATGCTCGTGGCCACGATGCAGCAGCACGATGGCCCGGACCGTGCGCCCCGGTGGTGTGCCTGCGGCCGCAACCGGCCAGTGCCGGTAGAACAGCGGTACTTGGTCGAAGCTGTGGAATTCCCGTTCCTGCACCTGACGCATGCCTTCTCCTGGTGGGCTGTTGACTTATCGCTGCGCTGTGGCCGCTTCCTTCAGTCCCCGCCGGACGCGGTTGACCGCCGTTACCCCGCACAGCAGCGCCATCGCTGCGGCCACGCCGCCGACCGTCAAGGCACCGGCCCAACCGAACGCCAGCAGCAGGCCCAGCAGGCCGATGACGAAGGCACGGTCGCTCTTGCCCATCGGGCCGTCATAGCGGCGGCTGGCACCGACCATCAGGCCCAGCACGCCGGCGTACTCGCTCAGTGCTGCGCCCCAGGCCAGCAACCACAGCGCTTCCGGGCGAACGCCCGGCACGCTGAGCAGACTCAGGTACAGCGCCGCATCGGCCACCACATCGCACAGCTCGTTCAGATAGGCGCCCAGCCGCGACTGCTGGCCGAACTCGCGGGCCAGCATGCCGTCCACGGCATTGAGGGCCATGCGCAGCAGCATCCACAGCGGCAGGGCCAGATACAGCAGCGGTTGCTGTGGCGCACAGCACCAGACCACGACGGCGACCAGCAGCGAGACCACGGCAGCGGCCACGGTCACGACATTGGCGGTGATCCCCGCGCGATGCAGGCCGCCTACGGCCGGACGCAGCAGGTCCTGGAAACGTCCTTTCAATGCATAGATCGACACGATCCGAACCCGCAGCTCCCTGGCAGTTCCGGCACAGCCTACCCGATTGGGAGCGCACCTCCGTCGAAATGTCCGCGGCGCGGCGCCGGCCAAGGCATACCGAAGGCGGCCGCAGGGCCGTTGGGGCCGGTCAATTTTGCCGCCGCCGCCCGCCGTCGGCCCCCACCGCCTACAATATCGGCCCCGCTCCGCTGCCGATTGCCCTGTCCCATGACTGCTGATCTGTTGCCCGTCCGTCGGGCCCTCCTCTCCGTTTCCGACAAGACCGGCCTGGTCGAGCTGGCCACCGCTCTGGCCGCCCGCGGCGTCGAGCTGCTGTCCACCGGCGGCACCGCCAAGGCGATCCGTGATGCGGGCCTGGCCGTGAAGGACGTCGCCGAGGTCACCGGTTTCCCGGAAATGATGGACGGGCGGGTCAAGACCCTGCACCCGATGGTGCACGGCGGCCTGCTGGGCCGCTCGGGCCTGGATGACGCCGTGATGGCCGAACACGGCATCGGCGCCATCGACCTGCTGGTACTGAACCTGTACCCGTTCGAATCGGTCACCGCCAAGGCCGACTGCACCCTGGCCGACGCGGTGGAGAACATCGACATCGGCGGCCCGGCCATGCTGCGCTCGGCGGCCAAGAACTTCGCCCGCGTGGCCGTGGCCACCGACCCGTCGCAGTACGCCGAGCTGCTGGGCGCCCTGGACACCCATGATGGCCAGCTGCCGGCGGCCACCCGCTTCGCCTTCTCGGTCGCCGCGTTCAACCGCGTCGCCCAGTACGATGCGGCGATCAGCAACTACCTGTCGGCGGTCACCGCCACCGACGCCGCCGTGCCGGTGCGTGCCGAGTACCCGGCGCAGATGAACTCCACCTTCGTCAAGGTGATGGACCTGCGCTACGGCGAGAACCCTCACCAGAGCGGCGCGTTCTACCGCGACCTGTACCCGGTGCCGGGCACCCTGGCCACCTTCCAGCAGCTGCAGGGCAAGGAACTGAGCTACAACAACCTGGCCGATGCCGATGCCGCCTGGGAATGCGTGCGCCAGTTCGATGCGCCGGCCTGTGTCATCGTCAAGCACGCCAACCCGTGCGGCGTGGCGGTGGGTGCCGGCAACGGCGATGCCTACGAGCTGGCCTACGCCACCGACCCGACCAGTGCCTTCGGCGGCATCATCGCCTTCAACAAGCCGCTGGACGCCGCCACCGCACAGGTCATCCTGGACCGTCAGTTCGTGGAAGTGCTGATCGCCCCGGACTACGAGCCGGCGGCGCTGGAATACGCGCAGAAGAAGGCCAACGTGCGCGTGCTGCGCATTCCGCATGGCGACGGCCTGAACAACTTCGACAGCAAGCGTGTCGGCTCGGGCCTGCTGCTGCAGTCCTCGGACAACCGCGGCATGACCCGTGACGAGCTGAAGGTGGTCAGCAGGCTGGCGCCGACCGACAAGCAGTTCACCGACCTGCTGTTCGCCTGGAAGGTGGCCAAGTTCGTGAAGTCCAACGCGATCGTCTATGCCAAGGACAACCGCACCATCGGCGTGGGTGCCGGCCAGATGAGCCGCGTGTATTCGGCGCGCATCGCCGGCATCAAGGCGGCCGACGCGAACCTGGTGGTTGAAGGCTCGGTGATGGCTTCCGATGCGTTCTTCCCGTTCCGCGACGGCATCGATGCCGCCGCCGCCGCCGGCATCAAGGCGGTCATCCAGCCGGGCGGCTCGATGCGCGACGCCGAGGTGATCGCCGCCGCCGACGAGCATGGCCTGGCCATGGTGTTCACCGGCGTGCGCCACTTCCGCCACTGATCCGCATCACCAAGCCGGGCCCTGCCCGGCTTTTCTTTTCTGCTTACGAGAACCCTGTCCCATGAAGATCCTCGTCATCGGCTCCGGCGGCCGCGAACACGCCCTGGCATGGAAGCTGGCCCAGTCCTCCCGCGTCGATGAGGTACTCGTGGCACCCGGCAACGCCGGCACCGCCACCGAAGACAAGTGCCGCAACGTGGCGGTGAAGGTCACCGACATCGATGGTCTGCTGGCCCTGGCCCAGGCCGAAGGTGTTGAACTCACCGTGGTCGGCCCGGAAGTGCCGCTGGTGGCAGGCGTCGTCGATCGGTTCCGTGCCGCCGGCCTGCGCATCTTCGGGCCAACCGCCGCCGCTGCCCAGCTGGAAGGCAGCAAAGCCTACGCCAAGGACTTCCTGGCCCGGCACAACATCCCGACCGCGTTCTACGCCGTGCACACCGACGTGGAGGCGGCACTGGCCTACATCCGCGAGAAGGGTGCGCCGATCGTGGTGAAGGCCGATGGCCTGGCCGCCGGCAAGGGGGTGATCGTTGCAATGACCCTGGCCGAGGCCGAGGATGCGGTGCGCGACATGCTCTCCGGCAACGCATTCGGTGACGCCGGCGCACGCGTGGTGATCGAGGAATTCCTCGACGGCGAGGAAGCCAGCTTCATTTCGATGGTCGATGGCGTGCATGCGCTGCCGATGGCCACCTCGCAGGATCACAAGCGAGTCGGCGACGGTGATACCGGGCCGAACACCGGCGGCATGGGCGCATACTCACCGGCCCCGGTGGTCACGCCGGAGGTGCACGCGCGGGTGATGCGCGAGGTGGTGAACCCGACCGTGCAGGGCATGATCGCCGACGGCATTCCGTTCACCGGCTTCCTTTACGCCGGCCTGATGATCGATGCCAGCGGCGCACCGAAGGTGATCGAGTTCAACGTGCGCTTCGGTGACCCGGAAACCCAGCCGGTGATGCTGCGCCTGCAGTCGGATCTGGTCGAGCTGGTGGAAGCCGCCATTGATGGCCGCCTGGACCAGGTGCAGGCACAGTGGGATGCGCGCCCGTCGCTGGGTGTGGTGCTGGCCGCGAAACCTTACCCGGAATCGCCGGTCACCGGCGATGTGATTTCCGGCCTGGATGAGGTGCCGGCCAGCGCCAAGGTCTTCCATGCAGGTACTGCACTGGTCGCGCAGGGCAGGGTGGTCAGTGCCGGCGGCCGCGTGCTGTGCGTGGCGGCGCTGGGTGACAGCGTGCGTGATGCGCAGGCCAACGCCTACGCCGGTGTGGCCAAGGTCAGCTGGGCCAACGAATTCCACCGCAACGACATCGGCTGGCGCGCGATCGCGCGTGAGCACGCGTAAAAGGCAGCGGACTGCTGCTTGGCAGGCCCAACAAAAAACCCGGCAATGCCGGGTTTTCTGTTGGATACCTGTGATGTCACATCACGCGGTGAACAGCGCCTTCATCTTCTTCAGGGCATTCGCCTCGACCTGGCGGATGCGTTCGGCCGACACGCCGTACTCGTCTGCCAGTTCCTGCAGCGTCACCTTGCTGTCCGCATCCAGCCAACGGCGGCGGATGATGTCACGCGAACGCGCATCCAGTTCGGCCATGCCTTCGCGCAGCAGCTGCAGCTGGTTGTCCTCGCTGTCGGCACGCTCGTAGGCCATCGACGGATCTTCATCGTTGGCCACCAGGTATGCGGCCGGCGACGGCGGCGCATGATCATCATCCTCGTCGCTGGGCGCATCGAAACCGATATCGCGACCGGACAGGCGCGACTCCATTTCCATGACCTCGCGCTCGGACACGTTCAGATCCTTGGCCACCGCGCTGACTTCCGCGGCGTTCATCCAGCCCAGGCGCGTCTTCGACTTGCGCAGGTTGAAGAACAGCTTGCGCTGCGCCTTGGTGGTGGCGACCTTGACGATGCGCCAGTTCTTCAGGATGAACTCGTGCATCTCGGCACGGATCCAGTGCACGGCGAAGGAAACCAGGCGCACGCCCATGTCCGGGTCGAAGCGCTTGACCGCCTTCATCAGGCCGATGTTGCCTTCCTGGATCAGGTCGCCCAGGGCGAGGCCATAGCCGTTGTAGCCGCGGGCCACGTGCACCACGAAGCGCAGGTGCGAATGCACCAGCTCACGGGCAGCGTCCAGATCGTTGCCGTCGCGGAAGCGACGGGCCAGGTCCTGTTCGTCATCGACCGACAGCACCGGGATCTGGTGCACGGCACCGATGTAGGCGTCCAGCGAACCGAGCGCACTGGGAATCGGGAGATTGTTTGCCACAAGGGCAGTAGAGGTGTTCTGGCTCATAGGCACCCATCTTAGCAGTCCGGGATTTGGACTGCTAAAGGAGGAAAAAGTTCCAGCATCCTATTGATGCAACACTGGTCCCAAACAGAGCCCTACCGTAGCGCGATTTGATGACAGTGGCGAGCGCGCTTTTCGGGATTCACAATCCCTTGGAATTCAACCAATTACCTGCTGGAAACCGGCCGATTCCGGTCAAGCGGAGCTGAACGGGCCGTTCCGGAGGCCCATTCAGGCCAGGAAACGTTGCCCGGTGTTCAGGCCCGGCCGCCTGCGGAGGTCAAAGCGCCGCGCGCGGCGGCAGCGACCAGTCGATCGGCGCCTGCCCGCGACGCTGCAGGTAATCGTTGGCCATCGAGAAATGCCGGCAGCCGAGGAAGCCACGATGGGCCGACAGCGGCGAGGGATGCGGGGCTTTCAGCACACGGTGGCGCCGGGTATCGATGACCTTGCCCTTCTGCTGCGCGTAGGCCCCCCAGAGCATGAACACCAGGCCTTCGCGTTCGCGGTTGAGCACATCCACCACATGGTCGGTGAAGCCTTCCCAGCCGCGGCCCTGGTGGGCGCCGGCCCTGCCCTCCTCCACCGTCAGCACGGCATTGAGCAGCAGCACGCCGCGCTGCGCCCACGGCACCAGGCAGCCGTGATCGGGACGGGGGATGCCCAGGTCGCCTTCGATCTCCTTGTAGATGTTCAGCAGCGATGGCGGCACCGGAACGCCGGCGGGCACCGAGAAGCTCAGTCCATGCGCCTGGCCGCGCCCGTGGTACGGGTCCTGGCCCAGGATCACCACTTTCACCTGTTCGAACGGCGTGGCGTCGAACGCCGCGAAGATCTGCGGCCCCGGCGGGAACACCGCCGCGCCGGCCGCCTTGCGCTGGCGCAGGAAGGTGGAGAGTTCGCGCATCTGCGGCTGCAACAGGTAATCGCCGACCTGCTGCTTCCAGCTCGGTTCCAGCTGGATCGTCGGGGTGTCCACTACGTCATCGGTCATCGCAACAGGGGTCCATCGTTCAAGCGGGCCAGGCGCAGCTGGAACAGCACCTTGGTCACCAGCAGGCGCTCCTCGATCGGCTTCAGCACCAGATCATTGGCACCGGCCTGCAGCAACCCGGTCTGGTTGTGTGGATTGCCGTCGCCGGTCATCACCAGCACCGGCAGTCGGCGTTTGCCGTAGCCGAAATCCACGCGCACGCGCTGCACCACGTCGCGTCCGCTCAATTCGCCCTTCAGGGTGACGTCGGTCAACACCAGGTCGATGCGGTGGCGGCTGCGGCCCAGCGATTCGGCCGTGAGCAGGGTGAAGGCCTCTTCGGCACTGACCACGTGCAGCACGTTGAGCTGCTGGCGTTCGAGCATGCGCTTGGTCGCCTCCGCCACCACCCGGCTGTCCTCGATGTAGAGGATGGTCGCCCCGGGAATGGTCTGCGGCTGCACATAGCCACGGATGAAGGTCGCCAGCGCCTCATGGCCCAGCGCCTTGTCGAAATAGTCGGTGACGTACTCGGTGAAGCGCCGCTGCTCCAGATGCTGCTGCGCATCGCCGGAGACGACGATCACCGGCACGTATGCCTGGCCGGCAGCTTCGCGGACCGTCCGCGCCAGCGCCAGGCCGTCGCCATCACGCAGGGTCAGCGAGGTGGTGACCAGGTCCACCGGCCCCTGCGCCAGCGCCTGCTGGGCACCCTCGATGCTGTCGCAGCCGATCACCTCCACGCCCGGCAGATCACGCTGCAGCACGTCGGCGATCAGCTTGCGCACCAGTTTGGAACCGTCGACCACCATCACCCGCGTAGCGGGCCCTTCAAGGTGCTTCAGCGCTTGCGGTTGCATGCCGGTCTCAGGTGTCGGTCGGGCGGGTCTGGCGGAGGAAGTGGCCGGTGACCAGCCACGCGCCCAGCCATCCCAGCAGCAGCGTGCCCAGCAGGACCAGGCTGCCATGCAGCAGGTCCAGGCCGTGCAGCACGAACGGGCTGCCGTAGCTGCGTGACAGGTCAGCCAGCGGCGCGCGCAGGGCGGCGCCGGCAACACCGATCAGGGCCAGCGCCACCGCGCCGGCGCCCAGCCCGTACCAGGCGCCCAGATACAGGAAGGGCCGGCGGATGAAGCCATCGCTGGCGCCGAGCAGCTGCAGTACGCCGATTTCCTCGCGCCGTGCCTGGATGTCGAGGCGCACGGTATTGCCGACCACCAGCGCAGCGCCGACGCCGAGCAGCACCGAAAGCACCTGTACCAGCCGCGCGCCGAACGCCAGCCACGCATCCAGACGCTGCCGCCACAGCGCATCGTGCTGCACCAGATCGGCCTCGGGCAGGCTTTCCAGCGCACGCGCCAGACGCGCATCGTCCTTGCCCTGCCCCGGGGTGATGACCAGCAGCGAAGGCAGCGGATTGTCATTCAGCGCGTCGATCGCCTCGCCAAGGCCGGCATCGCGCAGCTCCTGCAGCCCTTGCTCGGGCGTGCGCACGGTCACCTCGCCGACGTCATCGCGGTCGCGCAGCTGGCCGGCCAGGCGCAACGCACCCGGGCCATCCACCGTGCCCTTGAGGAAGACATTGATGTCGCGCGACTGCTGCACGCTGCCGGCGAAATGCTTGAGGTTGTCCAGCGCGATCGACAGGCCCAGTGGCAGTGCCAGCGCCAGCGCCATGACCATCACCGTCAGCAGGGTCGCCCACGGCTTGCGGCAGGCGCGGCCCAGGCTGAACACCACGCTGTGCACGTGGTGCTGGAACCACACGCCGAGACGCGAGGGTGCGGCGGCTTCGCTGTTTTCGTTCTTCGCCATGCGTTACTCCGCCAGATCCTGCGGCGAGATGTCGTCCACCAGCCGGCCGTGGTCGAGAATCAGCACGCGCTTGCGCATGCGACGCAGCAGGGGAAGGTCGTGGCTGACCACCAGCACACTGGTGCCGCGCGCGGGCAGCTCGGCAAACAGGGCCATGATCTCCGCCGCCAGGGTCGGGTCCAGGTTGCCGGTCGGCTCGTCGGCAACCAACAGCTTGGGTTCACCCACGATGGCGCGGGCGATGCCCACGCGCTGCTGTTCGCCGGCCGACAGCTGCGATGGCAGCGCCTTCTCGCGATGGCCCAGGCCCATCCGTTCCAGCACGGAACGCACGCGCTTGCCGATGTCGCCACGGCGCGTACCGCGCAGGATCAGCGGCAGTGCCACGTTCTCGGCGATGGTCCGGTCCATCAGCAGGCGATGGTCCTGGTACACCGCACCGACCGCGCGCCGATGGCGCGGGACGTCGCCGCCGCGCACCTTCAGCAGGTTGCGCTCGTCGAAGACCACCGCGCCGCGGCTGGGCCGCTCGTCGAGGTGGATCAACTTGAGCAGGGTGCTCTTGCCCGCCCCGGAATGGCCGGTGACGAACAGCATCTCGCCCGGCGCGACCTCGAAGCTGACGTCGATCAGTGCTTCGTGGCCACCGGCGTACTGTTTGCTGACATTGTCGAAGCGCAGGACACTCATGCCCCGATTATGCAGGACCGGCGCGAAGTATCGATAGCGCCGGGACGCGCCCGGGTGGAATCGTCGATCTGCCGCTGCGCGCGCCGGGCATGGCCCGGCGCTACCGCTGACCGGGTGCGCCGATCAGCCGCCCGACAGCATCCGGCGGATCTTGCGGCCGATGCGGGTCAGGAACGAGTCGGCGGCGTCGGTGCTGCGCACCGGCTTGGCCACCACGTGAACCGGCGTCACCGGCGAGGCACCGTTGCCGGCGCTGCCGTTGGCGACCATCGCCTCGCCACCCTCGACCGGACGGCCATGGCGACGACGACGGCGCTTGCGCGGCTTGCGCTCGCCGTCCGCCGCGAGCTCCGGAGCACCTTCGGCACGCGGCGGACGCGGCGGGCGCGGGGCCTGGGCCGGGGTGCCGGACCCGGCACCTTCCACCGGCGCGGTCGCGCCCTGCTCGCCTTCCACCCGCGGCTTGCGCGGACCACGCGAGCGGCGTTCGCCGCTGCGCTCGCCCTCGCGGCGCTCGCCACGGCCGGCGCCGGAGCGACCACCGCTGCGGCCACCGCCACGACGCTCTTCCTCGGCGGCGCGGGCTTCGCGCGCCTCGCGGAAGATCTGGCCGACGCTCTCGTTCTCGTCACCGTCCTCGCCAGCGACCGTGGCCGGGCGTTCCGGACGCGGCAGTGCGGTCATCAGTTCCTTGGTGACCGGCTCGGACGGAATCTTCTGTTCGATGTAGGCCTCGATGTCCGGCAGGCTCATCGCATAACGCTCGCAGGCGAAGCTGATCGCGTCACCCTCTTCGCCCAGGCGTGCGGTACGGCCGATGCGGTGCACATAGTCTTCGGCGTCGAACGGCAGGTCGTAGTTGTAGACGTACTTGATGCCGTCGATATGCAGGCCGCGGGCAGCCACGTCGGTGGCGACCAGGATTTCCAGCTGGCCCTTCTGGAAGCGGTTGAGCAGGCTCTCGCGCTTCTTCTGCGGCACGTCGCCGGACAGGACGCCGACCCGGTACCCGGCCTTTTCCAGCGAACGCGCCACGCGCTCGACGAAGACCTTGGTGTTGACGAAGACCATGGTGCGGGCGCCCTCGCTGCGCGAGAGCAGGCCCAGCAGCAACGGGATCTTCTCGTCGTCGGCCGGGAAGTAGATCTTCTGGCGCACGCGCGCGGCGGTCACTGTTTCAGCTTCGACCACCAGCTTCTGCGGCTCGTTCATGTGCTCGTAGGCCAGCTCCAGCACGCGATGGCTGAGGGTGGCGCTGAACAGCAGGGTCTGCCGGGTGGTGCGCTCGGGCATGCGGCGCAGCAGGAAGCGGATGTCCTTGATGAAGCCCAGGTCGAACATGCGGTCGGCTTCGTCCAGCACGCAGATCTCGCAGGCGTGCAGCGAAACCACCTTGTGCTGCTTGACGTAATCGATCAGGCGGCCGGGGGTGGCGATGATCACATCCACGCCCTGCTGCAGGATCTCGCGCTGCTTGTCGTAATCCACGCCACCGTAGACGAGGGCGAAACGCAGGCCCAGGTCGGAACCGAACTTCACGGCGTCCTTGTGGATCTGGATCGCCAGCTCGCGGGTGGGCGCCAGGATCAGCGCGCGCGGGTCTTCCGCCTTGCGGTCGGCCAGCGCCGGGCGGCTCAGCAGGCGGTTGACCACGGCAACCAGGAACGCCAGCGTCTTGCCGGTGCCGGTCTGGGCCTGGCCGGCGACATCACCACCGGCCAGCGCGACCGGCAGTGTCAGCGCCTGGATCGGGGTGCAGCGGGTGAATCCGGCTCCTTCAAGGCCGGCCTGCAGGGCCGGATGCAGCTCAAAGGAGGAAAAGGTCAAATCGGTCAGCGGTTTGTCGCTCATGAGTCCGTCTTGGTATGGCCACCGGCCAGCGGGCGGGCGGCACTGCATCGTCTGGGGGCACCGTCGCAAACTGCGGCCCCTGCGGCGGGTCGGCGGACCGGGGACCACCGGGTCCGCGCGCCGCTCAATGCCCCAGTTTAACGCACTCCGGCGGCCAAACCGGAATGAGCCGTCTCACACAACCGCGAGACCGGCCCGTGCGGGACGCCTCTTCACCCAGCCACACCGCGCTTGAACAGCCCTGCCGGGGTCGCTGGAGTCCGCGGCTGCCGGCCCCCACTTCAGGAGGACAGTGAAATCCGACACATACCGCGCTTCGAAGCGATCACGATACGCTGGGTTCCAGCCGGCCACTGTCCATGCCCCGCGATAGGGGTACACTGCCGGCCGTGAGCGTCCAGGCATCCCGCCGAACGCACCGCGGCAGGACGCCGCGAGGCAACGACGAGGGTCGCGCCACCGGGCAAGGCCCAGTTCACCCACCTCCGGCCTGGCCGGGTGCAATCCAAGACGAGAAACCAAGATGAGCGACAAGGTTGTACACGTCGGCGATGCCGACTTTGATAGCGCCGTGCTGAATTCCAAGGAACCGGTGCTGGTCGATTTCTGGGCCGAGTGGTGTGGCCCGTGCAAGATGATCGCCCCCGCGCTGGACGAGCTGGCCGATGCCTACCAGGGCCGCGCCAAGATCGCCAAGGTCAACGTCGACAACAATCGTGCGCTGGCCGCCAAGTACCACGTGCGTTCGATCCCGTACCTGGTCGTGTTCAAGGATGGCGAGAAGGTCGGCGAGCAGATCGGCGCGGTGGGCAAGGCCCAGCTGGCCGGCCTGCTGGACAAGGCCCTGGCCTGATCCTGTAACGACTCCGGCAGCCGCCCGGTGCGGCTGCCGGCAGGCGCGGACCGCGCCTGCATGAATGCTGTTCCCGGCGACCCTTGCACGGCGCCGCGGGCCGATGATAGTGTCGGCACATCCGGCCGCGTTCGCGTGCCGCACCTTCTGGACGCAGTTTCTTCCAGACCCATCCCCAACGTTCGCCGCCCCAGCCGGGCGCTCGCACCTTCAAGCGAGGAATAACGCTCTTGTCCGATAACACTCCCGAAACCGGCAGCGCAGAAGCGCCCGCCGAAAAGCGCGTGCGCAAGGCCCGCGTGACCAAGGCTGCCGCACCGGCCGCCGCCGAAACCAGCGCGCCCCCCGCGCAGCCGACCCTGCCGCTGGCCGCCGCGCCCGAAGCACCGGCGCCGGCCGCAGCCGCTCCCGCGCCGAGCGCGCCCGCCGCCGAGGCCCCTGCCAGCAGTGGCGGCGGTGAAGGCGGTGAGGGTCGCGAATCCGGCCAGCCGCGGCAGCAGAACCCTCAGGGTGGCGGCCAGCATCAGCACAACCAGAATGGCCAGCAGGGCCAGCAGGGCCAGGGCCAGGGCAACCGCCGTGACCGTTTCCGCAACCGCCGCGACCGCGACCGCAACAACCGCTTCCGCGATGACGGCATGCCCAACGAGGGCGGCGAGCAGCAGGCCTTCGTGCCGCGCGTGCAGCCGACGGTGCCGGAAGGCTTCCCGGTCTATTCGCTGAGCGATCTCAAGCGGATGCCGGCACAGAAGCTGCTGGAAATCGCCGAACAGCTGCAGATCTCCGAAGGCGTGGCGCGTGCCCGCAAGCAGGATGTGATCTTCGCCCTGCTGAAGGTGCTGACCCGCCATGGCGACGGCGTCGCCGCCGATGGCGTGCTGGAGATCCTGCCGGACGGCTTCGGCTTCCTGCGCGCGGCCGAAGCCAGCTACCTGGCCGGCCCGGACGACACCTACATTTCGCCCAGCCAGATCCGCCGTTTCAACCTGCGTACCGGCGACCACCTGTCCGGCCGCATCCGCTTCCCGAAGGACGGCGAGCGCTACTTCGCGCTGTCGATCGTGGACACCATCAACGGTGAGCCGCTGGAAGCGTCGAAGAACAAGGTGCTGTTCGAGAACCTGACCCCGCTGTTCCCGCGTCGCCGCTTCACCCTGGAGCGCGGCAACGGTTCGTCGGAAGACATCACCGGCCGCATCCTCGACCTGATGGCCCCGCAGGGCAAGGGCCAGCGCTCGCTGATCGTCTCCCAGCCGAAGGCGGGCAAGACGATGATGATGCAGCAGGTCGCCACCGCGATCACCACCAATCATCCGGACGTGCACCTGATCGTGCTGCTGATCGACGAGCGCCCGGAAGAAGTGACCGAAATGCAGCGCACCGTGCGCGGCGAGGTCATCAGCTCGACCTTCGACGAGCCGGCCGCACGCCACGTGCAGGTCGCCGAAATGGTGATCGAACGGGCCAAGCGCCTGGTCGAGCACAAGAAGGACGTGGTGATCCTGCTGGACTCGATCACCCGCCTGGCACGCGCCTACAACAACGTCGTGCCGAGCTCGGGCAAGGTGCTGACCGGTGGTGTGGACGCCAACGCCCTGCACCGCCCGAAGCGCTTCTTCGGTGCCGCGCGCAACGTTGAAGAAGGCGGCAGCCTGACCATCATCGCCACCGCGCTGGTCGACACCGGCTCGAAGATGGACGAGGTGATCTACGAAGAGTTCAAGGGCACCGGCAACAGCGAAGTGCACCTGAGCCGCCGCATCGCCGAGAAGCGCGTGTTCCCGGCCATCGACATCAACCGCTCCGGCACCCGCCGCGAAGACCTGCTGATCGAGCCGGAACTGCTGCAGAAGATCTGGATCCTGCGCAAGCTGCTGCATCCGATGGATGAAATGGCCGCGATGGAATTCCTGCTGGACAAGATGAAGAACACCAAGTCCAACGACGAGTTCTTCGGTTCGATGAAGCGATAAGAAGAAAGCCCCGCACTGCGGGGCTTTTTTTTGCTCGGGAACGGCGCATTCGCCGGGCATGGCCCGGCGCTGCCTTCGGTTACGGGCAGGCCACCGCGCCCTCGGCGGTGGCCGTGTTGGCCGTCAACCTGACCTGGGTGAATGCCGCGGCGAACGGCGCGTCGGCGCTGACCACGAACGGGGCTTCCACCGCGCCCAGGTCCACGCCGCGCTTTGCAAAGCAGGCCAATGGCACGGTCACCGTCTGCTTCTGCCCGGGCGCCAGCGCGACCAGCTGCGGGGCGATGTCCACCCCACCCTCACAGCCGCTGCCACACTGCATGGTCACCTTCACCGGCGATGCCGGGCGCTTCACCAGCTGCACATCGAACTGCAGCGCGCCGTTGCTGCGCGCCAGTGCGCCGAGATTGCGGCGCGAGGTGCTGCGTGCGATCAGCTGCGCCGGGGCCCGCCAGGTCACCTCCTTGGCGTCCTGCTGGGTGTTCACCTGCACGGTGCGCACCTGCACCACCGGCTTGGCGGTGGGCCAGCGCAGCGTAGCGTTCAGATCATTGCCAAGCGGTTGGGTCGCTCCCGCGGCGGCAACGTGCAGGGCGAATGGCGGCGTGTCGGCGCGGTTGAAGATCGGCAGCACGGTGACTTCGCCGCAGCTGTCCGGGTCAGCTTCCTCGAGCCTGGCGACCTTGCCGCCCTTGGCGTAGCTGAGGCCATAGCCAAGCGCGAACAGCGCCGGCTTCTTCGCGTCGGGCTGGTCGATCGGTGCCGGGCACGGAACGCCCGGCCACGGGAAGCTGAGGCGTCCACGGAAGTCGTGTGCCGGCTTGCCGCCCTTGCCCGCCACCAGCACATCAGTCACGCCCTTGCCTTCGGTGCCCGGCAGCCAGGCGGCGACGAAGGCGCTGGACAGATTGAGCAGGTCGTTGACATACATCGGGCGACCGGACAGGTAGACGGTCACCACCGGCTTGCCGGTTGCAGCTGCGGCCTTCAGCGCGGCCAGGTCCTGCGGGTAGGCCCGGCTGTGGCTGACGGTATCCGAAGCGAGAATATCGCCGTTGGTTTCCGCATAGGGCGTCTCACCGATCACCGCCAGCACCACATCGAAAGCCTTCGGATCGACGCCTTGGCCATCGGCGCTGAAGCTGACCTTGTCCGCCCCCAGTTCGGCGCGCAGCGCGCCCAGCACGGAATCGGCGTTGGGAAAATCGGAATTCCTGTTCTCGGTGCCCTGCCAGGTCAGCGACCAGCCACCGGACTGGTCGCCGATGCTGTCGGCGCTCTTGCCGACCACCAGCACCCGCGCATCGCGGCGCAGCGGGAGTGCCTCGCCTTCATTCTTCAGCAGCACCAGCGATTCGCGCACGGCACGCCGGGCCAGGTCACGGTGCTGCACGGCCCTGGCATCGCCGGCGTAGCGGCTGTCGGACGGCTTGTGGTCGAACAGGCCCGCGCGCAGCTTCACCCGCAGGATGCGGGCGACCGCATCGTCGATGCGCGCCAGCGGAATCTCACCGCTCTTGACCTGCGCGGTGGTGTTGGCGATGAACGCTTTCCAGTCGTCGGGCACCATCACCATGTCGATGCCGGCATTGATGGCCTGCGCACAGCTGTCGTTGCGGCAGCCCGGCACCTGCGCGATGCCGTTCCAGTCGGAGACGACAAAGCCATCAAAACCCATCTTGTCCTTCAACGCATCGGTCAGCAGCGCCTTGCTGCCGTGCATCTTGCCGTAGTCCACGCCTGCGGCGCGGTCGTTCCAGCTGTTGAACGAGGCCATCACCGTCTGCGCACCCTCGGCAAGCGCACCATAGTATCCCTGCGCGTGGACGTTGATCATGGTGTTCTTGTCGACCAGCGCCTCACCCTGGTCGCGGCCGTTGTCGGTGGCACCATCGCCCAGGTAGTGCTTGGCTGTGGTGACCACGTTACCGTCGTCCTTGAAGGTGCCCTGTGCTCCCTTCACGTAGGCGTGGGCGTAGCTGCGGATCACCGCCGGGTCGGACGAATAGCTCTCATAGGTGCGGCCCCAGCGAGGGTCATGGGCCACGGCCAGGGTGGGTGCGAACACCCAGCCGATGCCGGTGGCGCGCACCGAGCGCGCGGTCGCCTCGCCGATGCGTTCGATCAGTTCGGCATCGCCGGCCGCGCCCAGGCCGATGTTGTGCGGGAACAGGGTCGCACCCAGCACGTTGTTGTGGCCGTGCACCGCATCGGTGCCCCAGATGACCGGCACCGGCGTCTTCGCATCGGTTGCCAGCGATGCAGCGTGGTAGGCATCGGCCAGCTGCAGCCAGTCCTGCACGCTGGCGTGCTTGTCCATGCCCGGCCAGGAGCCACCGCCATTGAGGACCGAGCCGATGTAGTAGCGGCGCACCTCGTCCGGCGTGATGGTCTTGATCTCGGCCTGGGTCATCTGCCCGATCTTCTGCGCCAGCGTCATCTGCGCAAGGATCTCCTGCACGCGCCTTTCGATATCCGCATCAGCAGCGATCACGCTGTGGACGCGCGGCCAGTCCTGCAGGCGTTCGCCCGTGGACGGCGCGGCACCCGCCGATGCGGCCAGGGCGGCCAACAGACAGCCGGAAAGAAGGGTCTGGGTGGGGCGCTTCACTGGGTACTACCTCCGTGGATGACGTTCCTGGCGTGCGGGACTGCAGCGGCACGTCGGTATGGGCGATCGGACGCCCGTCCTGACAGCGCTGTCATATAAGCCTGCCTGCATCGTGTCAATGAGCGATCGCACATCCTGTGGCGGCAATCGCGTAGCGGCGGGCTTTGCGGCCGACGCAGCACACGGCCCGCGGCGGTGGGTGTTGCGACGCGACAAGAATTCAGGACGTGCCAGTCCCCCTCGCGTCGTGGCACCATCCGCCTGCTCCGGCAACACCGACATCGCAGGTACGCACTACCATCGGCGCGTCGCCGCCGCCTTCCAGGAGGATCCACCGCATCATGCGCAGTCGAATCGAGGATGTCGCCGCCGTTGCCGGGGTATCGATCAAGACGGTGTCCCGCGTGCTCAACCGCGAGCCCAACGTGCGCGAGCAGACCCGCGAACGGGTGCTGGCGGCCGTGGCGCGCCTGGGCTACAAGCCCAATCTCTCCGCGCGCAGCCTGGCCGGACAGCGCTCGTACGCGCTGGCACTGGTCTACAACAATCCTTCGCGCAACTACCTGATGGAAATCCAGAACGGCATGCTCGAGGCCTGCCACGCACAGCACTACAACCTGATCCTCGGCCCGGTGGGCACTGGCCGGCGTACCCTGCCCGACATGACCGCGCTGTTCGAGAACTCGCGTCCGGATGGCGTGGTGCTGATCCCGCCGCTGACCGACGACGAAGTAGTGCTGTCGTACCTGGAAGAGCATGACATTCCCTTCGCCTGCATCGCCCCGCGACACCCGGAGGGACGCATCGGCGTGCGCATGGATGAAACCACTGCGGTGGTCGAGCTGATCGGTCACCTGGTCGCGCAGGGCCACCGCCGCATTGCCCACATCAAGGGGCCGCGCGCGCATGGTGCCTGCCAGTGGCGCTACGCCGGTTACCGCCAGGCCCTGCGGCAGGCAGGTATCGCCTACGATCCGGCGCTGGTGGTCAACGGCCAGTTCTCGTTCGAGTCCGGCGTGGACGCAGCCAACCTGCTGCTCGACATGGATGAGCCTCCCACGGCAATCTTCGCCGCCAACGACGACATGGCCGCGGCCGTGTATCGCGTCGCGGGCGAACGCGGCCTTCGCGTGCCGCGCGACCTCTCGGTGTGCGGGTTCGACGACACCCCGATCGCAGGGCACATCTACCCTGCACTCACCACCGTGCGCCAACCGACCTCGCACATGGGGCGGCTGGCCACCGAACAGCTGATCGAGCACATCCGTGCCGAAGCCGCTGGCCGCATGATCACGGTCGAGCACGCGGTACTCGAACGCGAGTCGACCGCCGCACCACGGCGACGTTGAGCCAGCGGCGAACCTGCGGCTCACGCGGCAGGCAGCCGCGAACCCTTCCATGCATAGAAGGCAATGTAGAGATAACACAGCGCCGGCAGCAGGAACGACAGCTGCAGGCCATGATTGTCGGCAAGCCAGCCCATGGCCAGCGGGATGACCGCACCGCCGACGATCGCCATCACCAACAGGCTTGAAGCCTGTCCGGTGAGAGCTCCAAGGCGGGTGATCGCCAGCGCGAAGATGGTCGGAAACATGATGGAGTTGAACAGTCCGATGCTCACCACCGCCCACTTGGCCAGGCCACCCGTGGTGGAGACGGTGATGCCGAGCAGCAGCACCACCGCGAGCGCGAAAAGACCGAGCAGCCAGCGCGCATCCAACCGCGCCAGCAGCGCCGCGCCAAGCAGGCGCCCGACCAGCGCACCGCCCCAATAGAGCGAGACATAACCGGTGGCCTCCTGCTCGGTCATGCCCTGGCCGATGCCCGGCGAGGACAGGAAGTTGACCAGCACGCTGCCGATGGAAACTTCCGCGCCCACGTAGCAGAAGATGGCCAGCACACCCAGTCGCACATGGCGATGGCGCAGGACGTCCCACGGCCGGCTTCGCGCGCCGGTGCGTTTCTCCACGCCGGGAATGGTGGGAAGACGGAACATCCAGATCGCTGCCGCCAGCAGGAACAGGACCACGGCCAGGCCGAAGTACGGCAGCTGCACCGATTGCGCTTCGGCTGCACGGTAGGCCAGTGCTTCGGCCTGCGGCAACAGCGCCAGCTGCTCCTCGCTGCGCGGCTGCGCCGACAGGATCAGCAGGCCACCGAACAACGGTGCCAGCGTGGTGCCCAGCGAGTTCATCGATTGCGCCAGGGTCAACCGGCTGGAGCTGGTGCGCTCCTCGCCCAGCAATGCCACGTAGGGGTTGGCTGCCACCTGCAGCACGGTGATGCCAGTGGCCAGCACGAACAACGCTGCCAGGAACAGCCCATAGACATGGGCGGCCGCAGCCGGCCAGAACAGCAGCGAGCCGACGCCTGCAATGGCCAGCCCGGCGACGATGCCGCGCTTGTATCCCACCGCAGCCACCAGCCGGCCAGCAGGCAGCGACATCAGGAAGTAGGCGCCGAAGAAGGTGAACTGGATGAGCATCGCCTGCACCCAGCTCAGCGCGAACGCCGCTTTCAGGTGCGGAATGAGGATGTCGTTGAGGCAGGTCAGGAAGCCCCACATGAAGAAGATGGCGGTGACCACCGCCAGTGCGCGGGTGGTGCCCTGCACGTGATGTCCTCGAATGGTCGTTGCTGTGTCCATTGCTTGTCCTTCCAGTCAGTGATCGAAGCCATCCTGCGGTCATGCGTGACATTTGCAGCCATTGTGATTGTCCAGCGCTGTCAGTCCGACGAATGCCCTGACACGTGCGGGCTGAAAGCTGATCCGCGCAGTTTTGTTCTGCACCGCACAACACTTTCCTGCCCTCGTGTTGGCAGCGCTGTCATCCCTGCAAAACCGCTGCAGATGCCGTCGCACAAGGCGTTGTTTCCGAAGCGACGAGGTTCTGGCAACGATTTCACAGCGCGCCTTGCGACCGCCGACGCGGCGCACTTCATGGCAGTTTGTTGACAACGCTGTCAAGCGTCGCTCCAATCCGGGCCACATGCAGTAGTCCGTGATTGAACGAAGCAGGATCGCCATTACCGAATTCCCTGGGGAGGGAGCTTCCATGAAGACGTACAAGGCAGTACCTCGCAAGACGATGCTCACTTCCGCGCTGCTGGCTGCGCTGGCCGCCCCGGCATGGGCACAGGACGCACCCGGCACCAACGAACCAGTCGATCCGACCACGCTCGATGCGGTGCAGGTCACCGGTATCCGCGGCAGCCTGACCTCATCGATGAACCTCAAGCGCGACAGCCAGGGCGTGGTTGACGGCATCGTCGCCGAGGACATCGGCAAGTTCCCGGACACCAACCTGGCCGAATCATTGCAGCGCATCAGCGGCGTTTCCATCGACCGCACTTCCAGCGGCGAAGGGTCCAAGGTGACCGTGCGCGGCATTGGTCCGGACTACAACCTGGTGCTGCTGAACGGGCGGCAGATGCCGGCGTCGAATCTGGGCAACGGCGGCGGTGGCCTGTCCGGCTCGCGCTCGTTCGACTTCGCCAACCTCGCTTCCGAGTCGATCTCTGCGGTGGAGGTATACAAGACCAGCCGCGCCGACAATCCTGCCGGTGGCATCGGTGCCACCATCAACATCAAGACACTGCGGCCGCTGGAGTCCGAACCAGTGATCAGCCTTGGCCTGAAGGCGGTCAACGATTCGTCCAACGACAACCTGCCGCGGACCCTGCGCGGCTCCAACGTCACCGGTGAGCTCTCGGGCATCTTCAGCCAGCGCTACGCCGACGATCGCTTCGGCGTGACGTTCAGCGCCAGCCACCAGGAACGTGATTCCGGCTTCAACCAGGCCACCGTGGCCGAGGGCTGGGCCACGTTCAAGGGCGACGAGAGCGCGGACTGGCGGGCACTGCCGCTGCCGGGCCAGGGGTATTCCGACCGCATCACCAACCGCCCCGGCCCCGACGACGTCTACGCACGTCCGCAGAACACCGCCTACAACGTCAATGGCGTGCAGCGGCAGCGCACCAACGCGCAGGCGACGTTCCAGTGGAAGCCGGCCGACAATGTCACCACCACGCTGGACTACACCTATGTCGAGAACAAGGTGCAGCAGCAGCGCAGCGAGCTGTCGGTCTGGTTCAACTATGGTCCGGGCGACAGCATCTGGACCAACGGCCCGGTGTCCGCGCCGATCATCTACAGCGAGGACATGACCAATTCGGACGTGTCGATGGGCGGCGCCAAACTGGCCACCAAGACCGACATGCACTCGCTGGGCTTCAACGTCGACTGGGAAGTGAACGACGCGCTGGACCTGTCCTTCGATGTGCACAACGCCGAGTCGGAATCGCGGCCGGACAGTCCCTATGGCTCGGCGGGCGTGCTCGGCGTGGCCGCCTTCGTGCGTGGCACCACCACCGTCGACTACAGCGGCGACCTGCCGATCATCAACATCGCACTGCCGCCGGGCGGCGTGCAGGCCTCCGACGCACTGGTCACCGGCTCGGTGTTCCAGAACAGCTACAACAAGTCCAAGGTGCAGCAGTATCAGGGCCGCGGCACGTTCCGCTTCGCCGACTACTCGGCGCTGGACTTCGGCGTGGGCCACACCCAGGTGGAGAACCGCTCTGCCTCGGCCATCATGCAGCGCAACAGCTGGGGCGGTCTGGGCTCTCCGGCCGACTACGCCGATGACATCTGGTACGCCGACAACATGGGCAAGTACTTCAAGGCATTCTCCGGCCACAACGATCCGCGCCTGACCGGCCAGTTCCTGGTGTTCGACTTCGACCGCCTGATCGATCGCGCGGCCCAGGTCGGCACCGATTCCGATCCGGCCTGCCCGAGCTGCTACTACGCACCGACGGAATACTCCGAGGACATCCGCACCACCGAGAAGTCGAAGAGTGCCTACCTGCAGTACCGCACCACGTTGGATTGGTCGATGCCACTGCACGTGGCCGTCGGCGCGCGCTACGAGCAGACCGAGGTGGAGTCGAATGCGCTGGTGCGCGTACCGACCGGCATCAGCTGGAGTTCGGCCAACGAGTTCAACATCGACTACGCCGCCGATCGCGGCTTCGTCGGTGGCAAGGGCAAGTACGACTACGTGCTGCCGAACGTTGATCTGAAACTGGACCTGGCCGAGACGCTGGCGCTGCGCGGCAGCTACAGCCGCACCCTGGGCCGGCCGAGCTGGACGCAGATCCAGAGCGGTCAGTCGCTGGCCGACATCGTGCGCACCCAGGGCGGCACCGGCACCCGCGGCAATCCGGGTCTGGAGCCGCTGATCTCGGACAACTTCGATCTGTCGCTGGAGTGGTACTACGGCGAGGCCAGCTATGCCTCCGTGGGCTTCTTCCGCAAGAACATCAAGAACTTCATCAGCGATACCATCGTGCGCGAGAACGCCGGCACCCTGCATACGCCGGTCGGTGGCGCGTACTGGAACGAGGCACTGGCATCGGGCTGCGGCACCACCGACATGCCCTGCATCCGCGACTACATCTTCACCAACCATGCCGGGGATCCCGGCGTGACCTATACCGGGCGCAATTCGGCCGGGCAGATGACCGGCACCATCGTCGGCCAGCCCAACGACCCGGTGGCCGGTTTCGACATCACGGTACCGGCCAACCAGCACTCGGATCACCTCGACGGCTGGGAAGTGGCGGTGCAGCACCTGTTCGGCCAGTCCGGCTTCGGCGTGGCCGCGAACTACACCAAGGTGAAGTCGGGGCTGACGTTCAACAACCTCAGCCTGGGCGACCAGTACCCGATGATCGGCCTGAGCGATTCGGCCAACGTGGTCGCGTTCTACGACAAGAACGCCTGGCAGATCCGCGCGGCCTACAACTGGCGCGACAAGTTCCTCAACGGCATCGGTGGCCAGGGCCCGAACCCGAACTACACTGCCGCGTACGGTCAGCTCGATCTCAACATCAGCTACGCGGTCAGCGAACAGCTGACGCTGAGCCTGGAAGCAATCAACCTGACCGACGAGACCATGCGCACCTATTCGCGGCACACCAACATGCTGCGTTATGCCACCCAGACCGGTCCGCGCTACATGTTCGGCGTCCGCTACAAGTTCTGACCGGCGGCGGAGGGCTCGTGGAGCCGGGTTCATGCCCGGCCCACGCCGCACGGGTGCATGATGCGCGGACCCAAGGCCGCCGGGCACGGGCCCGGCCCTCCATCACGACCAGGATGTCCACGCATGCTGCCCCACCCCCGACCCATCGATGACGTGCGGGACCTGGACCCGGATGAGCTGCCGGCCCGGCTGCACACCTGGACCACGCCGAAGGTGATCCGCGGGCTGGTCGCGCACTGGCCCCTGGTCGCGGCCGCGCGCCGCTCGCCTGCGGAGGCGGTTGCGCACCTGGCCGCGTTCGACCACGGGCAGATGCCGGTGACCGCGACCACGGCAGCACCCGACGCCGGCGGCCGGCTGTTCTACAACGCGGACATGAGCGGCTTCAACTTCCGCCGCGAGCAGGTACCGTTGAAAGTGGTGCTGGCCACGCTGCTGAAGTACGCCACCGATCCGGCGCCGCCGTCGATCTACGTGGCATCGACGACGCTGGACAGCTTCCTGCCCGGCTTCACCCGGGCCAATCCGCTGCAGCTGGGCGTGGACGAACCTCTCAGCAGCATCTGGATCGGCAACCGCTCGCGCATTGCCGCCCATCAGGACGTACCGGACAACCTGGCATGCGTGGCGGCCGGGCGCCGCCGGGTGACGCTGTTCCCACCGGACCAGATCGACAACCTGTACATCGGCCCGCTCGATTTCACTCCCGCTGGGCAGGCGATCAGCCTGGTCGATTTCCACGCACCTGACCTTGATCGCTTTCCGCGCTTCCCGCAGGCGCTGCAGCAGGCGCTGGTGGCCGAACTTGAACCGGGCGATGCGGTCTTCATCCCTTCACTGTGGTGGCACCACATGGAAGGTCTGGAAACATTCAATGTGCTGGTCAACACCTGGTGGCGGCCGGTGCCGGCCTGGATGGACTCGCCGATGAATGCCCTGATGCTGTCGATCCTGGCCCTGCGCGGATTGCCCGCGGCACAGCGCGCGCAGTGGCGCGCGATGTTCGACCACTATGTGTTCGCCGACAGCGAGGCGGCGACCGCACACATACCGATGCAGGCGCAGGGTGTGCTGGGAACGCTCGACGCGGCGGCGGCCGCGCACGTGCGCCAGACCCTGCTGCGCCGCCTGCAGCGCTGAGGCCGCCGGTCGCGCCGGGCTTCACCCGCGCCGACGCCGTTTCTGGCGATAATGCTGCCTGCATTCCGCCTGCGCCTGCCCGCATTGCGGTCCCCCCCGCCCCATCCTGCTCCGCATGCGCCTGATTTCGCCCCGCCTCAACCTGGGCAAGCTGATCCTGGCCCTCGCCCTGCTCAGCGCCATCATCGCCCTGGCCAATACACTGCTGGCCAGCTACCGCGTGCAACGCGACCAGCTGGTCGGCAACACGCTGGAGGCCAACCGCGTCTATGCCAGCAAGCTGGCCGAGACGACCCAGAACTTCCTGCTGTCCGCCCAGCAGCAGTTGGCCTACAGCGCGACCCGGCTGGGCGAGGCGGACATGGATCCGCGCCAGGCGCAGGGCGAAGCCAGCCGCCTGCAGCTGCAGTCGAGCAGCTTCAACTCCTCGCTGGTCGTGGATGCCGATGGCCTGGTGATCGCCACCTCGCCCCAGACGCTGCAGCTCCAGGGCGAGATCCTGCACAGCGCGGGCAACAATGCGGCACTGGCCTCCCGTCAGCCGATGATCAGCGATCCCTACCAGTCGGCCACCGGCAAGCTGCTGGTCTCACTGTCGCATCCGATTTTCGACGGCCAGGGCCGCTACCGCGGCTATATCAGCGGCACCCTGTACCTGCGCCAGCGCAGCGCGCTGCATACGCTGCTGGGTACGCATTACTATCGCGACGGCTCGTATCTGTATGTGGTCGACCGCCATGGCCGCCTGCTGTACCACGTCGAAGGCGAGCGGGTGGGCGACTATGTGGTCGGCAATCCGGCGGTGACGGCGGTGATCCACGGTGAGCGGGGAGCGCAGCAGGTACGCAACAACCGCGGTGTATCGATGCTGGCCGGCTATGCCCCGGTCGCTGTCACCGGCTGGGGCATCGTCGCCCAGCGGCCCACCGAAGCCACCCTGCAGCCACTGTCGCGGCTGATGTCGGCGGTGATCTGGAACGCGATCCCGCTGGGTGTGTTGTCACTGGTGATCACCTGGTGGTTCGCCCGGCGCATTTCGCTGCCGCTGTGGCAGCTGGCGCGCAACGTGCAGGCCGGCGAGGACACCGGCAACGCGATCAGCCATGTCAACGGCATCCGCGCCTGGTACTTCGAGGTTGCCCAGCTCAAGCATGCGGTGCTGCACAGTTTCAACGCACTGCAGGACCGGATCGGCACGCTCAACCGCGCCAGCCGCACCGATCCGATGACCGGTCTGTTGAATCGTCGCGGGCTGCAGCATGCGCTGGATGCGCTGCAGGCGCAGGGCATTCCCTTCGCGATCCTGGCGCTGGACATCGATCGCTTCAAATCGATCAACGACGGCCATGGGCATGACGTCGGTGATGCCGTCATCGTCCATATCGCCGAGCAGATGCGCCGCCACTCGCGCGAGAGCGATCTGTTGTGCCGCGCTGGCGGCGAGGAGTTCCTGCTGCTGTTGCCGGGTATCGGTACCGAGCCTGCGCGCCAGGCCGCCGAGCGCCTGCGCCAGCACATCGCCGATCACCCCTTCGCACCGGTCGGCACGATCACGGTGTCGCTGGGCGTGGCCCATTTCCCCAGCTTCCATGCCGATGCCGAGCAGGCCCTGCGCCTGGCCGACAAGGCCCTGTACCTGGCCAAGGAACAGGGGCGCAACCGGGTAATCGTCTACCCCCACGCAGACTGAAGCGCAGGCGCGCGGGGCTACGCCAGCCGGTGGCTGGCGGCATAGGGCGGCGTGTCCGGATAGTCGCCACTGGCGAAGCGGGCCTGCAAGGCCTGCCACCAGCCGGGATCGAACAGGTGCCGATAGTGCTCACGCACGGCCGCCAGTTCGCCGGCCGGCAATCCCATGAAGGGGCCGAAGCGTTCGGGGAACACATCGCGCGGGCCAACGTGGAACCAGGGCTCGTCGGCCATCGCCTCTTCCGGCGAGCTCGGCTGCGGCCAGGCACGGAACACACAGTCGCTGACGAGGCACAGTTCGTCGTAATCGTAGAAGACCGCGCGGCCGTGACGTGAAACACCGAAATTCTTCGGCAGCATGTCACCGGGGAAAATGTTGTTGCGCGCCATGTCGGTGATCGCCTGCGCGTAGTCGAGCACCGCAGCGCGCACCGGCTCTGCGCCCTGCTCGCGCAGGTACAGGTTCAACGGGCGGAAACGGCGCTGCACGTAGCACAGCGCCACTTCCACTTCGTCGCCATCGACGCGGATGCTCTGCGCGCACTGGCCCAGCAGTTCGTCAAGCAGCGCCGGCGCAAAGCGGTCGCGCGGGAAGCGCAGGTGCCGATAGGGTTGCGCGTCCAGCAGGCGGCCGACACGGTCCAGGTTGAACACCAGCGCGTACTTCTCTTCCACCTGCTGCCGTGACATCGCCTTCGGCCAGGCGAAACGATCGCGGATGAGTTTGAACACCAGCGGATAGCTGGGCAGGGTGAACACGGCCATGACCATGCCGGGGGTGCCTTCGGCGTGGACCAGGCGCTCGTGTGGATGTTCATTGAAATGGCGGAAGAAGGTGCGGTAGCGCTCGGTCTTGCCCTGCTTGGCACGGCCCAGCACGGTGTAGATTTCGTCGATCGGCTTGCCCGGCAGCAGGCTGCGCAGGAACACCACGGCGTCGCCGACGGTGGCCAGGTCGGCCTGGAAATAGCTGCGCGACACGCCGAACAGGTGGGCGACATCGCGGCGACGGGTCAGCACTGCATCGGCACGCAGGCCCTGTTCGTCGTTGACCAGCGCGATCACGCAGGGCGAGAAGCGATGCTCGCCGAAGACGCGCCCTACCAGATAGGCGCGACGCTCGCGGTAGAACACGGTATCCAGCAGTTCGATGCTGCGTACCGGCGTATCGCCCCAGTGCGCAAGATCATCCTGCAGGCGCACGGCGATGGCGGCGGCACAGCGCAGCTGGTGCGCATAGGGAACATCGAAGCGATAGTCAGCCAGCACCCGCTGCAGCGCCTCCACCGGGCGCGTCGGTGAGACCGCATAGGTGTGGCGGGCGACCGGATGGGTGATCGCATCGGACGGCTCGACATCGAAGGCGATGAACTCCACCGCCGGGTCCACGCCGCGAGTGGCGAACAACCGCCGCGACAGCGTGTTGTAGAACGTCTTGTACAGCTCGGCGTCGATCAGCCCCTGCAGCAGGGCGCTGTAGGCGCCGTGCACCTGCAACCACAGCGAGCGCTCGCCGATCGCCTCGCCGGCAAGCCGGCGCAGTGCATCCATCTGCTCGGCGATGCACAGGTCGTACAGGGCGATGCGCTCGACGGCGTCCTGGCGGGCACCGTTCCAGTCGCGCTGCTCGAAGCGCTGCCGCGCGCGGGCGGTGATCGCCGCGAAGCGGGCATGGTACTGCTCGAATCCATCGCGGATGGCGCCTGCGATGCGCGGCGCCAGTTCGGCAGCGATGTCAGGCGTGGACATGCAGGGCTCACCGGAGAAGATGGCTCAACCATACGCCGGCGTGGGGTGGAATGGGTAGAGCCGGGCCATGCCCGGCTCCAACAGGCATCGGCTCAGATGGCCAGCTCGGCCTCCACTTCCTGCACCTTGCGCCGGGCCAATGCCAGATTGGATTTGCTACGGTCCAGCACGATGTAGAAGAACAGGCCCTTCTTCCTGGCCACCGGGCGCATGATGTGGTACGCCCTGCCCAGCGAGATCAGGATGTCCTCGATGCTGTCGTTGAGGTTGAGCGACGCTGCGGTTTTCATCTTCGCGCGGATCACTTCGGTGTTGCCGGCTGCCGCCACTTCCATGTCCATCCCCGCACCGGCTTCGCCCAGCAGCATGCCGCTTTCATAGTCGACCAGCGCCACGGCCTGCGCGCCATCGATACCCATCAGTGCATTCAACGATTCAGTCAATCCAGACACGTTGCACCCCTTGTCGGTGTAGGTTCGAGCCCCTCGTTCCCCTGCGGCCGGGCTCACGGTCCGCCGAGTTCGGCCAGGATCGCCTGGCCACATTCCCTGCTCTGCCACAGCACCTGGCCGATCACGCTGCGCTGGTCGCAGGCTGCCATCAGCAGCAGCGGCACACGCCCTTCACCGTGAATGGCCAGCATCAGCACCTTGCCGCCCGCGGCTTCCAGCATCAGCGTCTGCAGGTCTCCCAGGACCAGCTCGCGCCCTACTGCTGCCGCCAACGCCAGCATTGCGCTGGTCATCGCGGCCAGGCGTTCACCACGCCCTTCGGCGCCGGCGCTGACCAGCGCGAAGCCATCGACACTGGCCAGCACCACGGTGCGCACCCCTTCCACCCGGTGCTGCAGGTCCTGCAGCAACGGCTGCAGGCGTTCGCGCTGGCGTGCATCGGGCAGCAGTGCGGCCTGTCCGTCAGCCATGCGCGGTCACCAGCGCGTACGCTTCGATCTCGCTCATCAGCACATCCATCAGCAACAGCCCCTGTTCGCGGTCGCGCGCATCCAGCGGCAGCAGCGGCAGCGGTTGGCCGTCGATCTGCGCATGTGCTGCCCACTGTTCCATCGCGGCCGCCGGTGCCTGGTCCAGATGGGTCACCGCCACCACCAGTGCCAGCGCCGGTCCGAACGGCCGCAGCACCTGCAGGTAGCCGTCCAGTTCGGCAGCCACGCCGGCACGTCGGCCATCGAGCAGCAGCACCGCGCCGCGCGCGCCCTGCAGCAGGATCGGCCACAGGAAATCAAAACGTTGCTGACCCGGTGTACCGTACAGGCGGAGGCGCTCGCCATTGGGCAGATCGATGTCGGCGTAATCGAGCGCCACCGTGGTCGATGCCTTGTCGGCGCCAAGCCGATCGCTGTTGGCGACGTCGGTGTCCACTACCGTGCCGGCGGCGATGCTGCGCACCAGCGTCGACTTGCCGCTGCCCATGCCACCCAGCACGACCACCTTGTGCTCACGCATTGCGTTCGCTCCCGCGCAGGTGGCGCCACAGCCGGGCCAGCAGCCCATTGTCGTTGCCCGTGCCGCGCATGACCGTCACCGTCGCCGCAGGCGCCGGTTGCAGCTGCGCATAGCCACACAGATAAGCGGCGTGCACGA
Source organism: Stenotrophomonas maltophilia (assembly GCF_025642255.1). NCBI lineage: Bacteria > Pseudomonadati > Pseudomonadota > Gammaproteobacteria > Lysobacterales > Lysobacteraceae > Stenotrophomonas > Stenotrophomonas maltophilia. The sequence goes on from NZ_CP106759.1 coordinate 3,754,669, forward strand.
AATCGCGTACTGCAGCCTGCGGAAGGTCGAGCAGCACGGCACACTCGTCCACCGTACAGGCGCGCTTGAGCAGCAGCGAGCACAGGCGGAAGCCATCGTGATCGTGGCCCAGTACGCGGAAGTCAGGCCAGCGCAGCAGTTTCACCGAGGCGACGCGCAGGCGCTCGTCCAGGGCCTGCCAATGCGGGCTGCGCTGCGCCCACTGCCACAGCAACGGGCGCAATGGCTGCCGGGTGCGATCTGCCGCCTGGGCCTGCAGCTGCGCTGCTGTCAGCGCATCGAGCCAGAGCTGTTCGAACCCCCGCGCAAGGCGTTCGACCAATGCCACGACGGGCTCGTGCAGTGCGATGGCCTGGTCCTGCTCCAGGTCCAGCAGCAGCAGGGGCGCAGCGGCATCCCCCAGCAGCGCGTATCCCTGCCGCAGTGGCAAGCGCTCGCGCAGCAGGCGGGTGATCGCGTGTGCACCATCGGCCAGGCGGATCGGCGCGGGCACGTGTGGAATTACGGGTTCCGGTGGGCGCTGCATGCCACGCAGTGCGCGGCCGATGGCGCCGTCATCGAGCACACGCTGCTGGCCATCGCCGTCGCGCAGCTGGCCACCGGGATCTTCGATCCAGCACTGCAGGCGGGGCCGCTGCTGGCGCATGCGCAGGGCCGCGTTGCGCAATGCGGGCGTATCGCGGATGACCAGCAGATCACAGTCGTCCAGATCCTGGCTGCGGCGGATCTGGCCGTCAGGCAGGGCCGAAGCGATGCGCAGGCGCCTGAGCAGGGCCTGCTCTCCCTGGATATCGGTTCCCACTACCAGCACGCGTGCCATCCGTGTTCCCCGTGCGACCGCCTCCCCGGCGATCTCGCGTCGCCAAGGCTAGGTCATCGCCCGCGGCATCCGTCGTGATCGACCGCTCAGATTGACAGTGCCCGCGCCTACGCACGCATCGGTTCTGCGACGGCCATCGCGGGCAAGTTTCATGCCGTATTGACGGCATTCCGACAGCTGACGGAAGTCACGTTTTCATCGCTTGGGGTCAGATCCCTTTTGCATGGCAAAAGGGGATCTGACCCCGGAGCCAAAAAGAAACCCGCGCCGAAGCGCGGGTTCCGGGGTCACGACCGAACGGCGATGGATCGATCAACCGCGCAGCTGCTCCAGCGCGGCGTTGAAGGTCGCGCTCGGGCGCATCGCCTTGCTGGCCTTTTCCACGTCCGGGCGGTAGTAGCCGCCGATGTCCACGGCCTTGCCCTGCACTGCGATCAGCTCTTCGACGATCTTCTGCTCGTTGTCGGTCAGGGCCTTGGCCAGCGGGGCGAAGCGTGCCTTCAGTGCGGCGTCCTCGTCCTGCGCGGCCAGGGCCTGCGCCCAGTACAGCGCGATGTAGAAGTGGCTGCCACGGTTGTCGATGCCACCGAGCTTGCGCGAAGGCGACTTGTCGTTGTCCAGGAACTGGCCGTTGGCTTCGTCCAGCGCCTTGGCCAGCACACGGGCTGCTGCATTGTCGTAGCGGTTGCCCAGATGCTCCAGCGACGCTGCCAGCGCCAGGAACTCACCGAGCGAATCCCAACGCAGGTAATCCTCTTCGACGAACTGCTGTACATGCTTGGGGGCCGAGCCGCCGGCACCGGTCTCGAACAGGCCACCACCGGCCATCAACGGCACGATCGACAGCATCTTGGCGCTGGTGCCCAGCTCCATGATCGGGAACAGGTCGGTCAGGTAGTCACGCAGCACGTTGCCGGTCACCGAGATGGTGTCTTCGCCCTTGCGGATGCGGGCCAGCGAGAACGCGGTGGCTTCCACCGGCGGCAGGATGCGGATGTCCAGGCCGGCGGTGTCGTGGTTCTTCAGGTACTGCTCGACCTTGGCAATGACCTGCGCGTCATGGGCGCGGGCAGCGTCCAGCCAGAACACGGCGGGGGTGCTGCTGAGGCGCGCGCGCTCGACCGCCAGCTTGACCCAGTCCTGGATCGGGGCGTCCTTGGTCTGGCACATGCGCCAGATGTCACCGGCCTCCACCGCGTGCTCGAACACCACGCTGCCCGCGTCATCGGTGACCTTGACCACGCCGTCGGCGGCGATCTGGAAGGTCTTGTCGTGCGAGCCGTACTCTTCGGCCTTCTGCGCCATCAGGCCGACGTTCGGCACCGAGCCCATGGTGGCCGGGTCGAAGGCGCCGTGCGCCTTGCAGTCGTCGATGACGGCCTGGTAGACGCCGGCATAGCAGCGGTCCGGGATGACCGCCTTGGTGTCCTGCAGCTTGCCTTCGGCATTCCACATCTTGCCGGAGTCGCGGATCATCGCCGGCATCGAGGCGTCGACGATCACGTCGCTCGGCACGTGCAGGTTGGTGATGCCCTTGTCCGAGTTGACCATCGCCAGGCCCGGGCGCTGCGCGTACTCGGCCTTCAGGTTGGCTTCGATGGCGGCGCGGGTGGCCTCCGGCAGCGACGGCAGGCGCGCGACCAGGTCTCCGATGCCGTTGTTGGCATCGAAACCGGCCTGCCGGATGGCGTCGGCGTGCTTGGCCAGCACGTCCTTGTAGAACTCTTCCACGACCACGCCGAACATGATCGGGTCGGAGACCTTCATCATGGTCGCCTTCAGGTGCAGCGAGAACAGCACGCCCTGGCTCTTGGCATCGGCGATCTGCGCGTCGATGAAGGCAGCCAGCGCCTTGCGGCTCATCACGGCGGCATCAACGATCTCACCGGCCTTGACCGCGGTCTTTTCCTTCAGCACGACGGTGCTGCCGTCATTGCCATGGAAGGTGATCTTCAGGGTGCCGGCGTTGGCGAGGGTTGCCGACTTTTCGCTGCCATAGAAGTCGCCCGCGTCCATGTGCGAGACGTGCGACTTCGAATCGGCGGACCAGGCGCCCATGCGATGCGGATGCTTGCGGGCATAGTTCTTCACCGACAGCGGCGCGCGACGGTCGGAGTTGCCTTCGCGCAGCACCGGATTCACCGCGCTGCCCTTGACCTTGTCGTAGCGCGCCTTGTAGTCGCGCTGCTGGTCGTCGGCCGGCGTTTCCGGGTAGTCCGGCAACGGATAGCCCTGGTCCTGCAGCTCCTTGATGGCCGCCTTCAGCTGCGGCACCGAGGCGGAGATGTTGGGCAGCTTGATGATGTTGGCGTCCGGCGTGGTCGCCAGCTGGCCCAGCTCGGCCAGGTCGTCACTGACCTTCTGCTCCTCACCCAGCAGTTCCGGGAACTGCGAAAGAATGCGCCCGGACAGCGAGATGTCGCGGGTTTCCACCACGATGCCAGCGGTGGCGGTGTAGGCATCGACGATCGGCAGCAGCGACTGGGTGGCCAGGAACGGGGCTTCGTCGGTCAGCGTGTAGAGAATCTTGGACATGGGGGACTTGGACTCTGTAGCAGTGCTCAGGGAAAGCCCGGCGGCAGCGCCGGACCACGTGCAACCGTGTCTCGCGCGGGGCCTGGCCCCACGCTTTCCCCCGTCGCCGTCAGGGTGGGCGCGCGGCGGGGAAACCCCTGCATTGTCGCGTTTTCAGCCGCGCGGGGCAAAGCCGCGCCATACGCGCCGGTACTGCAACGCAGTGATTCACCCGGCTGGGGGTGTCACGCAAAAAAAGACGCAGCCTCGCGGCTGCGTCCATCGTGAGCCCTGCCGGGAGAGAGTCGGCAGGACTTACTTGACCTCGAACTCCTGCGGCGTTCCGGCCGCCTTACCATCAACCATGACTTCGGCGCGGTACTTGCCGGCCGGCCAGCCATTGGCATTCTTGAAGGTGATGTTGGTGGTCTCGGCACCGCTGGTGTTCAGCGTGGCATTCTGCTCGCCGGCGACCTGACCGTCCTGGAAGGTCAGCTTGGCGCCGACGTTGACGTTGTTGGCAGCACCGTCTGTGCGGACCGACACGATCACATCGTCCTTCGGCGCGAACAGTGCTGCCGGAGCGACGGACTTGTCCGCTGCCGCCGTCTTGCCGACGGAGACGGAGGAGACGGCTACTGCCGCCTCAGACATCGGCGGCGGCGCGCCGGTCATCGGTGCCGGGGCCGTTTCGGCCGGGGCGGTGGCAGCGGGCGCTGCATTGCTGTCGGTCGACTCTTCCTTCTTCTTGCAACCCACCAGGGCGACGCTGCCCAACAGGGCGGTCAGCAGGGCGGTCTGGAGCGGCGTGGTCTTGATCATTCGGTGTTCCTCCCAGGATTGTCGGATGGCGTGCGGGCGCGGCCGGCTTACTTCGGTGGCAGTTTCAGGGTCTGGCCAGGGAAAATCTTGTCCGGGTCATCGAGCACGTCCCGGTTGGCTTCGAAGATCTTCTTCCAGGCATTGGCGTCGCCAAGATGCGCCTTGGCGATCTTCGACAGCGAGTCCCCCTTCTGCACGGTGTAGGTGCCGCCGCTGACCACCTCGGCGGTGCTGTCCACCGAGCCGCTGACGCCGGAGAAGTCCGCCTTCGGTGCCTGCTGGGCGGTACTGTCGACGCTGGCGCTGACGCCGGAGAAATCAGCTTTCTTCTCGGTACTCATCCACAACTCCCGTCTGCATGACTACGTGGTTCGCACGGTGCCATGGCGGTTGTTAAATGGGGATGGTGCAGATGTGAAGCCGCCCCCCCGGGGGGCTGAACAATCGGGAGATGGACACCCCCTGCCCGCTGCTCCACCGGTAGCGCCGGGCCATGCCCGGCGGCGGTGGCTGGGACCGCTGCGCTCGCCGGGCGTGGCCCGGCGCTACCCGCAACCGCCTGCGGGGGATCGGTGGGGCCGCTGCGCTCGCCGGGCGTGGCCCGGCGCTACCGTAACCGCCTGCGGCGGTTACTGGCGCAGCTCGCGGTAGGTCGCGGCCGGGGCAGCGATGCCGGGGCTGGCGCGCCATGGATTGATGTCGAGGCCGCCGCGACGCGTGTAGCGCGCTTCCACTTCCAGCCACTGCGGCCGGCAGCGCGCGGAGACCTCGCTGAAGATCCGCTCCACGCACTGCTCGTGGAATTCCGCGTGCTCGCGGTAGCTCACCAGATAGCGCAGCAGGCCGGCCCGGTCGATCTTCGGCCCCCGATAGCGCAGGCTGACCGTGGCCCAGTCCGGCTGGCCGGTAACCGGGCAGTTGGATTTCAGCAGCGCGGAGACCAACGTCTCCTCCACCGGCTGCGCAGCGTCGGCCGAGAGGAAGTCCGCCTGCGGGGGGCCGTAGCAGTCGATCTCCAGGTCCAGGCCGTCGATGGATTCGCCCAGAGGTACCGGGCGCAGTTCGGGCAGGCCGAACGCCACCTGCACGGGTGCGCCGGCACAGGCTGACAGATCGTCGACAAGACGCGCATGCAGTGCCTCGGCACTGTCGATGCGGGTGCTGTTGAGGGAATTCAGGTACAGCTTGAACGACTTCGATTCGATCAGGCACGGCGAGGTGCAGGGCACCTGCACGGTGGCAACGGCCACCTGCGGCTTGCCACGCGGGTCGAGCCAGCTCAGCTCGAACGCATGCCAGCGATCATGGCCGACGAACGGCAGCGCGGTGTCGTCGAGGCCGATCTCGGCGCGGGCGGCGCGGCGGGGGATGGGAAACAGCAGGCCGGGATCGTACTGCGACGGGTAACTGACCTCGCGACCGAGGCTGGAATCCTGGGGGGTGTTCATGGGGCCATTGTATCGCGACGCGGCCGGGCCTCCGGCCGGGCCGGCCAACGGCGGAGCCCCTCCGTGGTGGTTTTGTCGGTTGGTCGTGGAAGGCGGTCTATCGGCTTGGCCGGGTGGGTAGGCGGGTCGGGGGACGCCGTAAACCCGTCCTTGGGGGCTTGGCCGCGGCATCCATGCCGCGGACACCCCCGCCCCGCCTACCCACCCGGCCCCTGACAGTTCCCTGCACGCAGCCACCACCACGGGAAAGATCAGAAAAATCAAAATCAAAAGCCAATCCTTCAGACATTCCCGATGTCTGCCTGTGTCGACCAAGGTCGACACCTACCAACAGCCCCGTGAACCTGTCGGGGCCGGGGCGGTGTGGGCCTGCAGGACCGTTGGCGCCATGGATGGCGCCATCGAGCCCCCATGGACGGGTTTACGGCGTGTCCTGCAGGCCCACACCGCCCCGCCCAACCAACAGAAATCCAGCACCGCTTTTGCCGTTGACGTTGCCGTTGCTTCAGGGGTGCAGGGCTGCAAGCCCTGCCGGAAACCCTCACCCTGCCGGAGTGCCGGCACCGTGCAGGTAATCCAGGCTCACCTGCAGCAACGCACGCAGTCCCACGTCCAGCGCCTTCTCATCCAGCAGGAACTTCGGCGAATGATTGGCCGGTGCCGTCGCCGGATCGATGCCCACGCTGGTGGAGCCGACGAAGAAGAACATGCCCGGCACCTCCTTGGCATACAGCGAGAAGTCCTCCGCGCCCATCTGCAGGGGCGGTTCGTACACGTTGTCCTTGCCCACCACCGCCTGCAGGCTCGGCAGCATGCGTGCCGTCAGCGCCGGATCGTTGACCGTGGCCGGGTTGCCCTCTGATTCGTAGATGTCGGTGACCGCCTTTGCCCCGTGCGCGGCCGCAGTGTGCTCTGCGACGTTGCGCAGGTCGGCGAAGATCTGCTGGCGCATGCCCTCGTCGAACGTGCGGATGGTGCCGACCATCTCCACCTCGTCCGGAATGATGTTGTAGCGGATGCCGCCGTTGATCGCACCGAAGGTGAGCACCGCCGGCTGCTTGGACAGATTCGCGCGACGGCTGACGATGGTCTGCGCGGTACCGACCAGATCGGCCGTGGCAACGATCGGGTCGACACCGTTCCACGGCGCGGAGCCATGCGTCTGGCGACCGATCACCTTGATGCCGAAGCGGTCCGAGGCGGCCATCAGCGGACCGCCACGCACGGCGATCTGACCGGCCTGCACGCTGGAGAACACATGCAGGCCGAACACGGCTTCCGGCTTGAAGTCGGCGAACAGGCCCTCCTTCAGCATCAGCGCGGCACCGCCTTCTTCCGGCGGCGGCGCGCCCTCCTCTGCCGGCTGGAAGATCAGCATGACCTGGCCCGGCAGGTCCTTCTTCATTGCCACCAGCGCCTCGGCCACACCCAGCAGGGTGGCGGTATGGGCATCATGGCCGCAGGCATGCATCACGCCCACCGTCTGCCCGCGGTACTGATCGGTCGCCTTCGAGGCGAACGGCAGGCCGGTCTGTTCGGTCACCGGCAGCGCGTCCATGTCGGCGCGCAGGGCGATCTTCGGACCCGGCCTGCCGCCTTCGATGATCGCCACCACGCCATGATGGGCAATGCCGGTCTTCGGCTTCAGGCCCATTGCGCGCAGGTGCTTGGCGACCTCGGCCGAGGTCCGTACTTCGCGGTTGGACAGCTCCGGATGCTGGTGGAAATCACGGCGCCACTCCACCACTTTGGCCTGCAGCCGCTGTGCGGCCGCGGTCACCTCGGGACGCTGCCCGTCCTGGGCATGGGCAAGGGCCGGCAGGGCCAGGATCAGGGCGGACAGCAGCAACGAACGGCGCATCTCGGTACTCCACGGCAGGGTTCTGCACCTGAATGTAGGGCAACGCTGCCTTTACGGGAACCTCCACGGCCGGCACCGGTCCTAGCGCCCGTCCCATCCGTCATGCAGGAAACGTGATGTGGCACAGGTATGCTTTGCGCATTGCCCACCGGGCCCCGCCCGTCCAGCCCTCTTGGAGTCCTTGAATGTCACGTGTTTGGAAGATCGTGCTGCTGGTCGTGGCGGTACTGGTGCTGGCCGTGGTGGGCCTGCGCGTGCTGGGCGGTGGCAAGGACAAGGCCGGCAGGCCCGGCGTCGCCGCCGGCCAAGGTGGCGATGACGCCGATGCCGCACCGGTACCGGTGACCGTGGTCGACGCCGTGCGCCAGGACGTGCCCGTCTACGCCAGTGCGCTCGGTACGGTCACCGCGATGAATACCGTCACGGTCAGCCCTCAGGTCGGCGGCCAGCTGATGAGCCTGAACTTCCGCGAAGGCCAGGAAGTGAAGCAGGGCGACGTGCTGGCGGTGATCGACCCACGTACCGCCCAGGCCAGCTATGACCAGGCCGCTGCCGCCAAGCGCCAGAACGAGGCGCTGCTGGCGACCGCGCGCTCCAACTACCAGCGCTCCAATGCCCCCGAGTACCGCCAGTACGTCGCCAAGACCGATCTGGATACACAACGCAACCAGGTGGCACAGTACGAAAGCGCAGTGGCCGCCAACGAGGCGAGCATGCGCTCGGCGCAGGTGCAGCTGCAGTACACCAAGGTCACTGCGCCGATCTCGGGCATCGCCGGCATCCGTGCAGTCGATGCCGGCAACGTGGTCAACGCGGGCACCGCCCTGGTCACCCTGACCCAGATCCACCCGATCCACGTGCTGTTCAACCTGCCCGAACGCCAGCTCGGCGATGTGCGCCAGGCACAGGCGGCCGGCAGCGTTCCGGTGGCTGCGCTGGACCGTGCCGATTCGCACGTGCTGTCCGGCGACGGCAAGCTCGATGTGGTCGACAACCTGATCAGCGCCGACAGCGGCACCTTCAAGGCACGCGCGGTGTTCGACAATGCGGACAACGGCCTGTGGCCGGGCCAGTTCGTCAATGTGCGCATGCAGCTGCGCACCATCGGCGGCGGCGTGGTGATTCCTACCCAGGCCGTGCTGCGTGGCCCGGACGGCGAGTATGTCTACGTCGTGCAGGGCGACAACACGGTGAAGATGCAGACCGTGCGCAGCGGCGTGGAAGTGGGCGACAGCCACGTGCAGATCGCCGAGGGCCTGAAGGGCGGCGAGCGGGTGGTCAGTGAAGGCCAGTTCCGCCTGAAGCCCGGGAGCAAGGTCACGGCCCTGAAGCCCGGTGAGACCCCGGCTGCACCCACCGAGGCCGAATTGAAGGCCGCCGAACAGAAGAGTGGCGGCGCAGGCCGCCGCGGTGGTGGCCCGCGCTGAGCGCAGGCCACCGATTCCTTTCGCGCCGGCATCGACGCCGGCGCTGCCATTGAAGCGCCAGCAAGGATCAGTCCGTGGGTTTTTCGACGATCTTCATCCGCCGCCCGATCGCCACCTCGCTGCTGATGGCGGGCCTGTTGCTGCTGGGCATTCTCGGTTATCGCAAGCTGCCGGTGTCGGCACTGCCGGAAATCGATGCGCCCAGCCTGGTGGTCACCACCCAGTACCCGGGTGCCAATGCCACCACGATGGCCTCGCTGGTCACCACCCCGCTGGAGCGGCAGTTCGGCCAGATCTCCGGCCTGGACCTGATGACGTCCGATTCGTCGGCCGGGCTGTCGACGATCATCCTGCAGTTCTCGATGGACCGCGACATCGATATCGCCGCGCAGGACGTGCAGGCGGCGATCCGCCAGGCCACCCTGCCCTCGTCGCTGCCCTACCAGCCGGTCTACAACCGGGTGAACCCCGCCGATGCGGCCATCGTCACCCTGAAGCTCACCTCGGACACGCGCCCGCTGCGGGAGGTCAACAACTACGCCGATTCGATCCTGGCCCAGCGCCTGTCGCAGGTGCAGGGCGTGGGCCTGGTGTCGATCGCCGGCAATGTCCGCCCGGCGGTGCGCATCCAGGTCAATCCGGCGCAGCTGTCGAACATGGGCCTGACCCTGGAAGAACTGCGCAGCGCGCTCACCCAGGCCAACGTCAATGCGCCGAAGGGCTCGCTGAACGGCAAGACGCAGTCCTACAGCATCGGCACCAATGACCAGCTGTCCAGTGCCGCCGAATACCGCGACACCATCATCAGCTACAAGAACGGCCGCCCGGTGCGGCTGTCGGACGTGGCCGCGGTGGTGGACGGCGTGGAGAACGACCAGCTTGCCGCATGGGCCGACGGCAAGCCGGCTGTCCTTCTCGAAGTGCGCCGCCAGCCGGGCGCCAACATCGTGCAGACCGTCGAGCGCATCCGCGCGATCCTGCCGCAGTTGCAGGGCGTGCTGCCGGCCGACGTGCATCTGGAGATCTTCAACGACCGTACCGAGACCATCCGCGCCTCCGTGCACGAAGTGCAGTTCACCCTGGTACTGACCATCGGCCTGGTCGTGGCGGTGATCTTCGTGTTCCTGCGCCGCCTGTGGGCCACGATCATTCCTTCGGTGGCGGTACCGTTGTCGCTGGCCGGCACGTTCGCGGTGATGGCGTTCACCGGCATGTCGCTGGACAACCTTTCGCTGATGGCACTGGTGGTCGCCACCGGCTTCGTTGTCGACGATGCCATCGTCATGATCGAGAACATCGTCCGTTACATCGAGCAGGGCAAGAGCGGCAAGGAAGCGGCCGAGATCGGTGCGCGCCAGATCGGCTTCACCGTGCTGTCGCTGACGGTATCGCTGGTGGCAGTGTTCCTGCCGCTGCTGCTGATGCCCGGCGTCACCGGCCGCCTGTTCCATGAGTTCGCCTGGGTGCTGAGCATCGCGGTCGTGCTGTCGATGCTGATCTCGCTGACGCTCACCCCGATGATGTGCGCCTACCTGCTCAAGCCCGACGCGCTGCCGGAAGGCGAGGACGCGCATGAACGGGCGCACGCGGCCGGCAAGCAGACCGTGTGGAGCCGCACCGTCGGCCTGTATGAGCGCAGCCTGGACTGGGTGCTGGACCACCAGCGCCTGACCCTGGCCGTGGCCGGCGGCGCCCTTGTGCTGACCGTTCTGCTGTACGTGCTGATTCCCAAGGGCCTGCTGCCCGAGCAGGACACCGGCCTGATCACCGGCGTGGTGCAGGCCGACCAGAACATCGCGTTCCCGCAGATGGAGCAGCGCACCCGGCAGGTGGCCGAAGCGCTGCGCAAGGATCCGGATGTGACTGGCGTGTCGGCTTTCATCGGCGCTGGCAGCATGAACCCCACGCTCAACCAGGGCCAGTTGTCGATCGTGCTGAAGAAGCGCAGCCAGCGTGATGGGCTGGACCGGATCCTGCCGCGCCTGCAGGAGGCCGTCGCCGGGATTCCCGGCGTAGCGTTGTATCTGAAGCCGGTGCAGGACGTCACCCTCGACACCCGCGTGGCCGCGACCGAGTACCAGTACTCCCTGTCGGACGTGGACGCGGCCACCGTCGCCACCCAGGCCACGCGCCTGACCGAGGCCCTGCGCCAGCGGCCGGAGCTGGCCGACGTGGACAACAACCTGTCCAACCAGGGCCGTGCCCTGCAGCTGACGATCGATCGTGACAAGGCCAGCGTGCTGGGCGTGCCGATGCAGACCATCGACGACACGCTCTACGATGCGTTCGGCCAGCGCCAGATCTCGACCATCTTCACCGAGCTCAACCAGTACCGCGTGGTGCTGGAAGTGGCACCGGAGTTCCGCACCAGCACCGCGCTGATGGAGCAGCTGGCGGTGGCCTCCAACGGTGCTGGCGCGCTGACCGGCACCAACGCCACCAGCTTCGGCCAGGTCACCTCCTCCAACTCCTCCACGGCCACCGGCATCGGCGCGCAGAACACCGGCATCACGGTCGGTGCCGGCAACATCATTCCGTTGTCGGCGCTGGCCGAAGGCCAGGTGACCAGCGCGCCGCTGGTGGTCAGCCACCAGCAGCAGCTGCCGGCCGTGACCGTCTCGTTCAACGTCGCGCCGGGCTATTCGCTGTCCGAAGCGGTACGCGCGATCCAGGAGACCAAGGACAGTCTGGACATGCCCGCGCACCTGCATGCCGAGTTCATCGGCAAGGCCGCCGAGTTCACCGGCAGCCAGACCGATGTGGTGTGGCTGCTGCTGGCCTCGCTGGTGGTCATCTACATCGTGCTGGGCGTGCTGTACGAGAGCTACATCCATCCGATCACGATCATCTCGACCCTCCCGCCGGCAGGCGTCGGCGCGCTGCTGGCGCTGATGCTGTGTGGCCTGAGCCTGTCGGTGGACGGCATCGTCGGCATCGTGCTGCTGATCGGCATCGTCAAGAAGAACGGCATCATGATGGTGGACTTCGCGATCGAAGCACGCCGCGCCGGTGCCAACGCGCATGAAGCGATCCGCCGCGCCTGCCTGCTGCGCTTCCGCCCGATCATGATGACCACGGCTGCGGCCATGCTCGGTGCGCTGCCACTCGCGCTGGGTACCGGCATCGGCTCGGAACTGCGCCGTCCGCTGGGCATCGCCATCGTCGGCGGCCTGCTGCTCTCGCAGCTGGTGACGCTGTACACCACGCCGGTGATCTACCTGTACATGGAGCGCTTCTCCGAGTGGCTGGCGCGCCGCCGCGAGCAGCGCGCACTGCGCGAGGGCACGCTGCAGGAGCCGCAGGCATGACCCCTGCCCCGCTGCTGCGGGGGGCCGCGCGATGAACCTGTCCGGCCCCTTCATCCGCCGCCCGATCGGTACCGCCCTGCTGGCCATCGGCCTGTTCATGGTGGGTCTGATCTGCTACCTGAGGCTGGGTGTATCGGCACTGCCGAACATCCAGATTCCGGTGATCTTCGTGCATGCCAGCCAGGCCGGTGCCGACGCGGCGACGATGGCCTCCACGGTCACCGCACCACTGGAGCGTCATCTGGGCCAGCTGCCGGGCATCGATCGCATGCGCTCGTCGAGCTCGGAAGGCAGCTCGCTGGTGTTCATGATCTTCCAGAGCGACCGTGACATCGATTCGGCGGCGCTGGACGTGCAGACCGCGATCAATTCCGCGCAGGCCGATCTGCCCTCGGGCATGGGCTCGCCGATGTACCAGAAGGCGAATCCGAACGACGACCCGGTGATCGCCATCGCACTGACCTCGCAGACGCAGTCGGCCGATGAGCTGTACAACGTGGCCGACTCGCTGCTGGCCCAGCGCATCCGCCAGATCAGCGGCGTGGCCTCGGTGGACATCGCCGGCGCGTCGACGCCGGCAGTGCGCGTGGACGTCAACCTGCGGCTGATGAACGCGCTGGGCCTGACCGCCGACGACCTGCGCAACGCGGTGCGCGCGGCCAATGTGACCTCGCCGACCGGCTTCCTCAGCGATGGCAACTCCACCACCGCGATCATTACCAACGATTCGGTGGCCCGCGCTGCGGACTTCGCCAACCTGGTGGTGAAGACCGAAGGCGACGGCCGGGTGATCCGCCTGAAGGACGTCGCCAACGTCTACGACGGCCAGCAGGACGCCTACCAGGCGGCATGGTTCGACCACAAGCCCGCGGTGGTCATGTATGTGTTCACCCGCGCCGGCGCCAACATCGTGGAGACCGTCGACCGGGTGAAGGCGCAGATCCCGACGCTGCGTGACTACCTGCAGCCGGGAACCACGATGACGCCATACTTCGACCGCACGCCGACGATCCGCTCGTCGCTGCACGAAGTGCAGATCACCTTGCTGATCAGCCTGGCGATGGTGGTGCTGACCATGGCGCTGTTCCTGCGCCGGCTCGCCCCGACCCTGATCGCGGCCGTGACGGTGCCGCTGTCGCTGGCCGGCGCCGCACTGGTGATGTATGCGCTGGGCTTCACCCTGAACAACCTGAGCCTGCTGGCGCTGGTGATCGCGATCGGCTTCGTGGTGGACGATGCGATCGTGGTGATCGAGAACATCATGCGCCACCTCGACGAAGGCATGCCGCGCCTGCAGGCAGCGTTCACCGGCGCACGCGAGATCGGCTTCACGATCGTCTCGATTACCGCCTCGCTGGTTGCGGTGTTCATCCCGCTGCTGTTCGCCAGCGGCATGATGGGCGCGTTCTTCCGTGAGTTCACCGTCACCCTGGTGGCGGCGATCGTGGTCTCGATGATCGTCTCGCTGACGCTGACGCCGGCGCTGTGCAGCCGGTTCCTCAGTGCGCACGACCATCGCGCGGCACCCTCGCGCCTGGGCCGCTGGCTGGACGCCGGCCACGAACGCATGCTGCGCATCTACACGGTGTTCCTCGATTTCTCCCTGCGCCACGCGTTGCTGCTCTCGCTCACGCCGCTGATCCTGATCGGCGTGACCGTCTTCCTGTTCGGCGCGGTGAAGAAGGGAGCCTTCCCGCCACAGGACACCGGGCTCATCTGGGGCCGCGCCAACTCCAGCGCGACCGTGTCCTTCGAGGACATGGTCAACCGCCAGCGCCGCATCACCGACATGCTGATGGCCGACCCGGCGGTGAAGACCGTCGGCGTGCGCCTGGGCAGTGGCCGCCAGGGTTCCAGCGCGCAGTTCAATGTCGAACTGAAGTCACGCAAGGAAGGCCGCCGCGAGACCACCGCGCATGCACTGGCGCGACTGAGCGCCAAGGCCGACCGCTATCCCGACCTGCAGCTGCGGCTGCGCGCCATCCAGGATCTGCCCAGCAACGACGGCGGCGGCTCCAGCCAGGGCGCGCAGTACCGCATCTCGCTGCAGGGCAACGATCTGGCGGCGCTGCAGGAGTGGTTGCCGAAGCTGCAGGCGGAACTGAAGAAGAACCCCAAGCTGCGCGATGTCGGCACCGACGTGGACAACGCCGGCCTGCGCCAGAACATCGTGATCGACCGCGCCAAGGCCGCGCGACTGGGCGTCTCGGTCGGTGCCATCGACGGTGCGCTGTACGGTGCATTCGGCCAGCGCCAGATCTCGACGATCTACTCGGACATCAACCAGTACAGCGTCGTGGTCAATGCCCTGCCTTCGCAGACGGCGACCCCCACCGCACTGGACGAGGTCCATGTGCGCGCAGGCAATGGCGAGATGGTGCCGATCACTGCGGTGGCCACCCAGGTATCGGGGCTGGCGCCTTCGCAGATCACGCATGAGAACCAGTACACGACGATGGACCTGAGCTACAACCTCGCCCCCGGCGTCAGCATGGGCGAGGCAAAGGCGATCATCGATGCGACCGTGGCCGGCATGCGCATGCCGGGCGACATCCGCCTGGCCGACGATGCGGGCTTTGGCTTCAATTCCGATCCCAGCGACATGCTGATCCTGGTATTGGCGGCGATCCTGACCGTGTACCTGGTGCTGGGCATGCTGTACGAAAGCCTGATCCATCCGGTGACGATCCTGTCCACGCTGCCGGCGGCAGGCGTAGGCGCGCTGCTGGCCCTGTTCGGTACCAACACCGAGCTGTCGGTCATCTCGATGATCGCGCTGGTGCTGCTGATCGGCATCGTCAAGAAGAACGCGATCATGATGATCGACTTCGCGCTGGTGGCGCAGCGCGAGCACGGACTGACCCCGCGCGAGGCCGCACGCGAGGCCAGCATCGTCCGCTTCCGGCCGATCATGATGACCACGATGGTGGCCATCCTGGCTGCGGTTCCGCTGGCAATCGGCCTGGGCGAAGGGTCGGAGCTGCGCCGGCCGCTGGGCATCGCGATGATCGGTGGCCTGCTGTTCTCGCAGAGTCTGACCCTGCTCAGCACGCCGGCCCTGTACGTGATCTTCTCCTGCCTGGCCGAGCGTTGGCGGGCGCGGCGCGCGCGCAGGCGCGAGGCGAAACTGCTCAAGCGCGCGCAGCGCGCCTAGCCTCGGTAGCGCCGGGCCACGCCCGGCGCGCCGCTACCACCCGGGCGACGCTCACGGTTTGACGCGCTGTAACGAAAAGAGAACAATTCGCAACCAGCCATGGTCCTGCGCCCCTGCGGCGCCCCGCTCCCAGTTCACGGACAGCCTGCGTGATCCCAGCCACTGCCTCTTCCCCCAACCATGGGTGGATGGCCTGTGGCCGTCCGCCGAGGAATCCGATCGATGCCTTCGTTCCGCACCCCGCGCCTGGCCCTGCTGGCCGCCGCCCTGTCCACCGCCTGCGCAGCCCATGCGCAAGCCCCGGCTGATGCCCGCAGCGCCACCGACCTGGACGCCATCAAGGTGGTCGGCGAACGCACCCACACCGAAGCCGGCGCGCTGGGTGACCGTGCCCTGCGCGATACCCCGTTCGCCATTACTGCGGTCGGCCGCGAACAGCTCGAGCAGCGCCAGGTCGTATCGCTGGGCGAAGCCTTCCTGTTCGATCCATCGGTCACCACCCAGGTAAGCGCCTACGCCAGCGGCTGGAGCTCGCCCATCCGCAACCGCGGCATCGATCTGAACTACGACAGCTACCGCGTGAACGGTCTGCAGGTGTCCTCGTGGGGCACCGAATGGCCGCTGGAAGTGATGGAACAGGTGGACCTGCTGAAGGGCCCCGGCGGCTTCCTGTACGGCTTCGGCGCGCCCGGCGGCATCGTCAACTACATCACCAAGAAGCCGACCGATACCCGCACCTTCTCGGCGCAGCTGGGCTGGCGCGAACAGGCCATCATCAGTGGTGGTGTCGATGCCGGTGGCCGCTTCGGCAACGAAGATATGTTCGGCTATCGCTTCAACGCGTATCAGGAGAAGGGCGAAACCTTCAACGGTGGCCATGTCGACCGCAAGGTCGGCGCGCTGTCGCTGGACGCGCGCCTGAGCGATGCGCTCACCTGGACCTTCGACGGCGTGTTCCAGTCGCGCGACCTGAGCGAAGAGTCGCCGCAGTACTACTTCATCGGCATGACCTCGCTGCCGCGGCCGATTGCCGGCGACGTCGACAACAGCGTGCCGGGCACCTACTACGATACCCGTTCCAGCCTGCTGTCCACGGCGTTCACCTGGCAGATCAACAGCGGCTGGAAGGCCAGCCTGAGCTACGGCGTCACCACCTCCTGGAACGACGTCAACAAGATCTTCGCCTACATCGACGATCCGAACGGCGACTACAACGTGAATGTGTATGAGCTGGGCGGCAAGAGCCAATGGAAACTGGCGCAGGCGCTGGTGCAGGGCGGCTTCCGCACCGGCCCGCTGCAGCACCAGCTGGTGGCCGGCGTCAGCCACCAGACCGGGCTGGGCTGGGACCGCCCCTACGAGTGGAACACCATTGGTCGCGCCAACCTGTACCAGCGTTCGGCCATCCGCCACGACGCGGTGGGTTCGCGGGTGATGACCCGCGGCGATGAAACCGTGCAGCAGGCCGTATTCGCCAGCGATACCGTGGACTTCGGCGGGGGCTGGTCGGTGCTGGCCGGCTGGCGCTACAACGACTTCGAGACCAAGGGCCGTTACCACACCTACCCGGTCACCCCGACCTATGCGGTGATGTTCAAGCCCAGCGAGGCCGTGACCCTGTACGCCAGCTACATTGAATCGCTGGAAGCCGGCAGCCGCGTGGGCAACCCCTACATCAACGCCGGTGATGTGCTGGGTCCGACCATCAGCAAGCAGTACGAGGTCGGCGCCAAGGTAGAAGCCTCGCGCTGGAATGCGAACGTGGCCGCATTCCGCCTGGAACGCGGTGCCAACATCGACCAGCCCACCGACGCCGGCCTGCGCCTGGTGCAGGATGGCATCACCCTGTACGAAGGCGTGGAAGCCAGCGCCGACCTGCACCTGACCGATGCGCTGACCGTGGGTGGCGGCGTGACCTGGCTGGACCCGACCTACGACAGGCTGTCGCCCGACAATGCCGCGCAGGAAGGCAACCGCACCGTCGGCGCCGCGCGCTGGAGCGGTGTGCTGCATGCCAGCTACCAGCTGCCGTGGGTCGATGGACTGGAAACCTATGCTGCCGTGCGCTACTACGGCGATGTCTGGTACGACGCCGACAATACCCTGAAGCTGCCCGACTACACCCTGGTCAATGCCGGTGTGGGCTACCGCCTGATGGCGTCGGGGCACCCGGTCACCCTGCGCGCCAGCGTGGAGAACCTGGCCAATCGCAGGTACTGGTCGAACGCGGGCGTCGGCCTGCCGCGCACCTTCGCGGTGAGCGTGCGCTGGGAGATGTAACCCGGCTTGTGCGGGTGCGGACCGTGGGTCCGCACATTGAACACCGCACCCACGCGCACACCGCCATAATGGAGGCAATCCGCCGCCCGAGCCTGCATGTCCGCGTCCCATTCCCGCCTCAGCCGCCTGTGGGCACACGAGAAAGCCAGCTATGGCCTGCGCGTGTTCATCGCCCTGTCGGCTGCGATGGCCGTGTGCTGGCAGCTGGACGCGCTCCCCGCGCTGCCCGGGGCGTTCCTTGGCATCATCGCCAGCGCGATCGCCGAAACCGACGACAACTGGTGGGGCCGCACCAAGGCGGTGCTGCTGTCGCTGCTGTGCTTCTGCATCGCCGCCGCCTCGGTGATCGCGCTGTTCCCGTGGCCGTGGCTGTTCATCGGCGCACTGGCGTTGTCCACCTTCGGCCTGACCCTGCTGGGTGCTCTGGGCGAACGCTACGCCTCCATCGCCCAGGCCACGGTCACCCTGGCCATCTACACCATGATCGGGCTGGAACAGCATGGCGGCGCCGGAGATCTGCCACGTGCGTTGCATGCGGTCAGCCACCTGCTGGCCGGTGCAGTCTGGTATGGCCTGCTGTCCATCGTCTGGACCGCGCTGTTCGCCAACCGCCCGGTGCGCGAACGCGTGGCCCGTCTTTACCAGGAACTGGGCCGCTACCTGCAGCTGAAAGCCGCCTTGTTCGAGCCGGTGCGTGAGGCCGACCTGCAGCGCCGCCAGCTGGACCTGGCCGAACAGAACCGGCGTGTGGTGGGAGCCCTGAACGAAGCAAAGACGGCGATCCTTGCGCGCTTCGGCCGTTCCGGCCGGCCCGGGGTCAACTCCGGCCTGTACCTGCGCCTGTACTACATGGCGCAGGATTTCCACGAGCGCGCCAGCTCCTCGCACTATCCCTATGGCGCACTGGTGGATGCGTTCTTCCACAGCGACGTGCTGTACCGCTGCCAGCGCCTGCTCGATCTGCAGGGGCAGGCCTGCGCGCGTCTGGGCGAAGCCATCCGCCTGCGCCGCCCGTTCGTGTATGGCGAGAGCAACCAGCAGGCCGGACGCGACCTCGCCGACGCGCTGGCCTACCTGCGCGACCAGCAGCGTCCGCAATGGCAGCGCCTGCTCGGTTCGCTGGATCTGCTGGTGCACAACCTGCGCAGCATCGAGCGCCGGCTGCTCGACGCCGAACGCTCCGAGGCCAGCCTGGACAATGTCGACACGCGCCTGCGTGACAGCAACCCGCACACCCTGCGCGAGATGGGGGTACGGCTGCGCCAGCAGCTCACGCCCGGCTCGGTGCTGTTCCGCCATGGCCTGCGCATGGCGCTGGCGCTGATCGCCGGCTTCCTGGCGATCCGCCTGTTCAATGCCCAGAACGGTTCATGGGTGCTGTTGACCATCGTCTTCGTGTGCCGGCCGAACTTCGGCGCCACGCGCCAGCGCTTGGCACAGCGCATCGTCGGCACCCTGGCCGGCCTGGTATTGACCTGGGCCCTGCTGCAGCTGTTCCCACAGCTGCACGTGCAGCTGCTGATCGCCTTGCTGTCGGCGCTGCTGTTCTTCTTCACCCGCACCGATCGCTACCTGGTGGCCTCGGCCGCGATCACGGTGATGGCGCTGACCTGCTTCAACCTGATCGGCGATGGCTTCGTGCTGATCGTGCCGCGCATGGTGGACACGATCCTGGGCTGTGCGATCGCTGCGGCGGCCGCCTTCCTGATCCTGCCGGACTGGCAGGGACGCCAGCTGCATCGGGTGCTGTCACGGGTACTGGATACCGCCGCGCGTTACCTGGATGCGGTGCTGGGCCAGTACCGCAGTGGCATGCACGACGACCTGGCCTACCGTATCGCCCGCCGCGACATGCACAACGCCGATGCGGCGCTGTCCACTGCACTGTCGAACATGCTGCGCGAGCCCGGCCATGTACGCCGCAACCTGGATGCCGGCTTCCACTTCCTGGCGTTGTCCAACACCCTGCTCGGTCATCTGTCGGCACTGGGTGCCCACCGCGACCAGGTCGACAGCTACGCCGGCGACCCGCTGGCACTGGCCGCCGGCGACCGGGTGCGCAAGGCGCTGCAGCAGCTGGCCGGCGCGCTGGCCGCACGGCAGGCGGTCGCGGAGGATGACAATGATGCCGACCGCGCAGTCGCCGCGGAGCTGGAGCAGATCGAGGACGTGATGCCACCGAAGCTGCAGTTGATCCGCACCCAGATGGCATTGGTGCTGCGCCTGCTGCCGAAGCTGCGTGCCGCCGCCAACGAGGCCGTACGCAGCCTGACCTGACCGCCACCCGGCAGCACTGGATCCGGGCCCGGCCGGCGGGCAGGAATGCTAGGCTGCGCCGGTCAAGGAGATTCCATGTCCGGTCACAACCAGTTCGCCCTGCTGCGCCAGCGCCGCTTCCTGCCGTTCTTCATCGTGCAGGCGCTGGGCGCTTTCAACGACAACGTATACCGGCAGGCCATCATCGGCCTGCTGTTCTACCTGGGCGTGTCCGAAGAGCAGCGTTCGCTGTACACCACGCTGGCGCCGGCGATCTTCATTCTTCCCTATTTCCTGTTCTCGGCATTGGCCGGGCAGATCGCCGACAAACTGGAGAAGTCGCGGCTGATCGTGATCACCACCACGATGGAGATCGTGATCATGTCGCTGGCAGCGATCGGCTTCCTCACCGAGAACCTGCCGTTCCTGCTGGTGGCGCTGTTCTGCACCGGCATGCAGTCGACCCTGTTCGGTCCGGTGAAATACTCGGTGCTGCCCTCGGTACTCAAACCCGAGGAGCTGACCGGTGGCAACGGGTTGGTGGAGATGGGCACATCGATCTCGATCCTGTCAGGGATGATCATCGGCGGCGCCGTGTTCCTGCTGGCGGGCAGCCACGGGCCCGTGTTCGCGGCATCGCTGGTCATCGCCCTGGCGGTCTGCGGCAACATCGCGGCGCGATTGATTCCCAGGGTCGATGCCGGCGACCCGGGCCTGAAGATCAACTGGAACCCATTGCCGGAGTCGCTGGTGGTGCTGCGCATGGCACGCCAGCAGAAGGCGGTGCGCAACGCGATCCTGGGCGTGTCCTGGTTCTGGTTCGTCGGCACCGTGCTGACCTCGCAGCTGCCGAATTATGCGCTGGCCAACCTGGGCGGCGAACCCAAGCTGTACCTGCTGGCACTGGCGCTGTTTTCCATCGGCACCGGCGTTGGCTCGCTGCTGTGCGAGAGGCTGTCGGCGCGCACAGTGGAGATCGGCCTGGTGCCGCTGGGCGCGTTCGGCATGACCGCGTTCCTGCTCGATCTCTACTTCGCCCGCAGCGGCGAGGCCACCGTGCAGGGGCTGAGCATCACCCAGTTCCTGCAGCAGCCCGGCAGCGTGCGCATCGTCATCGACCTTGTCGGAATCGGCCTGTTCACCGGCATCTTCGTCGTTCCGCTGTTCGCCCTGATCCAGAGCCGCACGCCGAAGGCGCAGATGTCACGCGTGTTCGCCGCGTTGAACATCCAGAACTCCGGTTTCATCGTGTCCGCCGCACTGCTGTCGCTGGCCGCGCGCGAACTGCTGCACTGGAGCATCCCGCAGCTGTTCCTGGCGCTGGCGATCGCCAATGCCGTGGTGGCGATCTACATCTTCACCATCGTCCCCGAATTCCTGATGCGCTTCCTGAGCTGGGTGATGGTGCGCACCCTGTACCGGCTGCGCCCGCATGGCATCGAAGCCAATGTGCCGGATGAAGGCGCAGCACTGATCGTCTGCAATCATGTCAGCTACATGGATGCACTGATCCTGTCGGCGACGATTCCGCGCCCCGTACGCTTCGTCATGTACTACAGGATCTTCAACATCCCGGTGATGCGCTGGATCTTCCGCACCGCCAAGGCCATCCCGATTGCCGGGGCTCGCGAGGACGAGGCCTTGATGCAGCGCGCGTTCGAGGAGATCGATGCGGCGCTGGCCGAGGGTGAGCTGGTCTGCATCTTCCCGGAGGGAGCACTCACCCGCGATGGGCAGATGGCGCCGTTCAAGTCCGGCGTCGAGAAGATCCTCGAACGCCGGCCGGTGCCGGTGGTGCCGATGGCCCTGCGCGGGATGTGGTCGAGCATGTGGAGCCGGCGCGACAGCCGGCTTGGCCGCATGCGGGTTCCGCGCCGCTTCCGCGCCACCGTCGAGGTGGTGGCGGCGCCTGCCATCGATGGTCGCAGCACCGACGCGCCGGCACTGGAAGCCCAGGTCCGCGCCCTTCGCGGCGATCACGCCTGACGCAATCCCCCCGTTCGCGCGTAGCCGGCCCCCGCCCCACATACGCCAGCGTCAAGCGCCATGCCCGTCATTGCCGGGCTGAAAACGCATACATGCGACGCAGGTTGCGGTAGATTACGCACCCACAGGGGGGAGGTCCGGCCCGTTCACAACGGTCGGCCACCAAGGAATGGAGTCTCACGTTGAATCAACCGCCACCACTCGGCCGTCCGGTCTACATCCCCAACCATCTGGTGTGGGCGATCCTGACGACGCTGTTCTGCTGCCTGCCGTTGGGCGTGGTGTCGATCGTGTATGCCGCCCAGGTCGATGGCCGCCGCGCGGCCGGCGATCTGGCGGGAGCCTATAGCGCGTCACGCAAGGCGGGCTGGTGGGCGGCGGCTTCGGCCGCGGCCCTGCCGGTCCTGTTGCTGTTGTGGTTCGGGCTCTTCGGCGGCCTGGCCGCACTGGGCGCTCTTTCCGACCATTGATCCACCACCACCCATCAAGGAGCTTGAATCATGAACACCGCTACTCCGCAGGTCCCGAACAACCTGGTCTGGGCGATCCTGAGCACCCTGCTCTGCTGCCTGCCGGTCGGCATCGTGTCGATCGTCTATGCGGCACAGGTCAACGGCAAGCTGGCCGCTGGCGATATCGCCGGTGCACAGGACTCGTCCGCCAAGGCCAAGAAGTGGGCCATCTGGTCGGCCATCGCCTGGGTCATCATGGTCGTGCTGTATGTGCTGTTCTTCGTCGTGCTCGGTGGCATCGGCGCGATGAGCAACGGCAGCTACTGAGGCCTGCGGACGGATCCGGCCGCGTCCGCGCCGGATCCGTCCTCGCCTGATGGTGTCCGCTCTTCCTTCCCGGCTCGCCCGCTGGGCACCCTTGCTGGCCTCCACCGGCCTGGCCGCAGGCGCGGCCGTGGTGCTGCGCAACGTCGATCCCTACGTGGCCGGCAATCCCCTGCCGGGCTGCCCGCTGTACGCACTCACCGGCCTGTATTGCCCCGGCTGCGGCAGCACGCGCTGCCTTTACTCGCTGGTCCATTTCGATCTGGCCGGCGCGATGGCGATGAACCCGCTGCTGGTCATCAGCCTGCCCCTGCTGCTGCTGATGCTGCTGAACATCGCCGGCATCCGCCCGCGTGTGCTTGATCCGCTGATGCGGATTCTGGCCAATCCCATGTTCTGGCTGTGGCTGCTGCCCGGTTACGCACTGCTGCGCAACCTGCCGTGGGCACCGTTCACCGCACTGGCGCCGGTCTAGATTCCCACTTCGCGTCCAGGCGCGTCGCGACGCGTGCTGCGGTCAGGCCGCACGCGCCTGGCCAGCGGCTACGTCACCCAGCCGGCGATCACCAGCACGGCCAGCACCGCCAGCCACAGCAGCAGCATCCGCCAGACCAGACTCATGGCATCGCGCAGGTCGGGCAGACGTTGCCAGACCGGCAGCAGGCCCGCCTCGGTGTAGTCATGCGCGTCCTCGCGCAGCTCGGCATTGACGCTGGCCCGCGCCACCGCACCCAGGAATCCGATGCCTCCGACCAGGCGCTCGCCATGCGCTTGCCGCCATGCCTTCCACGCCGTGTCGAAGTTGCCGACCAGTGCCATCGAGAACGCCATCAACTGTGCCACCGGCCATTCGATCCAGCCCAGCAAGCGCTGGGCCACTGCCAGCGGTTCCACCGGTACGCGTGCACGCATCGGGCTTTCGGACATCAGCGCCAGCAGGCGATAGCCCAGCGCGCCCACCGGGCCCAGCAGCAGGAACCAGAACAGCACCGCAAACCAGCGGCGCAGCGCATTGAGTACGGTCGCCTCCACCAGCGAGGGTACATCCTCGCGCAGGCTGCCACCGGCCGCCTGCAGATGGCGCACGGCCGCCTGCCGGGTCGGTGCGTCATCGGCATCGATGATCGCTTCGATGTCGCGGTCCAGGTCGCGCGGCCCCCAGCACCAGGCCAGAACCGCCACGCCCAGCAGCAACGCGGGCAGCCCGAACAGCACGCCGCGCAGCAGCCAGGCCAGCAGCGCCATCAACACCAGCGGCGGCAGCAGCGCCAGTACCACGCCCATGGGGCCCTGCCAGGCCTTGCCGCCGTGCGCATCCAGCCAGCCCAGCCAGCGCCGGAAGCTGTCAAAGCGGCGCAGCGAGGCGGCAGCGGCCGGGGCGACATGGCCCAGGGCCAGTGCAACCAGCACGGCAGCCAGAGTGGTGAACATGGCAGGTCTCCCTACGAAACAAGGCGCTCGGCGTCGCTACCTTACCCGTCGCGACGCCGCCATCAGCGGTCTGCCGCACTGTAACCCGGGCCGTGTTCAGGTGGCGGCAATGGTCGCCGCCGTTCTGACAGGCCGGTGCGTTCTTCAACCCCGCTGTTGGCGATACCAGTGCTCGATCAGCCCCCGCGAAATCGAGATCGGCGGCGACAGGCGGATGCCCTGGCCATCATCTTCGACATCACGTGCCAGCGCCGCGCCCACCTCGTCGGCACTGAACCAGCGCGCATCCTCCAGTTCGCCATCCACGGTCGGCACATCGTCCTGCGCCTGCGCACGGAACCCCACCATCAGCGCGCCCGGGAACGGCCAGGGCTGTGAACCGAGATACTGGCAGGCAGTGATGCGCACCCGGCTCTCCTCGTGCACTTCCCGCACCACGGTCTGTTCGAAGGTCTCGCCTGGTTCGACGAAACCCGCCAGTACCGAATAGCGGCGCGGCGCCCAGTTGGACTGCCGCCCCAGCAGCAACCGGCCCTGGTTTTCCACCGCGACGATCACCGCCGGGTCCACCCGGGGATAGTGTTCGATCGCGCACTGCCCGCAGCGGCCAACGAAGCCACCGCGGGCAAAGGCCACCGCCCCCCCGCAGACTCCGCAGAAGCGCGTGCGCGAATGCCAGTAGGACATGCCGCGCGCGTAGCTGAAAGCGGTCGCATCGGCCACCGGCCACAGCAGTGCCGCCTGGCGCAGGTCGAGCCGGCCAGGCGCAGTGACGGCAACCGCGGACGCTTCCACCGAGAACCAGGCCTGCTCACCCCGCAGACCCAGGAAGATCGCGGCACCGGGGCCGCCCCCGATGTCGGCGCCGGTCAGCGCCAGTGGCTGGTCATCAGCACCGGTGAAGGCACTGCCGTCCTGGTCAAGCACGAGAACCCGCGCATCCGGCCACAGGCGTGCCAGCACATCGGCATCTTCGCGCAGGGCATCGGCGCGCTCCAGCGGTTCGCCAATGAAGGCGAAACCGGACAGCGGCGAAAGAATATTGGACATCCAGCAAGCCTGCCGCCATTCGATGCGGGTGGCAAGGTCGGCGCTGTGCGCATTCTGCTGTGAGGTGTGGAGACCGCTCGACACACCTGGCGCGGAGCGCAGGCCCCGCGCCCTGCAATCACATGCTGAAGCTGCTGCCGCAACCGCAGGTGGTCTTCGCGTTCGGATTGCGGATCACGAACTGCGCGCCGGTCAGGCTCTCGGTGTAATCCACTTCAGCCCCCATCAGGTACTGCAGGCTGAGCGGGTCGACCAGCAGGGTCACCCCGCTGGTCTGTACCGCCAGATCGTCCTCGGCACGGTTCTCGTCGAACTCGAAACCGTACTGGAAGCCCGAACAGCCGCCACCCTCGATATACACACGCAGCGCCAGATCGGGGTTGCCCTCTTCCTGGATCAACGACTTGACCTTAGAGGCCGCTGCTTCGGTGAAGTTCAGCGGCCGCTCCAGCGACTGGTAATCGGGCGCGGCCGCCGTGGGGGCGCCGGGCAGGGAGACTAGCGTGCTCATGGCATCAGCATGGGGGCACCGGCGGTGGCTTTCAAGCCATCGCTTCGGCCAGCTTGCGTCGGGCCGCCGTGTCGCCCTTGCCACTGGCGGGATCGCCGCTTTCAGGTGCAGGCAGGGCCGCCAGCGGTGCGCTGGCATGGATCAGGCGTCCATTCAGCTGGGCCCCGGCGTTCATCTCCACCACCTCGTAGTGGACATTGCCGTTGACCCGCGCGCTCGGGGTCAGTTCGACCTTTTCGGTGGCGTGGACATCCCCCTCCAGGCGGCCGCTGATGACCACCACCTGGGCACGGATCTCCCCTTCGATCACGCCATGCTCGGCGAGCGTCAGGGTCGCGGTGCTGGCGCCTTCGGCGGCGATCACCTTGCCATGGATGCGACCTTCCACGTACAGGCCACCACTGAACTCCACATCACCGCGGATCACCACCTGGTTGCCGATCAGGGCATCCACCACCAGCTGGCCGTCACGGTTGGATTTGCTGTTTCCGAACATCTGCCTACTCCCCTTTGCTGGCCGGCGCGCCGGCCTGTTTCCAGTCGAATACCTGGGTGGCGCCCCCCGCACCACTCCCCAATGTCACCCGCACGCGTTGCGGAGTGAAGTCAGCCGGCAGCATCACGCTGCCGGTGAGCTGCTGGAAGTACCGGAACGAGTAGTCCTGTCCCGGCACCTTGCTGCGCTGGTGCAGATCATCCCAGCTGATCGTGGCCAGCTTGCCGTTCTTCACGCCTTCCACGGTGAAACGCATCTGCCCCTGGCTGATGGCCCCGCGGTTGAGGTTCTGGGTCAGCACGGCGGTGTACTGCCAGGTGCCGGCCGATTCCGGGCTGAACTCGATCGAGTGGGTGTTCAGGCCCTTGCGCTGGCTGGTCGAACCGACCAGGCGCTCATAGAAGGCGACGTCCGCGCGCAACCCGGCGATCTCTTCGTCGCGCTCGGCGAGCGAGGACTGCACTTCGTTGTTGGCGGCGCGGCTGATGCGGTCGGAGGCTTCCAGCGTGGCCTGCTTCTGGCGCAGTTCGGTCAGCTGCGCCTGCAGGCTCTCGGCACGCTTCTCGGCCGCCTGCAACCGTTGTCCCTGCTCGCCACGCGGCGCCCCCATCCAGCAGCCTCCGATCGTGGCCAGCACCAGGCTGAGCAGCCAGATGCCTCCAATCACCCACAGGCGACGGCGGTCCGCGGGCGGATGTGACGCGCCGGGCAGGCGGACCTGCACGCGCATGGGAGGACGGTTGGTCATGGGTAGATCCCGTGGCATCGCGGGCGCGACACCGGCACGGCCCGTGTGGCAAACGACGGGCTAGTGTATGACAGGATCGGCAGGATTCCTGCGCTGGAGGCGACCGAGGTCTGTGGCGTTCAGGCACGCCATCGTCGATAGTGTGGCCCCTCGCACAGTTCCGCCGTCGGAGCATCGCCATGACCGAAGCCCACCTGTTCGTGATCGGCATCCTGCTGGCCTGGCTGGCCGGCATCCGTGTCTACCTCACCGTCTTCGGTGTCGGCCTGGCCGGCCTGCTCGGCTGGGTCGACCTGCCGCCCGCCCTGCAGGCGACCGAGTCGTGGTGGGTGCTGGGTACCTCAGCGGCGCTGGCCGTGACCGAGTTCTTTGCCGACAAGATTCCCGGCGTGGATTCGGTCTGGGACCTGGTGCAGACCCTTGCCCGGGTCCCCGCCGGCGCCTTCCTCGCCGCCGCCACCCTGTCGCCGGATGGGCAGCTGGGTACCGGTGCGCTCGCTGCCGGCGCCGGCGTTGCCCTGGCCAGCCATGGCCTGAAGGCGGGCACCCGTGCCCTGCTCAACACCTCGCCGGAGCCGGCCAGCAACTGGGTCGCCTCGATCGCCGAAGACACCGTGGTGGTTGGCGGCCTGGCATTGGCCCTGGCACACCCCTGGATCGCGCTGGTCGTGGTGCTGGCATGCAGCCTGGCCGGCGCATTGCTGGTCTGGCTGGCATGGCGCGCTCTGTGGCACGGCGTGCGTTGGCTTGCCCGTGCCGGCAACGGCACTGACCGGCAACAGCCACGCACCAGATGAACGCCGGGCGTGTCGCATAATGGCTGCGATCATCAGGAGCCCCCATGGCCGCAATTGAATCCCCCGCAGGCGTCCGCCCGGGTCGCGCTGAAACGCCACCGGCCGATCATTGGCAACGCTGGGCCACTGCGGTGGTGGACGCGGGTGCCTCCCCCTCGGTTCCGTCCAGCGTCGCTGACAGTGGGCCTGCCTCCGGCGGTGCTCCGCCGCCGCTGCCGGGCGTCACCTCACAGCCCGAGGCGGGCAACCACGACCCGGCACCGGCGCCGGCGGATTCACCATACCGCGTGCTGATCGTCGAGGACGACCGTGCGCAGGCCCTGTTCGCGCAGAGCGTGCTGCACGGCGCCGGCATGCAGGCCATCGTGCTCAGCGATGCCGAAGGCGTCCAGCAATCGATCAAGGACCATCGCCCTGACCTGATCCTGATGGACCTGCACCTGCCCGGCCTGGACGGCATGCGGCTGACGGCGATGATTCGCCAGCAGCCCGGCCTGCAGTTGCTGCCCATCGTGTTCCTCAGCGGCGATCCCGATCCGGAGCGCCAGTTCGAAGTGCTCGACAGCGGTGCCGACGACTACCTGAGCAAGCCGATCCGGCCGCGGCACCTGATCGCGGCGGTCGCCAACCGCATCCGCCGTGCCCGCGCGCAGGCGGCAACCTTGCCCGGCGCCTCCGGCACGCCGGCCACCAGCAATCCTGAAACCGGCCTGCCGACGCGCCATCATGTGCTGCAGCAGCTCAATGCCGCCCTGGCCCACCATGATCGTGGCGGCCTGTTCTTCATCGAGGTGGCCAGCGCGCTGGGCCTGCGCGAGCGCTATGGCTACGCTGCGTTCGAACGGCTGATGGTGCAGGCCGGACAGCGCTTGGCCGAAGCCGGCCATCCGCACCTGCTGGCGCGCCTGAACGACAACAGTTTCCTGCTGCTGGCGCGTGATGCCGATGAGGACAGGCTGGAGAGCGTGGCCGCCACCCTGCGCGAGCAGCTCTCCGCGAGGGCCTTCGTGATCCGCGATGACGAATCGGTGCACCTGCGTGGCGTGGTCGGCTATGCACCGCTGTCGCCCGGCTTCGAGGATGCCGCCAGTGCGCTGGAAGCCGTCGAGCGCACGACCCTGCAGGCGCGCCTGCTCAGTGCCGGCGTGGCCGGCCACGTGCATCGGCAGGCCATCAGCGAACAGGAGCATCTGGCCCTGCTGGAAGGCCAGCTGGAACTGGCTTACCAACCCATCGTCGCCGTCGCCGGTGGAGGCAGCGCGCAGTACCAGGTCCTGCTGCGGCTGCGCCAGGCCGACGGCACCGTGCTGACCGCCGGCCAGGTGATTCCGGCCGCCGAAGCCGCCGGCCGCATCGCCGACCTCGACCAGCAGGTGCTCGATCATGCGCTGGGCCTCCTGGATCTGTACCGGCATGCCACCCAGCCGCTCAATCTGTTCGTCTCGCAGTCGCTGCGTACCCTGCAGCGCGACGCCTTCGCCGACTGGCTGCTGGAGTCGCTGCAGCAGCGCGACCTGCCAGGCAGTGCGCTGGTCATCGACGTGCGCCTGCCTGATGCGCTGATCCACACCGTGCCGCTGCAGCAGTTCTGTCAGCGCATGGCGCAAGCCGGCGTGCGCTTCTGCCTGAGCCAGTTCGAGCCCGGCAACGATGCCGACGCGCTGCTGGGCCAGCTGCCGCTTTCGTTCGTACGCATGGCTGCACGCTTCTCCAGCAGCCACGCCAATCCAGGCACGCGCGAAGAACTGCGCAGGGCGATCGAGCGGGCGCACGGCGCCGGTCTGCAGATCATCGGGCAGCAGATCGAAGATCCGCAGGCAGCGGCCGCGATGTGGGTGGGAGGGGTCGACTACATCCAGGGCAACATGGTGCAGTCCGCCGGCAGCGACCTGAACTTCGACTTCCACAACGCGGTGCTCTGACATGCCGCTGTGGGCAGTGCTGCTGGTGGCCCTGGCCGTGGCGGCCATCGCGCTGCTGCTGGCGGGGCTGCGCCTGCGCACGCGCAGCCAGGCGCTGGCCGCACTGCAACGGGATCGTGCCGCGCTGGCCAGCGAGCGCGACCAGCTGCGCCGCACCACCGAGCGCCAGGGCCAGCTCGAACAGCAGTTGCTGCAGGCCAAGCAGGCGGCCGAGGCGGCGGTGCTGGCCAAGGGCGAGTTCCTGGCCACGATGAGCCACGAGATCCGTACGCCACTCAACGGCATCCTGCCGATGCTGGAGCTGATCGCGCGTGGCCCGCTGGGCGAGGACCAGCGGCAGATGCTGGCCACCGCATCGGCCAGCTCGCAGCAGCTGCTGCGTATCGTCGACGACATCCTCGATTACTCGCGGTTGGAAGCACAGGCACTGGAGCTGGAGATCACCAGCTTCAATCTGCGCGAGCTGCTCGACGCCGTGGTGCAGCTGATGCAGCGCGCTGCCGACGCCAAGGGACTGGCACTGGTGCTGCAACTGGATCCGACGGTCCGCCTTCCCGTGCGCGGCGATCCGGTGCGCCTGCGGCAGGTGCTGAGCAACCTTCTGGCCAATGCCATCAAGTTCACGGCACGCGGCCAGGTGCAGCTGCGCGTGCAACGGCTGGGCGAAGGTCCGGCCCAGCACCAGTTGCGCTTCGAAGTGATCGACACCGGCATCGGCATCGACGAGGCCCAGCAGGCACGCCTGTTCCAGTCCTTCAGCCAGGCCGATGCGTCGACCACCCGCATCTATGGTGGCACCGGCCTGGGCCTGGCCATCTGCAAACGCATCATCGACCTGATGCACGGCCACATCGGCGTCCAGTCGACCCCCGGCCAGGGCGCCCGCTTCTGGTTCGAGATTCCGTTGTTGAAGGTTCCCGGCGACCTGCCGGCGATGGCACGCGCACCGGCCACCCTGCTGCTGTTCAGTGCCGACAGCCACCTGCAGGCGCGCATCGAACGCATTGCCGCCCATCACGAGCTGCAGGTGCAGGTCATCGACGGGATGGACGCGCTGGCCGAGCGGCTGCGAGCCGTGCCCCGCCCCGGGCACGCTGCGCCGGCCTGGCTGCTGATCGATGCGCCTGCGCGCCGCAGCGGCGGAACCCGCCTGCGGCAGGCGCTGGCTGCGCGCGGTGAGGACGACACGCTGCAGGTGCTGTGGCTGCAGGACGAGCCGCTGCCCGCGCAGGAGCGCCATCGCCAGCTGCCGGTCGCCTTCGAGGATGCCGCCCTGCACGCCCTGCTTGCCACGCCCACCGCCAGCGCGCGCCCGTCCGCCTGGCTGGCTGCCGCCGAAGAGGGCCAGGCACCGGCTGCCCTGCCAGCGCTCGGTCTACGCGTGCTGCTGGTGGAGGACAATACGGTCAACCGCATGGTGGCCGAACACCTGCTGCGGGTATTCCAGTGCGAGGTCCGCAACGCCGTCGATGGTGAGCAGGCACTGGTCGCGCTGCGCGAAGGCGGTGTGGACGTAGTCCTGATGGACTGCCAGATGCCGGTGCTGGACGGTTACGCCGCGACGCGCCAGTGGCGCGAGGAAGAGATCGCAGCCGGAGGCCGGCGCCTGCCGATCATCGCCATGACCGCCAATGCCATGGCCGGTGATCGCGAACGCTGCCTGCGAGCAGGCATGGACGATTACCTGTCCAAACCGATCGCGCGCGACACGCTGCACGCGCTGCTGCTGCGCTGGGGCCCCAAAGCCCTCCCCACGCCGGCAGTTCCGGCGGCGGCAGCGAAGGCCGGTCCAGAACCTGTCGCCCACCCGGTTCTGGACCGGAACGTGCTGGACGAGCTGCAGGCGGTCATCGGTGATGCCGCCACGCAGATCGTATCGGTGTACCTGGAAGACGCACCGGCGATGGTGCAGGCGCTGCAGCAGGCGGCGCAGGACCACGATGGCCAGCGCCTGCAGGCAGTCGCGCACAGCCTGAAGTCCTCCAGCGCGAATGTCGGCGCGATGTCGCTGTCGGCGGTCGCACAGCGGATCGAGCACGAGGCCCGCGCCGGCAGTCTGCAGCGCCCCGCCGTTGCGGTTGCGCTGCTGGTGGCCGAATTCGCCCGGGCACGGGTGGCGCTGGGCGGGTACCTGGCACAGCATCGCGCCGGCCAGGCGGGCTGACTCACTCTTCGAGCTTGCTCAGCAGGTACTTCGGTTCGCCGATGCGCTCGATCAGGTCCAGCTGCGTTTCCAGCCAGTCGATATGCTCTTCCTCCGAATCGAGGATCTTCACGAACAGCTGGCGGCTCACATAGTCGCCGACCGAATCGGCATAGGCCACCGCCTCGCGCAGGGTGACCACGCCATCACGCTCGAGCGAGAGGTCACACTGCAGGATCTCGGTCGGGTTCTCGCCGATGCGCAGCTTGCCCAGCGCCTGGAAGTTCGGCAGTCCTTCAAGGAACAGGATGCGGTCGGCGAGCATGTCGGCATGCTTCATCTCGTCGATCGATTCCTTGTACTCATGCTCTGCGAGTTCCTTGATGCCCCAGTTCTTCAGCATCTTGGCGTGCAGGAAATACTGGTTGATCGCGGTCAGCTCGTTGTAGAGGACCTTGTTGAGGAATTCGATGACCTTGGTGTCGCCCTTCATGGGGATACTCCTGCACGCTGAAAACGCAGGCACTTTACCGCCTTGCGTGCGGTCGTGAAGGAACGCGAATCGTGCGCATTGGCCTGTGCGGCCGCACGTGAGGGATGCGCAGGCGCGGTATCAACGCACCGCGGAAAAGACAGTCAGGCGACCTGGGCCAGACCGAGTACCGGCAACGGCAGATCGTGGGTGGCACGTGCCTTGGCCAGCAGCTCGCCGGCCATGTCCAGACAGGACCCGCAGGTCGCGCCGCATCCGGTGCGCATGGTCAGCTCGGCCACCGACGTCACGCCATGGCTGGCGGCTTCGCGGATCTGGTGGTCGGTGACTCCGTTGCAGATGCAGACGTACACAGGCGGGAACCGGGCTGACAGGCCAGAAGCGGCCTGGTCGCTATTCCAATGGAAACGAGAATGGTTGTCAATCAGAGACCTGAACCATTCTCGATACCGTTCAGGCGGTCAGCTCGTCGGTCCTTCCTGCGCCTTTTTGGGCCAGTAGCCCCTGCTGCGCGGCCGCTTGCGCGGTCGGTCGTGGCCCGCGGTGTTGCCGGGCATCCACGCTTCCGCTGCGCTCTTCGGCATGGCAGTGACGCCCTGCCCCGCCACCCCGCGCGCCAGCGGCGCCAGGTGTCGCAGCGCGCGCGCGTAGACGCCGCGCTTGAACATCACCACATGCTCCACCGGATACCAGAAATCCACCCAGCGCCAGTGATCGAACTCCGGCGAATCGGTATGGTCCAGGCACACATGGGATTCGTCACCGGTCAGGCGCAGCAGGAACCAGACCTGCTTCTGGCCGATGCAGACCTGCCGTTCATTGCGGCGGACCGCCCGCGCCGGCAGCTTGTAGCGCAGCCAGCCGGGCGTTGCCCCCAGCACTTCCACGTGCTCAGGCAGCAGGCCGGTCTCTTCCTGCAGTTCGCGATACATGGCCTCGACGGGCGTCTCGTCGGTGTTCATCCCACCCTGCGGGAACTGCCAGCCATCCCGGCGCACGCGTCGTGCCCAGAACACCTGCCCGTCCTGCCGCATCAGCACGATGCCGACGTTCGGTCGATAGCCGTCCGGATCGATCACGATGCGGACTCCTAAAAAAATCTACTGGTCAGGACTATCCCACGCCGCCTGTCAGGCGACAAGCGCGGCACAAATGTGTTGACAGTCCCACGGCGTATCAGCAGAATAGCGGGCTCACCAAGGCTATGTAGCTCAGCCGGTTAGAGCACAGCACTCATAATGCTGGGGTCGGTGGTTCGAGTCCACCCATAGCCACCATGCTGAAGTTGTTTTTCAGCGTGAAAAGTGAGAAAATAGTTACACGATACATTGCCCCGTCGCCAAGCGGTAAGGCACCTGACTCTGACTCAGGCATTCGGTGGTTCGAATCCATCCGGGGCAGCCAAATTAAACGCAGAAGGCCAGATCGAAAGATCTGGCCTTCTGCGTTTCTGGGCTCCGCGGGGGCTCCCCTCCAGAGAGAACCCCGGGGTTGTTCGCAGGAATGGGCTCTGACCCCACTCTCTCCAATGCACAACCCCGAAACGGCAAAAGCCCGGCCAAAGCCGGGCTTCTGCTTTTTCCAACCAGCGGGCTCCCGGAGGAGCCCAGCCAGGCGCAGTGGATCAGCGCTTGGAGAACTGGGTGGCGCGACGGGCCTTGTGCAGACCGACCTTCTTACGCTCGACTTCACGGGCGTCACGGGTCATGAAGCCAGCCTTGCGCAGCTCGGACTTCAGGGTTTCGTCATACTCGACCAGCGCACGGGCGATGCCCAGACGGATCGCACCGGCCTGGCCGGTGGTGCCGCCGCCGGTGGCGGTGACCAGGATGTCGAAGCTTTCGGTGTTCTTGGTCAGCTCGAGCGGCTGGCGCACGATCATGCGCGCGGTCTCACGACCGAAGAACTCGTCCAGCGGACGGCCATTGACGGTGATGTTGCCCGAACCCTTGCGCAGGAACACGCGAGCGGTGGAGGACTTGCGGCGGCCAGTGCCGTAGTTTTGAGTGATAGCCATGATTAGATATCCAGAACCTGCGGCTGCTGTGCGGCGTGCGGATGCTCAGTGCCGGCGTAGACCTTGAGCTTGCGGTACATCTGGCGACCCAGCGGGCCCTTCGGCAGCATGCCCTTCACGGCGATCTCGATCACGCGCTCCGGGTGGCGCTCCAGCGCCTGGGCCAGGGACTCGGTCTTCAGGTTGCCGATGTAACCGGTGAAACGGTGATACATCTTGTCCTGCAGCTTCTTGCCGGTGACGGCAATCTTTTCTGCATTGATGACGACCAGGTAGTCGCCGGTATCAACGTGCGGGGTGTAGACCGGCTTGTGCTTGCCACGCAGACGGCGGGCCAGCTCGGTGGCGAGACGGCCCAGGGTCTTGCCCTCGGCGTCGACGAGGTACCAGTCGCGCTGGACGGTCTCGTTCTTGGCAGTGAAAGTGCTCATGAAGAACTCTAGGTTAGGTCGGGCTCATTGCGGCGAAGGACTCGCCGGAACTCTGCCACGCGTTGTGAAAGGTGAAGCGCAAGAGGCGGGATTGTACGCAGGTCCAGGCCCCGGCGCAAGCCGCCCCCTGTCCCGGGTTGGCAGGGGCGCGGGCGCGGGCGAGAATCGGCGGGTCTCCCGCCCCACCGTATCGCCATGACCGTGCTCCGCCAGACCACCCCGCTGGACCACCTGCTGACCGAAGCCCAGCGCGCCCTGGACACGGTGTTCGGCAACCCGCCGGCCAGCCGCCCCTATCCGGCGGTGGACACCGACGAGCCGGGCATGGACGCCCGCCAGCGCCGCCATGCGGCCGGGCTGATGCGGATCAACCACGTCGGCGAGGTCTGCGCGCAGGGCCTGTATTTCGGCCAGGCCGCCGTGGCCCGCGACCCGGCCACCCGCGAGCATCTGCTGGAGGCAGCGCAGGAGGAAACCGACCACCTGGCGTGGTGTGCCACCCGCCTGGCCGAACTGGACAGCCGGCCGAGCCTGTTCAACCCGCTCTGGTACGCAGGCAGTTACACCATCGGCACTCTGGCCGGGCTGCGCGGTGATGGCTGGAACCTGGGTTTTGTGGTCGAGACCGAACGCCAGGTCGAGGCCCACCTGGATGAGCATCTGGTCGATCTCCCGGCCGCCGACCTGCGCAGCCGCGCGGTCATCGAAGTGATGAAGCAGGACGAGGCCCGGCATGCGGACCATGCCGAGCAGGCCGGCGCCCGCCGCCTGCCCTTCCCGATTCCGGGGGCGATGGCGCTGGCCTCGAAGGTGATGAAGACCATCGCGTACCGCCTCTGAACGGCCGCCGCGCATGGCCCGGCGCTGCCGGCAACGCGGCATCGGACGCCTCAGCGCCGGCTCAGTTCGGCGACACCAGCTTCAGGCCGATCACACCGGCGACGATCAGGCCCACGCAGGCCAGGCGGGCCGGTGAAGCACTGTCGTTGAACAGGTAGATGCCCAGCACTGCCACGCCCATGGCCCCGATGCCGGTCCAGATGGCATAGGCCGTGCCGACCGGAATGCTCTTCATGGCCTGGCTCATCAGGTACAGGCTGATCAGCGCGGAAACGACCGTGGCGGCCGTGGGCAGTGGCTTGCTGAAGCCTTCGGAGTACTTCATTCCAAGCGCGAAGCCGATCTCGAACAGGCCGGCCAGCAGCAGGTAGATCCAGGGCATGGGTGGGGTCCTTACCTAGTGGTTGAAAAACGAAAACGGCCCGGTGTCTTCACACCGGGCCGTAGGTCGGTACATCGCCGTGGAACTATGAATTGCGCAGCACGCAGGTTCCACGGGGCGGGTCGTCCCGCCTGGGTGACGATGCCTGCCGGCATCGCACAGGGGTGTTACTCGGACAGGTTGCGACCGTGGAACAGCTCTTCGATCTCGCGCTTGAGCAGCGCCTCGATCTTCATGCGCTCCTTGAACGACAGGTTCCTGGCCTTTTCCTCGAACAGGTACTGATCCAGGTCGAAGTCCTTCAGGTGCATCTTCGTGTGGAAGATGTTCTCCTGGTAGACGTTGACGTCGAACATCTCGTAACGCGACTTGATGTTCTTGGCCAGGAAGTTCTGGATCGAATTGATCTTGTGATCGATGAAGTGCTTCTTGCCCTTCACATCGCGGGTGAAGCCACGGACGCGGTAGTCCATGATCACGATGTCCGATTCCAGGCTCTCGATCAGGTAGTTCAGGGCCTTCAGCGGCGAAATGACGCCACAGGTGGCCACGTCGATGTCCGCGCGGAACGTCGCGATGCCTTCCTGCGGATGGGTTTCCGGGTAGGTATGGACGGTGATGTGGCTCTTGTCCATGTGCGCGACCACGGCGTCGGAGATCAGCTCCTTGCCCGCCAGCTTCTTGTCGATCACCGGCTCTTCGGAGATCAGGATGGTCACCGAGGCACCCTGCGGATCGTAGTCCTGGCGGGCCACGTTCAGGATGTTGGCGCCGATGATCTCGGCGACATCGGTCAAGATTTGAGTCAGCCTGTCGGCGTTGTACTCTTCATCGATGTATTCAATGTAACGCTGACGCTCCTCTTCGGTGCGCGCGTAACACACGTCATAGATGTTGAAGCTCAGCGCCTTGGTGAGGTTGTTGAAACCCTGCAACCTCAGGCGAGGCAACGGCTTGACCACGGCGGTCGATTCCTGTGTAAGAAGAGAAAGGGTGAATTATGGGGCAAACCGCCCCCGGGGGGAACGTGAAGACGCAAGAGTTCTGGCACACTGTTTGCCCTTAACAATTGCGCTGGTTAAGCTCCGCTATCGACCCCGTGAATCCGTTCATGCGCAGAGGGAGCGCCCCTATCGTGTCAACCGTGCGCCTAGCTAGCAGTCCACTGGCCCTGGATATCGCAACAATTGATCGTTTCCTGGCGCACAGCCACAGGCGGCGATATCCCACCCGGACCGACGTCTTCCGACCAGGAGACCCGGCGGGAACCCTGTATTACGTCATCAGCGGCTCGGTTTCGATCATGGCCGAGGAAGATGACGATCGTGAGCTGGTGCTGGGCTACTTCGGTGCCGGCGAGTTCGTCGGCGAGATGGGCCTGTTCGTGGAATCGGACCGCCGCGAGGTGATCCTGCGGACCCGCACCGCCTGCGAGCTGGCCGAGATCAGCTACGAGCGCCTGCATCAGCTGTTCCTTGGCCCGCTGTCGGCCGACGCGCCGCGCCTGCTGTACGCGCTGGGCCAGCAGATCTCCAAGCGTCTGCTCGACACCAGCCGCAAGGCCAGCCGCCTGGCGTTCCTGGACGTCACCGACCGCATCGTGCGCACCCTGCACGATCTGGCCCAGGAGCCGGAGGCGATGAGCCACCCGCAGGGCAGCCAGCTGCGCGTCTCGCGGCAGGAACTGGCGCGCCTGGTCGGCTGCTCGCGTGAGATGGCCGGCCGCGTGCTGAAGAAGCTGCAGACCGACGGGCTGCTGCATGCCCGCGGCAAGACCGTGGTGCTTTACGGCACCCGTTGAACGTTGAGCACCCGGTGGGTGCGGACCTTGGTCCGCACTCCTTCGCGCGCTAGGCTCGGTGCATGGAACTGAGCAGCGAATTCTGGTGGTTCATTCTCATCGGCCTCGGTGCGCAGCTCGTCGATGGCGCGCTGGGCATGGCCTTCGGCCTGGTCTCCTCGTCGGTGATGCTGAGCATGGGATTGCCGCCGGCCCAGGTCAGCGCCAGCATCCACACCGCCGAAGTGTTCACCACCGGCGCCTCCGGTGTGTCGCATCTTGCGGCTGGCAATGTCGATAAGCGCCTGTTCGTGCGCCTGGCACTGCCCGGCGCGATCGGGGGTGCGATCGGTGCCTATGTACTCGCCCAACTGCCCGGCGATTTCATTCGCCCGTTGATCTACCTGTACCTGCTGGTGCTTGCCATCGTCATCCTGGCCCGTGCTGCCGGGCGCTGGATGCCCAGCGGCGAGATCCGCCGCGTGCCGGTTCTGGGCTTCTTCGCCGGCCTTCTGGACGCCAGCGGCGGCGGTGGCTGGGGCCCGATCGCCACGTCCACCCTGCTGGCGCGTGGCGGCCAGGCCCGTACCACGATCGGCACTGTCAACGCAGCCGAGTTCGTGGTCACCCTGACCATCTCGGCCACCTTCCTGCTGTCGATGGGGGTGCAGCACCTGCAGATCGTCGCCGGGCTGCTGATCGGCGGCATGATGGCCGCGCCGGTGGCCGCGATCCTGGTCAAGCGGG
Source organism: Stenotrophomonas maltophilia (assembly GCF_025642255.1). Taxonomy (NCBI): domain Bacteria; kingdom Pseudomonadati; phylum Pseudomonadota; class Gammaproteobacteria; order Lysobacterales; family Lysobacteraceae; genus Stenotrophomonas; species Stenotrophomonas maltophilia. Next base: position 3,793,109 of record NZ_CP106759.1, read on the forward strand.
TCAAGGAACGCTGGGTACTGGTCGCGGTTGGCGTGCTGGTACTGGGCATCAGCCTGTTCCAGATCGGCCACGCGGTGACCGGGTACCTGGCGCGCTGACCGCGCCCCGCGCCCGCCGGGCATGGCCCGGCGCTACCGGATGGCTTGCGGATTCGCCGGGCATGGCCCCGCGCTGCGGGATGGCGTGCAATGGCACGGCGCCATCGGGCGGCAAGGGGTGGCGCCGGGCCATGCCCGGCGGGCCCGGTGGATCAGGCCTTGTCGCCGCCGCGGTCGACGCAGCCCCAGTTGAGGATGCGGGTGCCCGCCGGCAGTACGCTGCGGAAGAACGCCACCTTGCCCGGCTTCGGGTTGACCACTACCGGCGCCTTCGCCGCCAGCAGCAGCGGCAGATCCGCAGTGCTGTCGGAGTAGGCAATGTCAATGTCGCCGTAGCCACGTTCACGCAGCATGCGCATCTTCTCTTCGTTGTGGCAGTGACGGGTCGGCCCCACCCCTCCCAGGCGCGGCCCGACCTCCGTGCCGATGACCGGCACGTCCTGGTGCGCAACGAAGGCCAGGATCGCGCGGGCCAGTTCGGGCGGGGCGCCAGTCGCCACCACCACGCGATCCCCCTTTGCACGGTGCGCGGCGAACACCTCCAGCGCCTGCGGCAGCAGCTTGGCGCGCATCTGCGCCTCGTTCCTGATCACGTAGGCGTCGATCACCCGGTTGAACTCGCGCGCACGATGCAGGCCGAAGCTGCCGATCCACACGTAGATCGAAATGCCGGCACGGCGGGTCGGCAGCATCGCCACCATCGGCCCGGCAATCGGGGTGACCAGCAGCGCCGCGAGCATGCGCAACGGGTTGCGCTTGATCAGCGAGGCGAACAGGTGCGTGCCCGAATCACCGTCGTACAGGGTGTGATCGAAGTCGAAGACCACCAGCGGCGCATCCGCGCGTGGCGTCGGGTAATGCGTTTTCATGCCGCGAAGAATAGCTGACGCAGGCCCTCGCCCGGCTCTTCCACGCGCATGAAGGCCTCGCCGACCAGGAACGCGTGGATGCCGGCATCACGCATCAGCGCCACGTCCTGGGGCCCGAGGATGCCGCTCTCGGTCACCAGCAGGCGGTCGCGCGGCACGGCCAGGCGCATGTCCAGGGTGGTCTGCAGCGAGACCTCGAAGGTGCGCAGGTTGCGGTTGTTGATGCCGATCATCGGCGCCGGCACCTGCAGCGCACGCTCCAGCTCGTCGATGTCGTGCACTTCCACCAGCACGTCCATGCCCAGCGACAGTGCCAGTTCCGACAGCGTGGCCAGCTGGGTATCGTCCAGCGCCGCCACGATCAGCAGGATGCAGTCAGCGCCCAGCAGGCGCGCCTCGTACACCTGGTAGGCATCGATCACGAAGTCCTTGCGCAGCACCGGCAGCGTGCAGGCCTCGCGGGCCTGCTGCAGGTAGGCGTCGGCGCCCTGGAAGAAATCCACGTCGGTCAGCACCGACAGGCAGCTGGCACCACCGAACTCGTAGCTGACCGCGATGTCGGCCGGGCGGAAATCCGGGCGGATCACGCCCTTGGAGGGGCTGGCCTTCTTCACTTCGGCGATCACCGCGGGGTCGCCGTTGGCCACCGCCGCCTGCAACGCACGCACGAAGCCACGTACCGGCGGGGCGCTGGCCACGGCGGCCTGAAGCTCCTGGAGCGGGCGCTGGGCGCGGCGCTGGGCTACTTCTTCGGCCTTGCGGGCCAGGATCGTCTGCAGGATGTCGCTCATCGTCTTCGGTTCGGTGCGGGGGCGGTGAGGACGGCCATTATCGGCCATCGACGGGGTCAGGCTGAACCACGCGCTCAGGCAACCAGCGCGCGGGTGGTCTCAACATACTGCTGCAGGCGCTGGCGGGCGCTGCCATTGGCGATGGCGGCGCGGGCACGGGCCAGGCCGTCACCGATGTCACTGGCCACGCCGGCCACGTACAGCGCGGCGCCGGCATTGAGCGCGACGATGTCCAGCGCCGGGCCGGGCTCGTTGTCCAGCACCGCGCGCAGCAGGGCGATGGACTGCTCCGGGCCATCCACGCGCAGGTTGCGGCTGGCCGACATGGCGATGCCGAAGTCCTCCGGGTGGATCTCGTACTCGCGCACCCTGCCGTCGCGCAGTTCACCAACCAGGGTGCCGGCGCCCAGCGAGATCTCGTCCATGTTGTCGCGGCCCCAGACCACCATGGCGCGCTCGGTACCCAGTTCGCGCAGCACGCGCGCCTGGATGCCCACCAGATCGGGGTGGAACACGCCCATCAGCACCGACGGTGCGCTGGCCGGATTGGTGAGCGGGCCGAGGATGTTGAAGATGGTGCGCACGCCCATCTCGCGGCGCACCGGCGCCACCACCTTCATCGACGGGTGGTGGATCGGCGCGAACATGAAACCGATCCCGGTCCGCTCGATGGCCGCGGCCACCTGCTCCGGCTGCAGCTCGATCACCGCGCCCAGTGCCTCCAGCGCGTCGGCGCTGCCGGACTTGGACGACACGCTGCGGTTGCCATGCTTGGCCACGCGCGCGCCGGCAGCCGCCGCGACGAACATCGCGCAGGTGGAGATGTTGAAGGTATGCGAACCATCGCCCCCCGTGCCGACGATATCGACCAGGTTGGAGGTATCGGCCACCGGCACCGGCCGGGCGAATTCACGCATCACGGTGGCCGCCGCGGCGATTTCGTCCACGGTCTCCTTCTTCACGCGCAGGCCGGTGAGGATGGCTGCCGTCATCATCGGCGAAACATCGCCACGCATGATCTGCCGCATCAGGTCGACCATCTCGTCGAAGAAGATCTCGCGGTGCTCGATGGTGCGGTGCAGGGCTTCCTGGGGGGAGAAGCTCATCGGGATTGCTCCTTGGACTCAGGCGGCCGGTCGCTGCAGGAAATTGCGCAGCAGGGCGTGGCCGTGTTCGGTGAGGATGGATTCGGGGTGGAACTGCACGCCTTCCACCGGGAAGTGGCGATGGCGCAGGCCCATGATCTCTTCGATCGAGCCGTCGTCGTTCTCGGTCCAGGCGGTCACTTCCAGCACATCGGGCAGGCTGTTCTTGTCCACCACCAGCGAGTGGTAACGGGTGGCCTGGTAGCGGTCCGGCAGGCCGGCGAAGACGCCCTTGCCTTCATGGCGGATCGGCGAAGTCTTGCCGTGCATGATGTTGCCCGCGCGGATCACCGCGCCGCCATAGACCTGGCCGATGCCCTGGTGGCCCAGGCAGACACCGAGAATCGGCGTGGTCGGGCCCAGGCGTTCGATCAGCTGCAGCGACACGCCCGCCTCGTTGGGCGTGCACGGGCCGGGCGAGATGACGATGCGTTCGGGCTTCTGCGCGGCGATCTCATCCACGCTCATTGCATCGTTGCGCACCACCTTCACCTCGGCACCCAGCGTCTGCAGGTACTGCACGAGGTTGTAGGTGAAGCTGTCGTAGTTGTCGATCATCCACAACATGGTCGGGTTCCGTCGCTTATCGGGAGTGGGCGTACACGTGGGTGCCGCACAGGGAGAGGGCCAGGTACAGCGGAAGGTGCCGCAGCGCAGGCCACGGCGCAGGGTGCCTTACAGGCCCTTGGCGGCCTGGGCGACGGCGCGGAACAGCGCGCGGCCCTTGTTCATCGTCTCGTCCCATTCCTTGTCCGGGTCCGAGTCGTAGACGATGCCGGCTCCGGCCTGCACGTACAGGCGGCCGTCCTTGATCACCGCGGTACGGATCGCGATCGCGGTATCGGCATCGCCGTGCCAACCGATGTAGCCGATGCTGCCGGCGTACACGTTGCGCTTGATCGGCTCCAGTTCGCGGATCACTTCCAGCGCGCGGATCTTCGGTGCGCCGCTGACGGTGCCGGCCGGGAAGGTGGCGCGCAGCACGTCGGCATAGCTAAGGCCCGGCTGCAGCTGCCCGGTCACCTCGCTGACGATGTGCATGACGTGGCTGTAGCGTTCAATCACGAACTGCTCGCCCACTTCCACCGTGCCGGCCTTTGATACGCGACCGGCATCGTTGCGGCCGAGATCGATCAGCATCAGGTGCTCGGCACGTTCTTTCGGATCGGCCAGCAGCTCGGCTTCCAGTGCCAGGTCCTGCTCGACGGTGGCGCCGCGCGGACGCGTGCCGGCGATCGGGCGTACGGTGACTTCGCCGTCCTGCAGCCGCACCAGGATTTCCGGCGAGGAGCCAACCACCTGCAGGTCGCCGACATCCAGGAAATACATGTACGGCGACGGGTTCAATGCGCGCAGCGCGCGGTACACGTCCACCGGGCGTGCGTTGAACGGCACGCTCAGGCGCTGGCTGAGCACCACCTGGAAGATATCGCCGGCGCGGATGTATTCCTTGCTGCGCTGGACCGCATCGACGAAGCCATCGCGGGTGAAACCGGAGACGAAATCGGATTCATCCAGCACATCGCTGTTGAGCGGTGCGGGATAGCCGGCACCCGGTGCACGCAGCTTTGCGGTGAGCGCATCCAGGCGCGCCTGCGCCTGCTCGAACGCGCCGTCGACGCGCGGGTCCGCGTGCACGATCAGGTACAGGCGGCCCTTGAGATTGTCGAATACCGCCAGCTCGTTGGAGTGCAGCAGCAGGATGTCCGGCGTGCCCAGTTCATCGCGGCCGGCCGGCGGTGCCAGGCGCGGCTCGATATAGCCGATGCACTCGAAACCGAACCAGCCGACCAGGCCACCGGTGAAGCCCGGCAGGCCCTCCAGCTTCGGCACCGAGTGGGCGCTGCGCAGCGCCTCGACTTCGGCAAACGGGTCGGCCACCTCGCGGGTTTCCACCACCTGGCCGTCTTCGCGCACGGTCAGCGTATGGCCATGGAAGGCATACACGCGGCGCGCCGGCAGGCCAATGATCGAGTAACGACCAAAGCGTTCGCCGCCTTCGACGGATTCAAACAGGTAGGTATTGGGGCCGTCGGCGAGCTTCAGATAGACCGAAAGCGGCGTGTCCAGGTCGGACAGCACTTCGCGGACAACGGGAATGTGGGTGTGGCCTTCAGCGGCCTGCAGCTGAAACTGAGCGTGCGAGTTCAAGACGACTTTCCTTCCGGGACACAGCGTTATGGGGGCGGACGACGGCAACGGGCCACCATCGCCACCAACGGCGTGCGGAAGAAAGGGTATGCGGGGTCGTCAGGCTGGACACCCCTTGACTGTATCGCAGCTTGGACGGGAGTGGAACCCCGCAGCGCCAGGCGTGGCAGCCACCTTACGTGGCCAGCAGCGGGCAATCGGCCGGCAGATGCATACGCACCCGGCCAGCCACGCAGTCGATGCGGAACCGTCGCGCCTGCACGGGCTCACCGTCCAGGTTCAGGGTCAGTGGCTGCGCCGACTCGAGCTGCAGCCAGGGCAGCCGGACGCGGGTGGCCACCCGTTCCAGCGCCGCTTCCTTGCCACCTGTCAGCATCTGCCCCAGCGTCGACGCCACCTCCCCCTCCAGTTCGGGTACGACGGTGACATCCAGCAGGCCGTCATCGATCAGTGCCTGTGGGCACAGCTGCTGGCCACCACCGGCCTGCCGGCCGTTGCCGATCCCCAGCGCGATGAAGCCGCCCTCCCAGGCGAAGTCCGGGCCCTGCAGACGCGCGGTGATCGGCTCGATCCGCCCCAGCTTGGCGATGCCGGTGATCACGTAGGCCAGGCCGCCGAGCATCTTCTTCAGGCCGGCATCGGTTTCCACGGTGACCTGCGTGCCGAAACCGCCACTGGCCAGGTTGGCGCACCACCAGGACGTGCCATCGGCATCCACGCGCAGCAGATCGATGGCATGTGCCGTGGTCTGCCCGATCAGCGCGAGCGCGGCCTCCGGCTCGGTCGGAAGGTTCGCCGAGGTGGCGAAGTCATTGGCGGTGCCCATCGGGACCAACGCCAGCGAAGGCAGGGCATCGGCGGATTCATCGCGGTGGGCCAGCGTTTCGGCCACCGCACTGAGCGTGCCGTCGCCGCCTGCCGCCACGATCACGTCTACCCCGTGGTCGATGGCCTCGGCCACGTAACGCTCGGCGTCACCTTCCTCCCAGGTCACCCGTACCTCCAGCTGCACGCCCCGCTCCCGCCAATGGCGCACCGCGTCGCGCAGCTCGTCATTGCCTGCGGACTTGCCGTTGAGGATCAGGCGCCAGCGCGGTGCGGTCATGCGGGGATTCCGGTGTGGGGTGGCACAGGCTAGCAACGCACCGTTTGCCGGCAGTGAATGTCACATGCGTGTCATTCAGCTCCCGGAGAATGGAAGGCCATAGCAGGGACGACGGATGGAGGCAGGATCAGCCTCCCACGCATGCAGCAAGGCCACGCCAACGATGGGCGTGGCCTTTTTTTTGAAGTCGCACCCGGGCGCGATCGTCAGCCGTTGGCGAAATCGTGCAGCGCCTGGCCCTGCAGCCGGTATACGGTCCACTCATCCTGCGGTTTCGCGCCCGCTGCGGTGTAGAACTCGATGGCCGGCGTGTTCCAGTCCAGCACCGACCATTCGAAGCGACCGCAGCCTTCGGCGACCGCCTGCCGCGCGATGTATTTCAGCAGCGCCTTGCCAGCGCCCGCGCCCCGCTGCTGCGGGCTGACATACAGGTCTTCCAGGTAGATGCCCTTGCGGCCCAGCCAGGTGGAGTAGTTGTAGAAATACACCGCATAGCCGATGGCCTCGCCATCGGCTTCACAGATCAGCGCGCGGGCAGTTGCGTCGGGACCGAACAGGCTTTCGGCGATGCCGATCTCGTCGGTCTGCACCGAATGCTCGGCCCGCTCGTAGATGGCCAGCTCACGGATGAAGCGCAGGATCAGGCCCGCGTCGGCGGCAGTGGCCGGGCGGATGTTCAACACGGCCACCGTGCTCATGCCTCAGCCTCGCGCCGCAGCGACGTTGGCGCGCATCTGCGCGATCACATCCTGGTAAGGGGTCTTGGCATTGAAGATGGCCGAGCCGGCGACGAAGGTGTCGGCGCCCGCAGCCGCGATCTCGCCGATGTTGTCGGCCTTCACGCCACCGTCGATTTCCAGGCGGATGTCCTTGCCGCTGGCATCGATCTTCTGGCGGACCACGCGCAGCTTGTCCAGCGCCGAAGGAATGAAGGCCTGGCCGCCGAATCCCGGGTTGACCGACATCAGCAGCACCAGGTCCAGGTCATCCAGCACCCAGTCGAGGATGTCCACCGGCGTGGCCGGGTTCAGCACGATGCCCGGCTTGCAGCCCAGCGAACGGATCAGCTGGATCGTGCGGTGCACGTGGCGGCTGGCCTCCGGATGGAAGCTGATGTAGGTGGCACCGGCTTCGGCGAAGTCCGGGATGATGCGGTCCACCGGCTCGACCATCAGGTGCACGTCGATCGGCGCGGTCACGCCGTGCTTGCGCAGTGCCTGGCAGACCATCGGGCCGATGGTCAGGTTGGGTACGTAATGGTTGTCCATCACGTCGAAGTGGACCCAGTCCGCACCGGCGGCCAGGACGTTGTCGACTTCCTCGCCGAGGCGGGCGAAATCGGCGGACAGGATGGAGGGGGCGATGAGGCAGTGGGACATGGCCGGGCCTTGCAACGAGGGGAAAGGGGTCAGCGCTTGCGCAGGGTCTTGATGCGGTCGTAGGCGGCGTTGATGCGCCGCGACTTCTGCTCGGCCTGCTGCTGCAGCTCGGGGGCGGCGCCGCCAAGCTTGTCCGGGTGGTACTGCGAGATCAGCTTGCGGTAGGCGCGCTCGACCTCGGCATCGGTGGCCTCGGAGGTCAGCCCCAGCTCCCGGTACGGGTTCTCCTTGTTCAGGCGGAACCAATCCGAATCAAAGGCATGGCCGATCAGCAGGCCGACCACCGCGCCGAACAGCGGATTGGGCCGGAACAGCAGGGCGCCGGCGATGAATCCGAGCAGTTTTCCGTACCAGCGCATGGCGCTCCGGGGTCGACCGACGAAATGGACGCTCATTTTACGTCACAGCGGGCCCGGACGGCTTTACACTAGGCCGCCCGCTGGTCAGCGGGCCCGCCGGGTCCGTTGGGCAGCCGTATCGACAACGCCCCAGGAGTGCCCGTGCCAACCACGCTGTTGCAATCCGATCTCCCCGGCCTGCCCTTGCGCCACCGCGGCAAGGTGCGTGATGTGTTCGATATCCCGCGCGAGCGGCTGCCTGCAGGGACCCCGCCGGGCGACTACCTGCTGATGGTCGCCACCGATCGCCTGTCGGCGTTCGACGTGGTGCTGCCCGACCCGATCCCCGGCAAGGGCGAAATGCTCTGCCAGGTCTCCAATTTCTGGTTCGCCAAGACCGCGCACCTGATGCCCAATCACCTGACCGGCATCGACGTGGCCAGCGTGCTGCCTGAAGGCGTGGACCCGGCGCTGTACGCCCGGCGCGCCGTGGTCACCCGCAAGCTGAAGCCGGTGCCGGTGGAAGCGATCGCCCGCGGCTACCTGATCGGCAGCGGCTGGAAGGACTACCAGCGCACCGGCAAGGTCAGCGGCATCGACCTGCCCGATGGGCTGCGCCAGGCCGAGCAGCTGCCCGAACCGATCTTTACCCCCTCGACCAAGGCCGCGGTGGGCGACCATGACGAGAACATCGATTTCGATGCGATGGTGCGGCAGGTCGGCGCCGAACTGGCCGAGCGCGTGCGCGATGCCACCCTGCGCATCTACAAGTTCGCCGCCGATTACGCCCGCGAGCGCGGCATCATCCTGGCCGACACCAAGTTCGAGTTCGGCACCGATGCCGACGGCCGCCTGTACATCATGGACGAGATGCTGACGCCGGATTCATCGCGTTACTGGCCGGCCGACGAGTACGAAGTGGGCACCAGCCCGCCCAGCTACGACAAGCAGTTCGTGCGCGATTACCTGGAGACGCTGGACTGGGGCAAGACCGCCCCGGGCCCGAACATCCCGGCGGAGATCATCGAGCGCACCCGCGCCAAGTACGCCGAGGCGCTGCAGCGTTTGGCCGGGATCAGCGTCGACTGATCCCCTGCGCCCCCGGTCGCAGCGACCGGGGGCGTCCTGCCCGGCAGCGCCCAGGGTGGCGCTGTGCGAAGGCGCCCGGGAGTATGCTGTCGGCCTCACCGGAGGAAGCGAAGAAGCATGCAGACCACCACCGAGCTCGCGCGGCCGATCGACCGCTACTTCGCCAGCTACTCCGACGATCACCGCAATACGATCAACCAGCGCATCCACGTGGTCGCGGTACCGGCCATCCTGTGGTCGGCCGTGGCCCTGCTGTGGTGCCTGCCCCCCCTGATCACCTGGTTCCAGTACGGCATCTGGTCGGCGTTCGCGATGTTCAGTGCCTGGTGCTTCTACAACAAGCTGTCGCGTCCGCTGGGCATCGGCATGCTCATCCAGTTCTTCGTGTTCGGCTGCCTGTGCCGCCTGCTGGAGGCCGAGATCGGCCTGCACAACCTGTTCTGGCTGGCGGTGACGGTGTTCGTGGTGGCCTGGATCGCGCAGTTCATCGGGCACAAGTTCGAGGGCCGCAAGCCCAGCTTCCTGACCGACCTGACCTACCTGCTGATCGGCCCGGCCTGGGTGATGGCCAAGCTCTATCGCAGGCTCGACTGGCGTTACTGACACGCCTCCGGGCGGGCGTCACCCTCGCTTCCTGAACGGGCGGATTTCCTCACCTGCGGTCCACCGCCGGCCTGCCAGCCTGCACGCTCTGCCCCTCTGGCGGGGCGCCTGCCGCAGCGGCAGCCCCTGTGCGACAGGGCCTGCGGTCGCCGTGCGCGGGCGTAGGGTGCAGCCGGCCGCAGCCCCTGGCCGGCACCGCGGAGGAGATGCTGCGCTGCAAAAAAATGAATCAGCGAACGTTACAGGCAGTTGATCGCCGTTCGATGGCTTTCGGCGACATTTCGCAGCCTGTTATCCTCACTGACCTGCTCGTGAATCATGGATTCCCTGCATGCTCCCCAGCCTGCCTCTGCTGCTGGCCCTGCCGTTCCTGATGGCAGCGGCTGTTGCGGCCTTCCCCCGTAGTTCGCGCTCGACTGCTGCCTGGCTGGCGGCGCTGGCGCCGTTGGGCGGCCTGGCCATTCTCGGCTGGCTCACCCCGGCGGTGCTCGACGGCCAGATCGTCCGCACCCTGCTGCCCTGGCTGCCGCAAATCGGCTTGGACTTCCATCTGCGGCTGGACGGCCTGGCCTGGATGTTTGCCGGCCTGGTGCTGGGCATCGGCGCGCTGGTGGTGCTGTACGCGCGGTACTACCTCAGTGCGCAGGACAACGCCCACCGCTTCTACTGCTACCTGCTGCTGTTCATGGGCGCCATGCTCGGCATGGTGCTGTCGGGCAACCTGCTGTTGCTGATGATCTTCTGGGAAATGACCAGCATCAGCTCGTTCCTGCTGATCGGCTTCTGGTCGCATCGCCAGGATGCGCGCGAGGGCGCACGCATGGCGCTGGTGATCACCGGCGGCGGCGGGCTGGCCCTGCTCGGTGGCGTGCTGCTGATCGGGCGCATCGTCGGCAGCTTCGACCTGGATGTGGTGCTGGCGGCCGGTGAACAGATCCGCGCCAGCGCGCTGTATCCCTATGCCCTGTTCCTGGTGCTGGCCGGCATCTTCACCAAGAGCGCGCAGTTCCCGTTCCATTTCTGGTTGCCGCATGCGATGGCGGCGCCGACACCGGTCTCGGCCTACCTGCACTCGGCCACCATGGTCAAAGCAGGCGTGTTCCTGCTGGCGCGCCTGCATCCGGCACTGGCCGGCAGCGACCTGTTCTTCTATACGGTGAGCGGCATCGGCGCGCTCACCCTGCTGATCGGCGCCTGGAACGCGATCTTCCAGCACGACCTGAAAGGGCTGCTGGCGTATTCGACGATCTCCCACCTGGGCCTGATCACCCTGCTGTTCGGCCTGTCCACGCCGATGGCGGTGGTCGCCGGCGTGTTCCACATCCTCAACCACGCCACCTTCAAGGCCTCGCTGTTCATGGCCGCCGGCATCATCGACCATGAGACCGGCACCCGCGACATGCGCAAGCTGGGCGGGCTGCGGAAACTGATGCCCTTCACCAGCGCACTGGCGATCATCGCCTCGCTGGCCATGGCCGGCATTCCGCTGCTCAACGGCTTCCTGTCCAAGGAAATGCTGTTCGCCGAGGCGATCAGCGCCGGCGGCACCGAGACCATGCGCATGGCGGTGTCGATTGCGGCGTTGCTGGCCGGCGTGTTCGGCGTGGCCTACAGCCTGCGCTTCGTGCACGACACCTTCTTCGGCCCCGGCCCGCACGGGCTGGACCGCGTTCCCCATGAACCGCCGCGCTGGATGAAGGTACCGGTGGAACTGCTGGTGGTGGTCTGCGTGGCAGTCGGCATCGCGCCCGCGCTGACGGTGGCGCCGGTCCTGCATGCCGCTGCCGCCTCCATCCTCGGCAGCGCCATGCCCGAGTACAGCCTGTCGGTATGGCATGGCTTCAACCTGCCGCTGGCGATGAGCGCGATCGGCGTGGTGGGCGGTATCGCCCTGTACTTCGGCCTGCGCAAGCTGATCAACCTGCATGCCGTGACCAATACCACCACCGGCCGCAACGTGTTCCATGCGCAGCTGGATGCGGTTTCCGCACTGGCCATGCGCCTGACCAACGGCATTGCCAACGGCAGCCTGCAGCGGATGCTGCTGGGCCTGGTGCTGGTCGCGATCGTGGTGGCCGCCGCGCCGTTCGTGGCGAACCCGGCGTCCCCGAACTGGACCGCGCCGCAGCCGATTCCACTGCTGGGCTGGGCGTTGTGGCTGGTGATGATGGGCTGCGCGATCGCCACGCTGCGCGTGTACAAGCAGCGCCTGCTGGCGGTGCTGCTGGTGGGCGGCGTCGGCCTGATGGTGGCGCTGACCTTCGTGTTCCTGTCGGCACCGGATCTGGCACTGACCCAGCTGCTGGTGGAGATGGTGACCCTGGTCCTGATGCTGCTGGGGATGAACTATCTGCCCGCGCAGTCCGGACCGGAGCGGCCGCGCTGGCGCAAGCGCCGCGACGCGCTGATCGCGGTCATCGCCGGTTCCGGTCTCGGCGCGCTGGCCTATACCGCGATGACCCTGCCGCCGAACACCATGGCCGGTGAGCTGGTGGCGCGTGCCCTGCCCGAAGCGTATGGCCAGAACGTGGTCAACGTGATCCTGGTCGACTTCCGCGGCTTTGATACCTTCGGCGAGATCACGGTGTTCGGCATCGCCGCGCTGGTGGTGCACGCGCTGCTGCGCCGCACGCGGATGGCCCCGGAGCAGATCATGCCCGGGCCGCCGATCAAGCTGCCGGTACCGGCCGACCTGGCGCAGATCATGTTCCCGCTGACGCTGACGGTCTCCATCTTCCTGTTCCTGCGCGGTCACAACGCCCCGGGCGGCGGGTTCATCGCCGGCCTGGTACTGGCGGTGCCGCTGCTGATCCAGTACGTGATCCAGGGTACGGCATCGGTGGAGTCGCGCTTCGGCTTCGACTACATCCGGTGCATCGGCACCGGCCTGCTGATCGCCCTGCTCAGTGGCAGTGCTTCGATGCTGTTCGGCGTGCCGTTCCTGACCAGCGGGCACCTCGACCTGCACCTGCCGCTGATCGGCGACGTGCCGCTGGCCAGCGCGATCGGCTTCGACATCGGCGTGTACCTGGTGGTGTTCGGTGGCGCCATGCTGATGCTGTCGATGATGGGCACGGTCAAGCCCTCTCGAACCCGCACCGCCCGCAAGGGCGAGATCGATCTGCAACGCCGTTCGGCCCGCACCGGGGAGATGCACTGATGGAACTGGCCCTGGCCACTGCGATCGGCGTGCTGACCGCCATCGGCGTGTACCTACTGCTGCGGGCGCGCAGCTTCGACGTGATCCTTGGCATGACCTTCCTGTCCTACGCCACCAACCTGCTGATCTTTGCCGGTGGGCGCCTGGTGCAGGGCAAGGCACCGGTGCTGCAGGAAGGCGTCGAAAGCCACCTGGGCAACTACACCGACCCGTTGCCACAGGCGCTGGTACTGACGGCCATCGTGATCGCCTTCGCGATGACTGCAGTGAGCATCGTGCTGGCCATGCGCAGCCGCAGCGACAACCACAGCGACCACGTGGACGCGCACGAGCCCGATGACGATGCGCCGCCGCGCCAGGGCGAGGACCGCGCATGAACCATCTGGTGATCCTGCCGATCCTGGTTCCCCTGCTCGGCGCCGCACTGTCACTGTTCGTCGAGCATCGCCGCTATGGTCCGAAGGTACAGCGGACCGTGGCCTGGACGGCACTGGCGGCCCTGGCCGTGGTGGTCGGGCTGCTGTTCGCCGATACGGCAGGCGGTGACATCCGCGTCTACCTGCTGGGAGACTGGCCCTCGCGCCTGGGCATCGCGCTGGTGGCCGACCGGCTGTCGGCGTGGATGCTGCTGACCACCCTGCTGCTGGCCATCCCCTGCCTGCTGCATGCCTGCTCGGGCTGGGACCGGCGCGCGCCGCACTTCCATGCGCTGTTCCAGTTCCAGCTGGTCGGCCTCAACGGTGCGTTCCTCACCGGCGACATCTTCAACCTGTTCGTGTTCTTCGAGGTGATGCTGATCGCTTCCTACGGCCTGCTGCTGAGCGGCGGCCGTGGCCTGCGCATGCGCATCGGCCTGCACTACGTGGTGTTCAATGTCACCGCATCGACGCTGTTCCTGATCGCACTCGGCCTGCTGTACGCCTCGCTCGGCTCGTTGAACATGGCGGAGCTGTCGCAGCGCATCGCCGAGGTTCCGCCGGCACAGCTGACCCTGGTGAAGGCCACGATGGGCCTGCTGCTGCTGGTGTTCTGCGCCAAGGCCGCCCTGATGCCGCTGTACCTTTGGCTGCCCGAATCGTACGCGCGCGCACCTGCTGCGGTCGCTGCGCTGTTTGCGATCATGACCAAGGTCGGCCTGTACGCCGTGCTGCGCGTGCAGATGCTGTGGTTCGGCGAGGACGCCGGCGCGATGGCCGGATACGGACGCGACTGGCTGCTGTGGGCCGGCGTGGCCACGCTGGTACTGGGCGGCCTGGGCGCGTTGGCCGCCGCGCGCCTGCGCGTGCTGATCTCCTACCTGGTGATCGTCTCGGCCGCGACCCTGTTCATTGCCTTCGCGGTGGGCACGCCGAAGGTGCTCTCCGCCGGTCTGTACTATCTGCCACACAGCAGTTTCGTCGCTGCCGCGCTGTTCCTGGTGGCCGACCTGATCCGGCGCCGACGCGGCGGTGCCAGCGACCGCAAGGAAGTGATCGCACCGATGCCGGGCAAGGAAACGCCGGCGGTACTGTTCCTGATCGGCGCCGTGTCGGTCGCCGGACTTCCGCCGCTGTCGGGCTTCCTGGCCAAGGCCGCCCTGCTGGCCGGGATGCCGGCGCAGTACACCGGCGCGGTATGGACGGCCGTGCTGGTCAGCAGCCTGCTGGTCATCATGGGCCTGACCCGAGGGGGCATCCGCCTGTTCTGGCGCGTGCCGCTGCCCGAGCCGGACGCGCCGCCGCCCCGCAAGGCCAAGCTGCGCAGGGTCGAGCTGTTCGCTGCCTGCATCCTGCTGGCCTACGGCATCGGCATGACCCTGGCCGCCGCCCCGCTGATGCGCCATACCGACGCCACCGCCGCCCAGCTGCTGCAGCCGGGCGAGTACGTGCAGCAGTTGCGCGCGACCACACCGGAGATCCGCCAGCCATGACCGCGCAACGTTCCCTGTTCCGCCGCCTGGTACCGTCGCCCGCACTGAGCATGATGGTGGTGGCGTTCTGGCTGCTGATGTCCGACAGCTTCAACCTTGGCCAGATCCTGCTGGGCCTTGTGCTGGGCGTGGTCGTGCCGCTGTTCGCCGCGCGCCTGGACCGCGAGTTCGCCCGCATCGGCACGTTGCGCCCGGTACCGAAGCTGCTGTGCGTCACCCTGTGGGACATCCTGATGTCCAACATCCGGGTGGCCCTGCAGGTGCTCGGCCCGGAGAAGAACATCCATCCGGGCTTCATCTGGCTGCCGCTGGACATCGCCAACATCCACGGCATCGCCGCGCTGACCAGCATGATCACCCTGACCCCGGGTACGGTGTCGGCGGCACTCAGCGACGACCGCAGGTTCCTGCTGGTGCACGTGCTGCACCTGGAGGATCCACAGGCGCTGATCGACACGATCAAGCAACGATACGAAGCCCCGTTGATGGAGATCTTCCCATGACCGGTTTTGAAGTCATCCAGACCACCCTGGTGGTATGCATGCACGTGGTCGGACTGGCCATGCTGCTGGCGACCTGGCGCCTGCTGCGCGGCCCGAGCGTGCCTGACCGCATCCTCGCCCTCGACACACTTTCAGTGACTGCCATCGCCGAACTGATGCTGTTCGGCATGTACCTCAACTCGCCGATCTACTTCGAGGCCGCACTGGTGATCGCCATGCTCGGCTTCGGCAGCACCGTGGTGCTGAGCAAGTTCGTGCTGCGCCGGGACATCGTCGAATGATCACCGCGATCCAGATCGGCCTGTCGGTCCTGCTGCTGTTCGGCTGCTTCTTCATCCTGGTCGGTGCGCTGGGCCTGGTGAAGCTGTCGACCTTCTTCAAGCGGCTGCATGCGCCGACCAAGGCCAGCACGCTGGGCGTGGGCTGCGTGCTGGTGTGTTCGGTCTGCTACCACATCTTCCTCGGCCAGGATCCGCAGCCGCGCGAGCTGCTGATCACCGTCTTCCTGTTCATCACCGCGCCGATCAGCGCGCACATGATGGCCAAGGCCGCGTTGTCGCTGCTGATGGAAACCCGTCCTACCCTGCCCGGCAACGAACGGGCTGCCGAAGAGCAGCTGCCGCCGCCGGAGCCGGCGCGGAAAGAAGAGCAGAGCCCGACACGCTGATCACACGACTCCCCGCATCCACTCAGGGCGGGGATCTGCTGCCGAGCCGTGCATGGGCTCGGCGCTACAGTGCCGGTGCACCCACCAGCAGCAGTTCCAATACGAACCAGCCGACGAACGCCACCAGCAGGATCACGCCTTCGCCACGGCTGATCTTCAGGTCGCCACGCAGCATCGGATACAGCACCAGGGCAAAGGCCAGCAGCGCGGGCAGTTCCAGGCGCACGAACGATGCCGGCAGGGCCAGCGGCTGCAGCGCCGCCATCGCGCCGATCACCAGCAGCAGATTGACCGCGCTGGAGCCGAGCACGTGGCCCAGCACCATGTCGCCATGGCCACGCCGCGCGGCGGCGATGGCGGTGGCCACCTCCGGCAAGGCCGTGCCGATCGCAAGCGGCAGCAGGCCGACCAGCAGCGGCGTCCATCCAAGTGCGACGCCGAAGTCGGCCGCCGCGCCAACGACCAGCCGCGCCCCCCAGTAGAGGGCCACCACGGCCACCAGCACACGCAGCATATTCAACGGCAGGCTGGTGCGGCTCAGCGCCGATCGTGCGATGGCCGCCTGCACATCGGCGGTCTCACTGCGGCCACGGCGTATCAGCACGGCCTGCATGACGACGAAGCCGGCCAGCAGCACGACACCTTCCCAGCGCGCGAGGCGGCCATCCAGCCCGAACAGGATCAACAGAACGCCGGCCCCCAGCAGCGACCACCAGAGCACGGCCTGCAGGCGCGCGCGCAGCAGCAACGGGGCCGCGATCGCCGCGATCGCCAGCGTCAGGCCCAGGTTGGCGATGCTGCTGCCCACCGCGTTGCCCAGCGCCAGTTCCGGCTGGCCCACGGCCAGCGCGCGGGCGTTGACCACCAGCTCCGGCATCGACGTCGCCACGCCGAGCAGCAGCAGACCCGCCGTGAACGGGCGGGCACCGAAGCGCTGGGCCAGGCCGGAAACGGCCTTGACGATGGAGTCTCCGCCGAGCCCCAGCAGCAGCAGGCCAAGCAGAAACCAGGCGATGGCAATGGCGATCATCGAGCACTCCCCCAGCGGTCGTCGCGCGATTCTACGCTTGGCCCGGCCGCGAGGCTGGGCGCTGCATCAAGGATCAGCCACAACCTTCGGTGTAATCGACCTGCGGGGTCTGGCCGACCCGCCACGCGCTGACCCGGCCGTCGGGCCCCAGGGCGAAATCGATCACCGCCGCACCTTCCTGCGCCGGACGCACGCGCAGGTGCTGGGCCTTGTCGTCGTACTTGTCGGGACCGACATCGGCACGCTCCGGATACAGCACCTGCAACTCGCCCAGGGTCATGCCGACCCTGCCGCCGCCTGGCGCGGTGATGGCGGCGCTGCGCACGTCATAGCGGACCAGCTTGCGGCCTTCGATCATCAGGCGTGGGTCATCAGCCTGCTGCGGACGCAGGAAATAGCAGTCCTCGTTGCCGTCGTCGGCCGGCAATGGCCTGCCTGCCGCATCGCTGCCCAGCCCCTGCAGCGGCGCGCCGAAGCCGCTGCGCACCTCGGCGATGCCCGCACCCAGCGCCACCCCGCCGAAACCGTTCAAGCGCGCGGGGCTGTCGGCGCGGGCATCGTTGGCCGGCCGTGACGCCAGGTCCGGATCGGCCGATTGCGCCGGGCCGGTGGCACTGGCGGTCTCGGCCGGCGAGTCGCTGCCGCTGCCGGCCGCTCCCTGTTTGTCCGAACCACCGCCACAGGCGGTCAGGGACAGCAGCATCAGGCCAGCCAATGGCAGCAGTTTCATCGGTGTCGCTCCAGGAGGGATGGGCGGACGCTACCGCAGGCCGCGTGCAGGCGCTGCATTGTCATCGCTGTTTCATCGCCTTCGTTCAGGCTCGGCGTGCACCGTCCTGGCTGTCCCATCCATGCAACCGCGCAAGACCGATCTCGCCCGAACCGCGCTGCAGGCGCACCGCGCGCCGCTGGACATGCGCCAGCGCCGGTTGCTGATCCTGTGCGATGGCCAGCGCAGCGTCACCGAGCTGAGCGGGCTGATGGGCCAGGAGACGCCGGCCATGCTGATCCAGCTGATCCATGCCGGCTATCTGGAAGCCGACGCCCCTCCTCCCGCAGTGACGGCATCCGGGCCCACCCCTGCACGGCCGCAGACACCCGCGACCGCGGCCACGCCGATCGAACGGCGTCGCTCGCTGGTCGCCTCACGGATCTATGTGCTGGGTATCCTGGAGCTGCAGCGGCATCCACAGGCAGCGGCGCTGTTCCGCGACCTGCAGCAGGCACGTGCGCAGACCGATGTGCTGCAGGTGCTGCACTCGGCGTTGCAGGTACTGCCCACGCTGACCTCCGAAGGCTACTGCGAACGCGTACGGCAGCGGCTGCTGGAAGTCCTGCCGCTGGAGCACTGCGACGCCTTCACCGATGCCGCATGAGGCTCATCGGAAGTTGTTGCGCAACCCTGCCCAGCACTGCTGGTAATCGGCCTGCCGGTGCCCGGCATCAAGCGCCTGGGCGGTCGGGCGGATCACCGCGCGGGTCTCGAACATGAAGGCCATGGTGTCCTTGACCACGTCAGGCTTGGACAGATCGGCACTGGAGGCCCTGTCGAAGGTCGGTGCATCCGGTCCGTGGCCGCTCATGCAGTTGTGCAGGGAGGCGCCGCCCGGCACGAAGCCTTCGGCCTTGGCATCGTAGGCACCGTGCACCAGGCCCATGAACTCGCTGGCGATGTTGCGGTGGAACCACGGTGGCCGGAAGGTGTTCTGCGCCACCAGCCAGCGCGGCGGGAAGATGGCGAAATCCATGTTGCTGGTCCCTGCTGTGTCGCTGGGCGAATGCAGTACCAGGAAGATCGACGGGTCCGGGTGGTCGTAGCTGATCGAACCGAGGGTGTTGAAGCGGCGCAGATCGTAGCGGTACGGCGCGTAATTGCCGTGCCAGGCGACCACGTCCAGCGGCGAATGGTCGATCGGCGCGCGCCACAGGCGTCCTTCGAACTTGGCGATCAGTTCGAACTCACCGTCGAGGTCCTCGAAGGCCGCATGCGGGGTTTCAAAGTCGCGCGGATTGGCCAGGCCGTTGGCGCCGATCGGCCCCAGATCGGGTAGCTTCAGCAGGGCGCCGTAGTTCTCGCAGATGTAGCCCCGGCTCGGGCCATCAGGCAGCTCGACGCGGAAGCGCACGCCACGCGGAATCACCGCGATCTGCTGCGGTTCGATCTCGATCACGCCCAGCTCGGTCAGCAGGCGCAGGCCACCCAGCTGGGGCACGATCAGCAGTTCGCCGTCGGCATCGTAGAAGTAGCGGCCAACCATGTCCCGGTTCGCGGCATACAGATGAATGCCGACGCCGGCGTGGGCATCCGGCGAACCATTGCCGCCCATGGTGTACAGCCCTTCGACGAAGTCGGTGGGCAGTTCCGGCAGCGGCAGCGGGCTCCAGCGCAGCTGGTTCGGCGAGGCCGGCTGCGAGCCGAAATCGCACTGCAGGCGCGATTGCGCGAACGGGGTGAACTCACCATGGGTCACCGCCGGGCGGATCCGGTACAGCCAGCTGCGCCGGTTGCTGCCGCGCGGCGCGGTGAAGGCGGTGCCGGACAGCTGCTCGGCATACAGGCCATGGGCCACCTTCTGCGGCGAGTTCTGCCCGACCGGCAGCGCGCCGGCCACGGCTTCGGTGGCGAATTCGTTGCCGAAACCGGACTGGTAGCCACGGGCGGTGATGGAGGTGGACATGGGGGCTCCTGGAACGGCAAGGCCGGAACGGAAAGCCGCCGGGCATGGCCCGGCGCTACCGCTGAGGGTGCAGGTCTGAAACGTTACAGCACGCCGCGGCGGATCTGGTCGCGCTCGATGCTCTCGAACAGCGCAGTGAAGTTGCCTTCGCCGAAACCTTCATTACCCTTGCGCTGGATGATCTCGAAGAAGATCGGGCCGATGCAGTTCTGGGTGAAGATCTGCAGCAGCTTGCGCTGGTGGGTTTCCGGATCGGCGTCGATGAGGATCTTGTTCTTCGCCAGGCGCGGCACGTCCTCGCCATGGTTCGGCACGCGCTGGTCGATCACGTCGAAGTAGGTGTCCGGTGTGTCGAGGAAATCCACGCCCTGCGCACGCATCGCCTCGACGGTCTCGTAGATGTTCTCGGTGAAACAGGCGATGTGCTGGATGCCCTCGCCCTTGTAGGCGTCCAGGTATTCGTTGATCTGGCTCTTCGGATCGGACGATTCGTTGAGCGGAATGCGCACGATGCCGTCCGGCGCGGTCATGGCCTTGGACACCAGGCCGGTCTTCAGGCCCTTGATGTCGAAGTAGCGGATCTCGCGGAAGTTGAACAGCCGCTCGTAGTAGTCCGACCACTGCTGCATGTTGCCGAAGTACAGGTTGTGGGTCAGGTGGTCGATGAAGGTCAGGCCGAAGCCCACCGGATGCTGATCGACGCCGGCGATCGGCTCGTAGTCGCCGTCGTAGATGCTGCCGGCGCTGCCATAGCGGTCGACCAGGTACAGCATGCAGTCACCGATGCCCTTGATGACCGGCGCGCCGACCGCCTTGCTGTCCGGCTTGAAGCCGATGGCCTCGGCACCGTTGCCCAGCGCGGTCTGGTAGACCTCCTGGCCCGGCTTCTTGAAGCGGATGGCGAAGCCGCAGGCGCACGGACCATGCTTTTCGGCGAAGTCGGCAGCGAACGAATCCGGGTCTTCATTGACCAGGAAGTTGACGTCGCCCTGGCGATAGACGGTAATCGGACGCTGCTTGTGCCTGAGCACCGCCGTGAAGCCCATCCTGCGGAAGTAGTCGTGCAGCTCCTGGCCGCGGCCGGCCGGGGCAGCAAACTCGACGAACTCGAAACCATCGATGCCCATCGGGTTCTCGAAGGTGGTGACCTGCATGCCCGGATTGGGATGCGAGGAGGGCTGGACTGCGGTATTCATGGCGGGGCTCCGAATCGGTACCGCATCGGTACAAACCAGGTGCGGGCAGGTAACGACCCGGCGAGAATGCAGGGTCTGGACCCAACCCTTATAGTTACACTTGAAACCACCAGCAAGGTGCACCGCAACATGAGCCCCGCCGATCCCGCTTCGACACGCCTGCGTGCATCGCACGTCCTGCTCGACCTGGAACAGTTCCTGCCCTACCGGCTGAGCGTGCTGTCCAACCGGGTCAGCGGCAACATCGCCAAGCTGTACGGTGATCGCTACGGTCTGGCCATTCCGGAATGGCGGGTCATCACCATCCTGGCGCTGTATCCCGGGTCGTCGGCCAGCGAGGTCTCCGACCGCACGGCGATGGACAAGGTGGCGGTCAGCCGCGCGGTGGCGCGCCTGCTCGAGCGTGGCTTCATCAAGCGCGAGACCCATGGCGACGACCGTCGCCGCTCGGTCCTGGCCCTGTCGGCAGCGGGCTTCGAGGTGTACGAGACCATCGCGCCGCTGGTGATCGAGATCACCCGCAAGCTGATGTCGGTGCTGAGCGAGGAGGAGGAACAGCTGCTGGAGACGCTGATCCTGCGCCTGGCGGGCGATGGCCTGGAACGGATGGGCGAAGGCGTCTGAGGCGTGCCGCCGGGGCTCGGCCCCGGTCTCAGGACAGCACGGTTCAGCTCAGGTGCTTGCGCCGCGCATGGATCCACGGCACTGCGAGTGCACCGATCGCGCCACCGGCAAAGCCCAGCGACGCGGCAACCGTGGCCGCTTCGACCGCCCCCGGCAGAGCCAGCGCGGCAGCCACCAGCAGCAGCGACGGCACGCCGACGAAGGTGCCGAGGAAGAAATGCCAGCGCGGCGACCACGTGTTGAGCTGCAGCAGGCTGACCGGTTGCCATGCTTCGCCGGCTGCGTCTTCGGCCATCTTCGCCACCACCTTGCCCAGATCCACCTCGGGCAGCGCGCGTCCCTGGCGCGCGGTCGCCAGCGCCTCGGCAACGGCGTCCACGGGCGGGAACGCGGACGGCCATGGCACCGGTGCGGGCACCCCGTACGCCGTCAACAGCGGCACGCTCAGCCATGGCGCGACCAGTGGACGCATGCGACGGCGAGCGTGCACGCACCAGACCTGCGACTGGCCATGCGCGACCACGCTGTACAGCGCCAGCTCGGTGGCCGCCGGATAGCCCAGCATGGTCACCCGCGCGGCCAGGCTGTCCTGCCCCACGGCACGCAGGAAGCCCGCGCGGCTGCGCCCCTCCTGCATCCACGCCACGCCCAGCGCCCCGACCAGAAAGGCTTCGGCCACGTCCCTGCCGCCCGCAGTGGCGCGTTCGTCACTGGCCAGGTACCACGCCAGCGACTTCGGTTCGGCCACATCCGGCAGGCCCCAACGGCTGTCGTCGCCCAGCACATGACGCACCGGCAGGCGTGCGGCCGCGGTCTCGCCACGTTCTCCCGGCTGCAGGAACGGCAGCACGCCCTGGATGAAGTTGGACAGCTCGATGGCGCGTACGCCGTTGCCCTGCCATTCCGGCGGCAGCAGGCCGGCCAGCTGGCCCTGCGACGCCAGCGCATCGAGTCGCGATTTCTGTTCCACCAGCGTCTGCACCGCGCCCTTCAGCACGACGTTGTCAGGCAGTGCGATCTGCGGCAGGCGATGGTGCGGCGGGGCCGCTTCGGGGGCACTGTCGCCGATGCCGACGTCATCCAGCAGTGCGTCCTGTGCCGGCAGGGTCACGCCCTCGCCAGCACCACCCTCGCCCAGGCTGCTGGCAGGATCGGGCAATCGTTCGGCGTGGTCGCTGTGCATGGGCGTTCCGGTAGGGTGCGTCGACGTCGGGTCGACCGGGAGCCTTGCCGGTAACGGCGTGCGTGCGATGAAATTGAGGCGGCGATGCTGGGAATGTGACGGCGCGCGCATCCGCCGGGCATGGCCCGGCGCTACCGATCAGGCGCCCACTGCTTGAGGAAGGCCATCACCTGCGCCGGCAGGTAGGTCTCGCCCCTGCGCATTGCCGCCGTTGCCTGCGGTGCCAGCAGGGTGCCGTCGGCATCGAGCACCAGCAGGTAGGGGTAGTCGCGGCCCATCTCCGGGAACTGGCCGAGGAAAGCGCTGTTGGGCTTCTCGTCGCTCTCGTTGACCTTCACCCACACGTAGTGGGCATCGCGGAAACGGCGCAGGTCGCCATCCCCCTCCACGATCTGGTCCAGCGCATGACAGCGGTCGCAGCCGGCGTTGCCGACCTCGAGGATGATGCGCTTCTTGCCACGCTGGGCTTCCACCTTGGCGGTGGCCAGATCGTCGGCGGGGTCGCGGGCCGGGTCGAACTGTGCACTGAGCCCGGCGATGGCGGCGATATCCGCCGCCACCGGGGTGTTGCCCGAGGCCACCGGTTCGCTGGGGTCAGCGACCGGTGGCTCGGTGGGACGGGTATCCAGTGGCTGCGTCGGCCCGGTGGCGGCGGGTGGCGGGGGTTGCGAACACGCGCCGATCAGCGCCGCACAGACCATCCCCATCGCACCACCGAGCTTCGTACGCATGCCAGCTACCCTCTCATCACTTGACGCCGTGCATCAGCTTGTTGATCAGCGGGGCGATCAGGAACAGCACCACGCCGGAACCGATCAGGGCCCAGAAGCCGAAGGTATACCCCTTCAGTGCCGAATCGATCGTCATGCCGCCTTCACCACTGACGGCGCCGGCGAAGATGCCCGACAGGTTGTTGCCGATGCCGGTGGACAGGAACCAGCCACCCATGCCGAAGCCGACCAGGCGGACCGGGGCCAGCTTGGTCACCATCGACAGGCCGATCGGCGACAGGCACAGCTCACCGACGGACTGGATGACGTAGACCATGAACAGGGTCCAGAACGGGATCTTGCCGTCCACGACCATCTGCGACAGGGCAAACATCAGCAGGGCGAAGGCCGCGCCGTTGAACAGCAGGCCCAGGCCGAACTTGCGCGGGATGGACGGATTGGCGCGACCCAGGGCCACCCAGATCCAGGCGATCAGCGGCGCCAGGGTGATGATGGCCACCGAGTTCACCGACTGGAACCACGCGGTCGGGAAGGTCCAGTTGCCGAAGTCACGGTTGACGATGTTCTCGGCCAGGAAGGTGAACGAGCTGCCGGCCTGTTCGAAGAACATCCAGAACATGACGTTGAACGCGAAGATGATCAGCATGGCGATCACGCGGTCGCGCTGCACCTTGCCCTCGCGGATGCCTTCGACCAGCAGCAGCACGGCCAGCGCAGCGAACATCACGCCCAGGATCCAGGCCAGCGCGGTGGCGCCGGTCGCCAGCAGGAAGTAGGCGACCGGGATGGCCACCAGCGCGCCTACCAGCACCATCACGATGCGACCGAAGCCTTCGGCACCGGCCGGCGGTGCGCCGATGCCCTTCAGGCCGGCCCGGCCGATGTAGAACCACACCAGCGAGATCAGCATGCCCACGCCGGAGGCGATGAACACGACCTTGTACGACGGCATTTCCGAAGTGCCGAACACCTTGCGGGCCAGGTACTCGGTCAGCACCGGGGCGATCATCGCGCCGATGTTGATGCCCATGTAGAAGATGGTGAAGCCCGAATCGCGGCGCTCGTCCTTCAGGCCATACAGCTTGCCGACCATGGTGGAGATGTTCGGCTTGAACAGGCCGTTGCCCACGATGATCGTGGCCAGGCCGAGCTTGAACAGATGCTCTTCCGGCAGCGAGATCATGAACAGGCCGGCCGCCATGATGATCGCGCCGGTCAGGATCGAGCGCTGGTAGCCCAGCACCCGGTCGGCCACGTAGCCGCCGAAGATCGCCGCCGCGTACACCAGCGCCAGATAGGCACCGTAGATACGGCTGGCATCGCCCTCGCCGGCGGCGTTGCCGTTGTAGAACTGGGCGACGATGTAGAGCACCAAGGCCCAGCGGATGCCGTAGAACGCAAAGCGTTCCCAGAACTCGGTCATGAACAGCATCCACAGCGGGCGCGGGTGGCCCAGCGTGGTCTTGAAGTCCGGCAGCGCCGGCTCCGGGGTGTTCGCAGTGGCGTTTACGCTCATGCGGGATTCCTGGTTCGGTGGATGACGAGCACGTCCGATGTGCAATGGAGCAACGCGCGAGGATCACCGACTTGTGGCGTTCACGTCAAATACACGCCGTTTGAGGCAGGTGCCCGCCTGCTCGCTGAACTTGCATCTGAAACGATCCAGCCGCCGGCCGGGATCCGGATGAATGGGGATCAGCCCAGCTCCGGCGGGGGCGCGGCCTGCAGCGTGGTCCGCACCTGGAACAGCTCGGGGAAGAAGGTCAGCTCCAGCGCCTGGCGCAGGAAGCCGACCCCGGACGAGCCTCCGGTACCACGCTTGAAGCCGATCACCCGCATCACCGTACGCATGTGGCGGAACCGCCAGAGCTGGAAGGCCGTCTCCAGGTCCACCAGGTCCTCGCACAGCGAATACTCGCGCCAGTAGCGGTCGGTGTCCTGGTAGATGCGCTCGAAGACCGGCTGCAGGGCGTCGTCGGCCACATGCGGCTGGGTCCAGTCGTGGGTCTCATACATCGCCGGCACGGCGTGGCCGAAGCGGGCCAGGTACTTCAGGAATTCCTCGTACAGGCTGGGTGCCTCCAGCACGCTCCGCAGCTGCGCCTGCCCGGCCGGATCATGCTCGAACACCTGCAGCATCTGCGCGTTCTTGTTGCCCAGCAGGAACTCGATGTAGCGGTACTGCAGCGACTGGAAGCCCGAGGAAGGCCCCAGCACGTCGCGGAAGCCCATGTACTCGGACGGGGTCAGGGTTTCCAGCACCGACCACTGCTCGGTGAGCTGGCGCAGCACCTGCTTGCTGCGGGCCAGCACCTTGCGGCACTGCCAGACTTCATCGCGCTGCAGGAAGCCGATCGCCGCGCCAAGCTCGTGCCCCAGCAGCTTCAACCACAGCTCCGACGTCTGGTGCTGGATGATGAAGAGCATCTCGTCATGGTGCGGCGGGTTGGACAGCGGCTGCTGGGCACTGAGCAGCTGGTCCAGCCGCAGGTAGCCGCCGTAGGTCAGCCGGCCGTGCAGGTCGGTGTGGATGCCGGCTTCGAGATCGCGTTGGTTGTTGTCGACGGACATGGGCGGGACCAGATCGGGGGCGGCAAGGGTAGCGCGTTGCCGCCGCGCTGGCAGCCGGAAGGTCCATACCGGGCTGTGCGGTGAGCCGTGGATCACCCGGCAATGGCGGGCCCGCGCGTGGAACCGTTTGCGACGTTGCGCCGGCAGTCAGCCGGAGGCGTATTCTGATGCTATGCAGCAACGACTGAATACGTTGTTGTTATTGGCCCTCCACCCGCCGGCAGGGGTACAACGGGGAATCGCCGTGTTGCGCCGCAGGAAGGCTATTTCGTACGCGTTCCTTAACATGGCGATTCATATCATTTGTAACTTCTCTGTCGAAGGTGCAGTACGCGATGACGGTTGCCGCTGAATTCAAGATCGAATACCTGCAGTATCTGGATGCGGACGGCACGCTCGTCCGCGACGACCTGCCCGAATCCCTGAAGGATCCGCGCGTCCTGGTGCCGCTGTTCAAGCAGATGCTGTACGTACGCACGTTCGACAGCAAATCCATCGCCCTGCAGCGCACCGGCAAGCTGGGTACCTATGCCGCCTGCCTGGGTCATGAGGCTGCGCACGTGGGCATCGGCGCCGGCATGCGCGAAGGCGACGTGCTCGGCCCGAGCTACCGCGAGTACGGCGCGATGTTCATGCGTGGCGTGCGTCCGTACGACGTGCTGATGTACTGGGGCGGCGACGAGCGCGGCAACGACTTCACCGGCAATGCGGTGAAGGACTTCCCGTTCTGCGTGCCGATTTCCACGCAGTGCCTGCACGCTGCGGGCGCCGCGCTGAAGTTCAAGCTCAACAACGAGCAGCAGGTCGCGGTGGCGGTGTGTGGCGATGGCGGCAGCTCGAAGACCGACTTCTATGCCGCACTGAACTCTGCCGGTGCCTACAAGCTGCCGCTGATCCTGTGCATCGTCAACAACGGCTGGGCCATCTCGGTGCCGCGCTCGGCGCAGACCGGCGCCGAAACGCTGGCACAGAAGGGCCTGGCTGGCGGCCTGCACTGCCTGCAGGTGGACGGCAACGATCTGATCGCGGTGTTGGCGGCGATGGAACAGGCGCGCGAGCGCGGCCTCGCCGGCGAAGGCGGCACCGTGCTGGAACTGATGACCTACCGCCTGTCCGACCACACCACCGCCGACGACGCGCGCCGCTACCGCGACGACGCCGAAGTGAAGGATGCCTGGACCCGTGAGCCGATGCTGCGCCTGCGCAAGTACCTCACCGCCCAGGGCGTGTGGAGCGAGGATGAAGAAAAGGCCTGGGTGGAGCAGTGCGGCGCCAGGGTCGACGAGGAAGTGAACCAGTACCTCAATACCCCGGTGCAGCCGGTCGAGGCGATGTTCGACTACCTGTATGCCGATCCGCCGCCGGATCTTCTGGCCCAGCGCGCGGCCGCCATTGCCCTGGAGCAGCGCCATGGATGACATCAAGACGGGCGCTTCCGCTTCCCAGGCCAATGCCGCCGACAGCGCTGCTGTCGCTGGTGGAGACATCGCAATGACCGCTACCCCCATCACCCTGATCGAAGCCATCACCCAGGCGCTGGCCTGGGAGCTGGAACACGACCCGTCGGTGCTGGTGCTGGGCGAGGACGTGGGCGTCAACGGCGGCGTGTTCCGCGCCACCGCCGGCCTGCAGCAGCGCTTCGGTGCGCAGCGCATCCTCGACACCCCGCTGGATGAAACGACCATCGCCGGCCTCACCGTCGGCCTGGCCGCGCAGGGCATGAAGCCGGTGGCCGAAGCCCAGTTCGATGGCTTCGTCTACCCGATGGTCGACCACATCATCTGCCACGCCGCGCGCTTGCGTACCCGTACCCGTGGCCGCCTGCACTGCCCGATGGTGCTGCGCGTGCCGTGGGGCGGTGGCATCCGTGCGCCGGAACACCACAGCGAAGCCAACGAATCGATCTTCACCAACGTGCCGGGCCTGCGCGTGGTGCTGCCGTCCAGCCCGCAGCGCGCCTATGGCCTGCTGCTGGCCGCCATGCGCGATCCCGATCCGGTGATCTACATGGAGCCCAAGCGCATCTACCGCCAGTACAAGGAAGTGGTCGTCAACGACGGCGAAGCCCTGCCGCTGGACGTGTGCTTCGTGCTGCGCGACGGCACCGACGTGACCCTGGTCGCCTGGGGTGCACAGGTGAAGGAAGCGCTGGAAGCGGCCGACAAGCTGGCTGGCGAGGGCATCAGTGCCGAAGTCATCGACGTGGCCACGCTGCGTCCGCTGGACTTCGCCACCATCGCCGAGTCGGTGTCCAAGACCGGCCGCTGCGTGATCGTGCAGGAGGCCCCGAAGACCGCGGGCTTCGGTGCGGAAATCGCCGCGCGCCTGGCCGAGGAATCCATGTACGACCTGCTGGCCCCGGTCGAGCGCGTTACCGGCTACGACACCCACATTCCGCTGTTCCGCCTGGAGATGAAGTACCTGCCGAGCGTGGACCGGATCGTGACCGCGGCCAAGCGCGCGGTGGCGGCAGGCTGACATGCGGGCCCGCCTCCTTGGGGCTTACCGCAGCCAGTATCCCAACCCGCTCCGGTTCCGCACCGGCCAGATCGTCGAAGTAGGCGTACGTGACGAGGAATGGCCGGCGTTTGCCTGGGTACGCACCAGCGATGGACGCGCCGGCTGGGCGCCCGTCGCCTGGCTGCAACTGCTGGACGACGGTCGCGCCGAAGCCCTGCGCGATTACGACGCCCGCGAGCTGGATGTGGAAAGCGGCGAGATGGTCAAGCTGCATCACGAACACGGCGGATGGTGGTGGTCCGAGCGCGCCAATGGTGCGACGGGCTGGCTGCCGGCCCGCGAACTGGAACTGCTGGAAGAGAACTGCAAATGAGCCAGACCAAGAATTTCAACCTGCCCGACCTGGGCGAAGGCCTGCCGGACGCGACCATCGTCGAGTGGTTCGTGAAGGAAGGCGATGTGATCAAGCTGGACGAGCCGCTGGTGTCGATGGAGACCGCCAAGGCCGTGGTGGAAGTGCCGTCGCCGGTCTCCGGCAAGGTGCTGAAGCTGTCCGGTGCGGCCGGTGACATCATTCCGACCGGCTCGGTGCTGGCCAGCTTCGAGATCGACCCGAACCTGCCGCAGCGTGCCGATGGCCAGGACACCGGCCACAGCCACGGCCATGCGCCGGCACCGGCTGCGGCCGCAGCACCGACCCCGCCGCCGCTGCCGACTCCGGCACCGGCCGCCGCCGAGGACGCCAAGGCCGAGCGCGATGACGCCGGCACAGTGGTCGGCGCGATGCAGAGCTCCAATGCCGTGCACACCGAGCAGGCGCTGGCCGTCGGTGGCGTCAAGGCCGTACCGGCGGTGCGTGCGATGGCCCGCAAGCTGGGCGTGGACCTGAGCCGCGTGCGCGCCACCGGCAGCGATGGCGCGGTGACCATGGCCGACGTCAAGCAGGCCGCCGCCAACGGCACCGCCAAGCTCGGCGCCGCGCCGGCCCCGGCTGCCGCTGCGGCCTATGCCGCGCCGGCCCCGGCGCAGGTGTCTGCGCCGGTTCAGAACGAAACCCGCACCCCCTTGTCTGCGGCGGGCAAGCCGATGCGCACGCAACCGCCGGGCGTGGTCGCCAAGGGCCAGCCGGAACCGCTGAAGGGCGTGCGCCGCAACATGGCGCGGGTGATGGCCGATGCGCACAGCAAGGTTGTACCGACCACGCTCAACGACGACGCCGACATCCATGCCTGGCTGCCCGGCAACGACGTCACCGCCCGCCTGGTGCGTGCCATCGTGGTTGCCGCGCAGAAGGTGCCGGCGATGAACGCCTGGTTCGATGGCGAAGCGCTGACCCGCACCCTGCACGCGCAGGTGGACATTGGCATCGCCGTGGACACCGACGACGGCCTGTTCGTGCCGGCCCTGCGCAACGCCGACATGCTGGATGCCCGTGGCATCCGCGAGGGCGTGAACCGCCTGCGCGAGCAGGTGGAAGCGCGCTCGATCGCGGCCTCGGAACTGAGTGGCTACACCATCTCGCTGTCCAACTTCGGCATGTTCGCCGGCCGCTACGCGACCCCGGTCGTGGTGCCGCCGTGCGTGGCCATCGTCGGTGCCGGCCGTGCCCGCCATCAGATGACCCCGGTGATGGGCGGCGTGGAAGCGCACAAGGTCATCCCGCTGTCGGTCACCTTCGACCACCGCGCAGCCACCGGCGGCGAAGCTGCCCGCTTCCTGCGCGCGATGATGGACGACCTGGCCCTGGCCAGCTGATCGACCACCACCTCTGAAACACAGAAGACGCCGGGCAGTGCCCGGCGTTTTTTGTACGCGCTCTACGGTGAGCCGAGCCCATGCTCGGCAGCTTCTTGCTGGTCAACCGAAAGGTGGGCGGAACCACATCCGGGAACAGCGGAACCGGCAGGTACCGGCTCCCCTCATTTCAACCGCGCGCGGGCAGGCCCTCGGCGCGGCTGTACACACGCAGGCGGTGCCCATCCGGATCAACACCCACGAAGGTATGCCCGAATTCCAGGGTGACCGGGGCCTGCACGATCTGCACGCCGAGTGCGCGCCACGCGTCGTGCATCTGCTGTACAGCCTCCGGGTTGGCGACCACCATCGCCAGTTCCGCGGCGCCGGCCTGCGTGGACACCGGCGGCTGCACGTCATCGCGCTGCCACAGGCCGAGCGCGGCGCCGTCGCCGAGCAGGAACAGGGCAAAGCCGGGCGACTGCTCGACGGGGGGTGTGCCGAGGATGCCGCTGTAGAAGGCGGCGCTGGCAGCGACATCGCTTGCGTACTGCAGCAGGGTGCTGGACCTGAACATGGGGACGCTCCGTTGTTGGGAGCCTTCATGGTGGTACCGCCCTGCTGACAGATTCTGTCAGCAGCATCGCGATTGTTCGCCCGCTGTTCGCCAAGCTCGAAGGCCGTCGAGCAAGCCCGATGCTACGAACGATCCAACCAGTCCGGTGCGATGCCCTGGGCCTTCTGCCAGCGCCGCAGCAGGATCGCGCGTGGCACGTGATAGCGATCCTCCAGCGCGCGTACCTGCCGGATGCGGTCCAGCCGGAAGTGGCGGAAGTCTTCGCGGCTCTCGCACCACGCCGCCAGCATCGGAACTTCGTCGAAGTAGCCCAGCGCGAAGGGCCAGACGATGCGCTCGCTGCGCTGGCCGTGCGCATCTTCGTAGCCGAACTTCAGGCGCTGCTGTGCGCTTACGGCTTCGCGCACCGCCTGGAGCCGGGCCGCCGGCACCTTGGCCGCTGTTCGTGAAGGGCCCACGCGCAGACCGCTGTCACGCAGTGCCTCGCGGCGGGCGGCGGGCAACACATGCGCGATGCGCGCCAACGCATCACGGGCAGCCTCGGCCAGCGCCGGCTCGGTGCGGGCCGCCACCCAGCGCAGGCCCAGCACCAGCGCGTCGATCTCGGCCGGTGGCAGGGTCATCGGCGGCAGCGTGTCGCTCGGCGCGAGCTGGTAGCCGACGCCGGCCTCGCCGCGCAGGTCAGCGCCCTGCCCGCGCAGCGTCTCGATGTCGCGGTACAGCGTACGCAGGCTGATACCCAGCGCATCGGCCAGCACCTGTCCGGCCACCGGCCGTCGATGGCGGCGCAGCAGCTGCAGCAGCTGGGTCAGGCGCAGCGCACGCGACATCAGCCGACCAGTGCGCTTGATGTCACCACGTGCTCACCCGGTTGCGGGGCCAGCGCGGCTCCGGTCAGTGCCTTGGCGATCTCGGCGGCTGGATTGATCCGCCATGCCCGCGGCAGTGCCGGCCCCAAGGCACCGAGCACCGCCAGTGCGAAACGCTCGCCACGACGGACCTCGGTGCGCTCGCCGCCGATCAGTCCAGGCCGCACCAGGGTCAGCGAGGCGAAGCCCAGCGCGCGCAGGTCACGCTCCAGCTCGCCCTTCACCCGGCTGTAGAAGATCGACGACTGCGGGTTGGCACCGGCGGCGGAATTCAATACATAGGTCTTCGCGCCCTGTGCCTGTGCGAGGCGGGCGAACGCCAGCGGATAGTCATGGTCGATGCGGTGGAAGGCCGCGCGGCTGCCGGCTTGGGCGATGGTGCTGCCCAGCGCGCAGATGACCGCGTCCACGCGCGCCCACTCAGGCGAGGCCGGCAGCGCGTCAAAGGCCAGCACCGGGTTCTCCAGCTTCCCATGGGTCAACGCCAGCGGACGCCGGGTGGGCGCGATCACGGCGCTGCAGCGCGGGTCGTCCAGCAACCCGGGCAGCGTCAGCCCGCCGACCAGGCCGGTCGCCCCCAGCAACATCACGCGCATCACCACCTCCCGTGCGGCATCCTGTCGCCCATCCTAGCCGTTCAAGCCATCGGCAGCCGCGCCGATATGCTGGAACCAGACCCTGCCAGCCCCAGGATTCGCTCCATGACGGACCACCCCGACCCGCGCCCCGCCCCCGGCACCGCCCTCGGTCCGCCGGCACGCGTGCGCGCGGTGGCCGACGCGGGTGAGGGCGAGCGCGTGGTCCTGCAGGGCGGCAGCAGCGCAAGCCTGCAACGGCTCTTTGCCGGTGCCGATGCGCCGGAGCCGCTGCTGGCCGCGTTCGCCAATGGCATGGCGACGCTGCCGGGCGAACTGGGCGACATGGGTGATCGCCTGCAGTCCGCGCAGGCCAGCGCCGACTGGCCACGCTACGGGCGGGCGATGCGGCAACTGATCGACAAGTACATCCGCACCATCGACCAGCATTCACCGGATGGGCAGCCCGACAGCCTGCGCCTGTCCGAACAGCTGCGCCTGCTGCTGGGCGGCGCGGTAGTGGCGCTGCTGCAGCACGACCCGGACCTGCGCGAGCAGGCGCAGGCGCTGTCCCTTCGCCTGCGCCACTGGCAGCCGGGCAGCGCCCTGGAGCCGATCGAGCAGGGTGTGCGCGAGCTCGGCCATCAGATCGGCGTGCGTGCCGGCAGCTGGCAGGAACAGCAGGCGCTGCTGCTGGAGCTGTTCGCACTGCTGCTGGAGAATGTGAGCGAACTGCTGGACGATCGCAGCTGGCTGCAGGGCCAGATCGCGGCGGTGCGGCAACTGCTGTCCGGCCCGCTGCAGGCCGAGGCGGTTGAACGAACGCGTGCCGAGCTGCGCGAGGTGATCTACCGGCAGGGCCTGCTGCGCCAGGGCATCGACGACTCCAAGGCGGCGATGCGCGGACTGATGGGGGATTTCATCGAACGCATGGATGGCATGGCCACCAGCACCGGTGAATACCATGACCGTATCGGCAGCTACGCACTGCAGCTGCGCGAGGCGCGCAGCATCGCCGATCTGAACCAGCTGCTGCAGGAGGTGATGCGCGATACCGGCAAAGTGCAGCAGCAGGCCGCGCAGGCACGCGACCACCTGGCCGCCGCACGGCTGGATGTGGAGCGCGCTGAACAACGCATCGCCGAGCTGGAACAGGAACTGCGCATGGCCGGCGACCTCGCGCGCATCGATCCGCTGACCCAGGCACTGAACCGCCGGGGCCTGGACGAACTGCTGCAGCGCGAGCTGGCGCGCGCCGAACGCAACAACACGCCGCTGGGCGTGGCGGTGATCGATCTGGATGACTTCCACCAGACCAACAACGCGCATGGTCACGCCGGCGGTGACGCGCTGCTGCAGCACATGGTGGCGGTGTGCAGGCTGCTGCTGCGCGCCACCGATGGCATCGCGCGGCTGGGCGGCGACGAGTTCGTGCTGGTGCTGCCGGAGACCCCCGGTGCGGACAGCATGGCCACCGTGCAGCGCCTGCAGCGCTCACTGGCGCATCGGGTACTGACTGTGCAGGACCGGCGCGTGCCGGTGCATTTCAGTGCCGGACTGGCGCAATGGCAGCCCGGCGATGACAGCGAGGCGCTGCTGCGACGGGCCGACGAGGCGCTGTACGCGGCCAAGCGGCAGGGCAAGAACCGCGTGCAGGCGGGCTGAAGCGCTCCGCCGGGCATGGCCCGGCGCTACCGCCGCCCGTCCGGCGACGCGGCTACTTCCCGCGCAGCTTCTGGATGCCGGTCACCGCCGCCAGCACGATGGCGCCAGCGACGATACCCACCACCATGTTGGCAACCGCGCCGATCAGCCAGCCCCACTGGCCCTGGCCACCGAGCGCCTGCACCGCGTGGTGCAGCGCCGGCACGTTGTGCACCAGAATGCCGCCGCCGACCAGAAACATGGCCACGGTGCCGGCGATCGACAGGAACTTCATCAACCACGGCGCCGATGCGACCAGGCCGCGTCCGAACGCTGCGACCGCTCCGCCCTTGCGCGAGAGGTACAGGCCCGCGTCGTCCAGCTTGACGATGCCGGCAACCAGTCCGTAGACGAACACCGTCATCGCCAATGCGACCACCACCAGGGTGAGCACCTGCTGGGAGAACGAGGCGGCGGCAACCACGCCCAGTGTCAGGACGATGATCTCGGCAGAGAGGATGAAGTCGGTACGGATCGCACCTTTCACCTTGTCCTTCTCCCACGCCACCATGTCCACCTGCGCATCGGCCAGTGCCTTGCGCCGCTCGGCCTGGTGCTCGGCGTCCTCGTCCGCCGAATGCAGGAAACGGTGCGCCAGCTTTTCCACGCCCTCGAAGCACAGGAATGCGCCACCGATCATCATCAAGGGCACGATCAGCGGCACGTTCCAGCCACGACCATGCAGCCAGGCTTCCAGGGCGCTGATCGCCAGCGCGGCCGGAACCAGGATCACCTTGTTGAGCAGCGAGCCTTTGGCCACCGCCCAGACCACAGGCAGTTCACGGTTGGCAGAAACACCGGTTACCTGCTGCGCGTTCAGCGCCAGGTCGTCGCCAAGCACACCGGCCGTCTTCTTCGCGGCCACCTTGGTCAGGATCGAGACGTCATCGAGCAGCGTCGCGATATCGTCGAGCAGGGCAAACAGGCTGGCACCGGCCATGGGGGTTCCAGGAGGGAGGATGGACGGATTCTGACCGATCCAACGGCCCGGGAGGAAGTGGATTCACCGCGTGCCTACCCTGCCCCGGCCAGACTGGCGAGGTGATCCCGTTCCGCCGGGCATGGCCCGGCACTACCGGTCGTTGTCCACAAGGAGTGCCGTTTGAACAATCCGCCCACCGCCACTGGCAATCCACCGCTGGTAAAAGGCATGAGCCGACGCAGCCAGATCCTGCGCCTGCTGATGCGCTACCGTCATTCGGGGGTGTTCTCCGGCATGAACCTGGACGCAGCCGGCAGCCAGGCCGAGGTGCCGGCCGACGGCAATCCCGAGCAGTTCGTCAGTGACCTGGAAGCGCTGGGGCCGACGTTCGTCAAGCTGGGCCAGATGCTGTCCACACGTCCAGACATGGTGCCGGTGGAGTTCGCCACGGCACTGGAGCGCATGCAGGAGAAGGTGGCCGAGATTCCGGTCGAACGCATCCATGCCATCGTCGAGCAGGAGCTGGGGGCACCGGTGAGCAAGCTGTTCGCGGCCTTCGACCCCGAGCCGCTGGGCTGCGCCTCGATCGCCCAGGTCCATCGTGCGGTGATGCATGACGGCCGGCAGGTCGCGGTGAAGGTGCAGAAGCCGGAGGTCGCCGCGCAGCTGCGTTCGGACCTGGAAGCGTTGCGCAGCTTCGCTCTGGCCGCCGATCACCTGACCCAGGTCGGCCGCCGGGTCCGCCTGCGCGACTGGCTCAACGAGTTCGCCAAGACCCTGATGCAGGAGCTGGATTACCACGCCGAGGCCGAGAACCTGGCCCGCTTCGGCCGCCATCTGCGGCCCTTCCGGCGCCTGTGGGTCCCGCAGCCGATCTGGGATTACAGCAGCCAGCGCGTGCTGACCATGGAGCTGGCCACCGGCGTTCGCGTGGACGCGATACCCGGCGTACGCCGTACCGAGCAGTCGATGGACCCGCTGGCAGCCGCGCTGATCCGGGGCTACCTGGACCAGATCTTCGTGCATGGCGAGATCCACGCCGATCCCCATCCGGGCAACCTTCGGGTGATGCCCGATGGTCGCCTCGCCATCTTCGATCTGGGCATGGTCGCGCACATGCCACCGCGGCTGCGCGAGCGCCTGCTGAAGATCCTGTTCGCCGCCGTCGATGGCCGCGGCGAAGAAGTGGCGGACGATCTGATCAGCATCAGCACCCGGCTGGAAGCCTTCGACGAGGAGCGTTACCTGCGCGAGACCGGCCAGTTGATCGCGCGCTATGCCGCCAGCGGCAACTTCTCCGAGGGACGCGTGGTGCTGGACATGGTGCGCATCGCCACGGCCTGTGGATTGCGTACGCCGCCGGAACTGAGCCTGCTGGGCAAGGCGCTGCTGAACCTGGAGACGGTCTGCCGCCTGCTCGCGCCCGAACTGGACACGCGCCGCATCGTCGAACGCCAGCTGCAGCATGTGATGCGCGCGCGCCTGAAGAAGTCGCTGTCGGCCGCCAACCTCGCCAGCGAGGCAATGGAGCTGCAGCAGCTGCTGCGCGATGGGCCGCGCAAGCTGTCGGACATCATGGCCCTGCTGGCCGAGAACCGCCTGCAGATGAAGGTGACCGGGCTGGAGGAATCACGGCTGATGGAGAACCTGCAGAAGATCGCCAACCGCGTGG
Source organism: Stenotrophomonas maltophilia (assembly GCF_025642255.1). Taxonomy (NCBI): domain Bacteria; kingdom Pseudomonadati; phylum Pseudomonadota; class Gammaproteobacteria; order Lysobacterales; family Lysobacteraceae; genus Stenotrophomonas; species Stenotrophomonas maltophilia. Next base: position 3,829,442 of record NZ_CP106759.1, read on the forward strand.
CGGCGGGCATCATCAGCGCAGCGCTGATTCTCGCCGCATCGCTGATGATGAAGCTCGATACCGGCTGGCATGTGTTCGGTTACCCGGCGATCGCGCTGGTGCTGATGCTGATCGGCGTGGCGTTGGGGCTGGGCATCGTCACCAGCGCGCTGTTGTTCGATCGGCGCGCGCGGGCACGCGAGGAACGCGGCCATCGATGAGCGGAGTGCGTGGTGCGCGATATGTGCACCTGCGCCATACGTCCATCTCCGAAGTGCCGCATTCATGCGGTTCTTAATGCAATCCAACGCGCATTTTCACGCTCGTTTTACTTGATCGCGCTGTTACCGCACGCGGTCGATCAACAAACATTTCAGTCAGGTTCGTGCATGCACTATCGGGTCATCGGCCTGTCATGCACACATGCTAGCGGCAGCGCCGGTCGGATGGACACGCGTCGGTACGACGTCCATCGCACCACCCCGTTCACTGCCGAAGCCGCCTATGCTCTGGATCCTTCTGCTGTCGTTGTTGCTGCTGGTCTGGCTGTTCCTCGCTTCCGACAAATGGATGTGGTGGAAGGCCGGTTCGTTCTCACTGCTGTTGCTGGCGCTTAGCACGTGGTGGCTGATCGACAAGCTCTCCGGTGACGGACTCAACGCCGCCACGCTGTACCACCTGGGTGCGGACATGGAGGGTGCCGGCGTCGCCGACTTCAAGGGCTACATCGCCGGCTTCATCGTGCTGGCCCTGGTTTCGCTGCTACCGCTGTTCGCCACGCGGGTCCGCCGCTGGCATCGGCCCGGACGGGGTGCGGCCTGGTTCGCCGGCTTCGCCGTCGCATGGGTGGTCACGCTCATGGTCAGTCCGCTGGCGCGCGACGGCCAGCGTCTTTACCAGCAGCTGCGACCGGTTGATTTCGCGCGCATCGCGCCGGAATACCAGGTGCCTACCCAGCCGTTGCAGCGGCCGCGCAACATCGTCTGGATCTACGGCGAAAGTCTTGAACGCACTTATCTGGATGAGAACGTGTTTCCCGGGTTGATGCCCAATCTCAATCGTCTGGCCGCCAGGTCGTTGGATGTGCGCGGCCTGGCATCGGCCGAAGGCAGTGGCTGGACCATCGCCGGGCTGGTGGCATCGATGTGCGGCGTGCCGCTGACCACCTCGCAGGGCGATGAGAACAGCATGGACCGGATGGGCAGCTTCCTGCCCAAGGCCGTGTGCCTGGGCGACTACCTGAAGCAGCAGGGCTACACCAACCATTATCTGGGCGGCGCCAACGGCCAGTTCGCCGGCAAGGGCCAGTTCCTGGCCAGCCACGGCTTCGACGAAGTACATGATCTGGCGTGGTTCAAGCAGCAGAAGAAGATCGGGCGCATTCACTACTCTGCTTGGGGCGTACACGATGACGTGCTGCTGGACACCGCCTACCAGCGCTTCGAGCAGCTCTCGCGCGCCGGCGCACCGTTCATGCTGACCACGCTGACCATGGATACGCACCATCCCGCAGGCCACCTGCCGGTGTCGTGCAAGGACGAACGCTACCAGAGCCAGTACGGCAACATCGGCCTGCTCAACGCGCTCAAATGCACCGACCGCCTGATCTCGCAGCTGGTCCAGCGCATCCAGGCCAGTCCGTACGGCAAGGACACGCTGATCGTGATCGCCTCGGACCATCTGGCGATGCCCAACGATCTCAGTCACGTGCTGGCCAGGCAGAAGCGCGAGAACCTGCTGCTGTTCCTCGGTGATGGCGTGGCGCCGCGCCAGCTGGCGGCGGAGAACGGCTCGACGCTGGACTCCGGCGCCACCCTGCTGGGCCTGCTCGATCCGGGCCTGCGCACGATGGGCTTCGGCCGCTCGCTGCTGGACGAAACGCGTGCCCCCAGTGCCAGCGTCGCGGCGCGTCGCGATGGCGGCCGCGATTACCCGCAGTACCTGGCATTCGCCCGGTCGCTGTGGCTGGGCGAGCCGACCCGCGAACTGCGGATCGACAACGACGACCAGGTGGTGGTGGGCATGCAGCACGTGCAGCCGCCGGTCCTGCTGGAGTACGACAAGGACTGGGGCCTGAAGTCGGTGTATCTGGAGAACACGTCCCGCCAGTTCGACGATGCCGATCCGGACAACACCCTGGCCTATGTGGATCGCTGCACCGCATTCGAGGATGGGTCGGCCGACGGCGACTGGTGCGCCTTGCTGGTGAACCGCGACAACGGCATCAAGCTGTACCGCGACGACGACCTGCGTGGTGGCATCGCGGTGGACGCGCCGCTGGATGCGTTCCAGGGACCGCGCCCGAGCGTGCGCCAGGCCCACATGATCACCCAGAAGGGCCGCCGCACCCGCGCCGGCCAGTACATGCTGCAGCTGGTGGCAAGCACGCGCCCGGATCGCGGTTTCTGGATCGAGGCCGTGTCATCGCAGCGCAAGGTGGTGCTGGCCCAGCAGTGGGTCCAGCCTGATGCCGACGGCAAGATCAATGTGTCCTTCGGACTGGATCATGAAGTGGACGATCTGGAGATCCGCGCCTGGTTGAATCACGCCGAGAAGCTGGCCGTGGATACCTTCGCGCTGGTGCCTTCGCGCAGCCGACCGCGGGGATAGGGTTTTCCGCAGGGCTGCGCCCTGCACCCGCTACGAGCTGGAGCAAAGGCAACAGCAACAGCAAGAGCGCGCATTCCGTGGGATGGCGGGGCGGTGTAGGTTGTCAGGACACGCCGTAAACCCATCCATGGGGGCTCGATGGCGCCATCCATGGCGCCAACGGTCCTGCCAACCCACACCGCCCCACCTCTGACGGTTTCCGGCAGCCGTAGGCAGGTGCCGACCTTGGTCGACACTTCTGTCAGATATCGAAAGCAATCTGGGGGTCAGATCCGTTTTCTGCGGAAGAAAACGGATCTGACCCCAAAAGCAATTCCAGCAGATCGCGGAAATCTGTCGAAGGCGGGGGGGGCCGGTTGCGGGGGCGTGAGCCGCATGGATGCGGCGACCGAGCTTACATGGACGTACTTGCAGCGGCCCCCGCAACCGGACCCACCCCGCCATCCCATGGAATGCTTGGTGTTGCTGTTGCTGTTGCTCCGGCCTCGGCAGGTGCAGGGCGCAGCCCTGCCGGGAATCCCCTACTCCTGGGGGTCGCGGGTGATGTGGATGTCCGTTGGCGTGGACAGCGGAATGTTCCGCTCCGCCAGGATCTGCAACAGACTGAAATACAGATCGCTGCGGGTGCCGTACACCTGCCGTGGGCTGGCCACGTAGGCGAAGCTGTTGATGGTGATCTGGCCGCCGGCAATGCCGTCGATGTACACCGTCGGCGCGGGCGTCTGCAGCACGCTGGTGTGCGCGCCATAGGCATCCAGCATGGCCTGCCGCAGGCCGGCGACGTCGGTGCTGGTCGGTACCGCGAACTGGATCTGGATGCGGCCCTGGTTGTTGCCCATCGTCATGTTGCGGATGGTCTTGGTGATCAGCTCCGAGTTGGGCACGATCAACGTGGACTTGTCGCCCACCTGGATCTCGGTCGAGCGCACATTGATGCGGCGGATGTCGCCTTCCTGGTCACCCAGCTTCACCCAGTCACCGATCTTCACCGGTCGCTCGGCCAACAGGATCAGGCCGGAAACAAAATTCTGGGTGATCGCCTGCAGGCCGAAACCAATACCCACCGACAACGCACTGACCAGCAGCGCCAGCTTCTGCAGGTTCAGTCCCATCACCGTCAGGGCCCACAGCACCGCGATGATGATGCCAAGATAGCGGGCGACGGTGCTGATTGAATTGCGCGCGCCCAGATCCAGTTCGGTCTTGGGCAGGTAGGTGTCGGCCAGCCAGCGCTGCACCACCTGCATCACCCCCAGCCCGGCCAGCAGCACGCCGATGGCCAGTACGATGCGGCCCGGCTCCAGCGTCAGGTCCTTGGCGATGGGAATGCCATTGGCCAGCGACGCGAAGCGCTCCACGATCGAGCCGACATTGCCGAAGGGCGCGGCCAGTGCCAGCAGCGCAATCAGGACCACGAAGGTGCGCAGCACCGCCGACAGCAGCACGCCGGCCTGCTCCAGCCTGGAGACGCTCAGGCCGGTGCTGAGCAGGATGGTCTGGCCAACCTTGCTGTCGGCGTTCAACAGCCAGGTGCAGAAATCATCGACGAACTTGAACAGCAGTGTGGCTGCCAGCACCACGATGCTGCCGCCGATCAACTGCTGGTTCACGAACTTGGCGAAGTTCACATAGCCCAGCAGCGTGGCGATGATCGCCGCCACCACCGCGATGTTGCCAGCCACGCGCGCCAGTACCAACCAACTGCTGCGGCGCACCGGCTGCTGTGCGCCGAGACCATCGGCCTGCGCTTCCAGCTTCGCTTCGGCTTCAGCCGTCTGCCGCCGGTGCAGGCGTGCCAGGGTCACCAGCATGGCCATGATCAGGCCGAGGTAGGTCAGCGCAATCACGCCATCCAGTGCCACCGTGGTCACGTCGCTGGTGCGGGTGGCACGGTCAATGGCCACCAGCACGTTGCTCAGCCAGGCCAGCGCAGCGGCACCCCAGGCGTACTTGCGCAGCTTCAGCGCGGCGGTGTCATCCAGGTTCAGCAGCCGCCAGGAGGGGCGCCTGGGCATCAGCAGGCACGCGCTGAGCGCGGCGATGAAGGCCGCAGCGAAGGTCGCCGCCACCAGGCCATCGGCCACGTTCTGCAGGCGCGGGGCGATGCCGCCAATGGCATTCAGCGAAGCCACCAGCACCACCACCGCATAGCCCGGCAGCAGGGTGCCCACCAGCAGCAGCCACATGGCCAGGCCGGAACGGCGCAGGCGGCCGTCCGGCGCGCGTTCCGAGGCGGCAAACCGGCGCCCCAGCGCGCGCAGCCACAGGCGCAGCGGGAACATCATCACCAGTGCTGCGGCCAGGCCGAGCAGCAGGGTGCCCCAGCCGTGGGTGTCGATGGCCTTGGCCAGGGTGTCACGCCCCTGTTGCGCCAACGGGCGCACGCGGGCGATGTCATCGGGAAGCTGATCGGCCACCTGCCGCCAGAGCGACGGCGACAGCGGTGAATCGACCTTGCGGCCCAGTTCCTCGCTGATCTGCGCGGAACGTTGCTTGTCGATGTCCGCACTCAACTGCTGGGCACGCACCGCGATGGCTTTGGCTTGGGCCACCGAGGCGGCCAGGGCATCGCTCTCGCGGCTGAGCGTACGCCGCTGCGCGGCCAGGTCGGGGGGCTCGGTGGTGCCCTGCGGCGCTTCACCCAGCTGAGCCAGCTGCTCTTTGAGCTGGTCCAGCTGTGGCTGCAGGGACTTTTCCAGCGCCTCTGCATCCCGCTTGGCCTTCGAGGCGTCCTCTGAAAGCGTGCCGAGTGTTTCGGTGGCTTCGGCGTCGTCGCGCTTGCGCGCGATCTCCTTCAGCGTGCTGTCAATCTGTGCCAGCTGCTGCTTCGGCGTAGGCGCCTCATCCTGGGCGAACACCGGCGCGGACAGCAGAAGGGCGGCGCCCAGCAGCAGGCCCAGCCAGGGCCCGCGCGTGCGGATCGATTGCAGGAAGGAAGACACGCCAGATGCACACCGGTTCGCGCGGACCACCGCGCCTGCGCGCGACTATACGGCACGACCGGTCAAGGTCGGATGCCCGGGGCGGCACCGCCCGCGGCACCCGCCCCCGCGGTTCAGTACTTCAACCGCAGCTCCTCCACCGTCGGCTGCTGCAGCGCATACCAGTCCTGGAACTCTTCTTCGGTGATTTCGTCCGGGGCGTACACCGCCACCGGAGGCCAGTCGTGGTCGGTCGGCAGCGGCTGGCGCGGACCGGCGCGCAGGCTGTAGCTGACGCCCTCATAGTCCACCAGATCGTCGACCTGCGGCCATTGCTCGCGCGCGAACGCGGTTTCACTCTTCAACAGGATCACCTGGTACATCGGCACCTCCACTTCAGGTTGGATCGGAACACCCGGCGCTGGCGGCAGGATACCGCCGCGCCGATGACAGCGGGAATGACGCCGCGGCGACGCAATGTTCTGGACACCGCCATCGCTCCGGCTTCACCCGCTCGTGGCGAGGCCGTCGGCATCGTGGAGGCCCGTTCCCGCTGCGCCTGCCGATGACCGAACAGCTGCCACTGAAGACCGTCGCCGACCTCAAGCTGCCCCGCTACCTGGGCACCTGGTATGAGATCGCGCGCCTGCCCATGCGCCACGAGCCGGAAGGCTGCACCGATGTCTCGGCGCACTACAGCCTGCTCGACAACGGCAACGTCAGCGTCCACAACCGCTGCCGCATGGACGGCCAGGTCGAGGAGGCCAGCGGCGAAGCCTGCCCCGTCGACAACGACAGCGCGCGCCTGGAAGTGAGCTTCCTGCCCAAGGGCCTGCGCTGGCTGCCCTTCGCCAAGGGCGACTACTGGGTCATCCAGATCGCTCCGGACTACAGCGTGTCGCTGGTTGGCAGCCCCGATCGCCGCTACCTGTGGCTGCTGGCACGCGAGCCGAAGCTGGACGCCACCGTGCGGGACCATTATCTGGCCACGGCGCGGCTGCAGGGCTTCGATCTGTCCGAACTGATCCACACGCCGCACACCGGCCATCCCACCGCCTGACCCATCACCATGGACCTGAAAAGTGGCTATCCCTGGTGGGCCGTACGCAATGGCCTGATCCAGGCATTTCCCCCGCTGGAGGGCGACCTGCGCTGCGATGTGCTGGTGGTCGGCGGCGGCATCACCGGCGCACTGATCGCCGATGAGCTGTCACGTCACGGTCACGAGGTCGCCCTGATCGAGCAGCGCGACATCGGTTGGGGCAGCACCGCCGCCAGCACCGCGCTGTTGCAGTACGAGATCGACACCCATCTGCTGGAACTGGCCCAGCGCTATGGCCACGACGCGGCCACGCTGGCCTACCGGGCCTGTGCCGAGGCGATCCCGGCACTGGGCGAAGTGGCGCGTGGCCTGAAGGACGTGGACTTCCGGCGCATGGACAGCCTGTACCTGGCCAGTCGCCACCGCGACGTGCCCCGCCTCATGGCCGAGGGCCAGGCACGCCGCAGCGCCGGCCTGGACGCCCGCTGGCTGGACCCGGAGGCGCTGGCGGAGCGCTTCGATGTGGACGCCGGCGGCGCATTGCTGACCCGGCAGGCAGCGCGGGTCGACCCTTACTGCCTCACCTATGGATTGCTGAAGCGGGTGCGCCAGCGCGGCGGCCACATTCACGATCGCACCGTGCTGCACACGCTGACGCCAGGCACACGGGGCGTTACCGCCAAGACCGAATCAGGCGCGACGATCCGCGCAGGCCACGTGGTGCTGGCGATGGGATACGCCAACCAGCGCTGGCTCTCGCAGCGCGTCGCACGCAACCGCAGCAGCTATGCCTTCATTACCGACCCTGTCGATGCCGCGGTGCTGGGCCCCCTGCAGCGCACGATGGTGTGGGAAAGCGCGCGCCCCTATCTGTACCTGCGGGCCACCGGCGACCGTCGCCTGCTGGTGGGCGGGCTGGACGATGCCATCGATATTCCGGCACGGCGCGACCGGCGGGTGGAAGGCAAGGCGGACAAGCTCATGAAGCAGCTGCTGCACTGGTTCCCCAAGCTCGACCCGGTGCCGGCATTCTCATGGGCCGGTACCTTCGCCGAGACCGCCGACGGATTGCCGTTCTTCGGCCCGCATGAACAGTGGGGGCCGCGCGTGCACCTGGCAATGGCCTACGGCGGCAATGGCATCACCTATTCCATGATCGGCGCACAGCTGCTGCGGGCCCGCATCGAGCGGCGCAAGCATCCGCTGGCGGAGCTGTTCGGGTTCGGGCGGCTGTGACCTGCAGCCGGGCATGGCCCGGCTCTACCCCAATCCGGCGCCGACAGGCATCATTCAAGCACGCCCTGCTAGCGTCGGCCTGTAACGCCGCGTGTGGCGTGGTCCCTGTCCGCTGGAGCGCCAAGATGATCCGCCCCCTGACCCTGCTGTTGTGCCTGGCCCTGCCCGGGACCGTGCTCGCCCAGTCCGCTGCCGGCGCCACCGCACCGCAGGCATCCGGGCTGGATCTGACATTGCCGCAGGCGCCGATGCGTTACCTCAACGATCCGACGTTGCAGCAGGACCCGCCGGGCACCTACTACGGTGACAAGAGTGGCCCGCGCGTGCACGACGATGCCGGCATCGCCGACGTGCAGGACGACAAGGTGAAGGTCTCCGGCAGTTTCACCACCGGCATCGGGTACTCCAAGCGGGGTGGCAACAGCCACTACAACGCCGCCACGCTGAATCTGAGCAAGAACTACACCACCGACGAGGGCAAGACCCGCGGGGTGAACCTCAACATCCACGTCAGCGAAGGCGAGGGCCCGGGCTTCTTCGGCCCGTATGGCGGCTACTACGGTCGCGGCCCCGGCTACTGGGACTACCCGCCGCCCTACGGCTGGTAAGCAGCGCCGGGCCATGCCCGGCGAGCGCAGCGCATGCATCAGGCCGCCGGGCATGGCCCGGCGCTGCCCGAGGCGCTCAATCCAGCCAGCCGTCGCGTTCGCTGTGCAGGATGCGGCCGTCATAGCCGCTCAGGCGCACCTCGACCTTGTGGTTGCGGGCATTGCGCGCTTCCAGCGACCAGGTGGCGCCATCGCGCTCCAGCGAGTGGATCTCGCGCAGGCCCTGCGACTGTGCCTTGGCCAGCACCTGCTCGGTCGGCAGCAGCGCGCGGCCGTTGTGCTCATCGAAGATCTCGCCGGTCTTCGGGTCCACGTAGACCTCGCTGAAGCGGCCATCGGCGCGGCTGACGTCGGCTTCCCACAGGCCGTCATCGCGTTCGATCTCGTGGATCTGGGTGTAGCCGGCCTTGCGCAGGGCCTGCTCGGCCTGGGCCATGCCCAGCGGTGCAGCGTGCGCGGCCGGAGCGATGGCCAGCACGGCGACGGTGGCGAGGGTGAGCGACTTCAGCATGGGAGTTCTCCTGTTCGTGGCCGGACCATTCCGGCAGCACCACGATGCCGCGGTCGGCTAACAGCCCCTTAGCGGCCATCGTTAGTCGGCTGTTAGTCGGCGGTGCCATGCTCGCGCCTGTCGCCATCGCCCGAGGATCCGTCACCGATGCTGGTCTCCCTGCCCCTGCTGCTGGCCCTGGCCACTCCGGGCTCCGCTGCCGGCCCTGCGCCGGACCCGGCGCAGCAGGTCGCGCGCCGCGCCGTGCAGCAGGGCCGTTACGTGCCCCTGGAACAGGTGGTGCGCGACGCGCTCAGGCGCCAGCCCGGCCAACTGCTGGAGGTGGAGTTGGACGACGCGGTGTACGAGGTGGAGATCCTGCGTGACGACGGCGCAGTGGTGGAGCTGGACTATGATGCGCGCAACGGGACGTTGTTGAAGATGGAACTGGACGACTGATGCGGATCCTGCTTGCCGAGGATGACACCGAGCTGGCCAAACGCCTGCAGCCCCTGCTGGAGCAGGCCGGCTACGTGGTCGATGTGGCCACCGATGGCCGTCGTGCGGAAGAGATCGGCCAGATCGAGGACCTGCATGCCGCGGTCGTCGATCTTGGCCTGCCCGGCCTGGATGGACTGAGCGTGATCGAGCGCTGGCGTGCCCATGGCCGCGATTTTCCGGTGCTGGTGCTGACCGCACGCAGCCGCTGGCACGACAAGCTGGCCGGCTTCGATGCAGGCGCCGATGACTACCTGACCAAACCGTTCCAGGCCGATGAACTGGTGCTGCGCCTGCGTGCCCTGATCCGCCGCAGCCGGGGCCACGCCAGCCCGCGCCTGCAGTGCGGCCCCCTGCAGCTTGACGTCAACGCCGGTCGCTTTGAACTGGACGGGCAACCGTTGCCGCTGAGTCCCCAGGAGTTCCGCGTACTGAGTTACTTCATCCATCACGCCGGCCGCGTGATCAGCCGCGACCGCCTCGGCGAACAGGTCTTCGAAGGCGGTTACGATCCGGACTCGAACGCGCTGGACGTGCTGCTTGGCCGGGTGCGGCGCAAGCTGGGCGTGGAACTGATCCATACCGTGCGTGGCCAGGGTTGGCGGCTGGCCGAGGCATGAGCGCGCGCCAGCCTTCATTGCGGCGGCGGCTGCTGCTGGTGGGGGGCATCGGCCTGGTGCTGGTGTCGGTGCTGGCCAGCGTGCTGCTGGGCGAGCTGTTCAAGCGCAGCGCGCGCGACCGTCTTGACGGCGAGTTGCAGCAGGACATGCTGACTCTGCTCGCGCAGGCGGAGATCGATCCCGACGGACAGCTTCGGCTGCGCCAGGAACCCAACGACGCGCGCTTCCAGCGTGTGTTCTCCGGCGCCTACTGGCAGATCACCGACCGCAACGGCAAGGTGCTGCTGCAGTCGCGCTCGCTGTGGGACCAGACGCTGCCGGTCACGGCCACCGGCCCGACCGAGCGCAATCTGAGCGGGCCGATGCAGCAATCGCTGCGTGCCCGTGTGCAGCAGGTGCGCCTGCCACGTGCATCGCAGCCCTACATTGCGCTGGTTGCCCATGATCGCAGCGCGCTGGACGCGGACACCGCCGCCTTCCGTCAGCGCAGCGCGCTGGCGCTGGGCCTGCTGGTCGCGGCATGGCTGGCGGTGCTGGCCAGCCAGGTGCATTTCGGCCTGCGCCCACTGCGCGGCCTGGGCCAGCAGCTGGAACGCATCCGCCGTGGCGATGCCGAGCGCATCGACCGCAGCCGGCTGGATCTGGAGATCGCGCCGCTGGCCGACGAGCTCGATGCCCTGCTCGATCACCACCAGCGCATGGTCGCGCGTGCGCGCAGCAGCGCCGAGGACCTGGCGCATGCCCTGAAAACGCCGCTGAGCGTGCTGGCGGCCGAGGCGGAGGGTGAAGGACGCGGCTGGCGGCGCACGGTGCACGAACAGGGCGCGCGCATGCGTGCGAGCATCGACCGCTACCTGGCCGCCGGCCTGGCCGTGGACCACCACCAGCGCAGCGATGTGGCGCCCGCAGTGGAGGCACTGTGCCGGTTGATGACCCGCGTGCATGCCGGCCGCCGCATCCGCTTCCAGATGGACGTCGCACACGGGCTGACCTTCGCCGGCGCAGCCACCGACCTGGAGGAGATGCTGGGCAACCTACTGGACAACGCCGGCAAATGGGCCGCCAGCGAAGTACGCCTGCGGGCCCTGGCCAAACAGGACCGGCTGCATATCGAAGTGCGCGACGACGGCCCGGGGCTGGACGAAGCCAAGCTGGAGAGTGTCCTGCAACGTGGCGTACGCCTGGACGAACGGGTGGAAGGCAGCGGCCTGGGCCTTGCGATCGCAGCGGAGATCGCGGCCAGCCACGGCGGCTCACTGCGCCTTTCCAACGAGAACCCGGGGCTGCGCGCGCGGCTGGAACTGCCGCTGGCCCCGACGGACGCCCCGTCTCCCCGGTAGAGCCGCCCCGGCGCTGCACGACCCGCCTCAGCGCTGATGCATCCACCAGCAGTCGATGGCGTCGAGCACGATGTGGATCACCAGGCCGATGCCCACCAGGCGGGTCTTCTTCGGCACGCACAGCCCGGCATACACCGCGATCGCCGGCGCGGTGTGCAACGGGTGGAAGCCGATGCTGCAGCGGTTCGGCGCGTAGATCGGATCGGCCAGCAGATGGTCGAGGTCGATGATCCAGCCCAGCAGCATCAGCAACCACGCCGACGCAAAGCGCTTGTGCCAGAACAGCCATGCCAGCAGGGCCGGCACGGCGGCATGCAGGAACAGGTGGAAGATCGCGCGGGCGCTCATCAGGACCGATAGCGCCGGGCCATGCCCGGCGTTGCCGCAGGCATCAGACCAGCGGCTCGTCGGACAGGTAGGTGTAGCCGGTCAGGCCCGCCTCCAGCGCCTGCGACAGTTCCTGCGCACGCTCCGGCGACAGCCCGGCGGCAGCCACGCGCTGGGCATAGGCCGCGCGCAGGTCGTCCAGCCGGTAGCCCACGTAGTCCAGCATCACGTCGGTGGTGTCGCCACGACGCTGCTGGGTGATCGCGTAGCCGTCCGCATCGGCCACCACTTCCACCGCGTCGGTGTCACCGAACAGATTGTGGATGTCGCCCAGGATCTCCTGGTAGGCACCGACCATGAAGAAGCCGATGCGGTAGCTCTCGCCGTGCTTGATCGCGTGCAGCGGCAGCGAACTGTCCAGGCTCTCGTTCTCGACATAGGTCTTGACCATGCCGTCCGAGTCGCAGGTCATGTCGGCAATGATGCCGCGACGGTCCGGAACTTCGTCCAGCCGCTCGATCGGCACGATCGGGAACACCTGGTCGATGGCCCACGCGTCGGGAATCGATTCGAACACGCTGAAGTTGACGAAGTACTTGTCGACCAGGCGCTCGTTCAGTTCATCCAGCGCCGGACGGTGGCTCTTCTCGTCATAGCTCAGGCGCGCACGCACGCCGTGGGCGATGGCGTAGAACAGGTCGTCGATGCGCGCACGCTGCGGCAGGTCGATCTGGCCCAGCGCGTAGCTGGACAGGCCTTCGGCATGGAAGTGCTGCGCCTCCTGGAACAGTTCCACCGCCGGGCGCACGTCCAGTTCCTCGTGGATCTCGCGCAGATGACGGATCGAAGCCGGCTCGTCATCGTGCTGGTCCGGCACGCGGCCTTCCTGCGCCTGTTCCACTTCGGACACATTCGCGATCAGCACTGCATGGTGCGCGGTCATCGCACGGCCGCACTCGGTAACGATGCGCGGGGGGGGCAGGCCGTGCTCTTCGCAGGCGTTGGCCAGCGGCTGCACGATGTTGCTGGCATACGAATTCAAGCCGTAGTTGATCGAGCAGAAGCTGCGCGAACGGGTGCCTTCGTAATCCACGCCCAGGCCGCCGCCCACGTCCACGTGGGTGATCTTCGCGCCCAGCTGCGACAGTTCAACGAAGTAGCGGGTGGCTTCGCGCATGCCGTTGGCGATGTCGCGCACGTTGGAGATCTGCGAACCCATATGGAAGTGCAGCAGGCTCAGGCAATCGGCGTACTCGGTATCGCGCAGCGACTTCCACAGGTCCAGCAGCTGGCGCGGGGACAGGCCGAACTTGGCCTTGTCGCCCCCGCTGTTCTGCCACTTGCCGGCGCCCAGCGACGCCAGCCGCATGCGCACACCCAGGCCGGGCTTCACGTCCAGCGCCTTGGACTCTTCCAGCACCAGCTTCAGCTCGGACGGCTTCTCGATGACGATGAAGGTCTGCAGGCCCAGCTTGCGACCGATCAGGGCCAGGCGGATGTACTCACGGTCCTTGTAGCCGTTGCAGACGATCAGGCCGCCCGGGCGCGACAGTGCCAGCACCGCCATCAGCTCCGGCTTGCTGCCCGCTTCCAGGCCGAAGCCCTCGCCGTGGTGGCTGGCCAGGGTACCGGCCACGCCGCGGTGCTGGTTGACCTTGATCGGGTACACCGCGGTGTAACCACCCGCGTAATCCCAGTCCTGCTGGGCCTGGGCGAATGCCGCCTGCAGCTTGCCCAGGCGCTGGCCGAGGATGTCCGGGAAGCGCACCAGCAGTGGCAGCTTGGCGCCCGCCTCGCGGGCGGCGTCCACCACCTTGGGCAGCGACACCACCGGGCCGTCCGCCCCGGTCGGTCTCACCACCATGTGCCCGGCCTGATCCACGTCGAAGTAACCATCCGCCCAATGCGGGATCGAGTAGGTCTTGCGGGCTTGGTCGAGGGACCAATCGGTCATTTCAGTCGGCCTTGTTGGCAATAAAAGGGGGGGCATGATAACGCCTATATGCCCACAGGTTCGTTATCATGCGCGCCCGCGCCCGTGACCCGGCTCCTGCCGGACCTGAACAGGCCGATCCGTCCGGATGTGGCTTGCGCCACGCGGCCCCGTGCCGCCAACCCGGCTCTACCCCCTCCGAACAGGACCCCAGAAGGACACGTCCCATGACTGACAGCAACAACTGGTACATCGAGCATTTCGAGCGCACCGGCTCGGCCATCGGCTACCGCATCACCGGCAAGCTGGACGAGGTGCAGTCGCCCTTCCAGAAGATCGAGATCTTCCAGACCACCGACTGGGGCAACCTGATGACCATCGATGGCGCCATCATGCTGACCAGCAAGGACAACTTCTTCTATCACGAGATGATCAGCCACCCGGTGCTGTTCACCCACGCCGCCCCCAAGCGCGTGGTGATCATCGGTGGCGGCGACTGCGGCACCCTGCGCGAAGTGCTCAAGCACAAGGGCGTGGAGAGCGTGACCCAGTGCGACATCGACGAGCAGGTCACGGTGATGGCGCGCAAGCACTTCCCGGAGCTGTGCGACTCCAATGACGATCCGCGCGCCGAACTGCTGTTCGACGACGGTGTGGCCTACATGGCCAACTGCCCGGCCGGCAGCGTGGACGTGGTGATCGTGGACTCCACCGACCCGGTCGGCCCGGGCGAAGGCCTGTTCAACAAGGCCTTCTACGAGAGCTGCTTCAAGGCGCTGAAGGACGATGGCATCCTGGTGCAGCAGTCCGAATCGCCGCTGATGCAGCTGGAACTGATCAACGAGATGCGTACCGAGATGGGCAAGGCCGGCTTCGGTTCGTTCAAGACCCTGCCGTTCCCGCAGCCGTGCTACCCGACCGGCTGGTGGAGCGTGACCATGGCGCGCAAGGGCGACAGCAGCTTCGACTTCCGCCAGGCTGATTCGGCCGCCAAGACCTTCACGACCCTGTACTACACCGCCGCGCTGCACACCGGCGTGCTGGTGACCCCGCCGTTCGTGCAGGCGGCACTGAAGAGCTGATCCAACAAAAAACCCGCGCTGGCAGCAGCGCGGGTTTTTCATTTGCGGGCAACGCCGGGCGATGCCCGGCGTTTCGCTTACAGCGCCCAGATTCCGGCAATCACCGCCGCCACCAGGCCCCACTTGATGACCTGGTAGGCCACCACGCTGCGCTCGCGCAGCGCCTTGGCCTTCAGGCGCACCTTGTACAGGCTGCCGAATGCCTTGTTGACACCCCCGGTCGGATCACCTGGCAGGTTCGGCGAAGCGCCACCGGCCAGCAGCGTGGCGGCCACCGCACGGTTGAACAGGCCCGGCAGGCCGAAGCGCAGCGGGCGCGCGATGTCGCAGAACAGGATCACTCGGTCCTGCTCGGTCTCGTTATGCGCGTGGTGGATGTAGGTTTCGTCGAACATCATCCACTCGCCGTCGCGCCAGCTCTTCCGGATGCCGTCCACTTCGATGTAGCAGGCATCATCGTTGGGGGTGCTCAGGCCCAGGTGCAGGCGCAGCGAACCGGCGAACGGATCGCGGTGCGGACGCAGCTCGCTGCCCGGCGGCAGCTGCGCGAACATCGCTGCGCGAACATCCGGAATCGACTCGATCAGGGCCACGGTCTTCGGGCACAGCGTCTTCGCTGACGGGTGCGAGGGGCCGTACCAGCGCAGGTAGAAGCGCTTCCAGCCACGGCGGAAGAACGAGTTGAAGCCCGCATCGTTGAAACTGCTGGACGCAGCGATCTTCTGCGCATCGCGCAGCGCCAGCGCCTCGTCACGGATCATCTGCCAGTTCTGGCGCAGGGGTTCCAGCTGCGGGAACTCCTTGCCCGGGTCCAGAAACGGCGTGGTCGGCACCTTCGAGAACATGTACATGACCACGTTGATCGGGGCCATGAAACTGGAGTGGTCCAGCAGCTGGCGCGACCAGCGCGCGCGGACCTTGCCACGGAAGTGGATGTACAGCACGCAGGCCACGAACAGCACTGCCAGTACGATCTTGATCATCAAAAACTTTCCTCCGGCGGCAGCCGGAACGGGAATCAGGGGGCGATGCACGGCGCAGGCGGCCGGCATCGGTGGCAACGCGGCAGGGGACGGGGACGTGCCGGAACGGGGCGGCCGCCGATGTCGCGGATGAACAGCTTATGGTCGGCAGGCCGTGCGCCGGGGTCAAGCCACACGTGCGCCATGTTCAGCGGCGCTTGGCTGAACGGGTGGATTTCTTCTTCAAATTATTGATTTTCAATGCCCCAAGCCGAGAAGTGAGACGAAATTGTCCGCCCGTGCGCGACGAACTGTTCCAGCCACGGCCCCGACATTTCTCCGACAGAACGTGGATTAGCGAACTTGCCGGTACTAAAATTGACTTAACGAAAGTTTAGCCAGTTTCCCCCGCCTCACCGGTTCGCTTGACGCTTCAGCGCCGCCCACCGGGTCGTCCGAGACCCCGCCATGCCCCTTCCTGCCTCCCCCTGCCAGACCTGCGGCGATGACGCCACCACGCCCCTGCTGCTCAAGCGTGGCGAACGCCTGCTGGCCCCCGATGTCTATCGCACCTGCCTGGATGGCCGCGAGGCCGTCATCAAGGACTACTCCCGCTATCGCGGCACGCCGCTGTCGCTGGTCGCACGCCTGATGGTGCGCCGTGAAGCGCGCATGCTGCAGCGCCTGGGCGGCTGGAAGCACGCGCCGGCGCTGCTGGGAA
The DNA here is from genome assembly GCF_025642255.1 of Stenotrophomonas maltophilia. Classification (NCBI taxonomy): domain Bacteria; kingdom Pseudomonadati; phylum Pseudomonadota; class Gammaproteobacteria; order Lysobacterales; family Lysobacteraceae; genus Stenotrophomonas; species Stenotrophomonas maltophilia. The sequence goes on from NZ_CP106759.1 coordinate 3,845,811, forward strand.
CACTGGGAGGCCTGGCACTGGGCATGGAGTTCATTCCCGGCCAGACCCTCAGCACCGCCCAGGCAGTCGGCAATGAAGTGTTCGAGCAGCTGCAGCACGCACTCAGCCGCCTGCATGCGGCCGGCATCACCCATAACGATCTGCACGGCACCAACGTGGTGGTCAGCGGCGGCGTACCGGTGCTGCTTGACTTCACCTCGGCCTGGCGCGCACCGCGCTGGCTGCGCCGCAATCCGCTAACCCGGCAGATGCGCCGCAGCGACATGAAGAACCTGCTGAAGATCCGCCAGCGCGTGACCGGGCAGGCGCCCAGCGCCACCCAGGCCGCCCTGGTGGCCGACCCCGGCTGGGTGGCCGCAGTGCGCCAGGGCTGGAAGCGGTTCTATAAGTGGGCGAAGCGCCGGTAAGCGTCGCTCCGCTCACCGCTTTACCGCTCCTTGTAGAGCCGAGCCCATGCTCGGCTGCTCTTTGTAGAGTCGAGCAAGCTCGACTCTACATGACGGCGGAAGGGCAGCCGAGCATCGGCTCGGCTCTACAACATCCCGCCGGACGGCTTACAGCGCGTCTGCGTCCAGCTCGCCGGTACGGATACGCACCACGCTGCCCAGGTCATACACGAATACCTTGCCGTCGCCGATCTTGCCGGTACCGGCCGCCTTGACGATGGCTTCCACCACCGCCTCCACCTGGTCATCGGTCACCGCCACTTCCAGCTTCACCTTCGGCAGGAAGTCGACCACGTACTCGGCGCCACGGTACAGCTCGGTATGCCCCTTCTGGCGGCCGAAGCCCTTGACCTCCGTCACCGTGATGCCGGTGACGCCACGCTCGGCCATCGCTTCGCGCACGTCGTCGAGCTTGAACGGCTTGATCACCGCCATGACCATCTTCATCGTCGATCTCCTGTCTTCCGGCGTGGAGGATAGCGCCTGAACGCGCCCGGTGCGACGCCGCGGCTGCCTGTCCGGGCAGCGCGCGCCGGCAGTATCCTTGTGGCTGAACGGCCTGCCCGCGCCTGATGCGCGGGCGCCACCCACGGAGCACCCCATGATCGACCTGAACCAAATCGATGACCTCGCCCGCCGCCTCAGCGACCTGGTGCCGCCGGGCCTGCGCGAATCACGCGAGGAACTGCAGGCCACCTTCAAGAGCGCGCTGCAGGCTGGGCTGGCCAAGCTCGATCTGGTCACGCGCGAGGAATTTGAAGTGCAGCGCGCGGTGCTGCTGAAGACCCGCCAGAAGCTGGATGCGCTGGAAACAGCGGTGCGCGAGCTGGAAGGGCGCCGCGCCGCAGAATGAAAAAGGAGGCGCGCTGCGCCTCCCACTTACAGATTATTTCCCGGATGGGGCCTTGCAGCAAGGCCCACCTGGCCCCCTAGACTCGCCGGCCTGTCGATCCGGCAGGACAACCTGGGGGTATCGCGATGACGCAGGACACCGAATGGACACCCGTTTCGCAGGACACCTGCGATCAGGTCGCCGGGCCGTTCTATCACGGCACCCGGGCCGACCTGGCCACGGGCGATCTGCTGGTTGCCGGCTACGGATCCAACTATCGCGATGGCGTGGTGATGAACCACATCTACTTCACCACGATTGCCAAAGGTGCCGGGCTGGCCGCGGAGATGGCCCGGGGCGAGGGGCGGCCGCGTGTGTACGTGGTGGCACCGACCGGGCCGTTCGAGGACGACCCGAACGTCACCAACAAGAAGTTTCCCGGGAACCCGACGCGGTCGTATCGCAGTGCGCAGCCGCTGCGGATTGTCGGTGAGATCACCGAGTGGGAACCCTACGATGCGGACTTCATCCGGCAGTTGAGGGAATTCGTCGCATCGGGGAGTGGCGAGATCATCAACTGATGGTCTATTGGTGCTGAGCGTTGCGCACATCTTCATCGGCATCGTAGATGTCAAGGCCGAGCTCGATGCCGCGCTCTCCCAGGGCGAGCAGGACCTTGGGCGAAAGCGAGACACCATCATTGCTACTGCCCATGAAAAGGCCGCAGAACAGGTCAGGCCGGAACCGTGCCAGCGACTTCCATATGGCGGGATCTCCGGTGAGCTGATCAAGGATCTCAAAAATCTGAGCCTCCAGATCTTCAGGCTCACGACGCATCGCGGCCATTCGCCAGCTTCCGGTCCTGGCGATACGCACGACGCCCGAGTGGCTGCCTGCAAGTTCCTGGCCCTTGTGATGCGAGGCGGTTGGAGCCGCCCCCAGCAGAGCACTGATCTCATCCGGCAGAAGGTCGTCGCCGAAAAATCGAAGCGTTACCAGGGAATGATCGAATGCTGCCATTGAAGTCGGGTCGTCCTTTTGGAATGTCTTTCAGTATGCGCGTCCCGTCGATGTCAGCCTTGATCGGACCTGCGCGATTGCCCAGTGCCTGGCACGCCTGTCCATCAATGCGCGGGCTGCGTCTGTAGTGCACTTGGCCCCCTGCGCAGCAGGTACATCGCGACCAGGAAGGGCCACAGGGAGTTGATGGAAGAGAACAGGCGCTGGGTGAGTCCCCTGAAACCCTGCGGATCCGCGCCCACCAGGTTCAACCATAGATAGACCACTGCCGCGATGCTCACAACGGCAGTCACGGCATAGGCCCTTCGGTTGGCCGACCAGGCCCGCAGTTCGATATGCGACATCGCCGGCGCAATGATGTTCGCGATACCGATGGCGTAGAAGCCGTGCATCGGATGACCCATGGGCCAGAGCCCATTGGTCAACATGGAGACGCCAAAGATCATCCAGCAGGCGGCACCCACGGCGATCCGGCGACCGGATTCCCGCCATAGCGCGATGGCAAACAGTACGAACCCCAGCCCGCAGCCGATGGCGGCGATCCGTCCGCACAGGCTTGCGAGCGCGGGTGCCTGCAGCAGCTCGCTGGCGTGCTGTGCAATCGGGTTGTAACCGGGTGCGAGCATCGCAGCAACGGTGGTCCAGAACAGGAACCATGGCAGGGGTATCAGACCCGCGAAAAGAAGAGGTCGGCTGTGACGCAACATCTGCAATGATCCTTGTCGGGGTCTGCGGGGGCGGCGAATCCATTCAAACACCACCGCCTTCTCGTACTGCGGGCAGCCACGTCCCCGTGCCTGCCGCGGCAGTCAGACTCGGCGTGGCGCGCTGGACGGTCAATAGGTGGGAAGTCACTCGCACCTTCGCAGGCGCGCGCCGCACGCTGTCGCAATCAACGCACTCGTCTCTCTCCAACAGACGAATCTGACGGATCCGTCCCAGAAATGCCGAAAGCCCCGCCGTTCAAGCCTCTCGCGCCACTTCCCCCTATGCGACAATGCCAGAAACGTCTCGGGCCTTGGCGGCATTGGCCCCGATCCCTTGGCATTCCCCACAACGGCGGGTAATCGTTGCTCCGCCATCGTGCATCGGTGGCCGGGCCTCGAAAACCCGTCGTTGGGAAGTAGTTTGCGCCTGCCAGCCGGCACCACCGCAAGTGGTGTCGGCTGGCAGTCCGTCTGCCGGCTATGGCGGGCGGTGCGTGGGGGCCTCGTGCCCGCCGGTTCCCAACAGCCCGGTTTTCGAGCCACGCATCGTCCGCCACCTCCATCGGTGGCGGCTTCTGTCTGCTTTCAAGGAGCCTGCCATGACAACACCGCATTCCCCGCCGCCGCGCCCCGTCCAGGAAGCGCCCTCGCCCTCGCCCTCACCCGAACCCCCCAAGACCCCAACACCCTCATTGCTGCCCTGCACAGCATCGGGTCCGGTGCAGCATCTGATGGCCGGCCCTGGCCCGAACGCCATCCCCTGCGAGGTCGGCAGATGGCACTGGCCGACGCCGACTGTGCGTTGGCAGGGCAGCGCATCGTGCAGGAGGTCGCGCTGGCGGCCGAGCGCACGCGCCAGAACGGAGCGCCCGAACAGTTCGTGGGCGATCGGGTGATGGAAGGCTTGCTGATGGCCAATCTCGCGCTGACGTCCCTCATCCAGGAACGGGTGCGACCACCGGCCTGAGCCTGCGCTGGCCCCCATCCAAGGCCTCCACGGGCGGGCTGCCACCCGCCCGTGCCGTCGCATTCCCTCAGTAGTCGTAGCTCACGCTGACGCGCAGCGAGCGCGGTGCCTGCCGTACCGTCGCTGCGCCGTACAGCGGGTCCGGCTGCCCCGGATCCAACTCGGAGTACGGCGATTTCCACAACGCCACCTGGCTGTTGAATACGTTGAACACATCCAGGTTGAAGCCCAGTCGCCCAGCCGCCACCGAAGGCCGGTAGGAGACACCCAGATCCAGCTGTTTCAGCCAGGGCAGCCGCCCCTGGCTGCCCGGAGGCGCGGGCTGGCCGTTGTAGAAGTGGTAGGCAATGCCGTAGCCGGAAGGGTCTTCGAAGTTCGGGCCATACGAACCCAATGCGCTGAACGGCGCGCCGGAAATCACCTTGATGTTGGCCGAGACCAGCCATTCCGGCGTCAACTGGTAGTAACCATGCAGCTTGAACTGGTGGGTGTGGTCGTTGCTCTGCGGCCCGTTGGTGTGTTCCATCAGCTGCGCGTAATCCCAGGCCTGCGTGGTCGACACCGCCGTCTGGCCGATGCCCGACAGCAGCTGCCCTTCGGTGGTGCCATAGCTGCGCGACCACGTGTAGTCCGCCCGGCCATACCAGCGGCCATCAAACGGGTGCTCCAGCGACAGGTTCACCGCGTAGTAGTTGCGCTTGAACCTGGGGAAGCCCATCTCGGCATTGGTCAGCGGCACGCTTACGTAGTTGCCGCTGGTATCGACCAGATTGAAGGTGTTCGCACGGCCAGGATTGATCAACCAGCAACTGACCGGATTGCTGTCCTTGGTGACGTCATACCCCAGGCTGTCGGCCTTGGCCAGCACCGCGCCGATATCGCAGTAGTCATCCACGCCGCTGCGCAGCACCCGATAGGTCGCCTTCGCGCCGTACACCCAGTTCTGGCCGAGCGCCCTGCTGAAGCCCAGGATGAACTCGTCCTGGTAGGACGGCTCGATGCCGGAGGTCGCCACCGTCTTCGGATCGGGCAGCACGCCGTAGTAGTTGTTGGCCGACACCGCGCCGGAGAACGCGGTGAGGTCGGTTGGATAACCGTTGCTGTCGATGCCGCCATAGGTGTAGTACGTCGAGGTGGCCAGCGTCGCGCCCGCCGCGTTGAAGGCCGGGTTGAGCGGCAGCGCGAGGTAGTAGCGACCCGCGTTGCCGAACACCTTGAAGCGCCCGTCGCCGTCGACGTCCCAGCTGAAGCCCAGCCGCGGCGCCCACTGACCGCTGGTCTGCTTGATGTAGGCGTCGCCATCGCGGTTGTAGTTGGTGAACTGATCCAGGCGCAGGCCCAGGTTCAACAGCAGGCGGTCGGTCACCTGCCAGTTGTCCTCGATGTACTGCGCCCGCTGCGAGGCGCGTACCGACGCCAGTGCGCTGTAGATGTACTGGCGCACGTAATAACCCTCCTCACCATTGCGGATGCCGCCGGTGGCCGGCACGCCCAGGCCGGTATTGAGGGGCACGTTCGGGTTGGACTGGCCATAGATCCAGTAGTAACCGTCGGCGGAGGCCACCGAGCCACGGTTGAGCGCACGGGCATTCTGGTTGTCGATGCCGACCGTGATGCTGTGGTTGCCCCATCTGTAGTTCGCATCCAGTCGCAGGTTGTTGGTGCGGTTGCCGCGATCCGGGTTGACCAGCAGCGACGTGGTCTGCGCATTGGTGATCGGCGTACCACCGTTCAGCGCCGGATTCTGCAGCGTGGCGCTGCTGATGTAGGTCAGGCTTCCGTCGTAGGCCGGGTTGCCGATGTAGTCATCGGTACGCATTTCGCCATACTGCGCGCTGACGGTAAGCCGGTCGGTCAGGTAGCCGGTGTACTTGGCCGTCCACAGGTCGCCACCGGTCTTGGTGGTGTCTTCCTTGCCACGCTGCGCACCGCGGGTGAGCGTGTCGTAGTCGTAAGCGAAGCTATCGCCCCGGAAGACATTGCGGCTGGAGGCTCCGGTCAGTTCCAGCAGGTGGTTGTCGGTGATGTTCCAGTCCAGCTTGGCGTACCAGCGCGGGCGGTCGTACTCATAGCGGGAGTAGGCATTGGTCGCCTCCACATTCTTGACGTCGGTGCCCTCACGGCGCTCGAGCTCGTACGAGCCGAAGAAGAACAGCCGGTCTTCCAGCAGCGGACCACCGGCGTAGATGCTCTGCGTGGTCACCCACTCGCGGTCCTGGCTTTCCGGTGAATACAGCGCGCCATTGCCCGGGTAACGCACATCGTCCTTGTCCGAGCGCGTGGACGCTGGTTCCCAGGTGACCTGGCCACCGAATCGCCACTGATTGGTGCCGCGCTTGCCCACCGCATTGATGACGCCGCCATCGGAACGGCCGTACTTGGCGCTGTAGCCACCGGTGTAGATTTCCTGCTGGTCGATGCTGCCGTAGGGCAGCGTGAGGCCACCCAGACCGCGCAGTGGATCGGTGCTGTTGAAGCCATTGATGTAGTAGGCGTTCTCGGCAGCGGACGAACCGCCGAAGCTCACCAGCTGTGCACCGGTCGGGCCGGCATAGGTGCCATTGCCACTGTTGCCGTTGACCCCGGGCGCAAGCTGCGCGATCGCCTCGGCCGAGCGACCCAGTGGCAGGCGCTGCAGCTGCTCGGCCGTGATCACCGTGCGCGAGTCCACGCTGCTGACATCGATCGCAGCCGCTGCCCGGTCGGCGCTGACCTGCACACCGTCCAGCCGGGTGACGTCAGCGAAGGACACCTCGGTACTGGCGCCTACCGTCAGCGAAATGCCCTCGCGGGTCTGCAGCACGTTCCCTTCGGCATCGCGTGCTTCCACCACGTAGCGGCCCAGTGGCAGCTGGCCGACGGTAAAGCGGCCTCGCCCATCGACCGTCACCTCGCGGGTGAGGCCGGTATCGCTGCGAACGAAGATGCGCTGGGCGGTGGCCGGCGCCTGTCCGGCGATCGCGCCGGTGGTGGACTGTGCATGAAGTGTGGGAGACGCGGTGGCAAGCAACACCGCCAACGCCAGCAATCGCGGGCGCAGTGAAGAACGAGCTGTCGTCATCGTGGGCTGTACGGGTAGTGGGGGAAGCAATGCCAGCCGCAATCGGTGGACCAGACATCGCACATTCATTAACCCCGCCCGCGCCCCAATGCAGAAATGCTCAGTGGTTATCTGCTTTTGGCCGACCGTCATAGCGCGCCGCGAGCGCGTCGGTGCCGCACCCTCGTGCCACGCAGGAAAGCCCTAGGCGCTTGGCCAGCAATGCCTGATGGCGACGGGCAGAGTGATGGCCGCACCATCGAGCCTCTCTTTGCAGGAAGCACACATGAGCCTGGCCCTGGTCTACAGCCGTGCCCGCGCCGGGGTCGAGGCCCCGCTGGTGCGGGTGGAAGTACATCTTTCCGGTGGCCTGCCCGCCACCCAGATCGTCGGCCTGGCCGAAACCAGTGTGCGCGAGTCGCGCGAACGCGTACGTGCGGCGCTGCTCTGCGCGCGCTTTGATTTCCCGCAACGGCGCATCACCCTGAACCTGGCGCCCGCCGACCTGCCCAAGGAAGGTGGGCGCTACGATCTGGCCATCGCTCTGGGCATTCTTGCCGCCAGTGGCCAGATCCCGCCGCAGTCGCTGCTGCCGTACGAGTTCCTGGGCGAGCTGGGCCTGACCGGCGAGCTGCGCCCGGTTGCAGGCGCGCTGCCCGCCGCGATCGCGGCGGCCGAAGCGGGCCGCATCCTGGTGGTCCCACCGGGGAATGCGGCCGAATCGGCGCTGGCCGAACACGCCGACGTGCGCGTGGCCCGCACGTTGCTGGAATGCTGCGCCGGGTTGGGCAATCCGCGCCTGCTGCCGCAGGTTGAGCGGGTGGACACCATGCCCCCGCCGCTGCCGGATCTGGCCGATGTGCGCGGGCAGGTGCATGCACGGCGCGCGCTGGAAGTGGCTGCGGCCGGCGGGCACCATCTGCTGCTGATCGGCAGCCCCGGTTGTGGCAAGACCCTGCTTGCTTCACGCCTTCCCGGGCTGCTGCCGGCGTCCACCGAGATCGATGCGTTGCAGCTGGCGGCCATCGCCTCGGTCAGCGGCGAAGGGCTGGACCCGAAGCGATGGCGGCAACGACCGTTCCGCGCGCCACACCACAGCGCCAGTGCTGCGGCACTGGTGGGCGGCGGCAATCCGCCCTGCCCCGGCGAGATATCACTGGCGCACCATGGGGTGCTGTTCCTGGACGAACTTCCCGAATGGAACCGCAGCGCGCTGGAGACCCTGCGCGAGCCGCTGGAATCGGGCCACATCCGCATCGCCCGCGCTGCACGCAGCGTGATGTTTCCGGCGCGGTTCCAGCTGGTCGCGGCGATGAACCCCTGCCCCTGCGGTTGGGCCGGCGACCGCAGCAACCGTTGCCTGTGCACCGATGAGCGGATCACCCGCTATCGCGCGCGAGTCTCCGGCCCGTTGCTGGACCGCATCGACCTGCACGTCGCGGTGACGCGCATGGATGCGGTGGAGCTGCGTGAGAGCACGCCGCTGGGCGAGCCCAGTGATGCGGTGCGCGGGCGGGTGGAGGCTGCGCATGCGCGGCAGCAGATGCGCGGGGGACTCAATGCGCATCTGCCGCCCGCTGCGCTGCGCGCGTGCACGCGGTTGGGCGAGGCCGACCAGGATCTTCTGGAACACGCCATCGAGCGCCTGCAGCTGTCAGCGCGTGCGATGCATCGCATTCTGCGCGTGGCACGCACGATTGCCGATCTGGCCGGGTGCGAGAACATCCAGACCGCACATCTGGCCGAGGCGATTGGCTATCGACAGCTGGATCGGGGGAAGGCGAGCCAATGATGCTGCGTCATGACCGCAGCCGCTCCAGCAATGCCGGCAGCCATTCCGGCTTGAACACGCAGGCAGGCTGCTCTCTCATTTCCTCTGCGCGCCACCACTTCCAGTCCGTGATCGTGGCGTTCTCCTCTTCTGTCCAGCCGTCACGTCGAATGGCTGGCTGTGCGGGAGCGTGAACCAGAAAATACGTCTCCAGCCATCGCGCGGGTGTCGAACGGGCGACCGCATAGACGGCGTCCCTTTCCTCAACGAGCCTGCCGATCTGCAGGTTCAGTCCGGTTTCTTCCCGGAGCTCGCGCCGCGCCGCGTCCAGATAGCTCTCGCCCGGCAGAAGTTCACCGCCCGGGGTCGCCCAGAAGGGCGCGTGGTGTTCGTCGTGGTACCGGAACAACAGAAGCCTTCCGTCTTCATCGACGATCACCAGGCGCGCGGATCGTCTGGTCTCCATGATTTCCTCCGTCTGTCGATGCCCGCTGGACCGCACACGATAGGCGAAAGCTCAAGAGATGAAAAAGAACATGCGCAGCTGCTTCATGCCGCAGTCATGGCGTGCGGGCCCTTGGCGGAACGGGCGACGAGGCTTGGCAAACGTCGGTGGATCGGCCAAAGTTCGGGCTTCATGTCTCCTCATGCGCGCGGCCCATGACACGCCTGCTCATCATTGAAGACAATCCTGAGCTGGTAGCCAATCTGTATGCGTTCCTGGAACCACTGGGCTACGTGCTGGACGATGCGCGGGACGGCGCCAGCGGGCTGCGCCGCGCGACGGAGAACGACTATGACGCCGTTCTGCTGGACCTGATGCTGCCCCGCCTCGATGGGATGACGCTGTGCCACAGGCTTCGGCAGGAGTTCCAGAACCCCATACCGATCCTGATGCTCACCGCGCGCGACCAGGTGGACGACCGGGTGCAGGGCCTTGCCCTGGGCGCGGATGATTACCTGGTCAAGCCGTTCTCACTGGCCGAGCTGGATGCCCGCATCAAGGCCCTGGTACGTCGAGCCCAGGGCCGGCAGGTGGACACGGTGATCGCGTGGCAGGAGCTGCAGGTGGATACGCGCTCGCCGCAGGCATGGCGGTGCGGCAAGGCGATCAGCCTTACGCCGACGGCCCACAAACTGCTCGTTTCACTGGTGCGGGCGGCGCCGGCCGTCGTGCGCAAGCAGGACATGGAGTACCTGATCTGGGGTGACGAGCCGCCTGACAGTGGCGCGTTGCGAACGCATATCCACGAGTTGCGTCTGCAGGTGGATCGGCGCTTCGACTACCCGCTCATCGCAACGGTGCACAGCGTAGGCTGGCGTCTTTCCAACGCCGCGCCCGGGCAACCGGAGTAGATCATGCCGACGGGGCCGACGGCGTGGACGTCGATCTATCAGCGGATGTCGCTGCGGACGCGCATCACGGTCTCCTTCGTGCTGCTGATGGCCGGAGCCATGTGCTTCATCGCCGTGGTCGAGCTCGTCGACTATGACGAGGTACGCGCCTCGGCGGTCTCACGGGCGCAGGATGGCGAGGTACGCAGGCTGGAGGATGCGATCCGCCTTGGATCACCACGCGTGGTCACGCAGGACAGTCAGCTCTATGACGAGGAGAACGTGCCGACCGTGCTGCGCCAGTATGGTCCCGGTTACCACGGCGAGCCCGCACCCAACGAGTGGCACCTGCGGGTGTTCGATGTCGAGGGCAAGCGCTACTACCTGCTCCAGGACGGCGAGCACTATGCCTACCTTGAGCACCTGATCAATGCCTTCGCTGCACTGGTCATCCTGACCTGCGTACTGTGTGCCTACTGGATCGGGCGACTGACGTCGGCCCACGTCATCGCTCCGATCACCCGACTTTCCGAGGCGGTGCAGCACACATCCAAGCCGTTCCCGTACCAGGACGCGCGCGACGAAATCGGCGTTCTTGCGCGTGCCTTTGCCCAGCATAGCGATGAGCTGGAGCGGTTCCTGCACCGCGAGCGGTGCTTTGCCGGAGACGCCAGCCACGAGCTGCGTACGCCCTTGGCCATCATCGCTGGCGCGGCCGAGACACTGCTTCACCAGTTGCCGTCCGACAGCCATCTGCTGCCCAGCGCCGACCGCATCCTGCGGACCACACAGGAGATGCAACGCCAGCTGACCTGCCTGCTGCTGCTCTCCAGATCCCCTGCGAGCCTTTCTCTGACCGACGTCCCGTTGCGTGCCATTGTCCAGGAGTGCATGGCACGCTGCGCACCCTGGCTCGCAGGGAAGCCCGTGACACTGCGGCTGGATGCCCCAGAGGAGGTCACTGTGGTCACCCATGCGGAGCTGGCGCATTGCGTCGTGTGGAATCTGCTGCGCAACGCCTGCCAGTACACCGACAAGGGCGAGGTCCGCATCGACCTGCGGGAGGGCGAGCTGGCCATCGCCGACACCGGTCCGGGCCTGCCCCCGACCATCGACCCTGCCCAGTTCAGCAGGTTCCTTCCCAGCGCACGCCAGGATGGCGAAGGGCTGGGGCTGTCCATCGTGCAGCGCGTGGTAGAGCACCTTGGGTGGCAGATGAAGGTGGAGACATCCGCTCAGGGGTGCCGATTCCTGCTTCACCTGTCCTCGCCGCAAGCGCGTGCCTGACACTTTGCTGACATTGCCAGCCACATTCTGGCCACCTTTTCATGGAGAGGCAGGTCACCAATGCAGCAGCAGGCACCGCAGGGCGAGGGCAAGTACCGGCACGGCAGAACCGGATTCCGACGCATCCTGCACACCCTGATTCACTCACGCGACGGTTTCATCGCCACATTCCGCGGGGAGGCAGCATTCCGCCAGCTGCTTGTCCTGCACGGCCTGCTCATGACGATCGCCTGTGTGCTGGACATCAGCGCGGTGGAGCGTGCCGTGATGCTGGCCGTCAGCCTGCTGAGCCTCGTGGTTGAACTGCTCAACTCGGCCATCGAGGCGGTGGTCGATCGCATCTCGCTCGAGTACCACCCCCTGTCGAAGAACGCCAAGGACATGGGCAGCGCTGCGCAGAGCGTGGTGCTTGTGATGGTCGCGCTGGTATGGGCGGTGATCCTGCTGGGTCCGCATCCGCAGCTGACAACTTCCTGATGAACGCGTCCAGATACTGCGCGCCTCTCTGGCTCCGCAGGATCTGCACGTGCGCGATTGCTTCACGTGGCATCGGCCACATCCGGTAACGCTTGTCTGGCTCTCGGCCGCGTTCTTCGCAACGGCGGGCAACATGGCCCTCTGGAAGAGCCTGTGGTCCATCGTGGAGATCCATGGCTTTCGCAGCGTACTGTTCATCGGCTCGTTGCCATTGCTGCTGTTCTGCCTGTTCAACCTCCTGCTGACACCCGTCGGGATGCTGCCCTTGCTGCGCAAGCCGCTTCTGGCGCTGCTGCTGATCGTCAGCAGCGCCGCCAGCTACTTCATGCTGCATTACGGCGTACTGATCGACAGAAGCATGGTGCAGAACGTGCTGGAGACCAATCAGGCCGAGATGGCTTCCTACTTCTCGCTCCCGCTGGTGCTGTCCGTCCTCCTGCTGGGCGTGCTGCCCTCATGCATCCTGCTGCTCATGCGGACGGGCAATCACGGCCGTCCGCTGCGATCCTCCCTGGTGTGGCTGGCAAACGTTCTTGCCACGATGATGGTGCTCGTCACCATTGCGTTGGGCTTCTACAAGGACTATTCATCACTGCTGCGGAACAACCGCTATCTGAGGGAACAGGTACTGCCACTGAACATCGTGCGGCACACCTATGGCCATCTCGGCAGCAGCCACCGCGCCCGTCTCCAGCCGCTGCGCACATTGGCCGACGACGCCGTGCGTGCACGGGGCCCCCGACCCCGGCTGGTGATCCTCGTCGTAGGGGAGACCGCCCGATCCCGGAATTTCCAGCTCAACGGCTACGACAGACCCACCAACCCGATGCTGTCGCGCAAGGACAACGTCATCAGCTTCCAGAGCGTATCGTCCTGTGGGACCGCCACCGCGATCTCCCTGCCGTGCATGTTCTCATCCATGCCGCGCACACGGTTCGATGCGGAGAGGGCCGCGTCGCAGGAGAACGTCCTCGACATCCTGAGGAAGACCGGTGTCGACGTGGTCTGGCGTGACAACAACAATGGCGGCTGCAAGGGCGTGTGTGCGCGGGTGCCGACGGATTACATGGGACAGTTGAAGGTCGACAGCCTGTGTACCAACGACGATGGCACGTGCCTTGACGAAATCCTCCTTCACGGGCTGTCATCGCGCATCGAAGCCATGCAGGGCGACGGCCTCGTCGTTCTGCACCCGCTGGGCAGCCATGGCCCCACCTACTTCCAGCGATACCCCGCAGACGCCCGTCTCTTCAGTCCAACCTGCGACAGCAACCAGATCCAGAAGTGCAGCAATGAAGCGCTGGTCAACACGTATGACAACACGCTTGTCTATACCGATCGCATGCTCGGCAGTGCGATCGACCTGCTGCAGTCCTACTCGGACGACCGCGATGTGGCCCTGATCTACGTTTCCGACCACGGTGAGTCACTCGGCGAGCACGGCCTGTACCTGCATGGAACGCCCTACCTCATCGCGCCACAGGAGCAGACCCAGGTGCCCATGATCATGTGGTGCTCCGCGCAGTTCGCCTCCCATGCAGAACTGGATCCTGCGTGCCTGCGCCGCGATGCGGCTACGCGGGTGTTCAGCCATGACAACCTGTTCCACTCACTGCTGGGCCTGTTCCAGGTCAGTACCACCGAGTATCACGCCGGGCTGGATGTCTTCGCCGGATGCCGCGGGCCATCAGCGGGGTCCGGTCCTCGCGCGATCGCCTGCCCCGCTGCGCGAGGCACCTCTGCCCCGGGCAGCGACGGCTGCCAGACGGCGACTGACGAGACCGTAGAGGTCCTGCAGTTCGGCCGAACGCTCGGCAGTGGTATTGCTGCCGAACATGACCCGCGCGAGCGCGACTTCCTGGGTGTCCGCAGGAAATCGCAGGCGGGTGCGGTAGACCGCCTGCAGAACCAGCCAGGCCCGCCGCAGGCCCCCGCCGGGTAGGGGGCGGACAAGACGCTCATAGACCTGCCAGAACTGATATTCGGCGTCGAGATCGACCCCGGGCACAGCGCAGGGCGCGGGTCGCGGGCATGCTCGGACGCCCGGACGGATCGGTGGTTGGGCGGAATCGGACTGGGCCATGCCAGGAAGCATGACGCGGCAACATTGTGTGAACCTTGCGTCGACGCAGGAGACGGCCTACCGCCGCGGACCCTACCGCAGCACGAAGCGCTCGATCGCGCGTGCCACGCCCTCGTCGGCATTGGTGGTGGTCTCGAAGCGCGCCACGGCCTTCACCGCATCGATCGCGTTGCCCATCGCCACGCTGGTGCCGGCGTACTGCAGCATGGTCAGGTCGTTCTCCTGGTCGCCGATGGCCATGACGTTGGCACGGTCGATCCCCAGGTGCTCCGCCAGTTTCTGCAGGCTGGGGCCCTTGCCTGCACGATGATCGAACACCTCCAGGAAGAACGGTGCGCTCTTCAGCACCGCGAAACGCTCGGTCAGCTCACTGGGCAACCGCGCAATGGCCGCATCCAGTACCTCCGGCTCATCAATCATCATCAGCTTGATGAAGGACATGGTGGGATCCATGTCGGCCACTCGGCGGTACGACAGCGGCATGCGCGAGAGGTGCGAGTCGGCCACCGTGTAATAGCTGATGTCCTGGTTGGGCGTGTACATGCGCTGGCTGTCCAGCGCCTGGAAGTGCACGCCCAGTTCGCGCGCCACCTGCTCGCAGAACAGGAAATCGTCAAAGCTGAGCGGGTACTCGACCACCGTTTCACGCGTGCCGATGCGCTGCACCAGGCCGCCGTTGCAGGCGATGCAGTAGTCGTCGTTGCCATCGATGCCCAGTTCGTGCAGGAACGGCGCCAGGCCGGGGACCGGGCGGCCGCTGGTCAGCACGATGTGCACGCCCAGCGCGCGCGCCTGCGCGATAGCCTGCTTGGCGCGTGCGGTGAGCGCGTGGGTGGGATCCAGCAGGGTGCCATCCATGTCGATGGCGACCAGTTCGACGGTCGATTGCCTGCGGCCCATGTCCATTGCGTTCAACTCATGCGGGGCACGCCAGTTTACCCCCTCATGCCCGGTTCACCTCTTTGCCCACGTTGGCCGGGATACTGCCAGAGCCTGTGCGTCCCACACCGCAGGACGGCCCGTTGACCGCCCTTCCCTGGAGAAGCTTGCGACGCATGACCTACCGTGCCCCCGAAACCAACGACAGCGCCCCCTTGGCCCAGCAGATCGAGCAGATGATCGACGAGCTGCCCGGTGACCAGGTCAGCGTCGGCACCTTGCTCGGCGCGCTGGGCGATGAAGGCCTGCTGCTGATCGTGATCCTGCTCTCGGCCATCTTCATCATTCCGGTGTCGATTCCCGGGCTGAGTACCGTATTCGGTGCCTCGATCCTGCTGATCGGCCTGAGCCGGGTGCGCAACCGCCCGCTGTGGGTGCCCCAGAAGCTGGCCCGTCGCGAGATCGCCACCGACAAGCTGAAGGCCAACCTTGGCCGCGCACTGAAGTGGGTGCACCGCATGGAGCGCCTGTCGCGACCGATGCGGCTGGCGGTGATGGTGCGCTCGAAGAGAATGATGCGCCTGAACAACCTGGCCCTGATCGTGGCCACGCTGCTACTGATGGCGCCGGCCGGGCCGATTCCCTTCAGCAACACGCTGCCGGCACTTGCCCTGATGTCCTTCGCCATCGGATTCATCCAGCGTGATGGCGCGGCGGTGGCGGCCGGCTATGCCTTCCTGGTCGCCACGGTTGCGTACTTCGGCGTGCTGCTGGGCGGCGTCGGGTTTGCGGCCGAATCGGTGTTCAGCGGGATCCGCAGCGGTACCACGGAACTGTAGAGTCGAGCCCACGTTCGGCTGCTCTTCGACCTGTACGCGGAAACCCAGCGCTGCGCGCGTAGGCCGAGCATGGGCTCGGCCCTACAGAAGCCAGATCCAGAGCAGTCGAGCATGGCTGGACTCTGCAGAGCTACCTGGCCGACACACGCCACACCACATCGCCGACGTCGTCGGCCACCAGCAGGGCGCCCTCGCTGTCGATGGCCATGCCCACCGGTGCGCCCCTCAATGTCTTCTCGTCCTCCGAGGCAAAGCCACTGACCACGGTCTGCGGACGCCCCGTCGGCCTGCCATCCTTGAACGGCACATACACCACTTCATAGCCGCTCAGCGGAGAGCGGTCCCAGCTGCCATGTTCGCCGATGAAGGCGCCGCCGTGGTACTTCGCCGGCAGTGCCTGGCCGGTATAGAACAGCAGCCCCAACGGTGCCACGTGCGAACCGATGGCGTAGTCCGGGCGGATCGCTTTGGCCACCAGATCCGGCCGCTGCGGCTGCACACGCTCGTCCACATGCTGGCCGTAGTAGCTGTACGGCCAGCCGTAGAAACCATGTTCCTGTACCGAGGTGAGATAGTCCGGCACCAGGTCGGCACCGATCTCGTCACGCTCGTTCACCACTGCCCACAGCCTGCCGGTGCTGGGTTCCCAGTCCAGGCCGGTGGGGTTGCGCAGGCCGGAGGCATAGATGCGGCTGCCGCTGGTCGCCACGTCCACCTCCAGCACCACCGCGCGCCGGTACTCGATGGCCAGGCCGTTTTCGGTGATGTTGCTGTTGGAGCCCACGCCCACGTACAGCTTGCTGCCATCGCGGCTGGCCAGCAGATCCTTGGTCCAGTGGTGGTTGACGGTGCTGGGGAGGTCGGTGAATTCGCTGCCCTTGTCGGACATGCGCGTTTCGCCGGGCACGTAGTGGTACTTCATGATGTTGTCGGTGTTGGCGACGTACAGCGTGTCGCCGATCAGGGCGATGCCGAATGGCGAATGCAGGCCCTCGATGTAGACGTGCTGGCTCCATGTGGCAGTGCCAGGCGCGCGCCGCAGCAGCGTGACCCGGTTGCCTCCCTTGCCGGCCTTGCCCGAGCGCGCCTTTACCTTGCCGGCAATCCATTGCTTGGGGGTGGTGACCGGCTCGGTGCCCGGACCGTTGCCTTCCACCACCAGCACATCGCCATTGGGCAGGGTCAGCAGGCGGCGCGGGTGCTGCAGGTTGGCAGCGATGCGCTCGATCTTCAGTCCGTCGGCCACCGACGGCGCCTGCCCAACGGCCCAGCCCACCCCGCGCGGTACCTGCATGGGCGGCATCAGGTAGTTCTCCGGCGCCGGCAGCGGCGGATGCGCACCGGATTGTTCGCTGGGGTGATATTCGGCTTTGCCGGCACACGCCGACAGGATTGCGGCCAGGACCAGCCCGCCTGCAGCAGGCACGATGCGATCAACCATGACGGCCTCCTTGCAGCACCGGCGGCTGCAGTGACAACAGGACATGGCCAAGACCGATCAGTGCAACGGTCAGCGCTGACAGGATCGTGCCGGGAACGGCCACCGCATACGCATCACGGCTGTGCACGAAGGCGTTCCAGATGGCCAGGGCGACCGCCACCAGATTGAGCAGGAAATCGAGGCGGTCGATGCGCGTGGCAGTGTTGCCCCGGCGCCAGACGGCGAACAGGTTGATCAGTCGCGGCACGATGGCGATGAGCAGGCCGAACGTGATCAACCAGGCCGCAGATTTGCCCCACATCACCTCGGCAGAGTTGAGGTAGATGGCATCGAAGATGAGGGCGCCGACGAAGAAGCCGAACGGGATCGGGTTCAACAGGCTGAACAGCGTCGTGCCAAGGCCACGATGGGCCTGGGCCAGCGGATTGACCATCGTCCTGCTCCATTGCGGGGAAGTGCAGGGGCCTTGGTAGCACAGTCGGTGGTGAAGGCGCGCGATGAGCCTTCGGTTCTGCGACGAGGCCAGGCTCGGCCTTACAACAGGAATGCGCAGTCGTCATTACCGCGAGACATAAGTGTTTGTGACGCAATCGGCACATCTGCAGATTGCTGCCGTGAAGAGGTAGGGGGTTCTCGGTTGTGTCGCGTTTGGCTCGTTGCGATGGGGCAATTCCGTCCCGCCGTCCTGCCAGGCCGATTCACAACAGAAGGATTCGTGTATGAAGCGACACACGCACCACTCCGCGCCACCGCGCTCCGCGCGGCTGGCCCTGGCCACTGCCCTGGTACTGGGCAGTTTGGCCGTGACCGCCCAGGCCCAGCAGGCCGATCCGCTGGCCGGCATCCAATGGCATCTGCTCAACACCGGGCAAGCGGTACAGGGCGACACGCGCCCGGTTGCCGGCAATGATCTGAACGTGGATGGGCTGTTCCGCAATGGCATCCGCGGCGAAGGAGTGATAATCGGCATCGTCGACGACGGCCTGCAGATCGCCCACCCGGACTTGGCCGCCAATGTGGCAGCCGTGGCGGGCAAGAACTTTGCCAACAACTCCAACAACCCCTCCCCCTCCGCTCCGGATGTGGACAATCACGGCACCATGGTCGGCGGCATTGCCGGCGCGGTGGGCGCCAACGGCGTGGGCGTGCGCGGCGTCGCCCCGGCGGCCACGCTGAAGGGCTTCAACGTACTGGCCTCCGATGCAAGCGGCAGCCAGACGGCCAACATCGAGTACTCGTGGTGGGACGGCGCAGAGGCCGCCGACGTGCAGGTGTTCAACAACAGCTGGGGCGCAGGCCCGGGCAACCCGAACCTGCCGTTCGCGTTCAGCGAGAACGATATCCGCGCGTACGAGCAGGCCCTGTCCGGCACGCGCGGCGGCAGCGGCGGCATCTACGTGAAGTCCGCCGGCAACAACTTCAACAACGCATCGATCAGCCAGACGCAGGATGTCTGCACCACCGACACCAAGAACCGCGGCACCGGCTGCGTGCCTGCCGGCCGCGACCCCCGCAACAATCTGTTCAATGTGATCACCGTGGGTGCGGTGCGCGCCGACGGCGTGCGTTCGTCCTATTCGTCCACCGGTGCCGCGCTGTGGGTGTCCGCATTCGGTGGCGAGTACGGCTGGCAGCGGCAGGTCGTCCCGGGCCAGCCTGCCGTCCGCTACGATCCGGCCATCGTCACCACCGATGTCACCGGCTGCGCGCAGGGCAGCAACAAGAACACGAGCCTGCGCAACACACTGGACGGCAATCAGTCCGCTGTCGACAGCACCTGCAATTACACCGCCAAGATGAATGGCACCTCGGCCTCGGCGCCGATGGTGTCGGGCGTGGCGGCGCTGGTGCTGGAAACCAATCCCAACCTGACGTACCGCGACGTGAAGTACATCCTGGCCACCACGGCCACCCGCAACCACCCGAACCAGCCTGCCGTGACACTCGCCGATGGACGCACGCTGGTGCCGGGCTGGACCGTCAACGCTGCAAACCGGGCCTACAGCAACTGGTACGGCTTCGGCGTGGTCAACGCAGCGCGCGCGGTGCAGGTCGCAGAGAACTTCCAGTCGCTGGGCCCGCTGGTGGACAGCGGGTGGCGCAACACCACGCGCCGGGTCGCCATCGGCAACACCTCCGCTGCGGCAGCGCGGCTGACGGTGCAGCTGGCCAATGTCGCACGCAACGTCGAATCGGTGCAGCTGGGCTTCCGGGTGAATCACAGCAACAGCCGCCAGCTGCAGTTCGTGCTGGTTTCGCCCAGCGGGACGCGCAGCGTGGTGCAACCGGCGTTCACCTCGATCGGCTCCGGCCTGTCGGGTTCCGTGGCGATCCAGCGCAACTTCACCAATTGGGACCTGCTGTCCAGCAACGCCTTCCTGGATGAGACCGGCAACGGCACCTGGACCCTGGAAGTGACCGACATGGGGCAGTCCGCGAACGCAGCGTCGCGCGGCAGCCTCGAATTCTTCAAGATCCGCGTTCTGGGGCACTGATGATGAAGACGACCATTCTGTTGACCACCCTCGCCGTCGCGGCGATCTCCTCTACCACCTGGGCGCAGAGCTCGACCCAGGCCCCCACAGCCCGGAGCCTGTCTGCCGTGGACGCACAGGAACTGAAGGCCAGGGCCACGGGCCGCGCGTTCAACGTGGGCGCGACCCGCTTCCAGCTGGCGCCGTCGGCCACCGTGCAGCAGGCCAAGGGCGGTGAGTTCCGCATCATGCCCTCGACCGACGCACCGGCGCCCGCCACCGGTACCCGCAGCAAGCGCTCCACCGAGGCCAGCAGCACCGGCGCCGCTGCACGTCTGGATGCTGGTGCCGGCAAGTTCGCCGCCGCCGTTTCCAGCGACGGCGCGCCGGTGGTGGCCACCTCCCGGGTAAAGGTCTTCTTCACCGATGCGGCCTCCGCACAGCGCGCGGCAACGGCCACCGGCGGCACCGTGGTGAAGGTGTCCAAGGCCTCCGGCCGTGCGATCGTCGAGTACCCATCGGTGAACGCCGCACTGGACGCGACCACACGACTGCTGTCGACCGCCGGCATCCGCGCCGCCGAGCCCGACGTCGTGCAGTGGGAAGAAACCAAGTAAGGCGGTAAAGCGTTGTGTGGTATCCCCGGCGGGCCGGCTCTCCCGGCCGGCCGGGGACTTTGCCGGAGTCGACCGGCGGCCCGGTTCTCTCCCCCATGTCTGGCGTCCACTGCGCAAGAACTGCTAAGCGCAGCGGCAGCCGATCCGCTACTGTGCCGGACAGTGCAGCGGGGATGGCGGGATGAGCGCGGCAGGCAAGGCGTTGTGGTACATCGAAACCCATGCGGGCCGTCCGCTGGCGTTGGCCGATATCGCGGCAGCCGCTGGCCTGTCGCCCTTCCATCTGTCGCGTCTGTTCCACGCGCGCATCGGCACGTCGGTGATGCGCTACCTGCGCGGCCGCCGCTTGAGCATGGCAGCGCAGCGGCTGGCCGACGGCGCCGACGAAATCCTGCCGGTGGCGATGGACGCGGGTTATTCCACGCATGCCGCGTTCACCCGTGCCTTCTGCGAGCAGTTCGGGCAGACCCCCGAACGGGTGCGCGAGTCCGGCACTGCGGATCTGGTCCTGGTGCAGGCTGCGCGCGTGGACGACATTCCCACCGCCTGCAGCGTGGCACCGCGCCTGCTCGACACGCCTTCGTTCCAGGTGGCCGGAATCGGCATGCGCCACACCCGCCACAGCAGTGGCGCCATCCCCGGCCAATGGGCGCAGCTCAACCGGGAATGGCCCAAACCCGCACCGGTCAGTTTTGGTGTATGCCACGACAGCGATGACGACGGCGGATTCACCTACCTGGCCGCATTGCCCAGCGCCGCGCTAACCTCGATTCCAGCACATTGGCAGCGCCTGCAGATTCCCGCGCGCCGCTATCTGGTGGCCTGGCATGACGGCCACATCTCGTCCATCCGCGCCACCTGGTTCTGGTTGCTGGATCACTATCTGCCCACCTCCGGATTGAGTCTTGCCGCGGCGCCGGACCTGGAACGCTACGACGCCCGCTTCGACGAGCACAGCGGCAATGGCGGTGTGGAGATCTGGCTGCCCGTGGACCCCCACCCCTGATGAATGCAACACACTGAAAGGAGTCGTGCGATGCGCTTGATGCACCTGCTGCTGGGCCTGGTCCTGATTGCCCCCGCGTCGCTCGCCGGCGTCCCCGGCAGTGGCCTGGCCGGCGAACACCAGGCGGTGACCACCGTGGCCAGCGCTGCGGTACGCGATGCGCAGCAGCGCGATACGCTTCGCTACACCGTCTGGTATCCGGCTATGGCGGGCAGCAGCGAAGTGCCACTGCGTATCGGTCCGCCCGATGCACCGCTGTTCGTGGTGGGCCAGGCGGCGCCGGAGGCCGCCATTGCCGGTGGCCGCCTGCCGACCTTGCTGCTCTCGCATGGCAACGGCGGCAGCGCCCGCATGATGGGCTGGCTGGGCACCGCGTTGGCGCGCGCCGGTTATCTGGTGATCGCCGTCGACCATCCCGGCAACAACGGCGTGGATGAATTGACCCTGCAGGGCAGCATGCTGAGCTGGCTGCGTGCGGATGATCTGCGCGCCGCATTGGCCGCCGTGCAGGCCGATCCCAAGCTGGGGCCGCACGTGGATGCGGAGCGGATCGGTGTAATGGGCTTCTCGGCCGGAGGCTACACGGCCCTGCTGGCGGCGGGGGCGCGACCGGACCTGCGGCGGTTGCGTGACTTCTGCGAAGCCCATCCGGATGACGGTGTGTGCCAGCCCCAGAGCGAGGCGCCGTCGCACACCCTGGAGGCTCGCAAGGCCGCGGCGGCGGCGGCGGATCTGGCGCCGTGGATGGCCCACGCCGATGATGCCCGCCCGGTCCCGGGTGTGCGCGCCGTGTTCCTGATGGCACCGGCGATCATGCAGGCGTTCCCGCCCCAGCAGTTGCAGGCGCTGCGGCAACCGGTGTCGATCATCCAGGGCGCGGCGGACACGGTCGCTCCTGCAGCCACCAACGCGGAGGTCGCCAAGGCGTCCATCACGGAGGCGAGACTGGATGTCCTGCCCGGTGTCGGCCACTACGACTTCCTGTCCGAATGCACGCCGCTGGGCCAGCAGCGACTGCCCGCCCTGTGCAGCAGCCAGACGCCAAGAGCGCAGACGCATGCACGCACCGTGGCGGAGGCGCAGCGGTTTTTCGAGGCCGCCCTGAAGCCGCGACCATAGCGCTTCGCGACGCCCGGTTGCACGGATGACGACGGCGCGCGAAGGCCCGTGCCACTACACTGTCAGCGCACGCTTCGAGGCGGAGAGACCATGCGTCTGTTGCATCTCACCCTGCCGGTATCCGACGTCACCGGGGTGGCGGCCTATTTCCGCGATGTGTTGCAGCTGCCGGTCAGCGGCAACCGCATCCACATCGGCTGGAGCACGATCGAGCTGCGGCTGGCCGAGGACGTCGCGGTCGGCGGCGTGCACCTGGCCTTCAACGTGCCGGACAACCGTTTCGCGGCCGCCATGACCTGGCTGCGCGAGCATACGCCGCTGCAGCGCAACCCGGCAGGACTGGACTACTTCGCGCTGGAAAGCAGCTGGCAATCGCAGTCGGTGTACTTCACCGGCCCGGATGGACTGATCCTGGAGCTGATCGGCCGGCGCCGGCTTCCCTGCAGTCCGCAGGAGGGCGCCTTCCATGGCAGTGAGATGACCTGCCTGAGCGAAGTCGGCCTGCCCAGCCACGATGTCGATTCGGTGCGCCTGCAGGCCGCCGGGCGCTTCGGCCTGCAACCCCTCAGCGCGCCCTCGGCCCAGTTCGCACCGATGGGCGATGACGAAGGCCTGCTGATCGTCGTTGCCGCCGACCGGCGCTGGTTCCCCGAACAGAAGGACCTGCCCAACGCACGGGGATTGCAGGTGCTGATGGGAGATGTACCCGCGGGCGAGCTGCGGGATGCGGAATTGGGCTGGGAGGTACGCGCCGTACCGCATCGGCGGGGCTGAACGGGCCGTGTGCCGTGCAGGAACCTACAATGGCGCTTCCTCCCGTTGCCGGACCCTCCATGCGCCGCATCCTGCTGTTGTTTGCCCTGTTGTTGCCCGCTGCCGCGGCGACGGCCGTGGATCTCCAGGAGGGCGACCTGCTGTTCGTCACCGCAGGAGACAGTGGCCTGAGCGCTGCCATCGATGATGCGACCGGTACGCAGGCTCATCCCGGTTTCGATCATGTGGGTCTGGTGGCCGCCACGACGCAGGGCTGGGAAGTGCTGCATGCGGACGAGAAGGGCTCGCGCCGGCAGACGTTGGCTGCGTTCCAGCAGGACGCGCGCGCCCGGCTGCGGCAGATCGTGGTCTACCGCCTGCGCGCACCGCACAACGCTGCCATCGGCGACGCCGTCGCCACCGCGCGTACCCTGCTTGGAAGGCCCTACAACGCCTCCTACGTGCCGAACGATGACAGCTACTACTGCTCGGACTTCATCGAACGTGCCTTCCGTGCCCACCATGTATTCGCGCTGCAGCCGATGAACTTCCGCAATCCGCAGACCGGGAAGATCGCCCGGCATTGGATCGACCTCTACCGCAGCATGGGCATGGACGTACCGCAGGGCGTACCGGGTACCAATCCCAACGACATGTCGGCGGCGCCCGTGCTGGAGCGGATCGGCACACTGGAATGAGAAGCCCCGCACAAGGCGGGGCTTCAGGCGATGCTGGACAGGGACGCGAGGGTCACTCTTCCTCGTCCTGCCCGCCCTGCTGCTGGTTGCGCTGGCCGCGCTGCTGCTGTTCCTGCTGCTGTTGCTGCTGCTGATCGCGACCGCGCCCCTGCTGATCCTGCTGATCCTGCTGCTTCTGGTTCTGCTGGTTCTGCTGGTTCTGATTGTGCTGGCCCATTGCGGTGTCTCCAGTGCCACTCGCGGAATGCGGTGGTTGCGGCCATCGTCTGCAGCGGTGGGTTAACCATGCGTTGTGACGCAGCTACAGAAATGTGCATGCGCGTGAATGAACCGGCGTGGCGCCTTGTGCCGCAAGCGGCTGAAGGATTCATGTGGGTTCGGCATGTGCTCATGCCCGCAGAGGCTGTGACCCATTCAGCGGCGCCCGCCCGGCCCGGCCGCGCAGCGGGCGCAGCACCTCATGGCATCACAGGCGGCACGTAATCCAGCGTCATGCCCAGCAACCACAGCAGGCCCAGCACCAGCGGGATGTGCACCAGGAGCTGGATGAAGGTGAAGCCGACGATGTCGCGGGCCTTCAGGCCCAGCACGCCCAGCAGCGGCAGCATCCAGAACGGATTGATCAGGTTCGGCAGTGCTTCGGCGGCGTTGTACACCTGCACAGCCCAGCCCAGGTGCGCCTTCAGTTCGTTGGCCGCCTGCATCACGTACGGTGCTTCGATGATCCACTTGCCGCCGCCGGAGGGAACGAAGAAGCCCAGGACCGCCGAGTACACGCCCATCACCAGAGCGAACGTATCGGTGCTGGCGATGTGCACGAACAGGCTGGACAGCCGGTGCGCCAGCGTCTGCCCATCGGCGCCGGCCGCGTGGGTGAGGATCATCGCGATGCCGCCATACAGCGGGAACTGGATCAGCACACCGGTCGTGCTGGGCACCGCCTTGGCCACCGCGTTGAGGAAGCTGCGCGGGCGCCAGTGCAGCAGCAGGCCGAGCGAGATGAACAGGAAGTTGTAGGTATTGAGGTTGGCGATCGCGGTCACCACCGGCTTGTTGGCGAACTCGTTGAACAGCCATCCGAAGGCCAGCAACGAGAGCAGCACGGTCAGCAGCGGGCTGTATTCGAGCCATTCGCCGGGGCGCGTGCGGCGCTGCAGCGGCTCAGGCTCGGCCTGCGCCGCACCGGGAAACGATTCAGCGGTGCGCGCACTGCCAGTCGCCGGCGCGGTCAACCAGGCAATCAGCAGTGACACCAGGATCAACGCCGCGGTCAGCACGATCGACTGCCACAGGAAGATGGTTTCAGTGAAGGGCAGTACGCCGGTGATCTCCACCAGCCCCGGCGGCATGCTGGCCGGGTTCGCCTGCAGCTGCGCAGCCGAAGAACTCAGGCCCATCGCCCAGACCGCGCCCAGGCCGAGGTAGGCGGAGGCACCTGCGGCGCGGTAGTCCATGCGCAGATCGGTCCGGCGCGCCAATGCACGCACCAGCAGACCGCCGAACACCAGCGAGAAGCCCCAGCTGAGCAGCGAAGCCAGCATGCTGACCAGGCCTACATAGACCACTGCACCGCGCCCCGTGCGCGGCACCCGCGCCAGCAGTTCGATGAAGCGCGCCACCACAGGCGCAGTGGCCACGGCATAACCGCCGATCACCACGAAGGCCATCTGCATGGTGAACGGAATCAGGCTCCAGAAGCCATCGCCAAAGGCACTGGCCGTGGTCTGCGGCGTGGAACCGAAGCCGATGGCTGCCAAGGCGACGATGACCACGCCCAGCACCGCGAACACGTAGGCATCAGGGAACCACTTTTCCGCCCAGGAGGCCGAGCGCAGCGCTGCGCGCGCCATCCAGCCATCCTGTACTGCTGCCGTCGAGGCCATCACCTACCCTCCCAGGTTCGATGGCTCGATTCTCGGCCTCGCGGCGGGGACTGTCAGTCGCCTATTGGTCGTAGGACGGCATCGCGCCCCTGCCCGGCAGCCCCTGTCAGCGCAGCGCCAGATCCAGCGCGATACCGGCAAACAGCGCCGCGCCGACCCAGTTGTTGTGCAGGAACGCCTTGAAGCATGGCCCCCGCTCGCGGTTGCGGCAGATCCAGAATTCGTACACCACCAGCGCCGCAGCCACCGCCAGGCCGGCCAGGTACCCGCTCCCCAGGCCGGCGCGCACACCGACCAGCGCCATGGTCGCCAGGAACAGGGCGTAGAGCACCCCTTGGATCACCAGATCCAGGTCCCCGAACAGGATCGCCGTGGAGCGCGAGCCCATCTTGAGGTCGTCCTCGCGGTCGACCATGGCGTACCAGGTGTCATACGCGGTCGACCAGAGGATGTTGCCGGCGTACAGCAGCCAGCCCAGCAGCGGCACTTCGCCCTGCACCGCGGCGAATGCCATGGGAATACCCCAGCCGAACGACATGCCCAGATAGACCTGCGGCAGGTGCGTATAGCGCTTCAGGTAGGGATAGCTGGCGGCCAGGAACACGCCGATGAAGCTCATGCCGATGGTCAGCCCGTTCAGGGTCAGCACCAGTCCGAATGCCACCAGCATCAGTACCGCGAACAGCACCAGCGCGGCACGGCCACTGATCGCCCCCGTCGCCAGCGGACGGGCCTTGGTGCGCTCCACATGCGGGTCGAGCCAGCGATCGGCGTAGTCATTGATGACACACCCCGCCGAGCGGGTCAGCCAGACACCCGCGGTGAACACGAACAGGGTCCACAGCGGCGGCATGCCGCCTGCCGCCAGCCACAGCGCCCACCAGGTGGGCCACAGCAGCAGCAACGTGCCGATCGGACGATCCGCACGCATCAGACTCCAGTAATGCCGCCAGCGCGGCGTCGCCGGCGAATGCGGCGAAGTGAGGGGGGTATCGGCCATGGGGATAGGATACTCCGGCGCTGCTGGAACGACTTTGCCAGCCGGGGGGAGATTTGTGCGGCAAAACTGGATAGAATGCCCCTCCCGCACCGCCTCATGGCGCTGCGATGCCCGCCTCGGTCAACCTGATGGCGTGGCGGTTCTACAACGCGCCCGTAGCTCAGCCGGATAGAGTAGTGGCTTCCGAAGCCATTGGTCGGGGGTTCGAATCCCTCCGGGCGCGCCATCTTTCCCTGCTCAGGCCATCGATTGTTGGCCCACCGGCACGGCCCCGGAATCAGCAGGGCGCTGATCTTCCACGCTAAGAACTGGAAGCCGGCAGCCGCCGAGCGCAGGCCCAGCGCCACAGGGGCGAGCACACCGGTCCACACAGCAACGCCGGGCATGGCCCGGCGCTACCGTGGGTGTACGGATCAGTACGTGCCGTCGAAGGCAAAGATCGGCTTGCGCTGCTTCCACGCGCCAGCGGTGAAGTCAGGGAACTCCAGCGTCTGGAAGCCATTGGCAATGGACTGCTCGGACAGCGGGGTGATCGCGCTCCAGGTCACTGCATCGTAGATGTCGATCGGCATCGGCGCCTTGGCCTTCAGTGCCTCGACGAACGCATGGATGACGAACCAGTCCATGCCGCCGTGACCGGCGCTGGCCGCGGTGTCGGCATGCTGCTTCCACAACGGGTGCTCGTACTGATCCTGGTAGGTCTTGAACTCTTCCCACTGGTGCGGCGGGCTGCGGCCTTCAATGTGGATCGAGTGGTTGACGTCCATCCACAGACCCTTGGTGCCCTGCACGCGGAAGCCCATCGAGTACGGTCGGGGCAGCGAGGTGTCGTGCTGCAGCAGGATGGTCTCACCGTTCTCGCAGGCAAGCGTGGTGGTCACGATGTCACCCAGCTTGAACTTCACTTGGGTGCTGGGGTGGGTGGTGCCACCGCTCTTGGCCACGGTGTACTCGTGCAGGCCGCGTGCCTTGGTCGCGAAAGCGTTGATATGGGTGAAGCGGTTGCCGCGGTTGATGCCGGTGTACATCGCGCACGGGCCGATGCTGTGGCTGGGGTAGAGCTCGCCGTTGCGCTCCACCGAATGCTCGGTGCGCCAACGTGCCTCGCTCCAGCCCTTGGGACCGAACTCCACGCCACTGTCGTAAGGCTGGCTGGGATCACCGGAGTTGAACTTCACCCCGCGCAGGTCGTGCTGGTAGCCGGCCTGCAGATGCACCAGCTCGCCGAACAGGCCCTGTCGCACCATCTGCAGGGCGGCCATCACATCGCGGCGGTAGCAGACGTTCTCCAGCAGCATGTACGGCGTGCCGGTCGTGAGCTGGGTCTTCAGCACATCCCAGTGGTCCTGCAGGGTGATGCCGGCCACCACCTCGCAGCCTACGGCCACGCCCGCCTGCATGGCGGCGATCGCCATCGGCGCGTGGTATTCCCACGGCGTAGCGATGATCACGCCATCGATGCCCTTCTGTTCCAGAAGGCGCTTCCAGGCGTTGCTGTCGCGATCCTGGCCATAGGCCTTCGGCGCAGGCTTGCCGGCCTTGGTTACCATGTCCACGGCACGACCCAGCATGATCGGCTCGATGTCGCACAGTGCAATGACCTCGACATCGTCGCGGCGCACCAGCTCCTTCAACAGCACCTGGCCGCGCATGCCGGTACCGATCATGGCCAGGCGGAGCGTGCGCCCGCGCGCCCAGGCCGGGGTCTGTGGCAACAGGCTGCTGGCGGCGACGGCGGCACTGGCCGCGATGAACTCCCTGCGTTTCATGGCAAACATCTCTCCTCTTGGAAGCGCGCCGGCCGCAACCGGCGCGCTGGATCACTCGAACCTGCTTACTTGAATCGATAACCGATGGTCACACTGTAACCACGGCCGAAGATCGTCGCGTAGTCGCTGGAGTCACCCAGGAAGCTGTTCGGATCGTAGAACGGCAGCCGGTCGAACAGGTTCTTGACGGTGAAGCTCAGGTTCCAGGCGTCATCGGGGCGCCAGGTGACGCTCAGGTTGGCGGTCCACCAGGACGGCGCGCCGTCGCACTTGCTGGCCTGCAGCGCCAGGTAGCCGGCGGTGCAGGTCTCCTTGTTGTTATCCACTTCATCCACGCGGTCACGGGCCCACTTGGTACCGCCCACATAGTTGACGAACATGCTGGTGGTCACCTGCTTGTAGGTCCAGTCGGCGTTGAGCGTGGCGCGCAGGCGCGGGTTGTTGTAGTAGCCCACCACGTCGCCGTAGTACCAGCCGCTTTCCTCATCCATGTAGTAGCGGTTGCGATTGGCGATGGTGGCGGCCAGGCCCACGTTCAGCCCGCCCCACTCGCCCAGCGAGAAGCGGCTGCGTGCGTCCACGTCGAAGCCGTCGACCAGGGTCTTGCCGCGGTTCTTGTACTGGCCGACCACGCTGGCCACGTTGCCCACGCTGTAGCCGGGCAGGACCGAGGGGCAGCTCACACCGCTGGCCGGGTCGGCGCACATCGCCGCCAGCTGGGCCAGGTTTGCACGATCGGCATCAGTGATCGGCGAACGGGTGGAGGAGATGATGTCGGTATCACGGCTGAAATCCGGGGCGACGATCTCGTTGTTGCGGTAGATGAACCAGTAGTCGGCCGACACCGACAGCCAGCTGGCCGGCTCGTAGACGAAGCCCAGGGTGGCGATCTTGGCCTTCTCCGGCTTCAGGTCCTGGTTGGGCTGGGTCATGCGGGCCACGGTGCGGCTGCAATCGACGTTGGCCAGGCTCTTGCCCAGGTCCACGTCACCGGCGCGCTGCGACTGCCGCAACAGGTCGGCGATCGCGTTGGTCTCGGCGCAGCGCACCTCATCGCGGTAGCCACCGAGCTGGGCGAACACGCCACCGCTGCCGGACTCGGCCAGGCTCGGCGCACGGAAGCCGGTCGAATAGGTGCCGCGCAGCATCAGTTGATCGAATGCCTGGTACTTGAAGCCGATCTTCGGTGCGACGTTGGCGCTGAAGTTCGGGTATTTGTCCACGCGGACCGCGGCATCCAGTTCCAGCTTGTCGGTGATCGGCGCCACCGTTTCGGCGAACAGTGCATAGGTGTTGCGCGCACCGTCGAACCACGAGCCGCCCTGCTGGGTGATCAGGCCGGCGGCTGCGTCGGCATTGCCCGGCGTGTAGAAGGTTTCGCGGCTGGCATTGAAGCCGAACGCGGCGCGCATCTCACCGGCCGGCAGCTGGAACAGCGGGCCTTCGATCTTGCCGTCCAGGGTGTGCAGGCGCGTCCAGGACTGGATGTCGAAGGTCGGGAACGCCTCGCGGATCAGCGCTGCGTTGGCTTCGCTGATCTCACCGAACTTGTATGCCGGATGGTCGGAAATGATCACCCGCCCGGTACCCGGATCCACCGAGTAGGGGCCGAAGGCCTTCTCGAAGCCCTTCAGGTTGACGTTGATGGTCTGGTAGGTGGTGGAGTGCGTGCCGGCGGTGGCGAAAGCAGTTTCCCAGTTCCAGTCACCCATGTTGCCACGTGCACCGGTCAGCACGCGGTAGCTCTTGTCGGTGTTGCGCTGGCCGAAGTAGTTGGCGCCGGCATCCTGCAGCAGGTACTGCAGGCCGACTACGCCGCCCATCATCGCCTTCAGTTCAGGGCTGGCGTGGTTGTACTCGTTGTTCGGCCCCAGGTAGGGATACAGGAACTGGTTGACCGTAGTGCCGGTATCGCGGGAGAACCAGCTGGTCGGATTACCGGTGGTGGTGCCATAGCTGCGGGGTGTACCGCCATTGGCACGCAGATCGATGTCGGTGTAGGTCGCCTCGGCGAAGATTTCGGTCGAGTCGCCCACCAGGAAGGTGCCATTGAGGTAGGCGGTGTTGCGCTCGGACTTGGCGCCGGCGTCGATCTCGTTGTTCATCCAGGTCTCCCAGACACAACGCGGACCGGCGGCCTCGCCCTGCAGCACGTTCTTGCACCCGGGTGCGGCCTCCTGCACGCGGCGGCCGGTGACCGGATCGAAGGCGAAGTAACTGCCCGGGTTGAACTCACCCGGCTTGCTGCCCACGCCCAGGCGCAGGTTCGTCAGGTAATTGGGATTGTTGACGTAGTACTGCTCGGGACGCTTGTCGTAGAAATCACGCAACGGGATCGCGTCACGGCGGTACATGTTGACCGCACCGTAGATGTTGAAGCGGTTCTCGGCCAGGTCGCCGAAGCCGGCGGTGATGCTGGCCTGGCGCTCACCGTAGGAGTCGATGCGCGATGACGTATCGTTGGTGAAGTTGATCTCCGCGCCCTGGAAGTTGCGCTTGGTGATCACGTTGATCACACCGGCCACGGCGTCGGTGCCGTACACCGCCGAAGCACCATCGGTGAGCACTTCCATGCGTTCGATGGCGGCAGCCGGGATCGCATCGATGTTGACGAACTGGGTCTGGAAGCCGGCGGGTGCGCCGTAGTACGACAGGCGACGACCGTTCAGCAGCACCAGCGTGCCCTGTGCGCCCAACCCACGCAGATTGGCCTGCGAGGCACCATCGGAGCCGGTGAACAGCGAGCGCGAATCCTGCTGCGCCGGGCGGGCAGCCGGCAGGTTGTCGAGCACCTGCAGCAGCGTACGCGCACCCATGTTCTGGATGTCCTGCTTGCTGATGACCTGGACCGGCGAAGCGGTTTCCACATCGGTACGGCGGATGTTGGAGCCGGTGACCTCGATGCGGGCCAGGTCGGTGGCGTTGTCCTTGCTGTCCTGCGCAGCGGCAGGCAGGGCGACCGACAGCAGCGCGCCGGCAATGGCCAGCGTCAGCGGAGCGATCGTGCGACAGGGGGGGCGGCGGTAGCGTGCGGGCAACATCGGGGTTCTCTCCTGGCAGGGGTGCGGCGCGAATGTGGATCAGCGGGCAAAACGCTCCCGGGCCACGGCCAGCAGGCCGCAGTCGGTATGGGCGGGGG
Organism: Stenotrophomonas maltophilia; assembly: GCF_025642255.1. Taxonomy (NCBI): domain Bacteria; kingdom Pseudomonadati; phylum Pseudomonadota; class Gammaproteobacteria; order Lysobacterales; family Lysobacteraceae; genus Stenotrophomonas; species Stenotrophomonas maltophilia. Next base: position 3,877,393 of record NZ_CP106759.1, read on the forward strand.
AGGAGCGGTGTTACGAAGGGGTCATGGGGCGACGATGCTGGCGGAGTCGCCCTCCTGGCCGATCAGCACGGCGTTGGCCCAGTTGGCACAGACCTGGGCGGGTTGACTGCCCTGCGCACCCAGCGTGCGCAGGCTCAGGGTGGTAAGGCCACGGATGTCCAGCTCCGGCTTGACCACGCCGGGCGCCTTCACCAGGCCGCTGTCGTAGAGCAGGCGGTTGTCGCCCCAGACCTGGAACTGCAGGCCGCCTGCGCTGCGGCAGGCATCATCAATGCCCAGATCCGCACGCAGCAGGCGCCAGCCGCCCTGCAGACGCAGGTCGATGCGGCTGTTCGCGCCCACTCCCAGGCCACGGCGGAACTGCAGGCCGTTCATGCGCATGCCGGCCTCGCCACGGAACGCCTGGTCGGCGCGCACCTGGCTGGCCAGCGCGGCCGGCACCGGCAGCTCGGAGAGATAGCGCTGCCGGGCCGGTCGCTCCGGTTCCTGGTGCTCGAGGATGTGGAAGGTGGACAGCGCGATCGGGCCGACATCGCGTGGCTGCAACGCGTCGAACGCGCGGGCGCTGCCCTGTGCCGCAGTGACCATCGGGTCGGTGCTGCTGGCGCCGTCACCTTCGGGGTTCTGCACGCTCAGCACCCGGAAACGCAGCAGGCGACCGGCGTGTGCGGGGAAGTCGATGCGCTGCATTCCTTCCTTCAACTGCAGCCGGCCCCGGGCGATCGGCTCGCCCCATTCGCCATTGCTGTCGCCCAGGTACACCTCGTAGTCGCGAACCTGGCCATGCTTCCAGTTCTTGTCGTTGCGTGGCGCCAGCTCGATGCCGTCGATCATCCGGCGCTCACCGAAGCCGACCACCCATTCGTGGGCGCCGGTGCGCACGGCCTGGTTGCGCACGCTGCGGAACCAGGTGGACGGGTCATCGTCGAACGCGTTCTCCAGCGGATGGCCAGGCTCTTCCGCTGGGCGGTTGACCACCAGCAGGCTGTCGGCCGGCAGCTCGCGGCCGAGCACCGGCGCGGCCGGATAAGCATCGTCCGCAGCGGCGGCGGTCACGGCGAAGTCCAGCTGCACCTGCAGTGGCTGGCGGATATCCTGCGTGGCGGTACGCACATGGACGGTGCCGCCACGCTCACGGGCATCGAAATACCAGCCTTCGTCGGCACCGTTGAAGGCTGCCGCGTCGGCCAGCGCGGGCAGCACACGGGCGCCGGCCTGCACTGCGCGCGGGGCCTGCCGGCTCAACACGCGCAGGCCGTAGCGACGCTGCGCCAGCTGGCCCTGGTAGGTGCCCTGCACGGCCGCGATCTGCACCTGGACCGGGCCACTGCCCTGTGCCGGCGCCTGCACGCGGATCTGCTGCGTGCTCGATTCGCCCTGCTGGTAGCGGCGGGTGTTGCCGTCGTCTTCGTACAGCGTGTACTGCGAATCGCCCTGCGGATAGAGATCGAAGGTGACCTCGTCCAGCGGCTTCTCGCCATCGAACAGCATCGACGGATACATCGGCAGGATGGCCCCGGCGCGCACGAACACCGGCAGCGTGGCCAGGTCGACCTGACGGTCGAGCTGGCGGCCCTCGGCGCCGGCCTGCATGCGGCGGCCGTCCCAGTAGTCGATCCATCCACCGGCCGGCAGATGGATGTCGCGCCGCCAGCCACGGCTGGCCGCCTGGCTGCGGTAGACCGGTGCGATCAGCAGATCACGGCCCAGCAGGAACTGATACTTGTAGGTTTCGTCCTGCGCGTGCGGATCGCGCGGGTAATCCCACATCAACCCACGCACCGGCGGCGCGCCTGTCTGCGCGGCGTCGTGCACCAGCCCGTACATGTACGGCGTCAGCCGCATCTTCAGTTTCAGATAGTCGCGGTTGATGCTGCGGTAGGGTTCGTCGTACCACCACGGGTGCTTGCGCGCGTTCGACGACCAGCCACTCATGCCCATCAGTACCGGAGTGAAGGCCTTCCACTGCAGGTCGCGGGTGTAGGTCTCGGCGCTGCCGCCGAAGATCGCATCGACATCGCCACTGGCATAGGCCATGCCGGACAATCCCGAGCCGACCAGGGTCGGCACGTGCCAGCGGATGTAATCCCAACTGCTGCTCTGGTCACCGGTCCAGGCGACCGCGTAACGCTGGATGCCGGCCCAGCCCATCACCGTCCACAGGAAGGGACGCGAATCGGAATTGTCGACGATGCCATTGAACGCCTGGCGGTTGGCATCCATCGCGAACTGATAGCCCTTGCCGGTCCAGGCCACATCCAGCTTCTGTACACGGCTGCCGGCCTTGCCGACTTCCCAGGCGATCTTGTCGACACCGTTCTCCGTCCACAGGCCGGTGCGGAAGCCGTATCCGGCCAGACCCTTCACCGTCTCGGGCAGCTGCTTGTAGCCGCAGCCATAGCCGTCGTTGGGCAGGATCCAGCCACCGGGCATGTCGTGTGCCCGGTACTGCTTGGCCACGCTGTCGACCACGTCAGGCGTGGTGCCGGTCGGGCCATCGCTCCAGCCCTCGGGCACGGTGCCCGGCTTCTTCGCGTTGTCGCCGTCGTTGTAGCAATCGGCATCGCCATAGGACAGCGCCCAGCGCGCGACCATGTTGGGACGGCCGGTCAGCTGCGTGTAGCGCTCGATCAATGCCGGCAGATCGGCACCGACGAAGTAGTAGGCGTCGAAACGATCTTCGCGATGCAGCAGGGTGGACTGATCGGGCTGGCGCAGGTCGTAGCTGCCGTCGCTCCACGTATTGCGCAGCATGCCCCAGCCGCGGCTGCTCAGCAGCATCGGCGCCGGGCTCGGTCGATCACCCTCTTCCCAGCCGCCGGAGTAGGACACCTCAAGCTCGCGTCCCTTGAACTGGTAACGGCCATTCTGCTGGCCGCCGCCGAAGAATCCTTCGTCGGGCTGCGACGAGAGTACCTGCACGCTCTGTGCAGCATCCAGGTCCAGCGGCTGCAGCTCCTGCCACAACGCAGTGGGCTGGCCATTGTCCAGACGCTCCAACCGCAGGCGCAGCGGCTGGCGCTGTACGTGCAGCACGAGTGCGCCGGTGCGCAGACGGATCTCCTGCGCATCTTCTTCCAGCTGTGCCTGCACGTCGGCACTGGGCTGGGGCAGCACGATCGGCGCGGCCTTGTCGCCGGCTCCGGTCAGTACCCCCTTGCGCCCCGCCTGTACACGGACAATGTCGGCAGCCGGCAGTTCGATGCGCACACGCGCGCCGGTGTCGGTCTGCAGGTCCCAGGCGGGCGTGCCCGCCTTGCTGGCGGTGACCGAGCGCAGGTTGCCGATGGGTTCGGCGTGGGCCGACATGGACGCCAGCAGCAGCACCGGCAACAGGGCCAGCATCAGCGGCGAGCGACGAATGCAGATTTCCACGCGGACTCCCAACCCGTTCACCGGGCGTTTCGAAAGCGGTTGGGCCGACTCTAGGGCAGGGATTCGAAAGATGTCAACAAATGGAAAGCAAAAAGTAAGATAAGTTCGACTAAAACGAAAGGTGATGCGGCGCAGTACTTTGTGTAATCGCTTGCACTCCCCTGTTAAGCTTGGTGCGATACGGCATTTTTCGATTCCTTTCGTTTGGGACGATTGCGGTCTGTCAGAAACGCCAAGCGCTCTTTATCTTTCTTTTTGCTTTCGGTATTTGACATTTCGAAAGAAAACACAGATCGTGCGATGGCCCAACTGGAACCTCCGAATGGACGTCACCCTGCTTTCCGATGTGTCCGCCTGGCAGCGCCGGGGCGGAGCCGATACCGCTACTGAAATCGCCCAGCAGCCAGCACTGTGGGACGCGCTTGCACAGGATCTGCTGCAGGCCCGCGAACGCCTGCAGGCCTTCCTGGGCGACCGCCTCGACAATCCCGATCAGCGCGTGTTGTTCACTGGCGCCGGTAGTTCCGGCTTCATCGCCGAGATGGTGGCCGATGCGATCAACGCGCAGTGGGCCGCTGACGTCCGTGTGGTGCATACCACCAGCCTGCTGACCCATCCGGCGCTGTATCTGCAACGCGACCGCCCCACCCTGCTGGTTTCGTTCGGCCGCAGTGGCTCCAGCCCGGAAAGCGTGGCAGCGGTGGACCGTGTGCGCAGCGACGTGGATGACGCACGCTTCCTCGACATCACCTGCAACGCTGATGGCGAACTGGCCCGGCGCGGTGCCGGCCGTGCCGATACCTGCACCCTGTTGATGCCGTCGGCCAGCTGCGACCGTGCCTTTGCGATGACCAGCAGCCTGACCTGCATGCTGCTGGCCGCGCTGACCGTGTTCGACCGTTCACCGTGGCAGACGCGGGTGGCGCGCCTGACGCAGCTCGCTGCGCTGGTCCGCGAAGGCCAGGCGCAGTGGGATGCACCGGTGGCCGCGCTGGCACAGCGCCCCTTCAACCGCGTCATCTACCTGGGCAGCGGTCCGCTGGAAGCGCTGGCGCGCGAGTGCGCGCTGAAGGTGCTGGAGCTGACCGCCGGCCGCGTGCTGGCGCTGGCCAACACGCCGCTCGGCTTCCGCCACGGCCCGAAATCCACGCTGGATGGCAGCACCCTGGTGATCGTGCTGCGCAGCGTGCAGCCGCTTGCACGCCGCTACGAGCAGGATCTGCTGGACGAGCTGCGCCGCGATGGCGTGGCCGGCCAGGTGCTGGCCATCGGCCCGCATTCGGACATCGGTGCCGACGATGACTACACCCTCGCCGTACCCGTCCTGGAGCCGGTTCTGGATGATCCCTGGCTGGCGCCGGTGTGGCTGGCCTTCGGCCAGCTGTTCGCACTGCAGCGCTCGGCCGCGCTGGGGCTGACCCCGGACAATCCGTTCCCCGACGGCACGGTGAACCGCGTGGTCAAGGGTGTCACCATCCACCATGGCTGAGTTGATCGCCCATGCCTGCTACGGCATCGATATCGGCGGCACCAAGATCGAGCTGGTGGCGTGCGATGCGGCGATGCAGGTCACCTGGCGCCGCCGGGTGGCCACTCCGCAGGGTGACTACGATGGCTTTCTGCGGTCGGTGGTGGCGCTGGTCGCCGACGCCGACGCCGCACTGGGCCGCAACGATGCGGCCATCGGCATCGCGCTGCCCGGCGTGCGTGACCGCCGCACGGGCCGCCAGCTAAGTGCCAACGTGCCGGCGCTGACCGGCCACAGTGTGGCGGCCGACCTGCAGGCACGCCTGCAGCGTCCGCTCCATTTCGGCAACGACCTGCAGTGCTTCGCCTTGTCCGAAGCCCATGGCGGCGCAGCCGACGGCTACCCCAGCATGTTCGGCGCGATCCTCGGCACCGGCGCCGGTGGCGGCTTCTGCCTGCAGGGCCGCCTGCTGTCCGGCTTCAACGGCCTGGCCGGGGAGTGGGGCCACTGGAGCGTGCCGGGCCACCTGCTGCAGCGTCACGGCCTGCCGTTGATCGACTGCGCGTGCGGCCTGCAGGGCTGCGTTGAGCGCTATGTATCCGGCAGCGGCCTGGCGATGATCGAACGCCACCTGGGCGGCGCGGCCGTCGATGCCAGTGCGGTGATCGCACTGGCCGAAGGCGGCGATGCGCGTGCACGCAGCGCGCTGGACATCCACCGCGACCTGCTCGGCCACAGCCTCGCTGCGCTGGTGCTGGCCCTGGACCCGCATGTGATCGTGCTCGGTGGCGGCCTCTCGCAGTACACCCCGCTGTACCAGCAGCTGCCGGCGGCAATCGCTGCCCATCTGTTCAACGGCGTGCAGGTGCCGCCGATCGTGCCCCCGCGCTTCGGCGATGCCGGTGGCGCCCGCGGTGCCGCGCTGCTTGCCTGCCAACCCTCGTTTTCCTGATTGTCCGGAGCATGACCATGTCCCCGTTGCAGACCCTGCTTGCCTCCCACCGCGCCGGCCACAATGTGGGCCTGTACAGCGTCTGCTGCAGCAACGAACAGGTGCTGCGCGCGGCCATGCACGTGGCACTGGCACACGACACGGTGCTGCTGGTCGAAGCCACCTCCAACCAGGTCGACCAGTTCGGCGGCTACACCGGCATGACGCCGCCGCAGTACCGCGACTATGTCGGCACGCTTGCGGATGAGGAAGGCTTTCCGCGCACGCGGCTGATCCTGGGCGGCGACCACCTCGGTCCGAACGCCTGGCAGAAGCGCCCCGCCGCCGAAGCGATGGCCCACGCGCGCGTGCTGATCGAAGCCTACGTGGCCGCCGGCTTCCACAAGATCCATCTGGACTGCAGCATGTCCTGCGCCGACGATCCGGTGCCGCTGCCTGATGCCACCGTGGCCGCGCGTTCGTCGGAACTGGCGACGATCGCCGAGCGCACGGCTGCCCGGCTCGACCTGCCGGCGCCGGTGTACGTGATCGGCACCGAAGTGCCCGTTCCCGGCGGCGAAGCCTCGCTGGCCGGTGGCCTGCAGGTGACCACGCCGGCAGCCGCCGCGCAGACCCTGGCCATCCACCAGCAGGCATTCGATACCCCCGAACTGCGCGATGCCTGGCAGCGCGTGATCGCGATGGTGGTGCAGCCGGGCGTTGACTTCGATCACAGCAGCGTGCACGAGTACGACCCGGTCGCCGCCAACGCGCTGGCCGACTTCCTCGAGCAGCAGCCGCGCATCGTGTTCGAGGCGCACTCCACCGACTACCAGCGCGAAAGCGGACTGCATGCGCTGGTCCGCGATCATTTCGCGATCCTCAAGGTCGGCCCCGCCGCCACCTTCGCCTATCGTGAGGCGCTGTTCGCGTTGGCAGCGATCGAACAGGAGCTGCTGCCGGCTGCGCAGTGCTCGCGCCTGCCACAGGTGCTGGAGGAGGTGATGGTGGCGCAGCCGAAGTACTGGCAGCCCTACTACCAGGGTGACGAGGCGACACTGCGCCTGTTGCGCAGTTATTCCTTCAGTGACCGCTGCCGCTACTACTGGGGCGAACCGGCACTGCTGCGCGCCGTGCAGACGCTGTTCTCCAACCTGGAGCAGCACACGCCACCGTTGGTGCTGCTGAGCCAGTACCTGCCGGAGCAGTACCGCGCCGTGCGTGACGGCCGCCTGGCCAACACGCCGACGGCCCTGGTGCAGCACCGCATCGGCCAGTGCCTGGGCGAGTATGCCCGCGCCTGCAGCGCCAACCAGGCAGGCAAGCGCGGTCAGGACACACGATCCGCTGCCGGCATTGCTGCGAACGGCTAATCTCTACCCCTCACAGCAGACCCGAGACTCCGCCATGCGCAACACCCGCTCCCGCCGGCAACAGATCCTGCAGCTGCTGATCGAGCACGGCTCGGTGCAGGTGGCCGATCTGGTCGAGCGCTTCGGCGTGTCCGCGGTGACGATCCGCGCCGACCTGACCCACTTCGAGTCGCAGGGCCTGGCCAACCGCACCCACGGTGGCGCCAATCTGGTGCGCACGCCTCCGCAGGAGCAGGACATCCATGAAAAGGATGCGCTGAATCTGCCCCTGAAGGAGTCCATCGGCGCCTGCGCGGCGAACCTGGTGCAGGCCGGTGACAACATCATCATCGACTCCGGTTCGACCACCATGACGCTGGCCCGCCATCTGCGTGGCCGCCGCGATGTGACGGTGATGACCAATGGCCTGAACATCGCGTGGGAACTGGCCAATGCTGCCGGCATCAATGTGCTGCTGACGGGCGGGCTGCTGCGTCAGCAGTCGTTGTCGCTGCAGGGCAGCCAGGCCGAGGCCAGCCTCAATTCCTACAGCTTCGACACCCTGTTCCTGGGCGTGGACGGGTTGGACCTGCAGTTCGGCCTGACCACCCACGATGAGGCGGAAGCGCGCCTCAACCACCGCATGGTCGAGCGCGCGCGGCGCATCGTCGTGCTGACCGACGCCTCCAAGTTCGGCCGTGTCAGCCTGCATCGCATCGCCCGCCTGGATCAGATCCATACCGTCATCACCGACGCCGGCATCGACGACGCAACCCGCGAGGGCCTGCAGCGGCTGGGCATCGAAGTGATCATCGCCGAGCCGCCCGCATGACCGACACCCGTTCCCTGCATGGCCGCATCCTCACCCCGCTGGGGTGGCGACGTGGGCATGTCCACTTCGACTCGCATGTGCGCCAGCTGCAGGTGGACGACCACAGCGGCGGTGATGACCCGCAGCTGCAGGTGATCCTTCCCGGTTTCATCGATCTGCATGTGCACGGCGCTGCCGGTGTAGACCTGATGCAGGGCGGCGACGTCGCCCGCACCATCGCCCGCACCCACCTGCGCTTTGGTACCACCACGCTGCTGGCGACCACCCTGACCGCCGGCCTGGACGAGATCGAGTACGCCCTGCAGGGCGTGGCCGCCACCATGGCAGCACCGGACGACGAGGCCGCATGCATCGCCGGCGTGCATCTGGAAGGGCCGTTCATCAGCCCTCAGCGCCTGGGCGCACAGCCCAACCGTACGATCGAGGCGACGCTGGCGCTGGTGCAGCAGCTGCATGCGCTGGCACCGATCCGGGTGATGACGCTGGCGCCGGAGATCGGCGAACACACGGCGCTGATTCCTGCGCTTTCGGCGATGGGCATCCGTGTGCAGCTCGGCCACAGCGCGGGTACTTACGAAGAAGGTGTGGCTGCTCTGCAGGCGGGTGCATCCGGCTTCACCCATCTGTTCAACGGCATGACCGGCGTCGATCACTATCGCCCGGGCATCGCGGCGGCGGCGCTCGCCCATGCACGTTACGCCGAGATCATTCCCGACCTGCAGCACATCCATCCCGGCGTGATCCGCCTGGCCGCGCGCGCGATTCCGCGCCTGTACGCGGTGACCGACGCTACGGCCGCCACCGGCATGCCGGATGGCGAGTACGCGCTGGGCGAACAGCGCGTGCACAAGTGTGGCGGTTGCGTGCGGCTGGCGACCGGTTCGCTGGCCGGCAGCGCGCTGACCATGGACCAGGCACTGCGCAACCTGGTGCGTGTGGGGCTGGATCTGGCCGACGCCTCGCAGCGCGTTTCCACGTTCCCGGCCGACTACCTGGGCCTGGGCGATCGCGGTCGCATCGCGCCCGACGCCCGCGCCGATCTGGTGGTGCTGGACGCTGGACTGCGCCTGCAGCAGGTGGTGGTGGGTGGCCGGGTGGTCGAGCTGCACTGAGCAACATCCCTGCCGTAGAGCCACGCATCGCGCGGCGCCACAGAACGCAATCTGCGAAGAACCGCCGCCGGGCAGGGCCCGGCGCTACCACAGGAACTGCCGATGACTGCAAGCACCGCTCCGCGCTGGCCCGTACGCTATCTGCTCTTCATCGGCGGCCTCGGCGGCCTGCTGTACGGCATCGATATCGGCATCATTGCCGGTGCCCTGCCCTATCTGGAAGCGACCGCCAGCCAGGCCTGGCAGCTCAGCAGCCAGCAGCTGGGATTCGTCGTTGCAGCCGTTCTGCTGGGCAGTGTGCTGTCCTCTTTGTTTGCCGGCATGGTGGCCGATCTGATCGGACGCCGCGGCGCGATGCTGCTGGCTGGCGTTCTGTTCACCGCCTCCATTCCCATCATGGCGCTCGCTTCGGGCTACACGCCGCTGCTGCTGGGCCGACTGCTGCAGGGCATCAGCGGCGGCCTGATCGGAGTGGTGGTACCCCTGTACCTGGCCGAGGTGCTCAGTCCGGAGCGGCGTGGCCGGGGTGCAGCGATGTTCCAGCTGCTGCTGACCATCGGACTGGTGCTGGCGGCGCTGATCGGCCTGTACCACGCCCAGGCCGTGGATGCCGCTGCCGAAACCGTGCGCTCGCTGCCGCTGGCACAGCAGGCGCAGGAACTGTTCGCCGTGAAGGACCATGCGTGGCGGACCATCTTCTGGAGCTGCCTGACGCCGGGCCTGGTGTTCTGTGCCGGCATTTTCTGGCTGTCGGAGTCGCCGCGCTGGCTGGTCCGCCGTGGTCGGGTGGACGACGCCCGTCGCAGCCTGCTGCGGGTGCTGCCGGCCGCCGAGGTCGAGCCCACGCTCGCGCGCATCCAGGCACCGGAATCCAGTGGCACGAACGGCAGGCGTGATCCGCTGCTCAGCCGCCGCTACGTGGTGCCCTTCGTGCTGGCCTGCGTGGTCCTGGCCTGCACCCAGGCCACCGGCATCAACTCGGTGCTCGCCTATGCGGTGAACATCCTCAACCAGGCGGGCCTGTCCGGTTCGGTGGCCAATGGCGCCGACGTGGCGATCAAGCTGCTCAATGCGGTGATGACCGTGGTCGCGCTGCTGCTGGTGGATCGCAAGGGCCGCAAGTTCCTGCTGATGCTCGGCAGCGGCGGTATCTGCGTGGCGCTGCTGGCCGCCGCCACCCTGTTTTTCCAGGCCGAACGCAGCCGCGCCGATGTGCAGCCGCAGCTGCAGGCCGCAGCCAGCGGCGATGGCCTGCATCTGGTACTGGACGAGGCACAGTGGCAACGCCTCACTGACGGCATCGACAGCGAAGGCCGTCCGATGCAGCTGACCGTGTCCTACGCCTATGGCGACTTCACCAACGTGCGCGCACTTCGCAGTGACAACCTGATCGATCGCGAGCTGCGCATCGACCGTGCCGGCACCGTGCAGCCGGACAGCGTCATCGGCGCCTTCTTCCGCACCCTGCACCTGAATCCGTTCGCAGACCCGGCCGGCGCCGCGCACGCACCACTGCGCATCGAGCAGGCGCGGATCGGACCGGTGCCAACGCCGGCCCACGGCTGGGCGGTGGCCGCCTGCATCCTCGTGTTCGTTGCCTTCTTCGCGGTGGGCCCTGGCGTCTGCGTATGGCTGGCACTGTCCGAGCTGATGCCCAACCGGATCCGCTCCAATGGCATGAGCATCGCGCTGCTGATCAATCAGTTCGTGTCCACCACCATCGCCGCGATCTTCCTGCCGACCGTGGGCCACTATGGCTACGCCAGCATGTTCCTGTTCTGGGCGGCATGCACATTCGTGTTCTTCCTGGTGGCTGCGTTCTGGCTGCCGGAAACCAAGGGCAGGTCGCTGGAGGAAATCGAGGCCAGATTCGCGACCAGGCAGCGCTGAGCAGGGTTCAGGGCGCCGGCACCCGCTGGCCGGTGATGTGCCATGCCAGTTCCTGCGCCTCGGCCACGCTGGGCAGGCCACTCAACATCATCGATTCGCCGAACGGGCCACTCACCGTCGCCACCGTCAGCACGCGGCCATCCACGCTGATCGCCACCCGCTTTCCCACCAGTGCGGCCGTGCCATCGTGGATGCGCTGCTGTGCCTCCTTGCGATAGCGGATCTGCAGGCCGGGCTGCTGGCTCTGGTCCAGCACGTAACGGACATCGGCGATGTCGGCACTGCCGGCAATCGGCGGCTCACGCAGCGCGAGTGTTTCACCCTGCCACTGTACCGCCGTGCCGTTGCCGGCAGCATCGATCGCGCTCAGACGCACATCCACGCCCGGACGCGGCGCATGATCCCTGCCAGCCTCCGCATCCGCTGTTGCGCCGGGCATGCAACCGGCCAGGCCCAGCACCGCGACCAGCAGAAGCGAACCCGCCCGCCTCACTTCAGCTTCCTCAGCTTGAATGCCACCAGCACCTGCAGCAGCCCATACAGCAGGCTGCCGATGCCGATCCACAGCGTGGTCACGGCCACGCCCGCGTAGGGATTGGCCGCAAACAGCAGGCCCAGCACCACCGCCAGCACACCACTGAGTATCAGCAACCACTCGCCCTGGATCTGCCTGCGCACGCGGATTGCGTACACGATGCGATAGATGCCGGCCACCAGCAGCCACGCTGCCAGGAACAGCACCAGCACGCTGGCGGTGGCGAGCGGATTGATCACCGCCAGAATGCCGAAACCGAGCGAGGCGATGGCATACAGCGCCAGCCAGCCACGCGAGGCACCGCTGCCACCGCTGATCAGCGCGAACAGGCTGATGACACCTTCGATGATGGCCATCACGCCCAGCGTCCAGGCCAGGGCCGTCGCCGCCGACAGCGGCCAGCCGATCGCGATGATGCCGAAGCCGAGTGCGACCAGGCCATACAGCAGCAGGATCCACCAGCTGCGACCGACCGCCGACAACAGGGGAGAAAAGGGGGAATTCATGACCACTCCTTCGATCCGGAATCGGCTTCATCCTAGCCCTTGGCGATGAAGAGGGCGATCACGGAACCCGTGCGCAGACCCACACGCGCACCTCTGCGGCACCCACGCAGCGTAGTGTCTCGGCGATTTCCATCACGGTGCTGCCGGTGGTCATCACATCATCGACCACGGTCAGCCGCGGCGGCACCGGCGCATGTGCATCGAAGGCGTCGAACAGGTTGTCCCTGCGCTGTTCGGCCGTGCGTTCGGACTGTGGTGCCGTATGCCGGCGACGGTACAGGCCCTGCCAGACCGGCATCGGCAGCAACCGGCATAGTTCGGCGGCCTGGTTGTAACCACGCTGGCGCAGGCGCCGATCATGCAATGGCACCGGCACGAGCGGCGCGCACGACCAGGGCGGCGGCGCGCGTTGCATCAGCTGCGCGAGCAGGCGTCCGGCCGCCAGGTCCTGATGGAACTTGTAGCGCACCAGCAGCTGGTCCACCGGCGGCAGGTACAGCAGGCTCGCGTGCGTGGCCAGCTGCGGTGGTACCTCCTCGCGGCAGCTGCCGCAGACGATCAGGGCCGCATCCGGCAGCGGCAGCGCGCAGCGCAGGCAGGCGCGACCCGACCACGGCAGTCCGGCGTAGCAGGCCGGACAGAGATCCAGCTCGTCGTGACCCGGGTCATTGCAGACCAGGCAGCGTAGTGGAATCAGCAGGCGCAGCAGCCGTTGCAACGGGGCCCCGGCGACGATGCGGTGGACGATGCGCATGCGGCAGGCTCGCGCATGGCAGGCAGCGACGCCATCGGCGGACGGACCAGACATGGGTCGGTGAAATGCCCGTCATCGTGTCCCGACGGGTATGACCCACCATGCCCCCTACTGCATGGCCTGCCAGGGTGGCTGCCGGTCGCCTCTCCCTGGCAGCATCTGCCGGGCACGTACGCGGATCACCTACTTTCGACCGGGATCGACGGACGTGGCATCGGCCGATGGGCCAGGCACCATCAGCAGCTCGGCCAGGCCACGATAGATCGGCACCCGGCACACCAGACCGGATACCCCACGGGCAATCAGTACCGTGGCCAGAATCGGCAGCAGCAGGTCACCGCTGTCCGTCAGTTCCAGCGAGATCACGGCGGAGGTCAGCGGCGCCTGGGTGACGCCGGTCAGATACGCACACATGCCGAGCAGCACGAACGCGCGTGGATCCACGCCGGGCATCAGTACCGCCAGGTTGTGGCCCAACCCGGCACCGACCGCGAGCGCAGGCGAGAACAGGCCCCCGGGGATACCGGCCACATAGGAGGCCAGATTGGCCAGCAGCTTCATCAACCCGAACTCATGACCCACCAGCGCGTGACCCTGCACCAGACTGCGTGCCTGTTCGTAGCCGGTGCCGAACGCACCTTCACCAAACAGCATCGCCAGCGCCACCACCACCAGGCCGCAGCCGGCGGCCAACAGCACGGGATGGCGCTGGCGCAGTTGCCCCAGCCAGCGCGGACGGCCTGCCGCGCTCGCCAGTACGGCGCGCGCGAACAGTCCTCCCAGCAATCCCGCCACCACACCGCACAGCAGGATCGCCAGCCAGCCCTGGCCCAGCGGAAGCCGCGCCGAAACACGGCCGAAGTAGGTGTAGTTGCCCAGCAGACCCAGCGATACCACACCACCGACGATCACCGCCGTCAGCAGCGTGCCCGAGAACCGGTGCTCGAAGCGGCCGCTGAGTTCCTCGATGGCGAACACGATGCCTGCCAACGGGGTATTGAAGGCTGCCGCGATGCCTGCGGCGCCGCCCGCCAGCAGGAAGTGCGACAGCTCACGCGGGTCCTTGAAACCAAACCAACGACCGAACAGGTACATCAGGCTTGCACCCACGTGCACGGTCGGACCTTCGCGGCCGACCGAAGCACCGCCCAACAACGACAGTGACGTCAGCAGCAGCTTGCCGGCCGATACCGCCGGTGAAAGATTCGTCGCGCGGAACGAGGCATCCGGCTTGTCCAGCGCAGCGATGACCTGGGGAATGCCGCTGCCGCGGGTAGGCTTCAGTACACCGCTGGTCAGCCATGCCAGCAGCGCGAAGATGCCTGGCGTCAGCAGCAGCGCCCACCACGGCGAATGGGTGGTGATGCGCTGGAACAGATGGAACGCCGCGTCGCTGGCCTCGGCGAACAGAATGGCCACCAGCGCCACGGCCACGGCACCGCCCCAGAGTGCGGCGCGGCGGCGCCAGGCCTCGCTGAGGACCAGCGCGGCGATGCGTCCGCGAAGACGATGGAGATCGGTCATGGGACAGAGTCTGCGCGCAAGCGCTTCCGTTGGGCGGTAGTCACTGTGGCCGCAAGCCTTGCAGGAAGCGGTGAAACGCGGCCATCCGCGTCGGGCCTGATCAACCGATGCACTGTAAACCACTAAAAACACTCACGGGTTGACAGCCTTTCCACCCCCCTCCACACTGCCGCCCTCGCTCCACTCGTACCCGGGTCCCGCCATGGCCACTGCCGTCCGCCACGACTGGCAACACGATGAACTGCAGGCGCTGTTCGAACTCTCCCTCCCCGACCTGTTGTTCCGCGCCGCTGCAGTCCATCGCGAGCACTTCGACCCCGCCCGGGTGCAGGTCTCCACGCTGCTGTCGGTGAAGACCGGCGGCTGCCCGGAGGACTGCGCGTACTGCCCGCAGGCCCAGCGCTACAGCACCGGCGTCAACGCACAGAAGCTGATGGACACCGAAGCGGTACTGGCCAAGGCGCGCCAGGCCAAGGCTGCCGGTGCGTCGCGCTTCTGCATGGGCGCGGCCTGGCGATCGCCGAAGGATCGCGACATCCCGAAAGTGGCCGCGATGATTGCCGGGGTGAAGGCACTGGGCCTGGAAACCTGCGCCACGCTGGGCATGCTCAGTGGCGACCAGGCACGGGCACTGAAGGACGCAGGCCTGGACTACTACAACCATAACCTCGACACCGCGCCGGACTATTACGACTCGATCATCCATACCCGCCAGTACCAGGACCGCCTGGACACGCTGGAGCACGTGCGGGATGCAGGCCTGAAGACCTGCTGCGGCGGCATCGTCGGCATGGGCGAGACGCGGGCGCAGCGCGTGGGCCTGCTGCTGGCCCTGGCCACGCTGCCGGCCCATCCGGATTCGGTGCCGATCAACAGACTGGTGCAGGTGGCCGGTACGCCGCTGCACGGCAGTGCCGAACTGGACCCGTTCGAGTTCGTGCGAATGATCGCGGTGGCACGCATTGCCATGCCGCGTTCGATGGTGCGCCTGTCGGCCGGCCGCGAGGCGATGAGCGACGAACTGCAGGCGCTGTGCTTCCTGGCCGGCGCCAACTCCATCTTCTATGGCGACAGGCTGCTGACCACCGGCAACCCGGAAAGCGAGCGCGATCTGGCATTGTTCGCGCGGCTGGGCCTGCAGCCGATGGCGGTGCAGGTGGACGCCGAGGGCCACGACCACGGCGGTACCGTGCATGCCGATATCGGCAGCGATGCACCCGGCTGCGGCTGCGCTCACGCAGCCTGAGACGGGGCCCGAGCAGGCGTCGCGGCAACGCGCTACCCTAGCCGCCCCGTCGCCGCCTCCCGCCGCCATGGCCCGCCCCGACCTCACCGCCCGCATCCAGGACCAGCGCGCGCTGCGCGATGCCCAAGGTCGTCGCCGCCCACGGCGCACGGTCACCCGCCGCGATGGCGTCTGCCTGGAAGTGGAAGGCCGCTGGCTGACCGGCTTCTGCAGCAACGACTATCTGGGCCTGGCCCAGCAGTTCAGCGTGGTCAATGCATTGCAGGACGCGGCCGCCCGCGAAGGCGCCGGGGCCGGCGCATCGCACCTGGTCTGCGGCCACCACGCGATGCACGATGCTCTGGAACGCGAAATGGCCGAGTGGCTGGGCTACCCGCGCGCACTGCTGTTCGGCAGCGGTTTTGCCGCCAACCTGGCGGTGCAGCAGGCGCTGCTGAGCGAAGAAAACGACGTCTGCGTGCAGGACAAGCTCAATCACGCCAGTCTGCTCGATGCCACGCGGCTAGCCGGTGCGCGTCTGCGCCGCTACCCGCACCTGGATGCGGAAGGGGCCATGCGCCAGCTCAGGCACGCAGCCGATGGCGCAGCGATGCTGGCCACCGATGGTGTCTTCAGCATGGACGGCGACGTCGCGCCGCTGCGCGCACTGTCACTGGTCGCGCGCCTGCAGCAGGCACTGTTCTATGTGGACGATGCACATGGCGTTGGCGTGGTCGGCGATGGCCGGGGCACGGTGGCGGCCGCCGGTCTGGGCGTGGACGACGTGCCGTTGCAACTGGTCACCCTGGGCAAGGCGCTGGGCAGCGCCGGCGCGGTGGTGCTGGGCCGCGAAGACCTGATCGAGCATCTGGCCGAAACCGCCCGCCCCTACATCTACACCACCGCGATGCCGCCGGCGCTGGCGGCGGCGGCACTGGAAGCAGTGCGCCTGGCACGCCGCGACAACTGGCGCCGCACCAAGCTGGTCGACCTGATCGCACTGTTCCGCGGCGAAGCGCGCCGCCACGGGCTGGACCTGATGGCATCGGAGACACCGATCCAGCCCCTGCTGTGCGGCGATGACCACACCGCACTGGCGCTGTCCAAGGCGCTGGAGCAGGCGGGATGGCTGGTCGGAGCGATTCGCCCGCCGACCGTTCCAGAGGGCAAGGCACGCCTGCGCGTCACCCTCTCTGCCCTGCACACGGCAGACCAGGTGCGGGGGCTGGTCGAGGCCATCGCCAGCGCGCGTGATCGCCTCTCGATCACGCCGCGCGAGGCCACGCCACCGCCGTTGCCGGCCCTGGCTTGAGGTTCGGCTGGTTTCCGCATGCATATCGAAGTCGCCGGCCAGGGGCCGGACCTGGTACTGATCCACGGCTGGGCCCTGCAGGGCGGTGTGTTCGCGCCGCTGGTCCAGCGCCTGGCGCAGCAGTTCACCCTGCACCTGGTCGATCTTCCCGGACACGGCCACAGCCGCGGGGACACCACGCCGTTGCGCCTGCCCTTCGTGGTCAACGCGATCGCCGCCGCCACGCCACCGGCGGTGTGGTGCGGGTGGTCGCTGGGCGGGCTGTTCGCACTGCATGCCGCGGCGACCCTGCCGAAAGTGCGGGGACTGGCGATGATCGCTGCCACGCCCCGCTTCGTGCGCGGCGACGACTGGCCGCATGCGGTGGAGCCGGCCGTGTTCGAGCAGTTCGGCCGTGAGCTGGCCGGCGATTTCGGTGGCACGCTGGAACGATTCCTGGCCCTGGATGTAATGGGTTCGGCGCACGCCCGCGAGGAACTGCGCACCCTGCGCCAGCGCCTGGTGGAACGCGGTGCACCGACCGCACGCGCCCTGCGGGAGGGTCTGCAGCTGCTGGAAAGCACCGACCTGCGCGGCGCCCTGCCGGCACTGGGCAAGCCCAGCCTGTGGATCGCCGGTCAACGCGACAGGCTGGTGCCACCGGCCGCCATACAGGCTGCAGCGGCGCTCGCGCCCGGCGGACAGGCGCTGACCATCGCTCACGGCGGCCACGCCCCCTTCCTCGGCCACGCCGACGAAGTGGCCGCCGTCCTGCAACGCTTCGTTGCCGGCCTGACACCGGCGGATGACGGACAATGACGTTCCTTCGAACTGCGCAGGGCTGACGCATGGATCTGGGTATCAAGGGCCGCTGGGCCCTGGTCTGCGGTGCAAGCAAGGGGCTGGGCCTGGGATGCGCGCGCGCACTGGTGCGCGAAGGCGTGAACGTGGTGATCGTTGCGCGCGGCGAAGCAGCGCTGCAGGCCGCCGCCGAGCATCTGCGCGCACTGCCCGGCGCCGGCGAGGTGCACGCGGTCGCTGCCGACGTCAGCACAGAAGCCGGACGTGCCGCTGCGTTGGCCGCCTGCCCGCAGGTGGACATCCTGGTCAACAACGCGGGCGGGCCGCCGCCGGGCGATTTCCGCAGCTTCGAGCGTGACGACTGGATCGCTGCACTGGACGCCAACATGCTGGCCCCGATCGCGCTGATCCGCGCCACCGTGGACGCGATGATCGAGCGCGGCTTCGGCCGCATCGTCAACATCACCTCGTCGGCGGTGAAGGCGCCGATCGATACCCTGGCGTTGTCCAACGGCGCGCGCAGTGGCTTGACCGGCTTCGTCGCCGGTCTGTCGCGGCGCACGGTCGCCCACAACGTCACCCTCAACAATCTGCTGCCTGGCCAGTTCGACACTGATCGCCTGCGCGCCAACTTCGCCCACAGCGCGGGCAAGGATGGCGATGCCGGAGAGATCGCCGAGCGCCGCCGCCAGCAGATCCCCGCCGGCCGCTTCGGCACCGCCGACGAGTTCGGCGCGTCCTGCGCTTTCCTGTGCAGCGCACAGGCCGGCTACATCACCGGGCAGAACCTGCTGATCGATGGCGGCGCCTACCCCGGTACGTTCTGAGAGATTCTGCAATGCCGTCCCACTTCGATCCCCGCCATGTGCGCCGTGCGTTCTCCCGCGCCGCCAGCAGCTACGACGCCGCCGCTGCCCTGCAGCGCGAAGTGCAGTCACGGCTGGTGGAATCGCTGGACTACCTGGAGGCACGCAGGCCCGAGGTGGTGCTGGACATCGGTGCCGGTACCGGCCATGCCAGCGCACTGATGAAGAAGCGCTGGCCGAAGGCACAGGTGATCGCGCTGGATATCGCCCTGCCGATGCTCGATCAGGCCAGGCGCCAGGCCGGGTGGTGGAAGCCCTTCCAGCGCCTGTGCGCCGATGCGGCGGCGTTGCCGCTGGCCGACAACAGTGTGGATGTGATCTTCAGCAATCTCTGCCTGCAATGGGTGGACGATCTGCCTGCAGTGTTCGCCGGCTTCCGCCGCGTGCTCAAGCCCGGCGGCCTGCTGTTGTGCTCGACTTTCGGGCCGGAAACCCTGATCGAGCTCAACGAAGCGTTCGCTGCTGCCGATGATCGCCCGCACGTCAGCCGTTTCGCGCAGATCGCACAGTTCGGCGACGCGCTGATGATGGCCGGCTTCCGCGACCCCGTGCTGGACCGCGACCTGTTCACCCTGACCTACGAGGATCTGCCCGCCTTGATGCGCGAACTGCGGGCGATGGGCGCGACCAATGCGCGGGTGGACCGTCGGCATACGCTGACCGGCCGCGGGCGCTTCGCCGCTGCGGCGGCCGCCTACGAGCCGATGCGCCGTGCCGATGGCACGCTGCCCAGCAGTTGGGAAGTGATCTATGCCCATGCCTGGGCACCGGACCCGGGCGCGCCGATCCGCGAAGGCGGCCACGACGTGGCCTCGGTACCGGTGTCGGCCATTCCGATCCGCCGCAAGCAGACCTGATCGATCGATCACGGGTGATGCGCCGACCAAGGTCGGCACCCACCCAAGGCAGGCGGCAGCCGCTCAGGTATTGGCCGGCGAACTCAGCGGTGGCCGCACCAGATCGCGATGGAAGAAATAGATTTCCTGCAGCAGGAAACGCCAGCTGGTGTGGAAGCTGCGGAAGCGGGTGCTCGGCGTCGATGACGCCAGCGCATCGATGCCCAGCGCCCGGCTCAGGCGCAGCGCGCGTGCCATGTGCAGCGGATCGCTGACGATGATCACCCGGTGCAGGTTGCGCTGGTCCATCAGCCGCTTGGCCTCGATCAGATTCTGCACGGTGTTGCGCGAGGCGGTTTCAATCAGGATCGCGTCGTCCGGAACGCCGTGCTTGAGCGCATAGCGCCGCGCCACCTGCGATTCGGAGAAGCGGGCACCGCTGCCGCCATATCCTCCGGTGAAGATCAGCAGCGGTGCATACCGGGCCTCGTACAGGTCCAGGCCATGACGGATGCGCTCCTCGAAGACCGGCGACGGCTTGGCGTCATAGGCGGCCGCACCGAGCACGATGATCGCATCGGCCTGGGCGGCCTGATCGCGCTCTCCCACCCAGACGATCCATGCGGTCACGCCCAGCAGCCAGATCACCAGCAGCACGAACAGCCGCCACGCCCAACCGAACAGGCCGGTACGCTCGCGGTGCCGGCCGCGGCTCAAGGCATGCCCCAGCGCAGGGCGGGAAGATCGACGTTGCCACCGGACAGCACCAGGCCCACCCGCTGCCCGGCAAACCGTTCCGGCTGGGACAGCACCGCCGCCAGCACCGTCGCCGAAGACGGTTCAACCACCTGCTTGAGCACCTCCCACAGCAGGCGCATCGCCGCCAGGGTGGCGGCGTCGTCGACCACGATGACCTCCGCCCCGGCAGCACGCAGCAGCGCGAAGTTGGGCGCACCGATCAGGGTGCGCAGGCCATCGCAGACGGTATCGGGGGTGAACGCGCCCTGCCGCTCGCCAGCGGCCAGCGAGCGGGCGGTATCGTCGGCACCAGCCGGTTCGGCCAGCACCAGCCGGGTCTGCGGGCCGGCCAGCTGCAGCGCCAGCGCAGTACCGCTGGCCAGGCCACCACCGCCCACTGGCACCACTAGCACGTCGAACGGCCCGTCGCTGTGCAGCAGTTCCAGCGCAGCGGTGCCCTGCCCTGCCATCACCGCCGGATCGGCATACGGGTGCACCAGGGTTGCACCGGTGTCGGCCTGCACCCTGGCGCAGGTGGCCTCACGCTCGGCAATGGTCGGCGCGCAACGCCAGAGCGTGGCTCCATGGCGCGCGATGTTGGCCAGCTTGGCGGCGACAGCGCCCTCGGGCACCACCACATGGCAGGGAATGCCCCGCGTCCGTGCCGCCAGCGCCAGGGCCGCGCCATGATTTCCCGATGAATGGGTGACCACACCTCGTGCGGCGCGCTCGTCCGACAGCGACCAGACGGCGTTGCAGGCGCCCCGGAACTTGAACGCGCCGCCCCGCTGCAGGTGCTCGGCCTTGAAGGCCAGGCGTGCGCCGGCAAGCGTGTCGAGGGTGCGCGAGCGCAGCACCGGCGTCACACTTGCGTGCGGCGCGATCCTCGCGGCGGCAGCCAGGACATCTTCGGCACGGGGCAACAGTGAATCGCTCATGACGCAAGATTAACGTATGCCCTCGTGCTGGCGACCCCGGCACGGGTCATGCCAGCATGCAGGCCTTCGCCGCCATTCATCCTGGGTGGTGGAATTAAGGGCCGATTCAATGCCCACGCCCGAAGCTGACTGCACACCCGTTCTGGGGGGACCCACATGAAAACGCGCCTGATGCTTGCCGGTGGCCTGTTGCTGGCCCTGACCGGCTGCACCACCTACGACTATGTCGGCGGTGGCCGCAGCGGCAGCTACTACCACGGTGCGCCGTCGGTGGAGTACCGCTACCCCGCCGGCTATCCCTACAACTACGGCCCGTACTACGGAGGCTATGGCGGCTATTACGGCGGCTATGGCTACCCGTATTACTCGCGTCCGATCTATCGTCCACCGCACAATCACCGCCCGCCACCGCGCCCGCCGGGCAATGGCGAGAACCGTCCGCCGCGTCCGCCTCGCGAGAACAATGGTGGTTCACCGTGGCGGAACATGGACTCGATGCGACGCCCGCCGCAGCCGAGCGTGCAGCGCCCGGCACCGCCGGCCCGCCCGGCGCCGGCACCGAGTGCGCCCAGGATGAACGGTTCCCCCTGGCGCAACATGGATCGTGCGACGCAGCGCACACTTGAGCGCTGAACCGTCTTGCATTTCACACGGTCCAAGCGGCAATCTAAAGCGGTTGTGACGGCCCGCGTCACAAAGTGACAAGAAGCGGTATGGGCCGTCGCGGAAAGCTCTACGTCGATATCCGACAGGAACATCTGGATCCCCCCTGTTCCGGCCCTGTCGGATGTCGGCACCTCTGAAGGCAGACGGCCCCGCAATGCGGGGCCGTCTGTTTTTGCGGATGCCTTCCGCGAAGAAAAACAGGGCCGGACAGTCCCCCGACTGCCGGCCCTCTGCTCCCCCATCGTGCGCCTGTACCGGCCCCTGTTCCAATTCCGGTCACGGGCGCCTTCTGCGCCAGCCACGATGGGTGCTATTGGGTTATCTGCAAAAATCCTGCCAACTTTAGGGTCAATTTCGTCCGGCCCTGGCTTCTCCGGGCGTCGCCCTGCCGAATGGCGCTAAAATCGCCACCCCGGCACCGCCTCCGGCCGCGCCCGCCCCCATCGACTCCGCCCCCATGACCCACTCCTTCCATCGTTACGACGTCATCGTCATCGGCGGTGGCCACGCCGGCACCGAGGCCGCGCTGGCCGCGGCCCGCACCGGCGTGCGCACCCTCCTGCTGACCCACAACATCGAAACGGTGGGCGCGATGAGCTGCAATCCGGCCATCGGCGGTATCGGCAAGGGCCATCTGGTCAAGGAGATCGACGCGCTTGGCGGGGCGATGGCGCATGCCGCCGACCGCGCCGGCATCCAGTGGCGCACGCTCAATGCCTCCAAGGGTCCGGCGGTGCGCGCCACCCGCTGCCAGGCCGACCGCAACCTGTACCGCATGGCGATCCGCGCCCTCGTCGAGGGCCAGGCCAACCTGACCGTGTTCCAGGCGGCCGTCGATGATCTGGTCATCGAGGGCGACGCCGTGCGCGGCGTCATCACCCAGACCGGCCTGCGCTTCGATGCGGAGGCGGTGGTGCTGACCGCCGGCACCTTCCTGGCCGGCAAGATCCACGTCGGTCCGACCCAGTACGCCGCCGGCCGCATGGGCGATCCGCCGGCCACCACGCTGGCCGCACGCCTGCGCGAGCGCCCGTTCCAGGTCGACCGCCTGAAGACCGGCACGCCACCGCGCATCGACGGCCGCTCGCTGGATTACAGCGTGATGGACGAGCAGCCCGGTGATACGCCGCGGCCGGTGATGTCCTTCCTCGGCTCGGTGGACGAACATCCGCAGCAGGTCAGCTGCTGGATCACCCATACCACCGAGCAGACCCACCAGATCATCCGTGACGCCCTGCACCGCTCGCCGCTGTACAGCGGCCAGATCGAAGGCATCGGCCCGCGTTACTGCCCCTCCATCGAGGACAAGGTGGTGCGCTTCGCCGAAAAGGCCAGCCACCAGATCTTCGTCGAGCCTGAGGGGCTGGGCATCGTCGAGATCTATCCCAACGGCATCTCCACCTCGCTGCCGTTCGACGTGCAGCTGGAGATGGTGCGCAGCATCCGGGGCTTCCAGAACGCGCACATCACCCGCCCCGGCTACGCCATCGAGTAC
Source organism: Stenotrophomonas maltophilia (assembly GCF_025642255.1). NCBI lineage: Bacteria > Pseudomonadati > Pseudomonadota > Gammaproteobacteria > Lysobacterales > Lysobacteraceae > Stenotrophomonas > Stenotrophomonas maltophilia. The sequence goes on from NZ_CP106759.1 coordinate 3,900,528, forward strand.
GACTTCTTCGATCCGCGCGGGTTGAAGGCTTCGCTGGAAACCAAGCTGGTCAACGGCCTGTTCTTCGCTGGCCAGATCAACGGCACCACCGGTTATGAAGAGGCGGCCGCGCAGGGCCTGCTGGCCGGCCTCAATGCGGCCCGCCAGGTGCGCGGCCTGGATGGCTGGTGCCCGCGCCGCGACGAAGCGTATCTGGGCGTGCTGGTGGATGATCTGATCACCCACGGCACCAACGAGCCGTACCGCATGTTCACCAGCCGCGCCGAGTACCGGCTGCAGCTGCGCGAGGACAACGCCGACCAGCGCCTGACTCCGGTTGGCCGCGACATGGGACTGGTCGATGATCGGCGCTGGATGGCGTTCGAGGCCAAGCAGGCTGCCGTAGCCGCCGAACGTGCGCGGCTCGGTGCGCTGTGGGCGACCCCGGCCAATGCCCTGGGCCGCGAAGTGCAGGACACGCTGGGGGTGACTGTCAGCCGCGAAACCAATGTGCTCGACCTGATCAAGCGCCCCGAGCTGGATTACGCGCAGCTGATGCAGGTGCCCTCGCTCGGCCCGGCAGTGGCCGATGGCAAGGTGGCCGAGCAGGTGGAGATCGGCGTGAAATACGCCGGCTACCTGGACCGCCAGCGCGACGAGATCGCGCGCCAGCAGCGGCACGAAGCCACGCCGATCGCTGAAGGCTTCGACTACGCCAGCGTGCGTGGCCTGTCGGCCGAAGTGCTGCAGAAGCTGGAACGTGTGCGTCCGCAGACCATTGGCCAGGCGCAGCGCATCCCCGGCATGACGCCGGCCGCGATCTCGCTGCTGCTGGTGCACCTGGAGCGTGCACGGCGCGGACGCGTGGCGTAACGCAGCATCGACGGTGGCGCTGGGCCATGCCCGGCGAGCGCAGCGGCCCGCGTATCATCGTCGCGATCGCCCTGATTTCCGGAGACACCGATGACCCCGCTGCGCCCTTTCCGCGACAAGATGCCGGTGCTCGGCGCACGCGTATACGTCGACCCGGCGTGTACCCTCATTGGTGACGTGGAGCTTGCCGACGATGTTTCGATCTGGCCGGGTACCGTCATCCGTGGCGACGTCAATTTCGTCCGCATCGGCGCCCGCACCAACGTGCAGGACGGCACCATCATCCACGTCAGCCATCACAGCCCGTACAACAAGGCCGGCCATCCGACCCTGATCGGCGAAGGCGTGACAGTCGGCCACGGCTGCATCATCCATGCCTGCAGCATCGGTGATTACAGCCTGATCGGAATGGGCGCCTGCATCCTCGATGGCGCGCGCGTGGAGCGCCACGGCTTCGTCGGTGCTGGTGCAGTGGTGGGCCCGGGCAAGGTGGTCGGCGAAGGCGAACTCTGGCTGGGCAATCCCGCCCGGCCGGCGCGCACGCTGAGCGACAGGGAGATCGAGTCGCTGCATTACTCGGCCGACCACTACGTCCGGCTGAAGGACGAATACCTGGGCTGAGGCCCTCGACTGCCGGCGCGCTCTGCTAAAGTCTGGGCCCGACCAGGAACTGTCGAGACCCCCATGCCTGTGGTTGCCAGCCGGAGAGGACTCCAGCGCCCACAACGAAGGCCGTCGCTCTGATGGCCGCACCGATGCTCGACACCTACCGCGAGGTGGTGACGCCGGAAGGCGTGCCGCTGCAGCTGCCGGCCGCCGGTCCGGTGCCACGTGCGCTGGCCTGGCTGGTCGATCTGGCCATTCGTTTCGCGATTCTTGCCGCGCTGTCGATCCCGCTGGCACTGTTGAAGGAATTCGGCACCGGCCTCTACCTGGCCCTGATGTTCCTGGTGTACTGGGCGTATCCGATCGTCTGCGAGGCGCTGTGGGGCCGCACCCCGGGCAAGCGCGCGCTGGGCCTGCGCGTGCTGGCCCGTGATGGCGCGCCGGTGGGCTGGATGGCGGCGATCACCCGCAACCTGCTGCGGACCGTCGACATGCTGCCGTTCGCCTATGCGCTGGGCCTGCTCAGCAGCCTGTTCGACGCGCACGGCCGCCGCCTGGGCGATCTGGTCGCCGGCACCGTGGTGGTGCACGCGCCGGCGCTGTACCTGCCGCCGCCGGCCACCATCGACAGCGTGCTGGCGCCGCCGCAGCCGCTGCGGCCGGAGGAACAGGCGGCGCTGCTGGCCTTCGCCGAGCGTGCCCCGCGGCTGGCACCGCTCCGCCAGCAGGAACTGGCCGCCATCGCCGAACCATTGACCGGCACCCATGGCCAGGTCGGCGTGCTGCGCCTGTATGCGATGGCCAACTGGTTGCTGGGACGGCGATGAAGCAGGAACAGTTCGTCGCCCGCCATCAGCAGGAATGGCTGGACCTGGAGCAGTGGCTGCTGATGCGTGCCGGCGCCTCCCGCCGTCGCCGCCGCCAGCCCGCGGCCACCACGCTGGACGACACTGCGTTTCCACAGCGTTACCGGCGGCTGTGCCAGCAGCTGGCACTGGCCCGTGAGCGGGGCTACAGCCCGCAGTTGGTGCAGCGCCTGCAACAGCTGATGCAGCAGGGCCACAGCGTGCTGTACCGGACACCTCCCACGCGCTGGCGGCGCGCGCTTGAATTCCTGGTGGCCGATTTCCCGCTGCTGGTGCGCAGCCAGGCACGCAGCATGTGGGCCGCCCTGGCGATGTTCGCGCTGCCGGCGGTGGGCTGCTTCGTGCTGGTGCAGCTGTACCCGGACCTGATCCACCAGGTGATGGACAACCGCCAGATCGCCGAAATGGAACGCATGTACGACCCGGCTGCCGAACGCCTGGGCCGCGACAGCGGTACCGACTGGATGATGTTCGGCCACTACATCATGAACAACATCAGCATCGCCCTGCGCACTTTCGCCAGTGGCCTGCTGGCCGGGCTGGGCACGCTGCTGGTGCTGTTGTTCAACGGCGTCATCATCGGCGCGGTGGCCGGCCACCTGCAGCACATCGGCCATGGTGATCCCTTCTGGCGCTTCGTGGTCGGCCACGGTGCATTCGAGCTCACCGCCATCGTCATCGCAGGCGGCGCCGGTCTGCAGCTGGGCATGAAGCTGCTGGCGCCCGGACGCCGCAGCCGCCTGGACGCACTGGTCGAAGGTGGCCGCATCGGTGCCCGGCTGTGCCTGGGCGTGGCCTTCATGTTGCTGGTCGCGGCGTTCGTGGAGGCGTTCTGGTCGTCCATTGCCGAAGTGCCGGCGTGGGGCAAGTTCAGTGTGGCCGGGGTGCTGTGGGCCGGCGTGCTGCTGTGGTTGTGGCGTGGCGGACGCGGAGGCGGCGATGCGCATTGATCGCCTGGACGTCGTGCTGCGCGCACGCAGCGGCTGGGAAGCGATGGAGCTGGGCAGCGCGCTGACCCGCCGGCATGCGCGTGCGGTGTGGGGCAGCTGGCTGCTGGCCAGCGCACCACTGTTCGTGATCGCCAACGCACTGGGCTGGTGGCTGGACGCATTCGGCCTGGCCTGGCTGCTGATGTGGTGGTGCAAGCCCGTGTTCGAACGCGCGCCGCTGTATGTGCTGTCACGCGGTGTGTTCGGCGAGCCGGTCACCGCCCTGGCCGCCCTGCGGGCACAGCGGCAGTGGGGCAACCGTGGTTTCTGGGGCTACCTGGGCTGGCGTCGCTTCAGCGTGCTGCGCAGCCTGTGCCTGCCGGTCAACCTGCTGGAGGGCAACACCGCCGAACAGCGTGGTCCGCGCCGGCGCGCGGTCGCAGCCGGCGCGGCGGGTCCGGCGCTGGTGCTGACCGTCGCCTGCATGGTGTTCGAGGGCGTACTGGTCGCAGGCGCGATCGGCGCGGTGTTCATGTTCATCCCGTTCGAGCTGCTCTCCGATTCCTGGCGCGCGGCCTGGGACATGATCGGCAAGGACACGCCCGCCTGGGCGAAGCTGGGATTCAATCTGGCCTGCTGGCTGGCCTCCGTGCTGATCGGGCCGTTCTACGTCGGCGCCGGGTTCGGCCTGTACTTGAATCGACGTACGCAGATGGAAGCCTGGGACGTGGAGATCGCCCTGCGCCGGCTGCGCGAACGCCTGCTGCCGGTTGCCTCGTCGCTGGCGCTGCTGCTGTGCCTGGCACTGCCGCTCACCTCCATGCCGGTGCACGCGCAGGAGGGTGACGCATCGAGCAACCGCAAGAGCGACGCGCGCCGGGCACCGCAGATCAACCCCGGCGATACACCCGCCATGATCTTCGGCGACACCCCGGTGGATACCGCGGGCTTCCGCCAGGCCGTGAACCGCGCCTACGAGGATCCATTGCAGCGCCCGACCCGCCAGGTCACGCAGTGGAAAGCGATCGAAGAGGCGGAAGAGAAAAAGGACGCACGCAAGGAACTGGAACGCGACGGCAGCAGCCAGAGCCAACGCACGTCGCGCAGCAGCAGCATCGCCTGGCTGGCGCGATTGGCCGAATGGGGCCTGTGGGGCCTGCTCGGTGCCCTCCTTCTGGTGCTGGTGCTGACTGCACGGTTGTGGCTGCCGTGGCTGCGCGGCTCGGGCCGCCGCCGGGCCGCAGCGGCGCCGCACGTGGTCGAGGAACAGGTCGAGCTGCCGTTGGTGCTGCCGCCGGACGTGGCGACCCAGGCTGGTCTGCTGTGGGACCAGGGCCGGCCGCGCCAGGCGCTGGCCCTGTTGTACCGGGCCAGCGTGCGCACGGTCAGCGAGCGTGCCGGCATCGCACTGCCTCCGGGCGCCACCGAATCGCAGTGCCTGCGTGCCTCGCGACGCATGCCCGACAGCGTCGACCGTGAACTGTTCGCGCGCATCGTGCGGATGTGGCAATACGCCGCCTACGGTGGTCACCTGCCCAGCCGCGGCGATTTCGATGCGCTGGCCACGACCCTGCGCCAGCAGTACGGGTGGCAGGCATGAACCCGCGCCTGTTCTGGTCACTGTTGCTGGGGACGCTGCTGCTGCTCGGCGTGCCACTGGCGATCCTGTTCATGCGTACCCATGAGCGGGTCACCGAAACGGTCACGCTGCCACCGCAGGGCGAGGCCCGTTACAACCCGCTGTACGTGCTCGGGCAGGCGCTGCGCGCCGATGGCGGCATCGAGGTGCATGCGCGGCCGCGGCTGGACCTGCAGCAGATGGCGCTGGGGCCGCAGGACACGGTGGTGCTGCTGCAGGACAGCAGCGAGCTGCCGGCGCCGGCCGCCAGGGCGCTGTTGGCGTGGGTCGACGGCGGTGGCCATCTGCTGCTGCGCACGCCGCCGCCGGCCGAGGACGATGCCGGCAGCACGCAGGGGCCGCTGCTGGATGCACTCGGCGTGGACAGCCTTTACCAGCGCAGCGACTGCCAGCCCTTCCATGTCCAGGACGATCCCGGCCACGTGGAATTCTGCCAGGGCCGCCGCTTCACGCTTGGCTTCGCCGCTGAAGCGCGGACCGAACGCCGGTGGGGCAGCGGGCACGACCTGGTGTTCGCGCGCCTGCGTCACGGCCAGGGCCGGGTGAGCGTGCTGGCGGACATGGATTTCATGCGCAGCGAAGTGGAGTCGCAGGCCGCGCGGATGGCCGCAGCCAAGGGCCAGGCCAGCGACGGCCTGCACGACCGTTCCCACCGCGATCTGACCCGCTACCTGCTCGATCCCAATTACGGCAAGGGCGCCATGTGGCTGGTCTATGCCAGTCGTCCGCCGTCACTGTGGGTGCGCCTGTTCTACCAGGGCTGGCCGCTGTGGGTACCGCTGCTGATGGCACTGCTGGCCTGGCTGTGGGCGCGCTCGCAGCGGTTCGGCAGCCTGTTGCCATCGCCCGTGATCGAGCGCCGCTCGCTGCTGGAACATGTGCGCGCCAGCGGCGAACTGCTGCTGCGCTTCGGCCAGGGCGTGCGCCTGTACCAGGCCGTGCATGCCCTGTTCGTGCATCGCCTGCGCCTGCGCGCGCCACTCGCTGCTGCGCTGGAAGGCGCGCCACGCGAACAGGCCATCGCCGAGCTGCTGCAGTGGCCGCGCAGCCGCGTTGCCAGTGCCCTGACTCCCCCTCCGCCGCACGATTCCTCCGCCCTGCGCGAGCGCATCCGCTTGCTGCTCCAGATGAGATCCCTGCTATGACCGAAGTCCCCGAACGTCCGGCGGCCGCCAATGCCCGCCTGATCGAACGCGTCGACGCCATCCGCCAGGCCGTCGGCCACGCCTTCATCGGCCAGGCCGACGTGCTTGACCAGATCCTGGTTGCCCTTCTGGCTGGCGGCCATGTCCTGATCGAAGGCGTGCCCGGACTGGGCAAGACACTGCTGGTGCGCGCACTGGCGCAGGCACTGGAACTGGACTATGGCCGCGTGCAGTTCACGCCGGACCTGATGCCCAGCGATGTCAGCGGCCACGCCGTCTACGATCCGAAGAGCGAGAGCTTCAAGATCCGTCGCGGGCCGGTGTTCACCAACCTGCTGCTGGCCGACGAGATCAACCGTGCACCGGCCAAGACCCAGTCCGCACTGCTGGAAGTGATGCAGGAGGGCCAGGTGACCATCGAAGGCAAAGCCTTCACCCTGGCGCCGCCGTTCATGGCCCTGGCCACGCAGAACCCGCTGGAACAGGAAGGCACCTACCCGCTGCCGGAAGCGCAGCTGGATCGCTTCCTGTTGAAGGTGCTGATCGACTATCCGCAGCTGGAGGACGAGAAACGCATGGTCACGGCCATCACCCGTGGCCGCGCCGCCAGCGATTTCGATCTGAGCCGGGTGCCGCGCGTACTGGGCGCCGGAGAACTGCTGCAGCTGCAGCAGGCCACGGCCGCGATCACCGTCGATGACGAAGTGATCGACTACGCCGTGCGCATCGTCGCCGCCACCCGGCAATGGCCCGGCATCGCCGTGGGCGCTGGACCGCGTGGCAGCATCGCGCTGGTGCGTGCTGCGCGCGCGCAGGCCGTGCTGGCAGGTCGTGACTTCGTCACCCCTGATGACGTGCGCGACATCGCGCGTCCGGCGCTGCGCCACCGCATCGCGCTGGCACCGGAACTGCAGATCGAAGGCCAGGACGCCGACGATGTGCTGGGTGCGCTGCTGGCCAAGGTGGAAGCACCGCGCCGATGAGGCCTGCGCCGCTGCTGCTGGTCCTGCTGCTGGCCTGGGCTGCGCTGGGAGGCGTGGTGCTGGCCGGCGCATTGCCGCGCTGGAGCTGGGCACTGGTCGCCACGGTGATCGGTACGCTGGCGTTGCTGGACCTGTGGCGGCAGGCCCGGCGACCGTCGCCACAAGTGCAGCGCGAGCTGCCCGAAGCGCTGGCCCTGGGCGTGCGCCGCGAGGTGGGCCTGCGCCTGCAGACCACAGAGCCGATGCGGGTGCAGGTATTCGATCTCGTGCCGGGTGGCTGGCCGCTGGAGTCGCTGCCCCAGCGCGTGCAGCTGCGTCCCGGGCATGCCTGCGCGCTGCACTACACCCTGCAGCCGCAGCAGCGCGGACGCTTCCGCTTCGAGGGCGTGCAGCTGCGCATCCGCTCGCCATGGCGCCTGTGGTGGCAGCAGCGCACCCTGCCCCCTCTGCTGGACGTCCGCGTCTATCCGAACTTCGTGCCGCTGACCCGCTTCGCGCTGTTCAGCGCCGATCAGGCCTCACGTCTGGTGGGCGCCCACGTGAAGCGCCGGCGTGGTGAAGGCACTGACTTCCACCAGATGCGCGAGTACCGCGTCGGCGACAGCCTGCGCCAGCTCGACTGGAAGGCCACCGCCCGCGCACGCAAGCTGATCTCCCGCGAGTACCAGGACGAGAAGAACCAGCAGTTGCTGCTGATGCTCGACAGTGGCCGCCGCATGCTGGCCAGCGAAGGCGGACTCTCGCACTTCGACCATGCCTTGAACGCCTCGCTGGTGGTCGCCTATCTGGCGTTGCGGCAGGGCGATGCGGCTGGCCTGTTCGCCGTCGGCGGCGAGCGTCGGTGGGTGCAGCCACAGCGCGGCATGGGCACCGTCGAGCATCTGCTGCGGGCCAGCTACGACCTGCAGCCGCAGCCGGTAGCCACCGATTACCTGGCCGCCGCCACCGAAGTATCCCTGCGCCAGCGACGCCGTGCGCTGGTGATGCTGGTCAGCAACGTGCGCGACGAAGACATCGAGGACCTCCTGGCCGCGGTGCGCCTGCTGCAGCGCCGCCACCTGGTGTGCGTGGCCAGCCTACGCGAGCACGAGCTGGACGGCGCGCTCGAAGGCGAGGTGCATACGCTGGAGGACGCCGCGCAGGCCGGCGCCGCGGCGCTGTACCTGCAGCAGCGCGCGAAGGCGCACGAGGCACTGCGCAGCGAGAAGGTGATGGTTCTGGACGTGACCGCCGATGCCCTGCCGGCCGCGCTGGTGGAACGCTACCTGGCCGTGAAGCGCGAAGGCCTGCTCTGACCGGTAGCGCCGGGCCATGCCCGGCGGATCACCGCACACGCCGGGCATGGCCCGGCGCTACCGTCCACTACGTGTGCGGGTGCGCACCGTGCTCAGACGTAGATCCGCGTCGGCGCCTCGTCAACGATCGCGTGCGGTACGAAGCGCGCGCTGTCGCGGGTGATCGCGCTGTCGTCCTCGCGGATGCCGATGCCACAGGCGTGCTCACCGACCACCCAGCTGCCGATCAGCGGATAACCGCCTTCGAAGCGGGTCAGCGGATGCGCGCGCTGGATGATCGCCGGTCCATCGTAGGGGCCGTCGCTGCGCTGGGTGCTGCCATCGGCCAGATGCATTTCGATGTTGGCGCCTTCGCGCGAGAACAGCGGCTTGCGCACCCATCCGGTGGCCAGCGCGCTGCCGTCGTCGAAGTGCGCCTCCAGCAGGTTCGGGTGGCCGACATTGCGCTGCCACAGCAATGGCAGGATGCCCTTGTTGCTCAGCACCGCCTTCCATGCCGGTTCCAGCAGCTGCACGCCCGAGCCGGGCAGCGCGCGGCCAAACTCCTCGGCCATCAGGTCTTCCAGCGGATACAGCTTGAACAGCGTGCCGATCACCGAATCGTCCAGCGCGGTGAAGCGGCCATCCGCGGACAGGCCGATGTCTTCGATGGCGATGCCCTGCCCGTGCAGGCCTGCCTGCGAAGCACAGTCGCGCAGGTATTCCACCGTGCCGCGGTCCTCTTCCGAACTGCCCACGGCGCTGAAGTACAGCGGTGGCGGCAGGCGGCCGGCGAGCTCGCCGAAACGTTCGACCAGTGCCTCATGGATGGCGTTGAACTGGTCGGCATGCTGCGGCAGGCGGCCGGCGTTGCGCTGGTCCTCCAGCCACTGCCACTGGAAGAAACTGGCCTCGAACAGCGAGGTCGGCGTGTCGTAGTTCAGCTCGTACAGCTTGGCCGGACCGGTACCGTCATAGGCCAGATCGAGCCGGCCGTACAGATGCGGCTGGCGCTGGCGCCAGCTGTCGGCGATCCAGTCGCGGTAATGCGCGGGAATCGCCAGCTGATCCATCAGCCGCTCGCTGGCCACCACGTCGCCGACAAGGTCGAGCGCCATCTGGTGCAGCTCGGCGCTGGGATCTTCGATGTCCTGTTCGATCTGGCGCAGGGTGAAGGCGTAATACGCGCTTTCATCCCAGTACGGCTGGCCGTCGATGGTGTGGAAGCGGAAACCGGCTTCCTCCGCGCGCGCCCGCCAGTGGGCGCGCTCGGCGATACGGATACGCTGCATGGGTCGATCAGCCGCCGTAGCTGCCGCTGGTGCTGCGACGCGCGCTGGTGTTGCCGAAGCCACCCCGGCTGGCGGTAACGGCACGGTTCGGCTCGGCGGTGACCGGTGCCAGGCCAGCCTTGCCGGCGCCGATGCCGCTGGCGGTGTTCAGGCCACCCGTACCGCCCGGGGCCGAACGCGCCCAACCCGCATTCTTGTCCTGGTAGGCCGGTGCCGACGCCGGCGCCTGCGGGGCCAGGCCACCGCGGTTGCTCAGCATCTGGGACATGAAGAAGCCCATCATCATCGGGCCGATGAACGAGGTACCTGCCGACGTGTGCTGCTGCACGCACTGCTCGGGCTTGTAGTCCTGCTCGCAGGCTTCCTTGGTGGCGTACTTCGGCGCAGCGTCGGCGGCCTGCTTCTGCGCCTCGGCGAACGCGTTGCGGCACGACGACGGATCACCGGTGGCCTCGGTGCAGGCCTCGACCGAAGTGAACAGGCCTTCCTGCACCTTCACCTCCGGCTCCTTCTGGCAGGCGGTGAACAGCAGCGGTGCGGCGCTCATCAGCAGCAGCGCGGTGGTGCGGGAACGTTTCATGGCCTCATGCCTCAAGCAGCGGATCAATACCCCAATGATGCCCGATCCGGGCCAACAACCGGAATCGGCAAAGTCCGAAAGATGAACGGCGTTTCATTTTCGTCAGGCCCGATCCGCCATCGCCGCATCGCCCGGCGGCGCCGCGCAGACGAGCGGTGGTTGCAGCAGCAACCGAAAAAATTGGCGATGATCGTCCGACACCCCATGTCGTACGGCCCGCCCGTTCCGCCAGCCATGCCCGAATACCGCTCCCGCACCTCCACCGCCGGCCGCAACATGGCCGGCGCCCGCGCCCTGTGGCGTGCCACCGGCATGAAGGACGGCGATTTCCACAAGCCGATCATCGCCATCGCCAACTCGTTCACCCAGTTCGTACCGGGCCACGTGCACCTGAAGGACCTCGGCCAGCTGGTCGCGCGCGAGATCGAGAAGGTCGGCGGCGTCGCCAAGGAGTTCAACACGATCGCCGTGGACGACGGTATCGCGATGGGCCACGACGGCATGCTGTATTCACTGCCCAGCCGCGAGATCATCGCCGACTCGGTCGAATACATGGTCAACGCGCACTGCGCCGATGCGATGGTGTGCATTTCCAACTGCGACAAGATCACCCCTGGCATGCTGATGGCCGCACTGCGCCTGAACATCCCGGTGGTGTTCGTGTCCGGCGGGCCGATGGAAGCGGGCAAGACCCGGCTGTCCGGGCACAAGCTGGATCTGGTCGATGCGATGGTCATCGCCGCCGACGAGAGCGCCAGCGATGAAAAGGTGGCCGAGTTCGAGCGCAGCGCCTGCCCCACCTGCGGCTCCTGTTCGGGCATGTTCACCGCCAACTCGATGAACTGCCTGACCGAAGCGCTGGGCCTGTCGCTGCCCGGCAACGGCTCGACCCTGGCCACCCATGCCGACCGCGAACAACTGTTCCTGCGCGCGGGCCGCCTGATCGTCGAACTGTGCCACCGCTGGTACGGCGGCGAGGAAGAGAGCGCGCTGCCGCGGGGCATCGCCACGCAGGCCGCGTTCGCCAATGCGATGACCCTGGACATCGCCATGGGCGGATCGACCAATACCATCCTGCACCTGCTGGCCGCCGCGCAGGAAGCCGAAGTGGACTTCGACCTGACCCACATCGATGCGCTGTCACGGCGCGTGCCGCAGCTGTGCAAGGTGGCGCCGAACACGCCCAGGTACCACATGGAAGACGTGCACCGCGCGGGTGGCGTGTACGGCATCCTGGGCGAACTGGCGCGCGGCGGCCTGTTGGATACCACCGTGCCGACCGTGCACAGCCGCACCCTGGCCGATGCTCTCGAGCGCTGGGATGTGGCGGTCAGCAGCGAATCAAGCGTGCACGACTTCTTCCGTGCCGGCCCGGCCGGCATCCCCACCCAGGTGGCTTTCAGCCAGGCCACGCGCTGGCCCACGCTGGACGTGGACCGCGCCGAAGGCTGCATCCGCAGCGTCGCGCATGCCTACTCGGCAGAAGGCGGACTGGCCGTGCTGCGCGGCAATCTGGCCGAAGACGGTTGCGTGGTGAAGACCGCAGGCGTGGATGAATCCATCCACGTGTTCGAAGGCAGCGCGCGCGTGTTCGAGAGCCAGGACGCGGCCGTGGCCGGCATCCTCGCCGACGAAGTGAAGGCGGGCGACGTGGTGGTCATCCGCTACGAAGGCCCGAAAGGCGGTCCCGGCATGCAGGAAATGCTCTACCCCACCAGCTACCTGAAATCGAAGGGACTGGGCAAGCAGTGTGCACTGCTGACCGACGGGCGCTTCTCGGGCGGTACGTCCGGGTTGTCGATCGGGCATGCCTCGCCGGAGGCGGCAGCGGGCGGTGCGATCGGGCTGGTACGCGACGGCGACCGCATCCGCATTGATATTCCGGCGCGGCGGATTGATCTGCTGGTGGATACGGCGACGTTGGATGCGCGCCGTGCCGAGCAGGATGCGTTGGGATGGAAGCCGCGTGAGGCGCGCCCGCGCAAGGTCACCAGCGCGTTGAAGGCCTACGCCCTGCTGGCCACCAGCGCCGACAAGGGCGCCGTACGCAACACCGCGCTGCTGGGCGATTGAATTGCCGTGGGGTCGGATCCCTTTCGCAGAAAGGGCTCCGATCCCGGCACAGCATTCCAGTCACTGTGGATCGCAATGATGGTCCAGCCGTGCATGTGACTCGCCGCGCGTGCAATCGCGCAGTATCAGTCCAATCTTCGAGGCTGCCGGCCAGCGGCCGGTACTACCCGTACGATCTGCTACGGTGTCCGGGTACTCACCGACACGGAGGTTGTGATGACGTTGCTTTCGCTTGCCCTGGCCGCTGCGTTGGGCGCCCCACCCGAACCGTCGAAGGCGCCGGACTGCAGCTACGACCGCGATGCGATGCTGACGATGGAACCGGATGCGTTCGACCAGGATCTGGAAGGTGGGTGGCGCCCGTTGGCTGACCGCGGCTGCCACCGCGAGGCCGCTGATCTGCTCGCCGCCTACGCTGCACTGCCCAAGGCTGCAGGCAACACCACGATTCTCTGGCATGAGGGCCAGATGCGCGCCGAGGCGGGCCAGTACAAGCAGGCAGTTGCGCTGATGCAGCGAACCTACAAGCCCAAGGACACCGACCCCGGTTACTGGAACGCCTACGTGGACGGCACGATCGCCTTCCTGCAGCGCGATCGCGCTGCGCTGGAGAAGGCCCGTGCGACGCTGATTGAAATTCCCACGCCGGAGGTGCTCGCGGAGGCCGTCAAGAACGGGCGATACCACTTCACCACGCCGGCAGGCCAGGAGGTGGATGTGCCGTGGCCGCCGAACCTGGAGGTCCTCGACGGGTTGTTGCGCTGTTTTGAACGCGACTACCCCACTGCGATGGGCGACCAGGCGTGCAGGAAACCGGAAGGGGGCTGAGGGGGACGTGCTTGCGGGGGTCAGAGCCCTTCCTGCGGAAGGGGTCCGACCCCGTCTCAGCCGATCACGCGCTTGAACGGGGGCAGTGCGTCGATGATGCGCTTGCCGTAACGGCGGGTCAGCAGCCGCGAATCGAGGATGACCACGCGGCCGGTATCGGTGGAGGTGCGGATCAGGCGGCCGGCGAACTGGGTCAGCGTGCGCAGCGCGTGCGGAATGGCGATCAGGTTGAACGCGTTGAGTCCACGCGCCTCGAACCACTCGCTGAGGGTGGCGGTCTGCGGATCGGTCGGCACCGCGAACGGTACCTGGGTGATCACCACCGTGGTGCAGGCTTCACCGGGCAGGTCGAGGCCCTCGCCGAACGAGTTCAGCCCGAACAGCACCGAGCCCTCGCCCGCCGCCACGCGCCGCAGGTGTTCGTCGATCAGCCGGGTCTTGGACATCTCGCCCTGTACCAGCACCTGCTTGCGGCGCGCGGCAGGCATCAGTCCGGCGACTTTCTCCATCTTCCAGCGCGAGGTGAACAGCACCATCGAGCCCTTGGCCCAGTCCAGCTCCGTGTCGAGGTAGCGCGCCACCTCGCGGGGATGGCCTTCGCGGTCGTCGGGCGTGACCGGGAACTTCGGCACGATCAGCTCGGCCTGGTTCGGCAGGTCGAACGGCGAGGACAGCGAAACCATCTCGGCTTCCTCGGGAATGCCATTGTCGATCGCCAGCGACTGGAAATCGCCACCGCCGGTCAGCGTCGCCGAGGTCATCACCACCGAGTCCACCTCGTCCCACAGCAGCTTGCGCAGCACATGCGCGGCCGAGACCGGTGAGCCATGCAGCACCAGATCGCCGTCGCGGGTGGCGGTGACCCAGCGCGCCATCGGCGGCGCACCGTCCTTGTCCTCGCGGCGCCAGGCCTGCCAGAGGTTGTACTGCTGCTCGATCATCTCCAGCGCCATGCCGAGGTTGCGCTGCAGGCGCTCACGCGCCGGGTCGTCCGGCTTGCCCTTGGCCACCTGCGCGGTGGCGGCATGCGCCCAGTTGTAGAGGCTGCGGGTATCGTCGGCCAGCGCTTCGATCGGCTCGCGCCACGCTTCCGGCAGGCGACCGTTGGCCGCGCGCCACATCGGTTCCTCGTCGGCCGGCGCTGGCATCCACACCGCTTCGACATGGTCGCGGAATGCGCGCAGCTGCTTGGCCACGTTGCTGGCGACGTCGATGGCTTCGTTCGGCAGCAGGTTGCCGAGGCGGTCCTTGTCGACCGCACGGTACGCGCCGGCAATCAGGATCTGCAGGCGGCCGGTGCGTTTGGCCATCTCGTCCAGCGCCAGGCTGGCCGCGCCCTGGTCGATGGCGACGTTACCGATGTGATGGCCCTCGTCCAGCACCAGCAGCATCTCCGAGGGCGCGGCGATCAACGGCTGGCCATTGTCACTGTCGCCGATCGACAGCGCCGACAGCAGCAGCGCGTGATTGGTCACCACGATCTGCGCATCACGCACGGTGTTGCGCGAGCGCAGCACCGCGCACTGCGCCGAATACGCACAGCGCCGCCCGGCGCAGCCCGAGGCTGGCGTGGTGATGCGGCTGCGCAGGCCGGGGCTGATGGTCTCCGGTGCGTTGTCAATGTCGCCATCCCAACTGCCACTGGTGAAGGCGTCGGTCAGGCGCTTGGCGATATCCATTTCGATCGGCGCCAGCGGCCGGTCGAACAGGGGCGCGTCATCCTCGAACATGCCGCCCTGCGAGCCCTCGCCCTGGGCCTCGGCGGCATTGCGCGTGCACAGGTAGCGGGTGCGGCCCTTGGCCAGGGCCACGGTCGCTTCCAGTCCGGTGGCCTTGAGGAAGTTCGGGATGTCGCGCTCGACCAGCTGCGACTGCAGCGCCACGGTACCGGTACTGATCACCAGCTTCTTCTTGCTGGCCAGCGCGATCGGCACGCCGGCGGTCAGGTAGCCCAGGCTCTTGCCGACGCCGGTGGGTGCCTCGACCACGCCCACGCCACCGCTTTTCGACAACGCGCGCGACACCACGCCGATCATCTGGCTCTGCGAGCGGCGCGTGGAGAAGCCGGGAGTGTTGGCCTGCAGCGTCGTATAAGCCTTGCGGATCGCGTCCTTCAAGGGCTCATCGAGCGTGCGCGGAGCGGCGACGGTTTCGGTCACGCCGGGAACTACCGTGGCTGGATCAGGCCGGTCATTGTCGCATGGCCGGCGGCCGGGACCGAGGCGCGTGCGCTGAACAGGGTCAGCGGCGTCGGGCCTTGGCGGTCATGGGCTGGATGGCCGTACAGCGCCGGGGCAGATGCGGCGCTTCCGCCGGGCATGGCCCGGCGCTACCCGCCCATCGACGGTCGCGCCGGGCCATGCCCGGCACGACCTTACCGGCCTGCCACAGGCGGCCGCTGGCGCAGCAGGCGCACCAGCGCCCAGACCAGCAGCACCATGCCGATCGCTTCCACCATCGCCAGAGCGAAATGCAGCACGCCCAGGATGGCGCTCATGCTCGATACCGCGCTGAAGTCACCGCTGCTGACCATCCACATCGGCAGGATGCCCGCTGCCATGCTGCCGAGGCTGGCCAGCAGCAACAGCAGCAGCCCGGCCAGCGCGCCGCTGCGGGTGGCATCGCGCGGCGCGCCCACCACCCACACCAGGCCCACGCACAGCGCGATCAGCACCGGCAGGCGCACGCCCACCATGCTCAGCACCGTCACCAGCAGGGTCATGTTGTCCATCGCTCAGTCCTCGCCGGCCAGCGCCAGGGCGCCCTGCCGCAGCTGCTGGTAGACCTCGTCGGTCTGCGGGCGCACACCGTGCCACTGCAGGAAGCTCTCGGCGGCCTGCTCGACCAGCATGCCCAGGCCATCGACGGTATTGCGGCACTGCGCCGCGCGCGCCCAGGCCAGGAACGCGATGGCCGCCTCGCCGTAGTTCAGGTCGACCGCGGTGGTCATCGAATTGACCAGCGACAGCGGCAGCTTGAACTCCACATCGCGGTCACGGCCGGCCGAGGTGGCGTTGACGATCAGCTCGAAGTCACCCAGCTCGCGCAGGTCTTCCCAGTAGCGGCTGATGGCGCGGCCCGGCTCGCCCATCGCGTCGATCAGTTCATCGGCGCGTTCCGGCGTACGGTTGACCACCACCAGCTCGGTGATGCCGGCATCGAGCAGCGCCGGGGCGACGCTGCGGGCCGAGCCGCCGGCGCCGATCATCAGCACCCGGCGGCCGCGCAGGTCCAAGCCATGGCGGTCGGTCAGGTCGCGCACCAGGCCGATGCCGTCGGTGGTGTCACCATGCCAGCGCTCGCCCTTGCGCAGCAGCGTGTTGACCGAACCGGCGCGGCGCGCACGGGCCGTCAGCGTGGTGCAGACCGCAAACGCGGCTTCCTTGTGCGGCAGGGTGACGTTGGCACCGACACCACCTTCGGCGGCGAATGCTTCCAGGCCGGCGAGGAAGGCGTCGGGGGCAAGGTCGATCGTGCGGTAGTCGATGGCGATGCCTTCCTGGCGACCGAACGTCGCGTGGATCTGCGGCGACTTCGAGTGGGCGACGGGGTGTCCGAAGACGGCGTAACGGTCGGTCATGGATTCCTCAAGCTGGCTAGACTGATGCTCTTTCGTGCACGGACCCGGATGATGCGCATCACCCCGACCCTGCTGGTGCTTGCCGCCAGTCTACTCTCTGCCCCCGTGGCGATGGCGTTGAACGAGTACGGCATCGAAGGCATGGGCGTGGTCTCGACCCGTGCCGACGAGGCTCGCGGCACGATCAGTGCCGACGGCCAGCGCATCGTTTTCGCCCGCCGCGGCGAGGGCGGCTGGGGCCTGTGGCAGGCCCGCCTGATCGATGGCCGCTGGCAGCAGGCACAGGCCCTGGCGGTCGATGTCAGCGGTGAGGCCCGGGATCCCTACTTCAGCCGCGATGGCCGCTGGCTGCTGTTCGCGGCGGGCACCGAAGGCCAGCTGGCGCTGTACCGTGCCGCCGTGACCGGCGATGGCCAGCTTGGCAACGCACAGGCCCTGCGCGGCGAGCGTGGGCGGTACGAAGAGCGCGGTCCAGCGCTGAGCATGGATGGCCGGCGGCTGTTGTTCGCGCGCCAGCAGGGCCGTGACGCCGGTTGGGATCTGTTCGTGGCCACCCTGGATGCCGAGGGCGCGCGGGGCCCGGCCACCGCGTTGGCGGCATTGAACAGCGCCGATGACGAGACTGACGCTGACTGGCTGGGCAACGATGGCGCCGTGGTGTTCAGTCGTGGCAGCGGCACGAGCGCGCAGGTATGGAGCAGCGGGTGCGCCTGGAGCGGCGTGGCGCTGCAGCCGCTGGGGCTGTCCTTCAACCAGGCAGGCGGCTGGACCGGTGCGCCGGTGATCGACAACGCCAAGCCGGGGGAAATGCTGGTCGCCAGCAGTGCGGCGAAGGCGCCGCGTGCCGGGGGCGTGGATCTCTACCGGTTGGCGGTACCGAAAGTGCCTGCCGTGGCCGGCTGCATGCGGTAGATCCCGGCCCGGGCACCGCAATCAGCGCGACAGCACCTTGGCGCGCTGCTGTTCGTAGTCCGCCTCGCTCAGCTGGCCCCTGTCCTTGCGCTGGTTGAGCGCGGCCAGCTCGGCCTGCACGCTGTCCGGCAGGGACTGTTCACGGGCGATCCGACGGGCGGCGGAGAGCTGCTCGGGAGGGCGTTTGCTCGCCCGCCAGGCTGCGATGAACACGCAGACGATGACGGCACCGAACACCAGCGTGCCGACGCCCCAGATCAGCCATTGCATCCATCCCAGTTCGGGTCCCATCAGCCGTTCCTCCCTCCATCGATGGCGCTATTGTCAGCGCTCGCGCAGCCAGCGCGCCACCTGTGGCGCGAAATAGGTCAGCACGCCATCGGCGCCGGCGCGCTTGAAACCAAGCAGCGACTCCATCACGCAGGCGCGCTCGTCCAGCCAGCCATTGGCGAACGCCGCTTTCATCATCGCGTACTCGCCACTGACCTGGTAGGCGAAGGTGGGCACGCCGAACTGTTCCTTCACGCGACGCACCAGATCCAGATACGGCATGCCCGGCTTGACCATCACCATGTCAGCGCCCTCTTCCAGATCCAGCGCGATCTCGCGCAACGCCTCGTCGCCGTTGGCCGGGTCCATCTGGTAGGTCTTCTTGTCCGCCTTGCCGAGGCTGGCCGCGCTGCCCACCGCGTCGCGGAAAGGGCCGTAGAAGGCCGAGGCGTACTTGGCCGAGTAGGCCATGATGCGCACATTGAGGTGATGGTCGGCATCGAGCGCGCGCCGGATCGCACCGATGCGGCCATCCATCATGTCCGACGGCGAGACGATGTCCGCGCCGGCTTCGGCATGCGACAACGACTGCCTGACCAGCGCTTCGACCGTGATGTCGTTGAGCACGTAGCCCTTGTCATCGATGATGCCGTCCTGGCCGTGGGTGGTGTAGGGGTCCAGCGCCACATCGGTCATCACGCCCAGCTCCGGGAAGCGCGACTTCAGGGCGCGGATCGCACGCTGCGCCAGTCCGTCCTCCACCCATGCCGCCGAGGCATCCAGCGACTTCTGCGAGGCGTCGATCACCGGGAACAGATCGATCACCGGGATGCCCAGCTCCAGCGCCTCTTCGGCCACTTTCAGCAGTTCCTCGATGGACAACCGCTCCACACCGGGCATCGACGGCACAGCGGTGCGGCCGGCCGGTTCGTGCACGAACACCGGATAGATCAGATCGTCGGTGGTCAGCGTGTTCTCGCGCATGAGGCGGCGTGAGAACTCGTCATGGCGCATGCGCCGCGGGCGGTAGTGGGGATGAGGCATGGCAGGCTCCGAGGAGTGGCTAGTGCAACAGGTAGCCCTGCGGCAGCAGGGGTTCGGGCAGGGGGCGTTCACCGAGCGCGTCGAGCTGGTCGATCTCGATCGTGCGCACCAGCGCGTCCAGCGGCAGATCGTTCGGCTCCAGGCCGAACGGATCTTCCATTTCTTCGCCAAGCTGGTCCAGGCCGAAGAAGGCGTAGGCCAGCACCGCCGACAGCACCGGCGTGCCCCAGCCCAGCGAACTGGCCAGGCCGAACGGCAGCAGCACACAGAACATCCACGCGCAGCGGTGCAGCAGCAGGGTGTAGGCGAACGGCAGCGGCGTGGTCAGGATCCGCTCGCAGCCTGCCTGGATCGAGGACATCGCATGCAGGCGGTCTTCCAGCTGGGCGTACAGGATCGGATCGAGATCGCCGCTGCGCAGCGCCTGTGCCAGTTCGGCGGCGATCATCGCCAGCAATGCATCGGGTACGTTCTCGCGCTCGGCCAGCTGCGCACGCTGGCGCTTGTCCAGCCACGGCAGGGCCGCCAGCGCCACGATGCGGCCGCGCAGGCGGGCGGCCAGCGCATGGGCGAAGGCGGTGGCCAGATAGGCGATGCGACGGCGGCGGCCTGCGTCATCCACCAGCAGCAGGTTCACCTGCCGGGCCAGTGAGCGCGATTCGAATACCAGCTGCCCCCACAGCTTGCGGCCTTCCCACCAGCGCTCGTAGCAGGCGCTGTTGCGGAAGCTCAGGAAGATCGACAGGACCAGGCCCAGCAGGGTGAACGGCGTGACCGAGACGCGCTCGATGCCGATCGGCGGCGCCAGTTCCACCACCGCGGCGACGGCGATGGACAGGATCAGGATGGCCAGCACCTTCGGTGCGATCGCCGGAACGATCGATCCGCGCAGGATGTACAGCAGTTGCCAGCCGTGGGGACGAGGTCGGATGATCATGGGGCAGCCGCGCCGGGCGCGGATTCACAGGCACGCGCAGGCTCGCGCAGCCGTTCATTGTACGCCCCTGCCCGGCTGCGGGCCGCAGCCCTGCGACGCCCGGTCGCACCCGGCCGCAGGTTCAGATCACGCCACCGCCCAGGCCCAGGCGCAGGATGCCCACCACCACCACGATGCCGTTCAGGACCAGGCCGGCCCAGGCCCGGCCGCGCTTGCTCGGGTGGGTGAACAGGATGCCCAGCGCAGCGATCACCGCGCCGACCGCAGCGAACGGAATGAGGAACCAGTTGCCCCAGCCCAGCAGCGGTATCAGCGCCAGGATCATCCACAGCAGCGCCAGTACACCCCACAACAGACTGATCACACCCATCGCCGCTCTCCCGCAGTTGGTTCCCGGCCCCAACCATAGACGTTCCGGCCGCCGTCGCCTACTCCCGTTGGCGGGCCGCTCACCTCGGCCGTGCTAGCGTCTGGATGCCCAGCGCACAGGGCGTTGGCGCCGATTCAGAGTGGCCCACCGATGATCCCATCCAGTCCTGCAGGGGTATTGCCATGAACATCCGTTGGGCCGCACTGGCGGCCATGCTGCTGGCCGCCGCCGGTTGTGCCAGCACCTCCAAGGTCATGCTGGGCCGCGCGCGGGCGCCAATCGACCCGGCACAGGTGCAGATCTATTCAACGCCGCCGGCCGGCTCGCAGGAGATCGCCCAGCTGGAATCCGCCTCGGCGGTGGGCTTCGGCACCCAGGGCCAGACCGACGCCGCCGTGGCGCGGCTGAAGCGCGAAGCCGCAGCACTGGGCGCCAACGGCGTAGTGCTGATGGGCGTGGGCAGCAGCGGCTCGCCGGTGGGCATGTCCGTGGGCGCCGGCAGCTATGGTTCGCATGTGGGCGGCGGTCTCGGCATTGGTATTCCGACCACGCAGAAGCGCGCCGCAGGCGTGGCGATCTGGGTACCGAACCCGGCGCCGCCGGCACGGTTGCCGACCCAGGTGATCACGCCACAGCGGTGACGCAGCAGCGTCACCGCGGGTAGCGCCGGGCCGTGCCCGGCGGCATTTCGCTCTTCCCCGCTGCGCTCGCCGGGCATGGCCCGGCGCTACCGTTACTTCTTCCGGTACTTCGGCACGAACACCTGGTTCACTGCGTCGGCCAGCTGATCCGGCGGCAGCAGGCCCTGGTCGAGCAGGAAGTTGTTGAACGCCAGGCGGTCGAACTTCGCGCCCAGTGCCAGTTCGGTCTGCATGCGCAGCTCCAGGATGCGGGTGTAGCCATAGAAGTAGCTGCCCGCCTGGCCAGGCATGCGCACGGTGTAGCGGTCCAGCTCCTGGGTGGCCATGGCCTTGGACAGGCCGACCTGTTCGATCAGCACCCGTTCGCCGTTTGCACGGTCGGTCAGGCCGAGGTTGAGCATCGGATCAAGCATCGCGCGCGCGGCGCGCAGCAGGCGGAACTGCAGGGCGATCATCTGCCCGTCCAGAGGCTCGTACGGCACCATCTCCGCTTCGGCGTACAGCGCCCAGCCTTCCACGTTCACCGAATTGAACGCGAACATGGTGCGCGCGAGCGAGACGCCCCGCTCGACCATCGCGGTGAACTGCAGCTCATGGCCGGGACGGCCCTCATGTGCGCTTAGGGTCCACGCGGCCGCACCAAAGTTGAAGTCGTCGTACTGGGCGCCGGCACCGGCCGCCGGGTTGCCCAATGGCAGTACGAAGGTGCCCTGCTGCCCGGTGTTGTTCACCAGCGGTGCCGGCAGGAAATGCGGTGCCGGGCTGGCGGCGCTCTCGGCAGCCGAACCCAGGCGCATCTGCATGGCGCGCTTGGGCACGTCGACAATGCCGTGCTCGCGGATCAGTGGATCGATGGCGTCGATCACCTTGCGATAGTGGCCTTCGAGCTGGTCGTCGGCGATCTTGTCGGCCTTCAGTGCGCGGATCACGGCGACCGGATCGGTCGGGTCGGCGACCTTCAGGCCCTTCTCCTTCACCACCAGCGGCGCCAGCTGCTGCATCGCCGAGCGGGTTTCCATGAACTCCAGCTGGGCACGCTGCATCAGCAGCTTCGGGTCGATGTCGATGCCGACCTGCTTGAGCTGGTATGCGTAGAGCGGCGCCGGCAGGCGCGTGTCGGTACGCGCCTTCGGCAGCACCTCCTTGCGCGTCCAGGCCGCGTACTCCTTCATCTGCCCCGCCAGGGCCCTCATCGCTTCATCGGCGCCGCTGATCTGGTACTTCTTCAGCAGCGACTCGATGCCGCTGATGTAGGTCTCGACATTGTCCAGCGACTGCTGCACTTCGATCTTCGTCGGCTGCAGCAGCGCGCTGTCCTTCAGGCGTTCTTCGTAGCGCTGGCGCGCCAGCGTGGTGAAGGCGGTGCCGCCCGGCGTCAGCCCGGCGTACGCCTTGAGGCGATCAAGCGCCTTGGCCCGGCGCTCGGCCGGCACCTGGTCGGACAGCAGAAGATTGAGGCCGCTGAACACCGTCTGCGGCGCATCGGTCCACGGCAGCAGGTACTTGTCGTTGAGCTCGCTGCCCTCGATGTTCTGGTTGGCGGCGTGGATCATGATCTGCAGGTCCTGGCGGACGTTGGGATCCTTCTCCGTGGCCAGCCTGGCCTGCAGCTCGTCGCGCGCCTTGGCGGTCGCGGCACGGAAGCGCGCGCCGTTGTCCGGGCCGAGGTCGGCCACCTTGTCGTCATAGCCCGGCACGCCGAAGAAGCCGGTCTGCTCGGGCTGGAACGGTCCCTGCGCGTCGAGCAGGATCTGCGCCAGCGCATTGCTGCGCGCGACCCAGGCGGGGCTGGCAGGCGTGGTGGCCTTGGCGGCCGGTGCGGCCAGGGCCGGGGGGGCGGACAGCAGCGGTGCAGCGGTCAGGGCCAGGGCGACGGCCAGCGCGATCGGCTTCATGAAGCACTCCAGGACAGGGTTGCCCGCACCCTACGCGCTCATGGCGATGGCGACAATCGGTGGGAAGTCATGGCGCCGGTCAGAACGCGGCCGTCATCGGGCAGCCACCGCGCTCGCGGCAGGCCTGCAGTTCGCACTCCTGCGCAGCCTCCTCATCGTCCAGCGCGGTCAGATCGAAGGTCTGTTTGTCCGCACCCAGCACATACATCACCGGGTAGTCCCAGACATCGTCGCGGCGGATGCCCTGCACGAACAGGCGACCTTGCGCATGGGCCCCTTCCAGCGACACGGTCAGGCCCACATCGCGCTCACCGGTGATCGCGGTCTGCATGCTGCCCAATGGCAGCGAGCCGGCGCGCAGCGGTTCGCCGAAGGCCTCCACCAGCTCGATGCTGCATCCGGCGCGCCGCATCGCCTCACGCATCGGCGGACTCTCGCGTGCGGCTTCGCCCCAGCGCATCACACTCCATGCCGCGGAACCGCCCAGTACGCCCAGGAACACCACCACGGTCAGTGGCATCGCCCATCGCCAGTGACGGCGCCACCAGCCGGGGGGATGGGCGGGATGGCCAGGAACAGGGGGTGGCAGGTGGTTCATCGGCGGGCTCCTTCCCGGTTGTCACTCAGGGTTTCAGGCAACGTCCCAGGAACGCTTCCGCCACACGGTAGCGGTGCAGCGCATCGGCACCGGACAGGCCATGCTTGGCGCCCGGGTAGGTCATCAGTTCGAAAGGCTGGCCACGCTTCTGCAGCGCACTCATCAGGCTGGTCGAATTGGTGAACAGCACGTTGTCATCGGCCATGCCGTGGATCAGCAGCAGGGGTGAGCGCAGTCCGTCGATGTGGGTCAGCACGCGCGCTTGGCGATAACCGGCCTCGTTGCGTGCCGGCAGATCCATGTAGCGTTCGGTGTAATGGCTGTCGTACAGCCCCCAGTCGGTGACCGGTGCACCGGCCACGCCGCAGGCATAGCTGTCGGACGCCTTGGCCAGCAGCATCAGGGTCATGTAACCGCCGTTGGACCAGCCCTGCACGCCGATGCGCGCGGGGTCGACCCAGGGTTGCTGCTTCAGCCATGCCACGCCGCGCAGCTGGTCGGTCACCTCCACCGTGCCCTGCCTGCCATAGAGCGCGCCGCCGAACTCACGGCCACGCCGTGGGGTGCCACGGTTGTCGAGCGAGAACACCACGTAGCCCTGCTGCGCCAGGTACTGGTTGAACAGATGATCGCCACGTCCGGGCCAGCTGTCGGTGACGGTCTGGCTGGCCGGGCCGCCATAGACGTACACCGCCACCGGATAGCGCTTGGAGGGATCGAAGCCGGCAGGCTTGATCAGGCTGTAGTTGAGCGGCGTCCGGCCATCGGCAGCGGTCAGGGTGCCGAATTCGACCGGTTGCTGCGCATCGCGATAGCGCGCGTAGGGATGCTTGGGATCGGCCAGATCATTGTCCACCAGCGTCGCGATCTTCTCACCGTTGGCGCGGTACAGCTCGATCTGCGGCGGTGTGGTGCTGTTGGACCAGCTGTCGACATAGACACTGGCGTTGCGCGCGAAGCTGGCGCTGTGCATGCCCGGCGCCTTGGACAGCCGCTGTGGCGCCTGTCCGCCCTGCAGCGGGACGGAGTAGATCTGGCTCTCGCGCGACGTCTCGATGCCGGCGCGGAAATAGGCCTTGCCGGCCGCTTCATCCACAGCCAGGAGTTCATCCACGGGCCAGTCACCGTGGGTCAGCGCGGTGGCCTTGCCCGTGCTGTCGATGCGGTACAGATGCTGGAAGCCGGTACGCTCGGACGACCACAGCATGCTGCCGTCCTGCAGGAAGCGCAGGCTGTTGTGCAGTGGCACCCAGGTGGGGCTGGTTTCATGGGCAAGCACGCGCTGACGGTTTGAGTCCAATGCCACTTCCACCAGATCCAGCTGCCTCTGGTCACGCGACTGTCGCTGGAACGTCAGGTGCTGGGCATCACGCCAATCCACGCGCGCCAGGTAGATGTCCTGTTCCTTGCCCAGGTCGATCCAGCGCGGCTGTGCCGCGGCGGCCGGCGCGATCACGCCCAGCTGCACGCGCACATTGGCATCGCCGGCGGCCGGGTAACGCTGTTCGATGACATCGGTGCGGTCTGCATAGACCTCGTAGCGCTTCTGTACCGGTACCGGTGCTTCGTCGATGCGGGCGAAGGCGATGGCCGAATCATCCGGCGCCCACCAGTAGCCGGTGTGGCGGTCCATTTCCTCGTCGGCCACGAACTCGGCCACACCGTTGCCGATGGTGGCGCTGCCATCGCCGGTCAGCTGCAGCTGGCTGCCATTGGCCAGATCGATCACCCACAGGTTGCGGCCGCGGATGAAGCTGACGAAGCCGCCTTTCGGCGACAGCTTGGCGTCGGTGGCAAAGCCTTCGCCGTGGGTCAGCTGGCGTACTGCTGCCGGACCCTGCTGCTTCAGGTCGTACAGGTAGAGCTCGCCGCCGAGCGGGAACAACAGGCGCTGTGCGTCCGGCGACCACTGGTAATCGACGATGCCGGTCATCGCCGCGATGCGCTGGCGTTCGCGGCGGGCCTTCTCCTCGTCGCTGAGGGTCTCGGTGCCCGGCAGCACCACCTTGGAGTCGACCAGCAGGCGGGTCTGGCCGCTGGCGATGTCGTAGGTCCACAGATCCAGCTGGTTGCGGTCGCTGTCCTTGCCGCGCAGGAAGCTGACCTGCGAACCGTCCGGAGCGACCTTGGGCTTCATCAGGGTCGGCCCGGACAGCGGCAATGGACCGGTGATGGCTTCCAGCGTCAGTTTTTCAGCGTGGGCGGCAGTACTGGTGGCGAGCATGAGGGCAAGCGAAGCGAACAGGTGGCGCATGGAGGATCCCGGCAAACGGCAGGTCCGCCACCGCAGCATGTGCGGTGGCGATCAGCCCCCATCCTAACCAAGCCCGTGCGGGAAGGCAGCATGACCTTCTGCCCATGGCAGGGACCGGGCACGGCACATCGGCCGTTGACGGACGGGTAGCGCCGGGCCATGCCCGGCGAGCGCAGCGGCCTGCGCAGGACCCTCAGCGCTGGCCGAACAGATGCTTGCGCTCGTCATCGCTGAGCGGCTTGCCGGCGTTCGGATTGACCTGCTGGCGCAGCGCATACGCCCGCTGGGTGGCCGGGCGCGCGGCGATGGCCTGATGCCAGCGCTTGAGGTTCGGGAAGGCATCGAAATCTGCCGGCAGCGCGTCGTAGGCACCGACCCACGGATAGCTGGCCATGTCGGCGATGGTGTACTCCTCGCCGGCCAGGAAGGCATGCCCGGCCAGCCGCTTGTCCATCACCCCGTGCAGGCGCCGCACCTCGTTGTCGTAGCGCTCGATGGCGTAAGGAATCTTCTGCGGTGCGTAGACGTTGAAATGCCCCATCTGGCCGCTCATCGGGCCCAGCCCGGCCATCTGCCAGAACAGCCATTCCAGCGTGGCGATGCGCCCACGCGCATCGCTGGGCAGGAAGCGACCGGTCTTCTCGGCCAGGTACAGCAGGATCGCACCGGATTCGAACACGCTCTGCGGCGCGCCGCCGTCAGCCGGCGCATGGTCGACGATGGCCGGCATCTTGTTGTTGGGCGAGATCGCCAGGAAGTCCGGCTTGAACTGGTCGCCCGATCCGATGTTGACCGGGTGGATGCGGTACTCCAGCCCGCTTTCCTCCAGCATCAGGGTGACTTTATGGCCGTTCGGGGTAGGCCAGTAATACAGATCGATCATGGCAGCGGCTCGGGTGCGGTAAGGAACCTGAAGTCTAGTGCGAGAGTTGGCTTGGCACCGTCATGGCGGGCCGGTAACCTCGCTCCTCCCCCGCAACGCACTGTCCTGCATGTCCCCCCAACGCCCCCTCTCCCCGCTGTCCTCGCTGATCTTCGCCTCGCGCTGGCTGCAGCTGCCGTTGTACCTGGGCCTGATCGTCGCCCAGGGTGTCTACGTGTTCCTGTTCGGCAATGAACTGTGGCACCTGATCTCCCACTCGGCCTCGATGGGCGAGCAGCAGATCATGCTGATCGTGCTGGGCCTGATCGACGTGGTGATGATTTCCAACCTGCTGGTGATGGTGATCGTCGGCGGTTATGAAACCTTCGTCTCGCGCCTGCGGCTGGAAGGCCATCCCGACCAGCCGGAATGGTTGAGCCACGTCAATGCCAGCGTCCTGAAGGTGAAGCTGGCGATGGCGATCATCGGCATTTCCTCGATCCACCTGCTGAAGACCTTCATCGCCAGCGGTTCGCTGGGCGGCCTGCCGCTGTGCGCGCCGGAACTGATGAACGTCGCCGCTGCCAACATCGGTGCCGCCAGGTGCTCGACCTTCACCGAGCAGGGCGTGCTCTGGCAGACCATCATCCACTGCGTGTTCATCCTCTCGGCGATCGGCATCGCCTGGACCGACAAGCTGATGTCCAACAGCCACGACAAGGCACAGGCGCATTGAGGCGCTGGCCGGTGGTGGCGCGGACGCCACCGCCGGTCGTCGCTGCCGCCCTTGTACGCAGCGCTGGCGGGGATGCTAGATTGCTTCCTCGCCGTTGCCGGCGGTGGCGTCGGGAAACGCCACCCTGCCGTGCTCGGACCCACGGTCCCGGCCATGCGTATCAATGATTTACGTAACGTCGTCTTCTTAGAGGGGAGCAGGATGTCGCACGTCACAACGATCACCGCCGCGCGCCGGTGGCTGCCGGTTGCCTTGGTACTGGCCCTGGCCGCCTGCTCGGGCAAGGAAGAAACGCCTGCCCCTGCCCCGGCAGGATCGCCTGCCGCTGCGGCGCCGGCGACACCGGTAGTGGCCGCCAAGGTGCAGTCGATGGGCACCGAGCAGCTGCGCGAGTCGGCCAGCCAGGCGCTGCGCGAGAACCGCATGTACGCCCCGGCCGGCGACAACGCCATCGAGTACTACCTGGCCCTGCGCGACAAGACGCCGGACGATGCCGCGGTGAAAAGTGCGCTGACCGACCTGCTGCCCTACACCCTGATCGCGGCCGAGCAGCATCTGGGCCGCGAGGACTTCACCGAGGCGCAGCGCCTGGTCGCCCTGATCGAGAAGGTGGATGCCTCCGCACCGGCCCTGCCACGCCTGAAGGAAGGCCTGGCCAAGGGTGTGGAGAACGCGGCCAAGCGCACCGAGTCGGAAGCGGAGCGGGCCAAGAAGGACGCCGAGGACCGTACCCGGCAACAGGCCGAGCAGCAGCGCCTGGCCGAGCAGCGTGCCAAGGAAGCCGATGCGGCCAGGCAGATCGCCGCACAGCAGGATGCCGCCCGCCGTGACAGCGAGCGCGAGGAAGCCGAGCGCCAGGCCGCCGCACGGCGTGAAGCGGAGCAGAAGCAGCAACAGGCCGCTGCGCAGCAGGCCAATGCCGCACGCCAGGCACCTGCCGCCGCGCCCAGCCTGCGTCCGGTCAGTACGCCGGCCCCCCGCTATCCGGCCGACGCCCTGCGCGCTGGCACGTCCGGCGAGGTACTGGTGGAGATCACCGTGGGTACCGACGGCTCGGTGGTGAACGCCCGCGTGCTGCGTGCGACGCCCGCGCGCATCTTCGACCGCGAAGCCATGAACGCCGTGAAGCGCTGGCGTTTCGAGCCGGTCAGCGCTCCGGTCACCACCCGCCGCACTCTGGTGTTCGCGCCGGGCGGCTGAGCCGGGACATCCCCGCCAACGATCACGACAAGGCCCGGTCTGTCCGGGCCTTGTTCGTATCAGCGCGCGCCGTCGATCAGGTGCTGCAGGGCCGGATCGCGTGCCCTCAGGATCCGGAACAGGCCCAACGCATGCAGACCCGGCAGCAGCGCGCGCAGGTCGGCTTCCGCCGCTGCCCGGGACGCAGGGCTGCCGGCGGGATCCTGCCAGTCGCGGACGCTGGCAAGGAAAGCGCCCACGCTGCCCTTGCGCACGGTGAGGCCGTTGGCGACCACGTCGTTCTGATGGTCAGGGAGGATGTCTTGAGGCTGCATGAGGAACTCCTTTCGGCGAGTGGAGTGCAGTGTGGACGCTGCTGTCTGCCGGATCTGCCGTATAACTGCCAGTTGATATGGCATATCAGACATCCCCCGCCCTGATTGACCCGCCCCTGGTCGACACCGCCCGAGGGCCGGTGCTGCTGACCGCGCAACTGGCCCTGGACCGTCCACGCCGGACCGCCCGGCACCAGCACGCCCGCGGGCAGCTGCTGGGGGCGCGACAGGGCCTGCTGCGGATCGAGGCAGGCGACCTGCACTGGCTGCTGCCAGCCGGCCATATGGCGTGGGTTCCTCCCGGACTGCCGCATGCGCTGGCCAGCATCGGCCCGTTCGATGGCTGGAGCCTGTACCTCGACGCAGCGACCTGCACGCGACTCCCGGCACGCCCACGCATCGTGCAACCGGGCCCCCTGCTGCAGGCAGCCGTGGATCGCGCGCTGCGCTGGGCGCCCGCACCGCTCGACGCGGTGCAGGAGCGTCTTGCCGGCGTCATTGCCGATGAGATCGACGCCAGCACACCGCTGCCGCTGGCCTTGCCGCAGCCACGCGATCGGCGCCTGCGGCGCGTTGCTGCGGCGTTGGCGCGTGCACCACAGGACACCCGCAGCGTCGAGGCCTGGTCCCTTGCCATGGGACTGTCCAGCCGCACCCTCGCGCGCCACTGGCGCGCCGAAACCGGCATGACACTCAGCCAGTGGCGCCAGCGCCTGCGCGTCCTGCTGGCGCTGCCGCGCCTGTTGGCCGGGGAGCCGGTGATCAGCGTGGCGCTGTCGCTCGGCTACGACACCCCCAGCGCCTTCATCGCCGTGTTCAAGCGCGAGATGGGGGTGACGCCTGCGCGGTATGCAGAGGGCTGACGTATTCAGCACTTCCTCTGCCTGCCTTCGCGCCGCAGAGTGCCTGCCGGGGCCGATGTCCCGGATCGGTACCACGTCGCCGATACCTGGGAGAACTTCGACCGACTGGCCCCGGTGATCGCCCGGCGCTTCGCCGCTTGGCAGGCAACGCGAACCTGAAAACAGCGAGGCCCGGAATGACCGGGCCTCGTTCCCTATCCGCCGGGCAGGGCCCGGCGCTTCCACTGGCGGTCAGCCGGAAATCGCCAGGCGTTCGTTGTGGTAGCGGCGCACGGCGGCAAACCACAGCAGTGCGGCCAGACCGAGACTGGCGCCCAGATAGATCGCCCAGACGCTGGGACTGATCACTTCGTGGCGGATGACCTTCAGCAGCATCTGGTTCTGCGACAGGAACGGCACCGCGTACTGCCACAGCTCGCTCTTCAGCGGGTAAGCGACCAGCGCGTAGCCGGGCAGCATCGGCAGCAGCATCAGCCAGGTCATGTGGCTCTGCGCTTCCTTCATGCTCTTGGCCGCCGCCGACAGGAAGGTCAGCAGCGAGGTACCGATCAGCAGCATCGGCAGCATCACCAGCAGCATCTGCAGCATCGAGCCGACATTCATGTTGAACTGGCGGCCGATGTTGCCCGGGGCGATCTGCGCGCTGACCTTGAAAGCCACCAGGGTCAACAGCAGCGACGCGAAGCCGACCACGCAGGCGGCGGCGATCTTGCCACTGACGATCGCGCTGCGTGAGCCGGGCGTCGCCAGCAGGGGCTCGAGTGACTGCCGCTCGCGTTCGCCTGCCGTGGCGTCCATCACCAGATAGGCGCCGCCGATGAACGAGGTCAGGGTCAACAGCACCGGCAGCAGCATCGACAGGATCATGCCCCGTTTCGCTTCGGCACTGGCCAGATCCTGGCTGCCCACGTCCAGCGGACGCGCGACCTGGGCATCCACGCCGCGTGCCATCAGCCGCAGTGCGCCCACCTGGCCGTTGTAGGTGGCCAGCGCCGCTTCCAGGCGTGCGCTGGGCACTTCGGCGGCACGCCGGGTGCTGTCCTTGATCACCTCCACCAGCGCCGGCCTGCCCGCGGCCCAGTCCTCGCCGAAGTCATCGCTGATGCGCAGCGCGACGTCGATGTCCTGGTTGCGGATGGCCGCAGCCAGGTCCTTGGGTGCTGCGCTGGCGTTGAGCCCCTGCGCGGCCAGGAAGCGGACCAGGTTCGGTGCGTTGTCCGCGCCGATGGTCGGAATCTGCAGCGGTTGCTCGATCTGCGTGCGCACGCGGCTCTCGGCCAGCTTGCCCATGCCCAGCAGCAGCACCGGGTACAGCAGCGGACCGAACAGCAGGGTCAGCATCAGCGTGCGGCGGTCGCGGGAGAGATCACGCAGCTCCTTGCGCATCACCGTCATCAGGGTCGACATCATGCTCATGCGTGCAGGCCCTCTTCGCTGCCGATCAGTTTCACGAACGCATCTTCCAGATTGGCTTCGCCGGACTGCGCGCGCAGCTCATCGGCACTGCCGGCGGCCATGACCGTGCCCTTGGCGATGATCACGATGTGGTCGCACAGTGCAGCCACCTCCTGCATGATGTGGCTGGACAGAATCACGCACCGCCCTTCCTCACGAAGTCCCAGCAGGAACCGGCGCAGTGCACGGGTGGTCATCACATCCAGGCCGTTGGTCGGCTCGTCGAGAATCACATTGCGCGGATCGTGCACGAGTGCGCGCGCGATCGCGGTCTTGGTGCGCTGGCCCTGCGAGAAGCCATCGGTCTGGCGGTCGAGGATGTCGCCCATGTCCAGCGCCTGCGACAGCACGTCGATGCGCTCGCGGATGCGAGCTTCGGACAGGCCGTGCAGCCGGCCGAAATAGGCGATGTTCTCGCGCGCGGTCAACCGCTTGTAGACGCCCCGCG
This sequence comes from Stenotrophomonas maltophilia, assembly GCF_025642255.1. Taxonomy (NCBI): domain Bacteria; kingdom Pseudomonadati; phylum Pseudomonadota; class Gammaproteobacteria; order Lysobacterales; family Lysobacteraceae; genus Stenotrophomonas; species Stenotrophomonas maltophilia. The sequence goes on from NZ_CP106759.1 coordinate 3,931,974, forward strand.
CATCGGGCAGCACGCCCAGGTGGCGACGGACCTCCACGGGATTGCGCGCGGCATCGATGCCATCGACGCTGATGCTGCCCTGGTCAGGCGTCATCAGGGTGTACAGCATGCGCATGGTGGTGGTCTTGCCGGCACCGTTCGGGCCAAGCAGACCGGTGATGCGACCGTCCTCGGCGCGGAAGCCGACATCGGCCACCGCCTGGATGCGGCCGGTGCGGGTATCGAAGGCCTTGTGCAGGTTGTCGGCGACGATCATGGTTCCCATCCGTTGAACGAGGTGAACGCCGGCACGTAGCTCAGCGTATCCAGGCAGCTGGCATCCAGCGCCTTGGCATCGGTGCTGTCGATGAACTGGCCCAGCAGGCGGGGCATGCAGCCGGCGGAGAGCGTGCCGTGGCCCTGGCCGCGCGCGACCAGTGCGCGCCCCTGCGGCAGCCCCTTGAGCACCTGTGCGGCGTAGCGCGGTGGCGTGACCGGGTCCAGTTCACCGGACAGCAGCAGCGCCGGCACCTCACTGCGCAGCGGTGCGGCATCCGCGGCGGGGGCCGCGGTGTGCGGCCAGACAGCACACGGCGCGAAGAAGGCGCTGGCCACCTCGTTGCCGAACAGGCGCTCGGCATTGGCGGCTGGCGCGTGGTAGCGCGGAGCGTCCTCGCTGCAGATCACCGACCACTGCATGCCGCGGTTGATCTGGAAGCCCATGCTGCGGTTGGCACCGCGTGCCAGCGAGGCGAGCGGCGCGTAGCGGCCCTGCGCAGCCTCGTCCAGCACCAGCGGCAACAGCGAGGCGTACTGCGGAACATAGGAGAAGGCGAACGCCAGCCCCATCACGCTGTCCGGCGTCAGCACGTCGCGCCGCGGCGCGTTCGTGCCGGGGTCGCGGTAGTCAACGGTCACCGGCGCGGCGCGCAGCGTATCGAGCACGCCGCGCAGCTGCCTGCTGGTGTCGCTCGGAAAGCGCTTGCTGCACGCCGGGTCCTTGCGGCACTGGGCCGACTGCAGATTGATCGCGTCTTCGAAGGTATTGGCGAAGTCACCCCCGACCACCAGCTCGTTCGGAACGACGCCGTCGATGACGATGCTGCGGGTGTGCTGCGGATAGGCCGCGGCATAGCGCTGGGCCACGCGGGTTCCGTAGGAACCACCCACCAGGTTCAGCGCATCCACGCCCAGCGCCTGGCGCACGGCATCCAGATCGGCAACGGCGTCGCGGGTGGTGTAGAACCGCGCATCGGCACGTCCCTGCAAAGAGCTTGCGCAGCGCTGGGCGTAGTCGCGCAGCAGCGCCTCGCTGGGGGGGGCCTCTTCGTCGAACGCCAGTTCCTTGCCATCTGCGCCCAGGCAGTTGAGCGGGTTGGAGCCACCGGTGCCGCGCTGGTCGATCAGGAAGATGTCGCGTTGCTTGCGAACCTGGCGCAGGGCGGTATCGACGATGACCGCCACCTCGCTGGCCGCCTGCCCGGGCCCGCCGGCGAGGAAGAACACCGGATCCGGTTGGCCGGAGCCACTGTTGCCCGATTCCAGCCAGGCGATACGGAGGTTGATCTTCCGCCCTTGCGGCTGCGCCCTGTCCTCGGCCACCTGCAGGGTGGCGCACTGTGCCTCGACGTTGGCGCTGGCGCCCATCGTGGTCAATGTGCAGGGCTGGAAGTCGATCTGTCCGTAGCGGCGGCCGGGCGTTTCCGCCGCCGCATCGGCGCTGCCGGAAGGCGCCGCGCCGCAACCGGCAAGCAGCAGGCTGGCCAGCGCGCCGGCCAGTGCGAGATGGTGTCTTTGCATCGTGCTCGTTTCCCCTGGAAGACGTTCCTGTCGACCACGACGGGCTGCCGCGGAAGATGTGACCCAACTTACACGGGCAGGAGGCTGGCGGCGATGGGCAATCGTCACTGGAAAGCCAGGCCCATGTCGGCCGGATCGAATGCGGCGTCGCATCATGGCGAGCAGCGCAGCCGTCGGCCACGCAGACTCATGGAGAACCCAGGAGATTCCCATGAACGCGTGGTACCTCAGCGGCCTCGATCACCGCCCCTTCCAACACCTGTTCGAACAGAGCGACCGCGCGCTGGCTGCGCAGGGCATCCTGCGACGCTGGGCCGGGGATCGCGGCGGCCATCCGTGCCGGGTCAGCCTGTCCGACCCCCCAAGTGGCGCCGAACTGCTTCTGCTGCCCCATACCCACCTGGCCACGCACTCGCCCTATCGCGCGTCCGGTCCGATCTTCGTGCAGCGCGGCGCTACGCGCTGCGTCCTGCCCGCCGGGGTCGTTCCGCCCTACGTCGAGCGACGGCTTATCTCACTGCGCGCCTACGACGAGGATGCACTGATGATCAGCGGGCAGGTCTGCCCCGGCAACGAGGTCGGGGTGCAGCTCGATGTGCTGTTCGCCGATCCCGCGGTGGCCTTCGTGCAGTTGCACAACGCAGGCTACGGGTGTTTTTCGTGCCAGGCGGACCGGGTGGATCAGGACGCGCTGACACACGGCGTCGCGTGATCGGCACCACGCACGACGCGTGACCTTCTGCGCATCCGTTCAGGCCTGCGTGAAGCCTGTGGGAAAGGCTTCACGCAGGCAGTCACGGAACGGCACTTCCAAGGTACCGCGCGATGCAGCGCACCTCGATACTCGCCGAGGTGCCGCCGACCGTCCGCTGCGCAGCGCAACGCCTGCGGTCACCGTTCCCATCGACGACCACAAGGATGCGCCATGTCATTCCGATCCACACGTGTTGTGCTGGCCAGCTCATTCGCAGCCGCCGGCCTGATCTGCCTGGCCAGCAGCGCATTCGCGCACGGCACCATGACCACGCCGGCCAGTCGCGTCTACGCTTGTTTCCAGGGCAATCCGGAGAATCCAACCAACCCGGCCTGCGCCGCCGCGAAAGCACTCGCCGGCTCGCAGGCGTTCTACGACTGGAACGGCATCAACCAGGCCAACGCCAATGGCAACCATCAGGCCGTCGTACCCGACGGCACGCTGTGCAGCGGCAACAACCCGACCTTCCGCGGCCTGGATCTGAACCGCAGTGATTGGCAGACCACGCCGATCCAACCCGATGCGAACGGCAGGTTCACCTTCGTGTTCAAGGCCACCGCACCGCATGCCACGCGTGACTGGCGATTCTTCGTTACCCGCGAAGGCTGGACACCGGGCAGTCCTCTGCGCTGGGCGGACCTGCAGGAGTTCTGCACACTGGGCAACACCCCGCTGTCCGCCGATGGCACGTACAGGCTGCAGTGCCCGCTGCCACAGCGCACGGGCCAGCACGTGATCTACAACACGTGGCAGCGCGCGGATTCGACCGAAGCGTTCTACACCTGCATGGATGTGCGTTTCGAGGGCGGCAGCACTCCCCCGGCATCGCAGTGGCAGGATGCCGGCCCGCTCACCGCGCGTGGCGATCTGCCGGTCGGCACCGTCCTGGCGCTGCGCGTGTTCAACGCCAGCGGCAACGATGTGGAGCGGGTGGAGGCCACACTGGCCAGCGGCCAGACGGCGGCCACGCAGTGGCCGCTGGTGCTGGCCCGCAAGGTCAATGGCGCCAGCCAGCACGCTCGGGTGGGCGTACTGTCCAACGGCACGATCACGCCGACGGCGTCGGCGACCGGCAACCGGGTCTATCTGAAAGAAGGCAACCGCTTCCAGCTGGACACCCGGGTACCCGATCCGGGCACGCCTTCGCCGGGCGGCGACTTCGACTACGTGTACCCGGCAGGCATCGGCAGCTATGTGCCCGGGCAGAGCGTGGTGAAGGGCAGCGATGGCCGGCTGTATGCCTGCCGCCCGTTCCCTGAAGGCGCGTGGTGCAACGTCAACGCCGACGCGTACCGGCCGGGCGTGGGCGCAGCCTGGCGTGATGCCTGGGTGCCGTACTGAGACCGGCGCGGTCTGCGGGAGGCGGCTGGCGCCGCCTCTCCGCAGCGCACTCACTTGCTGCTGACGTACTTCTCGCGGCGGATCTGCGGGTTGCCCAGCCCGGCCGCCTTGAGCAGCTCGGCGCAGGCATCGACCATGTCCGGGTTGCCGCACAGGTAGGCGATATCGGTGGCCGGGTCCGGCGTGAAACCAGCCAGGGCCTGCTGCACGTAGCCATGATGGACGTCGGCGTGGGCCTGTTCCGGCAACTCCCGCGACAGGCACGGAACATAGCGGAAGTTCGCGTGTTTTTCGGCGAAACTGTAGAAATCTTCGCTGTACAGCAGTTCGCCCGGGCTGCGTGCACCCTGCAGCAGGACGACCTGCACGCCGCGTTCGGTCATGGCCCTTTCCAGCAGTGGCAGCATCGAGCGATAGGGGGTCACGCCGGTACCGGTGGCGATCAGCAGATAGCGCGCGTTGTGATCGCCGGGGTTCAGGCAGAACCGCCCGTACGGGCCGGACGCGCTGATCTGGCCGCCGGTTTCCAGCGCCTCGAACAGCGCTGTAGCGGCGCCGCCGGGCACGAAACTGACCGCGATATCCACGGCTTCGCCGGGCCCCAGTGCGTGATCATGCAGGGTGGCCAGGGAATAGCTGCGCTTGGTCTCGGTGCCATCGGCGTAGCTGAAATGGACCTGGATGAACTGGCCGGGCTGGAAATCCAGCGGCTGGCCATCGTCGCGCACGAACTGGTAGTGGCCGACGGTCGGGGCCAGCATGCGGCGGCCGACCAGCTTGAGGGGGAATTGAACAGGCACGACTTTTCGGGACAGTGTGTAGCCGGGGCAAGCCCTCGGGGTCTTCTATAATAGCCCTTCCCCGCCCCTCTCCAGCGCCAGCCCATAGGCGCGAAGGCTTCGAGCTTGGCATCCCTGAACGATACGGCGCCCGCCCTGCGCGTGCGCGACCTGCGCAAAACCTACGACAACGGAACCCAGGCCCTGAAGGGGGTCTCGCTGGAGGTCGCCCCGGGCGACTTCTTCGCCCTGCTGGGCCCCAACGGGGCTGGCAAGTCCACCCTGATCGGCATCATCAGCTCCCTGGTCAACCTCAGCGAGGGCCAGGTGGAGGTGTTCGGCAGCGACCTGGTGCGCAACCGCAGCGCGACCATGCGCCTGATCGGCCTGGTGCCGCAGGAGATCAACTTCAACCTGTTCGAAAAACCCTTCGACATTCTTGTGAACTACGCCGGCTTCTATGGCGTACCGCGCGAGGAAGCGGAGCAGCGCGCGGAAGAGGAACTCAAGCGTGCCCATCTGTGGGAGAAGGCGCAGGTGATGAGCCGCACCCTGTCCGGCGGCATGAAGCGCCGGCTGATGATCGCCCGCGCGATGATGACGCGTCCCCGCCTGCTGATCCTGGATGAGCCGACCGCGGGCGTGGACATCGAGATCCGCCGCGACATGTGGCGGGTGCTGAAGGAGATCAATGCGGCTGGCACGACGATCATCCTCACCACCCACTACCTGGAGGAGGCCGAGTACCTGTGCCGGCATCTGGCGATCATCAACCACGGCCGGATCGTCGAGCAGGGGCCGATGCGTGCGCTGCTGGCCAAGCTGGACGTGGAAGGCTTCCTGCTGGACATCGATGGCGATCTGCCGGTGCAACTGCCGGCGATCGAGGGCGCAACCCTCAGCGCGCCCGACGCGCACACGCTGGACATCGACATGCCACGGGCGATGGATCTGAACCGCGTGTTCGCCGCGCTGAATGAAGCCGGCATCCGCGTGCGCTCGATGCGTACCAAGAGCAACCGCCTGGAGGAGCTGTTCGTGCGCCTCACCGGCAATCAGGAGAAATCCGCATGAGCACCACCGAGCTGACCGACGGCCAGCGCAACCGCGTCGCGCTGCTGACCATCGTGCGCCGCGAAGTGACCCGGATCATGCGCATCTGGGGCCAGACGCTGGTGCCGCCGGCGATCACCATGACCCTGTACTTCCTCATCTTCGGCGGCCTGATCGGCTCGCGCGTGGGCGAGATGGGCGGGTACAGCTACATGCAGTTCATCGTGCCCGGGCTGGTCATGATGAGCGTGATCCAGAACAGCTACGGCAACATCAGCTCGTCCTTCTTCGGCGCCAAGTTCGGCCGCCACGTGGAAGAGCTGCTGGTGAGCCCGATGCCGAACTGGGTGATCCTGTGGGGTTACGTGGCCGGTGCGGTACTGCGCGGCCTGATGGTCGGCGTGATCGTGCTGATCATCGCGATGTTCTTCACCCCCGTGCGCATCCCGCACCCGCTGGTGACACTGACCACGGTGCTGCTGGGCGCCACCATCTTCTCGCTGGCCGGCTTCATCAATGCCGTGTACGCGAAGAAGTTCGACGACGTGGCGATCGTTCCGACCTTCATCCTGACCCCGCTGACCTATCTGGGCGGCGTGTTCTATTCGGTGAAGCTGCTGCCGGCCTGGGCTGAAGCGGCGACCCATGCGAACCCGATCTTCTACATGGTCAACGCGTTCCGCTACGGCCTGCTGGGCAGCAGTGACGTGCCGCTGTGGGTCGCGTATGCGCTGATGATCGGCTTCGTGGTGGTGCTGACGGCGGTGGCGCTGTGGCTGCTGCGCCGCGGCGTGGGCATGCGCAGCTGAGCGCCGATCGCCGGGATCGCGATCCCCGGCACACCCGCAACATTGGTTCCGCAGACAACGGTGAACGTGCAATGCGCATCCTGATTCTCGGCGCCGGCGGTACCGGCGGTTACTTCGGCGGCCGTTTGGCCCAGGCCGGTGTGGACGTGACCTTCCTGGTCCGCCCTGCCCGCGCCGGGCAGCTTGCACGCGATGGACTGGTGATCCGCAGTCCAGTCGGCGATGCCGCATTCCCGGTGCAGCACGTGACAGCCGATGCGCTGCCCGCGCTGGCCCGGGAGAGGCCCTTCGACCTGGTCATCCTCAGCTGCAAGGCCTACGACCTGGACAGCTCGATCGAGGCCATCGCGCCGGCGGTGGGCCCCCTCACCACCGTGCTGCCGATCCTCAACGGGCTGCATCACTACAACGATCTGGATGCACGCTTCGGCCGCGAGGCGGTGCTGGGCGGGCTGTGCTTCATCAGTGCGACCAAGGCACCGGACGGTGCGGTGGTGCATCTGGGGAAACCCGCCAAGCTCACCTTCGGGGAACGCGACGGTGGCGCGCTCTCGGCGCGCGTGCGTGCCTTCGCAGCCGCCTGCACGCAGGCCAACCTCGATCACCTGGCCAGCGAACGCATCGGCCAGGAGCAGTGGATCAAGTACACCTTCCTCACTGCGCTTGCCGCGGCGACCTGCCTGTTGCGCGCGGACATCGGCACGATTGTCGCGACCGATGATGGCACGGCCATCGTGCAGGGCCTGTACGACGAGTGCCTGGCCGTGGCGGAGGCGGCCGGTGAGGCAGTCCCGGCGGCAGCGCAGGACACTGCGCGCGGCACGTTGACCCAGGCCGGCTCGGCATTGAAGGCCTCGATGTTGCGTGACCTGGAGGCCGGGCAGCAGGTGGAGGCCGGCCACATCGTCGGTGACATGCTGGCGCGTGCACGCAGCGCCGGCCAGCAGGGCGTGCTGCTGCAGGTCGCCTACAGCAGCCTGCAGGCCTACCAGGCGCAGCGCCGGGCGTGAGCCTGACGCTGCCCGCCGGTCCGTTGCCCGGACGGGTGCTGATCCTGGGCATGGGCTGGAGCGGGCGCGTACTGGCGGCTCGCCTGGAAGCGCTGGGCGTGCAGGTCGCCGGCACCGTACGCGATCCGGCCACGGCAGCCGTCGATGGCCTGCGCTGCCATCGACTCTGCGCTGGCACAGCCCCTGCACCCGCGCTTCTGGATGACATCGCGCGCGCCGATGCGGTGCTGGGCAGCATACCGCCCGATGCCGACGGCGACCCGGCAGTGCGCATGCTGCGCACGGCACTGGAAGACAGTCCCGCATTGCAGTGGGTGGGCTATCTGTCGTCGACGTCGGTGTACGGCGACCGCCAGGGCGGCTGGATCGATGCGGACAGCGTGGCCGACGCCACCGGGCCTGCGGGCCTGCAGCGCCTGCGCGCGGAGTCGCAATGGCGCGCACTGGCCAGCCGGCGCGGCATCGCCTCGGCAGTGTTCCGGCTGCCCGGGCTGTATGGTCCCGGCCGCAACGCACTGGTGCAGCTCGCGCAGGGACGTGCCCGCCATGTGCTGAAGCCGGGCCTGCTGTTCAACCGCCTGCATGTACAGGACCTGGTGGCGGTGATCATCGCGGCGATGCGGCGACCCACCCTGCAGGCGCTGTACCTGCCCAGCGACGATGAGCCGGCACCGCCACAGGACGTGCTGGCCTTCGCCGCGCAGCTGGGAGGCTTTGCGATGCCACCGGCAATGGCGTGGGACGACCCGGCGCTGAGCCCGGCCCTGCGCCGCTTCTACGAAGGCAGCAAGCGCATCGACAGCCGCGGTACGCGCGAAGCGCTGGGGTGGGCGCCGCAGTTTCCGACGTATCGGGAAGGGCTGACGGATCTTGCCGCTTCGCTCGCCGGGCATGGCCGAGCGTCACCGGATCCGGGCATTCACGGCTGACGTGTAGTGTCGGCGTCGGGCAGCCGGAAGAAGGCACGGGCCGCCGCCGTGGCATGGGCTGCGGTCAGCACGACATCCTCGCCACGATCACGGGCCAACTCCTCGACGATGTGCGAAAGGAACATCGGTTCGTTGCGGCGATCCTTCGGCATCGGCTTGAGCGTGCGCGGCAGCAGGTACGGCGCATCGGTCTCGATCATCAGGCGATCGGCTGGAATGCTCTTCACCAGCTCGCGCAGGTGCGCCCCGCGACGCTCGTCGCAGAGCCAGCCGGTGATGCCGATGTACCAGTCCTGGTCGAGGTAATCAAACAACTCCTCCCGTTCACCGGTGAAGCAGTGCACCACCGCCGGCCCGAGGCGACCCTCGAAGTTCTTCATCTGCGCCATGAAGTCGGCGTGCGCGTCGCGCTGGTGCAGGAACAGCGGCTTGCCGTTCTCCGCCGCCAGCTGCAGCTGGCGCTCGAACGCACGGTGCTGGGCAGGTCGCGGCGAGAAGTCACGGAAGTAGTCCAGTCCGCACTCGCCGACCGCCACCACTTCCGGGTGGGCATGCAGGGCGCGCATCTCCGCATCGCATTCTTCGGTGTACTCCACCGCATGATGCGGGTGTACGCCGGCCGTCGCATACAGGAATCCCGGATGCTGCTGGGCCAGCTGCAGCGCCAGCGGAGAGTGCTCGCGGCTGGCCCCCGTGACCACCATCTGCACCACCCCGGCCTGGCGGGCACGCTGCAGCACGGCGTCGCGGTCGCGGTCGAAGGAGTCGTGGGTCAGATTGGCGCCGATATCGATCAGGTGCATGGTCATCGCGGAGGAAATGTGCCTGCGCATTGTACCCGCGCCCAGCGTGGCCCCTTATCCTTTGCGCATGAACGCCCCGCACTTCCCCATTTCTCCGCTGCTGCCGCAGATCCAGCAGCATCTGGCCGCACAGCCACGGCTCGTGCTGGAGGCACCACCGGGCGCCGGCAAGACCACCCAGGTACCGCTGGCGCTGCTCGATGCACCGTGGCTGCAGGGCCGCAGGATCATCCTGCTGGAGCCGCGCCGGGTGGCCGCGCGCAGCGCAGCGATGTTCATGGCAAGGCAGCTCGGCGAGGAGGTCGGCGATACCGTCGGCTACCGCATCCGCTTCGAGAACCGGGTGTCCGCGCGCACCCGCATCGAGGTGGTGACCGAAGGCATCCTGACCCGCATGCTGCAGGACGACCCGTTGCTGGAACAGGTGGGCGCGATCCTGTTCGACGAGTTCCATGAGCGCCACCTCAGCGGCGACCTGGGATTGGCACTGGCGCTGGACGTACAGGCACAGCTGCGCCACGACCTGCGGCTGGTGGTCATGTCGGCGACCCTGGATGGCGAGCGGCTGGCACGCTTCCTCGACGCACCCCGCTTGAGCAGCGAGGGCCGCAGCTACCCCGTGACCGTCAGCCACTTCCCGGCGCGTCGCGAAGAATCGCTGGAACTGCAGGTCCGCCGCGCAGTGCAGCAGGCGCTGGTCGAGCACCCGGGCGACGTGCTGGTGTTCCTGCCTGGCCAGCGGGAGATCGCCCGCGTGCAGGCCGGTCTGCAGGAATCGATCGGCGGCAACACCGAGGTCCTGGCACTGCATGGCGAACTGCCGGTGGAGCAGCAGGCGCGCGTGCTGCAACCCGCAGATGAGGGCCGCCGCCGCGTGGTGCTGGCCACCAACGTGGCCGAATCCTCGGTGACCCTGCCCGGCGTGCGCGTGGTGATCGACAGCGGCCTGGCACGCGAGCCCCGCTATGACCCGAACAGCGGCTTCACCCGCCTGGACGTGGTGGCCATTGCGCAGGCCTCGGCCGACCAGCGTGCCGGTCGTGCCGGCCGCGTGGCCGAGGGCGTGGCCTGGCGCCTGTGGCCGCAGTCGCAGCGGCTGGAGCCTCAGCGGCGTGCCGAGATCGACCAGGTCGAACTGGCAGGACTGGCGCTGGAGCTGGCGGCGTGGGGCAGCAGCGACCTGCGCTTTCTCGATCCGCCCCCAAGCGGACCGATGGGTGCGGCGCGCGAGCTGCTGCACCGCCTGGGCGCGTTGTCGGAGTCGGGCGCGATCACCGCCTTGGGCCGACGCGTGCTGGCGCTGGGTACCCATCCACGCATGGCTGCGATGCTGCTCGCCGCCCCTGACCCGCACGCACAGGCGCTGGCGGCCGATCTGGCGGCGCTGCTGGAAGCACGCGACCCCCTGCGCCAGGGCGGCGACGCACTGGCGGCACGCTGGCGCGCGCTGGCCGCGTTCCGTGCTGGCCGCGCGCCGGCCGATGCCAGTCGTGGTGGACTGGCTGCCATTGATGCCGCCGCGCGCCAGTGGCGGCGTCGGCTGCGCTGCGATGCCGCGCCCCCTGCCAGCATCGAAGCGCACGCGCTGGGCGATCTGCTGGCGCACGCTTTTCCCGATCGCATCGGCTTCCAGCATCCGGGCGATCCGCTGCGCTACCTGCTCGCCAACGGGCGCAGCGCGCGCCTGCATGAACTGAGCGATCTGCGTGGCGAACCGTGGCTGGTCGCCAGCGAACTGCGTTTCGAGGCCCGCGATGCGCTTCTGCTGCGCGCCGCGCCGGTCGATGAGGACCATCTGCGCAGGATCTACCCGCAGCGCTTCGTCACCACCGACACGGTGCGCTGGGACGGCGAACGGCGTGCGCTGGTCGCACTGCGCGAAACCCGCTTCGATCGCATCGTGCTGGACAGTCGCTCGGCGGGCCGGGTCGACCCGGAACACGCGGCCGGCGCCTTGACCGAGGCTGTTGCCGAGCTCGGCCTGCAGGCACTGCCGTGGACCGAGGCCCTGCGCCAATGGCAGGCACGGATGGAGTCGCTGCGTCGCTGGATGCCCGAGCTGGAGCTGCCCGACTGCAGCGATGCCACGCTGCTCGCCACCCGCGCGCAGTGGCTGCAGCCTGCGTTTGCCGGCAAGAGCCGCCTCGATGCGCTGGACGAAGCCAGCTTCGCAGAAGCGCTGAAGTCGCCCCTGGCATGGTCACAGCGGCAGCTCGTGGAGCGGCATGCGCCAACCCGCATCACTGTGCCCTCCGGGCTGGAGCGGCCCATCACCTATGCACTGGACAGCGAGTCCGGCGAACCGCTGCCACCGGTGCTGGCCGTGAAGCTGCAGGAGTTGTTCGGACTGGCAGACACTCCCCGCATCGCCGATGGGCGCGTGCCACTGACCCTGCACCTGCTGTCACCCGGCGGTCGTCCGCTGCAGGTCACCCAGGACCTACGCAACTTCTGGGAAAACACCTATGCCGAGGTGAAGAAAGAGATGAAGGGCCGCTATCCCCGCCATCCCTGGCCGGACGACCCGTGGACGGCCACCGCCACCCACCGGGCCAAACCACGGGGAACATAGCAATCCTGCCTGATCCTGAATGGAGCGCGTAGAGTCACGCCGTGTGACTGCCCGACTGACATACCGTTTACGGGCAACGCGCCACACTGGACTTCGACCCGAGGCAAAGGACCCCCGCATGAGCAGACTGACCGTGATTACCGACCGCGCCCTGGAGCGCGCCCTGGACCTGGCCCACACCGCGGGCGACGGCCTGAAGAGTGCCGGCGGCAGCCTGCGCCATCTGGGCCCGCAGGCCAGCGACTGGATCAAGACGGGAGCGGCACTGGGCGCAGTGAAGACCGGTGGCAAGGTTGCCACCAAGTTCGCCCGCCGCAATCCGGCAGTGACCATCGCCGCCGCGGCAGTGGGTGTGGGTCTGCTCGGCTATGCCCTGTATCGCAAGCAGCAGAAGAAGAAGGCGGCCAATGGTCAGGTCGTTGATGGCCAGGCGCAGCGCATCAGTGCCCGCGACCGCCGCAACGACACCGTGGTCGACGAGCACAGCGATATCGGCAGCGACGCCTGAGGCAGGCGGCTGCATCCGGGCCGGAGATCGCCTGTGGGTGATCTCCGGCCCGTTTCGTTTCAGCCGATCTGCCGCCACTGTCCGGGGCGCAGATCATCCAGCCGGTAAGGACCCATTGCCACCCGCACCAGGCGCAGGGTGGGCAGGTTCACGGCGGCGGTCATCCGCCGTACCTGGCGGTTGCGCCCTTCGCGGATCGTGATCGCCAGCCAGGTATCGGCAACGGTCTTGCGGAAGCGCACGGGCGGATCGCGCGTCCACAGCTCCGGCGCGGGATCGAGCGGTTCGACCTTCGCCGGCAGGGTCGGCCCATCATTGAGGATCACGCCGCTGCGCAGGCGCTGCAGCTGTTCCTCGCCAGGCGTGCCTTCCACCTGCACCCAGTAGGTCTTGTCGGCCTTGTGCTTCGGGTCGGTCAACCTGTGCGCCAAGGGACCGTTGTCGGTCAGCAGCAGCAGGCCTTCGCTGTCATGATCTAGCCGGCCGGCCGCATAGACACGCGGCGGCAGGCCGAACCCCGCCAGGGTCGGGCGCGGCGGGACGCTGCGATCGGTGAACTGGCACAGCACATTGAACGGCTTGTTGAAGGCAATCAGCATCGCAGGCACGGCAGGCGGTGGATGCGGCATTGTCCCATCCCGGCGCTGCCATCGCGATCACGGGCGCCTCAGCCGAAGACCTTCCACTTCAGCAGGAACGAAACAAGCACCAGCGCAATGCCACAGGCCGATGCGATCGCCGCCCGCCGCCGCTGGGACGCCAATGGCGGGCTCGCACGGCGCGCGCGTTCATCCTGCAGGATGCCGATCAACAGCACCGCGAACCCCACCGCGCCCAGCAGGTCATAGGTATTGCCGCCATGGAAGGCGAAGTCGAACAGGCGTACCAGCACCAGTACTGCGATCACGATGTACAGGATCTTCTTCAACCGCTCACTCCTTTGACTGTCGCGCCGGGCCAGGCCCGGCGGATACACGTGTGTCCATTGCCGCTTGCGGCTGCGAGGCTTCGACTCAGGGCTTGATGAAGCGCAGGGTCATGCGATCGCTTTCGCCGATGGCCTGGTACTTCGCGGCGTCGGCCTTGTCATGCTGGTTGGTCGGCGGCAGGGTCCACACGCCGTTGGGATGATCCTTGGTGTCGCGCGGGTTGGCATTGATCTCGCTGCGCGCATCCAACCTGAAGCCGGCGGCCTCGGCCAAGGCGATCACCTGCTGCTGGCCGACATAACCAGTGTCATCATCGTCGGCCACATCGGCCTTGGCGCGGTGCTCCACCACGCCCAGCACGCCGCCCGGCTTGAGCACGTTGAAGAAGCCCTGGAACATGCCCTGCGCCTGGCCGGCCTTGCGCCAGTTGTGCACGTTGCGGAAGGTCAGCACCACATCGGCCGAGTTGGCCGGTCCGAACACCGGCTTGGCCGGATCGTAGGCGACCACGACTGCTTTGCCGAACTGTGCCGGCGCACCGGCGAACTTCTTCTCCAGGCCATCGCGGCTGCGCTGCTGGTAGTCGCGGCCACGACCTTCTGCCACCGCCATCGGGTCGACCACGGCTGCCACGTACCGGCCCTTGTCATGCAGCAGCGGCGCGAGGATTTCCGAATACCAACCGTTGCCCGGAGTGATTTCGATGACGGTCTTCTCCGGTGCCACCGAGAAGAAGGCCAGCGACTGTGCCGGATGACGGTAGCCATCACGCTTGACGTTGGCCGGATCACGGGTCGACGCCTTCACCGCAGCGTCGATGGCGGGCGACACCTGGATCTGCGCCGGCGCCACCACGGTCGGCGCAGCATACGCGGGCATGGCGGCAAGCAGGGCGGAAGCAAGCAACAGGCGGTAACCACGCAGGGACGAAGCAGGCATCATCGGGGAGACTCCAGCGGAATGATGCGGCGAGACTAGCAGTCACCGCGCGCCAGGTGTTCACAAATCGTTAGCCGCGCGCCCGTCGCGGAACACTGTTTTGTGGTCAGCGCCGCAGCGCGGTAACACAACGCGTTCTATTCTGGAGCACTTCCCCCAAGGAGACCGTGCCCATGACGGCAACCCGTGAACTGGGCCGTTCCGGCCTGCATGTACGTCCGCTCGCCTTCGGAGGCAATGTGTTCGGCTGGAGCGCCGACGAGAAGGCCAGCTTCGCCCTGCTCGATGCCTTCGTCGACGCCGGCTTCAACCTGGTCGACACCGCCGACGTGTACTCGGCCTGGGTGCCCGGCAATGTGGGCGGCGAATCGGAAACGCTGATCGGCAGGTGGTTCGCCCGCAGCGGCAAGCGCGAGAAGGTGGTGCTGGCGACCAAGGTCGGCAAATGGGCCGAGCGCCCGGGGCTGACCCCGGACAACATCAATGCGGCGGTGGAAGACTCGCTGCGTCGCCTGCAGACCGATGTGATCGATCTGTACCAGGCCCACGAGGATGATGAGTCGACACCGCTGGAAGCCACGCTGGCCGCGTTCGGTCGCCTGATCGAAGCCGGCAAGGTGCGCGCCATCGGTGCCTCCAACTACAGCGCCACCCGCCTGGCCGATGCGCTGAAGGTATCCACCGATTACAAGCTGCCGCGTTACGAAACCCTGCAGCCGGAGTACAACCTCTACGACCGCGCCGGCTACGAGACCGCGCTGGAACCGCTGGTGCAGCGCGAGCAGATCGGCGTGATCGGCTATTACGCACTGGCCAGCGGCTTCCTGAGCGGCAAGTACCGCACGGCAGCCGATGCGGGCAAAAGCCCGGCGCGGGGCGAGAACGTGGTGAAGCGTTATCTCAACCCGCGCGGCCTGCGCATCCTGGAAGCGCTGGATGACGTGGCCAGCAAGCACACTGCCAGCCCGGCACAGATCGCACTGGCATGGCAGATCGCACGGCCGTCGATCACCGCGCCGATCGTCAGCGCCACCAGCGTCGAACAGTTGCACGACCTGCTGGCCGCGGCGAATGTATCGCTGAGCGTGCAGGATGTCGCGCAGCTGGACGCGGCAAGCGCGGAAGGCTGAGATTGGCCGGGGCCGGTCGCCGGCCGGCTCCGGCATCGGGCAGAAGAAAATAATTCAACAAAATGGTTGCGCACGACTAAATCGTGGTTTATCGTGCGCACCTCGTTTCAACACCCGCCTGGATGTTTCCCTTGAACGCGCATTTCTCCGCCATCGCCACACTGCTGCCATGCCTGCGCATGGATGTGCTGGCGCGCGCGTCCGGCAAGGAAGCACTGCCCACAACGGCCTGATACCCGCCCTGCGGAGATCGGCCACCCCGATCTCCGAGGCTTGACGACGCCCTCGGAACGCATGTCCCGGGGGCGTTTTCGTTTGCGTCGGCACAAGGACCCGCGATGCCAGAACTGCACCCCGCGCGGCATTCCGCCGCACACTGATCGGCCATTACCTGCACGCCGGAGTTTATCTTCGCGCGGGCGGCCGTGCCCGGACATTATCTGCATCGCCTCACAACATTATCGCCCGCCGATAATGTCGATGGCCTGCACCCTCGATTTTCCAACGGTCCCGCTTCAATGGCGGGCTGGTGCGCGCGGCGCTGCCGTAGCGTATGCCGGAGGTCGCGGACATGCCCTCGCCTGGATCGCCTGCTGGTCGCAGGCGCCGGTTCGCCGGCACGCGGTTCGATTCCGCGCGGTTCCCAACTGGATAGCTCAGCCTGGTCAGAGCAACGGATCCTGAGTCCGTCTGTCGTGGGTTCAATTCCCACTCCAAACCACATGACCTGTCACGTCATGACTTGAAGCAACACCCGGGACGCACGTCCCAGCGGCCATCGTCGCCATCCACGGACATCGCCTTCGGGCGGAGAAGTGGAAGCAACGGACCGCACGCCGGGCCCCGGTCCGCCGTCACTGCCCGCCTTGGTCCACCCCGGTGCTGCCTGCCGGCGGCGCCCATGGCGGTACTGCCGGCGCACCGAAGGCTCCGCGCGCGGACCGTCCACCGGTGGCCGCCCTCTTCCGCGGCCTGCACGGGGTGTGCAGGCCGCCTCGCCACGACCTGATCGGCCCGGGTCGCGGCGATGGATTTCCATCGGGTCGAACCACCAGAGCCATACAAGGAGAGACTCCCATGTTCTGGACCATCAAGGTCGTGATCGGCGACGGCGAGCGCGGCCTGGTGTATCGCAACCGTCGTTTCCAGCAGGTGCTGCTGCCGGGCGTGCACCGCCTGTCGCGGTTCGGCGGCTCGCCGCACGTGACCGTGCACAACGCATCGAAGGGCAGCGCCTACAGCGGCAGCGACCAGGACAGCCTGATCGACGCGCTGGGAGCACAGCTGCACGAACACTTCGTGCTGGCCGATATCGGCGCTGCACAGGTCGGTCTGCTGCTGCGCAATGGCCGTATCGACGATGTCCTGCCGCCTGGCAGCCGCCATCTGTACTGGCGGGGTTCGGTCGACACCGAGGTGCGCGTGATGGCCCTGGGTGACGAACCGCGCGTGCCGGCCAACGTGCAGCAGCGCCTGGGCCAGCTGGGCGTACTGCCGCGCGTGGCGGTGATCAGCACCGTGCCGAGCGAATCGGTCGGCCTGCTGTTCATCGACGGTACGCTGCGACAGACCCTGGATGCCGGACTGCACGCGTTCTGGAATTTCAACGGCAACGTGTCGGTGGAGCGCGTCGAACTGCGTGCGCGTTCGCTCGACGTGTCCGGCCAGGAGCTGCTCAGCCGCGACAAGGTGACCCTGCGGGTGAACCTGGCCGCGACCGTGCAGGTGGTCGACCCGGTGCGTGCACACCGCACGCTCAGCAACGCCGACGAGTTCATCTACCGGCAGCTGCAGTTCGGCCTGCGCCAGGCAATCGCCACGCGCAGCCTGGATGAGCTGCTGGGCGAGAAGGCGGCGCTGGACGGTGAGATCGCCGCGCACGTGCGCGCCGCGATCGAGGGCCACGGTGTGCAGCTGCTGGGTGTCGGCATCAAGGACGTGATCCTGCCGGGCGAGATGAAGGAGATCCTCAACGGCGTGGTGCTGGCCGAGAAGCAGGCACAGGCCAGCGTGATCCGCCGCCGCGAAGAGGCCAACGCCACCCGCTCGCAGCTCAATACCGCCAGGCTGATCGAGGACAACCCGGTGCTGATGCGGCTGAAGGAGCTGGAGGCGCTGGAGAAGGTCACCGAGAAGATCGACAAGCTCACCGTGTTCGGCGGCCTGGATGGCGTGCTGAAGCAGCTGGTGACGATGAAGTAGGGGGCTGGGGCGGCGCAGGGACGCGCCGCCGGCCCATCAAGGAGATGGATTGCAACATGGAAACTCAACACACCTATCAATGGCTGCATGCCGAGGGCACCACGCCGATCAAGGGCTGGGTGAACGGCGTGCCGCTGGAAGCGCAGGCCCATGAGCAGCTGCGCAACATCGCCGCCATTCCATTCGTCGGGCCCTGGGTGGCCGTGATGCCGGACGTGCACCTGGGAAAGGGCGCGACCGTCGGCTCGGTGATCCCGACCCGCGGGGCGATCATTCCGGCGGCGGTGGGCGTGGACATCGGCTGCGGCATGGCCGCGGTGCGCACGACGCTGCAGGCCAACGACCTGCCCGATGACCTGCGGCAGCTGCGCAACAGCATCGAGCGCAGCATCCCGGTCGGCAACGGTCGCGGTGGCGAGCATCAGCGCATGCCCGACAGCATCCACACGCGGCTGGTGCAGTCCGGCCTGGCCGCTGGCCTGGAGAAGATCAAGGACAGGCATCGCCGGATCCGCACCGACAAGCTCGATCGCCAGCTGGGCACGCTGGGAGGTGGCAACCACTTCATCGAGCTGTGCCTGGATGAAACGGATGCCGTGTGGGTAATGCTGCACAGCGGCTCGCGTGGCACCGGCAACCTGATCGGCACGTACTTCATCGAGCAGGCGCGTCGCGAGCTGGAGCGCCGCGTGCTCGGCTTCCATCTGCCTGACAAGGACCTGGCCTTCTTCATGGAAGGCGAGCCGCTGTTCGACGACTACGTGGAAGCGGTGTCCTGGGCGCAGGACTACGCGCGGCACAATCGCGAGGCGATGATGGCGCGCGTGCTGGCCGAGATGCGGCATCGGCTGCCGCCGTTCCGGCTGGCGGCGATGGCCGTCAACTGCCACCACAACTACGTGCAGAAGGAAACGCACGCCGGGCAGGAACTGCTGGTCACCCGCAAGGGTGCGGTCAGTGCACGCCAGGGCGAGCTGGGCATCATCCCCGGCAGCATGGGCACGCGCAGCTACATCGTGCGTGGCAAGGGCAATGCAGACAGTTTCCACAGCTGCAGCCACGGCGCAGGCCGGGTGATGAGCCGCGGCACGGCACGCGAGCGGATCACCCTGGCCCAGCACCGCGAGGCGACCGCGCATGTGGAATGCCGCAAGGACAGCGGCGTGCTGGATGAATCGCCGGCGGCGTACAAGTCGATCGACGACGTGATGGCCGCCCAGCTCGACCTGGTGGACGTGGTCCACACACTGCGCCAGGTGCTGTGCGTCAAAGGCTGATGGGGCGGGCCGGGTGTCGTTCAAGAGAGCGGAATCCGGCCCTTTCCGTCACCCGATGCTGTCTTCGCTGACCAGCGCGTGATGTACGCCGATCCCGGCACGCACCCCTTCGGCGGCGGCCAGGGTGATATTGCCAACCGTGGTCGCGTCGCCTGCGGCGTACACGTTCGGCACCGAGGTCTGCTTCATCGCGTCCACCTCGATCAGCACGCCGAGCGGGCTTTCGACCAGCGCGCAGCCCAGCTGCTGCACCAGCGGCGTGGCCATCGCCTGGGTGGCTGGAACGAACAGCGCGCGCTGGGCGATGCGACGGCCATCGGCCAGTTCCACTTCCAGCCAGGTCGGCTGGTCGCCCTGCACGGCAATCACCGGCGAGATCTCGATCTGCACGCCACGCTGCTGCATGGCCACGCGTTCCTCCTCACTGATCTCCCCCGCCTGGCTGAAGAAGGTGACATTGCCCCAGTCGGCGAACAGCGGTGCCTTGCCGGCCGACATCGGATGGCCGCCGAGCACGCCGATCGCTCCGCCGCCGACTTCGTAGCCATGGCAGTAGGGACAATGCAGCACGGTGCTGCCCCAGCGCTCGGCCAGGCCGGGCAGGTCCGGCAGCTGGTCACTGATGCCACTGGCCAGCAGCAGCTTGCGTGCGGCCAGCACCTGGCCATCCGCGGTGCGGACCTCGACACCGTCGGGGCTGGCGGTGGCGTGCGCGGCCTCGGCATGGATCCAGCGCACGCTGGGATAGTCCAGCAGCTGCTGGCGCGCCGTCTTCAACAGCTCGGCACCACTGATGCCGTCCAGGCCGATGACGCCATGCGAATGGCTGGCCGCACGGTTGCGGGGCAGGCCGGCGTCGATGACGGTGACCGCGCGGCGTGCGCGGGCCAGGATCAGGCCCGCGGCGATGCCGGCGTAACTGCCGCCGACGATGATCACTTCAGGATTCATGGTGTCCTTCCAGGGAGCGGTGATGGGCGAGGTGGCGCGCGAACTCCGCGCCGAGCTGGTCGAGCGTGGTGGACTGCAGGCGGTGTTCCAGCAATCGCTGCGCTTCGCGGGCACCATCGAGCAGCGCCGAATCGACCAGTTGCTGGATCGGGCAGCCACGACCTGCGCCGCGTGTGCCGATCTGCACCAGCGGCGGTGCGCCGACCGCCAGGTAGATGTCGTGCAGGGTGATGCGGGTGGCATCGCGCGCCAGCTGGCTGCCACCGCCGTGCCCGCGTGTGCTGCGCACCAACCCGGCCTTGTGCATCTGTGCCAGCAGCCGGCGGATCACCACCGGATGGGTCGGCAGGCACATGGCCAGCTGTTCGGAGGTGCGCGGCCCCTGCTGGCCCACGAGATGGGCCATCACGTGCAGCGCGTCGGAAAGCGGGTTCGAGGATTTCATGTAACAACAATAGTTACATTTATATCCCCTGTCGAGCGTCCTGTTTCGTTCCATATGGACACATCTGTCCTATGAAACATTTCCTTCACCTCGTTGAACGAAACGATAATGTGATCCTTATCGCACTTCAGAGCACGCGAGATCAGGTCGATACCGCATCGCCCCCCTTCCGAGATCTCGCCCCATGAATGCCTCTCCCCATGCGCCGCGACTGCAGACGAAGCTGCTCGGCGCCGTATCCCTTGGCCTCGCCGTCATCCTGCTGTGTGCGTTGGCCGGCCTGGCGTCGGCCTGGCTGAAGCTGTCTGCCGAGGTGCCTGCCGAAGTCGCCCATGGCCGCGATGCCGAACGCCTGCAGCGCGAGTTCCGTGGCCAGGTGCAGGAATGGAAGAACGTGCTGCTGCGGGGCCACGATCCGGTCCTGCGCCAGCGTCATCTGGATGCATTCGACAGCGAAGGCAGAATCGTCGATGGACTGGCACGCGGGCTGGCCGGCAGCCCCGATACCCGTACGCGCGAGCTCGCCCTCGCCTTCGCTGGCCTGCATGCGCAGCTGCAGAAGGACTATCACGCTGCACTGCAGGCGTTTGCTGCTGCCGGCTACGATGCCACTGCCGGCGATACCCTGGTGCGGGGCAAGGACCGCGCGGTGGCCGCATCGCTGGACGCGCTGAGCACGCAGGCCACCCGGGTGGCCGAGGCCGCGGTGGCCACGCGCGCGCAGCAGGCAAGGCAGATGCTGCTGCTGTGCGCGGTGCTGACCGTGGTCGCCGCTGCGCTGCTGCTGATGGGCCTGGCCTGGTGGCTGCGCCGCGCGGTGGTGCAACCGGTGCTGGCGGTGGAGGCGGCTGCGCGCGCCGTGGCCGCTGGCGACCTGCAGCACGTCGTGCAGGTTCGCAGCCGCGATGAAGTGGGCCGGCTGGCGCAGGCCATGCAGGCCGTGCAGGCCACGGTGGGCGGCGTGCTCGAGGCGCAGGCGGCAATGGCGAAGGCGCATGACGCCGGCTCGATCAGCTATCGCATGGATGCCAGCGCCTTCCCTGGCGCATTCGGAACCATGGTGGCCGACAGCAACGCGCTGGTCGACGCGCACATCCGGGTGAAGATGCGCGCGATCACGATCATGGGCCGCTATGCGGTGGGCGATCTCAGCGAGGACATGGAGCGCCTGCCAGGCGAGAAGGCCGTCATCACCGAAGCGCTGGATACTGCCAAGGCCAACCTTGGCACCATCAACGGCGAGATCCGCCGCCTTGCCGCCGCCGCTGCGGCCGGCGATTTCAGCCAGCGCGGTGACAGCGCGCGCTTCGAGCATGACTTCCGCGCGATGGTGGAGGGCCTGAACCAGCTCATGCAGACCACCGAGCAGAATCTCGGCGAGGTCTCAACGATGCTGCGCGCGATTGCCGATGGCCGGCTTGGCGCGCGCATGCACGGCAGCTTCCAGGGCGTGTTCGCCCGCATCGCTGGCGATGCCAACACGACTGCGGCGCAGCTGGCCACCATCGTCACCGACATCAAGCACACTTCGGGCAGCATCCATGCCGCGGCCGCCGAGATCGCCGCCGGCAACAACGACCTGTCGCGCCGCACCGAGCAGCAGGCTGCCAACCTGGAGGAGACGGCAGCATCGATGGAGGAACTGACCTCCACCGTGCGCCAGAACGCCGAGCACGCACGCCAGGCCAACCAGCTTGCGATCGGCGCGCACGAGGTTGCCTCGCAGGGCGGCGAGGTGGTCACGCAGGTGGTGGCGACGATGGGGGCGATCGAGGCCTCTTCGCGGCAGATCGCCGACATCATCAGCGTGATCGATGGCATCGCCTTCCAGACCAATATCCTGGCGTTGAACGCAGCGGTGGAGGCTGCGCGTGCCGGTGAGCAGGGCCGGGGCTTCGCCGTGGTGGCCAGTGAGGTGCGTACGCTGGCGCAGCGTTCAGCCAATGCGGCCAAGGAGATCAAGACGCTGATCGATACCTCGGTGGACCAGGTAGCCGATGGCGCACAACGCGTGCGCCAGGCGGGCATGACCATGGCCGAGATCGTCGCCTCGGTGCAGCGCGTGACCGACATCATGGCCGAGATCTCCGCCGCGTCGCAGGAACAGAGTGCAGGCATCGAACAGGTCAACCAGACCGTGGTGCAGATGGACGGCGCGACCCAGCAGAATGCCGCGCTGGTGGAAGAGGCCAGCGCCGCCGCGCGCAGCCTGGAGCAGCAGGCGGACCGGTTGATGGACGCGGTGGATGTGTTCAATCTGTCGCCCCCCGCGGCGAGCGGCGATGCGCTGGCGCGCGCGGCCTGAAGGACTGCATGGACCCTGTGCAGCCGAGCATGGGTCCGGCTCTGCCGAACGCGCAGGTAACGCCGGGCCATGCCCGGCGAGCGCGGCATGCCTCAGCGCAGGTAATCCGACTGCACCATCGCGTCACCGAGATGGTCCAGGAACGAGCTGATCCGCGCCGAGACCGCCGTGTTGCGGTAGTACACGGCGTGGATCGGCTGGTAGACATCCAGCGTCTGTGCAGCCAGTACCGGCACCAGCGTGCCGGCAGCACGGTCGCGTTCGGTGACGAAGTCCGACAGGCAGGTGATGCCCACCCCTTCCACCGCCAACCGGCGCAGGGTCTCGCCGCTGGATACGGCGATGTCCGGCCGTACCAGCAGCTGGCCGTCGGCGTCGCCCGGCACGGGCCAGCGGTTCAGCGATTCGGGTTCATTGAATCCCAGCAGCGTGTGCTGACCCAGCGCCGCCACGCTGGCCGGTTCACCGTGCTCGGCCAGGTAGCCCGGGCTGGCCAGCAGCTGCAGCCGGCAGCGGCCCAGCGAGCGCGCGTGCAGCGTTGAGTCGGCCAGTGGGCCGATGCGGATGGCCACGTCGGTGCGTCGTTCCAGCAGGTCGATGTAGCGTTCGGAACTGTTCAACTCCAGCTGCACCTCCGGGTATCGCGCGCGGTAGCCCGCCACCAGGGGGACGATCACGTGCAGCACGAACGGCATGGCCGCATCCACCCGCAGGCGTCCAGCCGGGCGCTCGCGGCGCGCCGCCATCTGCTCTTCGGCCGACTCCACCGCGTCGATGATCGCCCGTGCATGGCGCAGGTAGGCCTCGCCTTCGGCGGTCAGGTGCAGCCGGCGCGTGGTACGGGTCAGCAGGGTGGTGCCCAGCTTGTCCTCCAGCCGCCCAAGCGCCCGGCTCACCCCGGAAGGGGTCTGACCCAGCTGCTCGGCGGCGGCACTGATCGAACCGCTGTCGATCACGGCCAGAAAGGCCTGCATTTCATCGAGGGTGGTCTTCATGGCGCCATTATTGACCACCAGGCAAGAGTGATTGGCGTGAAGACCGGTTTTTCGACAAAGGTGGGCCGCGCACACTGCGCGCCTTCCTTCCTCCGGAGCCCGCCATGATCCGCGGCATTCCTCTCGCCCTGCTGGCGCTGACCCTGGGCGCCTTCGCCATCGGCACCACCGAATTCGTCATCGTCGGCCTGATTCCGACCATCGCCGCCGACCTGCAGGTCAGCCTGCCTTCGGCCGGCCTGCTGGTCTCGCTGTACGCCCTGGGCGTAGCCATCGGCGCGCCGGTGCTGACTGCGCTGACCGGCCGCGTGCCGCGCAAGACCCTGCTGGTAGCACTGATGGCGCTGTTCACGCTGGGCAACGTCATCGCCTGGATGGCACCGGGCTACGCCTCGCTGATTGTCGCCCGCATCCTGACCGGCCTCGCCCATGGCGTGTTCTTCTCGATCGGCTCGATCATCGCCACGGCGGTGGTGCCGAAAGAAAAGGCCGCCAGCGCGATCGCGATCATGTTCACCGGGCTGACCGTCGCACTGGTGACCGGCGTGCCGCTGGGCACCTTCATCGGCCAGCACCTGGGCTGGCGCGCGACCTTCCTGGCCGTGGCCGGCCTGGGTGTGATCGCCCTGGTCGGCGCGGCGCTGTTCGTGCCGCGCACTGTGCCGCAGAGCGCGCCCGCCCGCTTCCGCCAGCAGCTGGCCGTGCTGGCCCAGCCGCGCCTGCTGCTGGTCTACGCGATGACGGCACTGGGCTACGGCGGCACGTTCCTGGCCTTCACCTACCTGGCGCCCATCCTGCAGGACGTCACCGGCTTCTCGGCCAACGCGGTCAGCCTGGTGCTGCTGGTGTATGGCGTGTCGGTGGCGATCGGCAATCTGTGGGGCGGCCGCATGGCCGACCGCATGGGTCCGGTTCCGGCGCTCAGGCGCATCTTCGCCCTGCTGGCCATGGTCCTGTTGGCGCTCACCTTCACCGCCTACAACACGGTGTTGATGTTGCTGACGGTGCTGGCCCTGGGTGCGGTGGCCTTCGGCAACGTGCCCGGACTGCAGGTCTATGTGGTCAAGCAGGCGCAGCGCTATGCGCCGCAGGCCACCGACGTGGCATCCGGACTGAACATCGCTGCATTCAACATCGGCATCGCCCTGGGCGCATCGCTGGGTGGTCTGGTGGTGGAGAACGTCGGCCTGATGCATACGCCGTGGCTGGGCGCGCTGGTGGTGGTGGGTGCCTATGCATTGACCGTGCTCAGCGGCCGCCTGGACCGTCGGGACGGCATCGACGACCGCGCCGAGGGCACCGCGATCACCGCACACTGATACGACGCCGCTCACTACCGACGCATCTCCACGCCTGCGCAATGCACCGTTGCCGGCATGCATGCAGGCCCTGCCCTACCCTTGTGCGGATCTACCGCGCCCTTCCCCCCATTAGCTGGAGTTCCCCCATGACTGTCCCCGCTTTCGGTCTCGGCACCTTCCGCCTGAAAGGCCAGACTGTGATCGACTCGGTACGCAACGCACTGGACGTCGGTTACCGCGCCATCGATACCGCGCAGATCTACGACAACGAGGCCGAGGTCGGCCAGGCCATCGCCGAATCCGGCGTGCCGCGTGACGAGATCTACCTGACCACCAAGGTCTGGATCACCGAGTTCAAGCGCGATGCGCTGCTGGCCAGCCTGCACGACAGCCTGAAGAAGCTGCGCACCGACCATGTCGATCTGGCGCTGATCCACTGGCCCTCACCGAACGACAAGGTCGACGTGCCGATGGAGGAGTACCTGCCGGCGCTGGCCGAAGCCAGGGCGCAGGGCCTCACCCGGGAGATCGGCATCTCCAACTTCACCATCGCGCAGACCCGCAAGGCGATCGGCATCCTCGGCGCCGACGCCATCGCCACCAATCAGGTCGAGATCCATCCATACCTGCAGAATCGCCTGCTGGTGAAGTTCCTGCAGGAAAACGGCATCCCTGTCACCGCCTACATGAGCCTGGCCTATGGCGAAGTCATCAAGGACCCGGTGATCCAGGCCATCGCCGGCCGCCACCAGGCCACGCCGGCACAGATCGCACTGGCATGGGCACTGCAGCAGGGCTTTGCAGTGATTCCGTCCTCGACCCGGCGCGAGAACCTGGCCTCCAATCTGGAAGCGGCGGCCATCCGTTTGACCGAGGAGGACATGGCACAGATTGCCAGGCTCGACCGCGGGCATCGGCTGGCCAATCCGGAAGGCATCGCGCCGGCCTGGGACTGAGCCGAAGCCGCCGGGCACGGCCCGGCGCTACCGGACGATGACGATGGGGGCCGCCGGGCGCGCTCCGGCGCTACCGGATCGCCACAGGTAGCGCCGGGCCATGCCCGGCGGGCCCTTCAGTCCTGCAGCAGCCACCCGCGCATCGCCGCACTGACCTCATCCGGCTTCTCCATCGGCGCCAGGTGCCCGCAGTCGGGCACCACCACCAGCTGCGAGTGCGGTACCAGCGCGTGCATCTCCTCGCTCACCGCCAATGGCGTGATGCGGTCGTTGGCACCGCACACGATCAGCAGCGGATCGCGATATCCGGCCAGCACATCGTGGCCGTCACGACGTTCCAGCGCGCTCTGCCGCAGGAACACCTCCGCGCCAAGACGCGCCGTCATGTCGCGCACGCGCTGCACCAGTACATAGTCGTCCAGCCGCGAGGCATCGATGTAGCTGCGCATCAGGGCGTCACCGAATCCATGGAACTTCCCGGGCAGGCGCACGCTGGCGCGCTGGCTGCGACGCTGCTCGGCACGCTCCGGCGAATCGGCGTGGATCGAGGTATCGATCAGCGCCAGCCGCAGCACCCGCTCCGGTGCCACGCGCAGGATCTGCTGGGCAACGAAGCCTCCCAGCGAGAACCCGGCCAGCGCGAAGCGCGCAGGTGCCTGCGCCAGCACATCCTCGGCCACCGCCAGCAGGGTCGCGCCGCGGGTCTGGTCGCCCACGCTGCACTCGGCGATATCGGCCAGGTCGGCCAGCTGCGCGCGCCACAGCTCGGCATCGTTGAGCAGGCCGGGGAGCAGCAGCAAGGGGATGCGGTCAGTCATGGCCCGCATTGTCGCAACCGCACGGACGGTATGCCACGATCACTGCTGCATTACGACGCCGCCGATGGGATGACCGGCCGGACCGGAGTGCTGTGCTACCGCACGGCGGTGGTGGAGCGATTGCGTGGGGGACCGCCGGGCACGGCCCGGCGCTACCGATGAGGAACCCTCACGCCACCGGCGGTACCTCGGGAACGTCCACCTGCTGCACCGGCAGGGTCACCACCAT
The DNA here is from genome assembly GCF_025642255.1 of Stenotrophomonas maltophilia. Classification (NCBI taxonomy): domain Bacteria; kingdom Pseudomonadati; phylum Pseudomonadota; class Gammaproteobacteria; order Lysobacterales; family Lysobacteraceae; genus Stenotrophomonas; species Stenotrophomonas maltophilia. The sequence goes on from NZ_CP106759.1 coordinate 3,958,788, forward strand.
CACCGTCGGGTCGTCCGGGTCCAGCCGGGTCTTGAAGCCCAGGCTCTGGCACATCGCCAGCATGGTGCTGTTCTCGCGCAGCACCTGTCCCTCGACCATGTGCAGCCCCAGCCACTTCGCATACTCGATCATGATCGCCATCAGGCGCCAGCCGATGCCATGGCCCTTCAGGTCGGAGCGGATCAGGATGCCGTACTCGCCGCGGTGATAATCCGCATCCGCGTGCAGGCGCACGGCGCCGAGCATCTCGCCGCTGCGCGGTTCGATGGCCACCAGCGCGATCGAGCGCGCATAGTCGAGCTGGGTCAGACGGGCGATGAACTCGTGGCTGAAGTGCTTCACCGACTGGAAGAAGCGCAGGCGCAGATCCTCGTCGCTGACCCGGGCAAAGAACGCGCGGAACAGCGCGTCGTCCTCGGGGCGCACCGGGCGCACGAAGGCGTGACCGCCATCGGACAGCTCGATGGTGCGCTCCCACTCCTTCGGATACGGGAACACCGAGAAGCGCGGATGGCCGCGACCCTTGTGCAGGATGCGCGAAGGCGCGATGGCGACGCGTGCATCGAGAGCGAGAATGCCCTTGCCATCGACCAGCAGCGGATTGATATCCAGCGTGCGCACTTCCGGAATGTCGGCGGCCAGCTGCGCCAGTTTCACCAGCGCCAGGGCCAGTGCGCGCTCATCGGCAGCGGGAACATCGCCATAGGCCTTTAGGATCCGCGACGCACGGGTACGCCCGATCAGCTCGTGGGCCAGGCGCAGATCCAGCGGCGGCAAGGCCAGTGCCTTGTCGTTGATCACCTCCACCGCCGTGCCGCCGCGACCGACCACGATCACCGGGCCGAAGGTCGCGTCATCGGCGATGCCCACGATCAGTTCACGCGCTTTCGGGCGGACGATGGTCGGCTGCACCAGCAGACCGTCGATGCGTGCATCCGGGCGCAGCTGGCGTGCACGCGACAGGATCGCCTTGGCCGCAGCCTGCACCGCCGGCAGCGTCGACAGGTTCAGGCGCACGCCGTCCACTTCGGACTTGTGCGGGATGTCCGGTGACAGGATCTTCAAGGCGACGGTCGCACCCCGCTCCAGCAGCGGCTGCGCCAGATCCATGGCCTCGTGCGCGTCGCGCGCATGCATCACCGGCGCGGAGGGAATGCCATAGGCCTTCAGCAGCTCGTGCGTGGCCAACGGGTCCAGCCACTGCTGGCCGTTGGCCAGCGCGGCCTCGACCAGCGTGCGCGCCGCGGCCGCATCCACGCTGAAGTCCTGCGGCAGGCTCGGCGGGGTTTCCATCAGTGCGTTCTGCGCTTCCCGATAGCGCACCAGATGCTGGAAGCCACGTACCGCTTCGGCTTCGGTGGGATAGGTCGGCACGCGCGCCGCATTGAGCGTGGCGGTGGCCTGGTCATCGTTGCCCAGCCACACGGCGAACACCGGCTTGTCACGATGGTGGCGCGGGCGCAGGCCGAGGGTGCGGGTCAGCGCCTGCGCGGCGTCGGCCGAGGAGGTGAACGCCGTCGGTACGTTGACCACCATCACCGCATCGTTCTCGTTGTCGGCCAGCAGGGCCTCGATGGCCGCGGCATAGCGATCACCATCGGCATCCACCACGATATCCACCGGATTGCTGCGCGACCAGCCCTGCGGCAGCACCGCATCGAGCTTTTCGACCGTGCTGTCGGACAGGTTCGCCAGGGTTCCGCGCAGCGCGGCCAGCTGGTCCACGGCCAGCCGGCCGACGCCCCCCCCATTGCTGAGGATGGCCAGCCGACGGCCCGGGAAGGTACCCAGCCGGCCCAGGGTCTCTGCGGCGGTGAACAGCTCGTCCAGGGCACCCACGCGCAGCAGGCCGGCGCGGTTGAACGCAGCGCCGTAGACATCATCGGCTCGTGCAAGCGCCTGCACATGGGTATCGCGGCTGCCAGGCTGCACGCGCTCGCTGCGGCCGGACTTCACCACCACCACGGGCTTGGCGCGTGCGGCCGCACGCGCCGCCGACATGAATTTGCGCGCGTCCTTGATCTGTTCGACGTAGAGCAGGATGGCGCGCGTGCGGTAATCGGTGGCGAAATAGTCCAGCAGATCGCCGAAGTCGACGTCCAGCGTATCGCCCAGCGAGACCACGGCGGAGAATCCCACCGAACGCGCCACGCCCCATTCCACCAGCGCCGCGGCGATCGCCGAGGACTCGGAGATCAACGCAAGATCGCCAGCCTGCGGGAAGTGTGCGGCGATGCTGGCGTTGAGCCGTGCATGCGGCGCGATCACACCCAGGCAATGCGGGCCCAGGATGCGCAGACCGTGCCGGCGGGCCACGGCCTCCACCTGCGCCGACAGTGAACCCGGGCCATCCCCCAGATGCGCGGTGAGGATGATCGCCGCCTGCACACCCCGCTCGGCCGCGGTACGCACCACCTGCGGCACGATGGCGGCCGGCGCGGTGATCACCACGAGATCCGGCACCCAGTCCAGATCCTTCAGCCGCTTCACCGTGCGGATGCCATCGATTTCGGCGTGGCGCGGGTTGATCCACGCCACCTTGCCGGGGAAGCCCGTACCGCGCAGGTTGCGCATCACCGCGCGGCCGGCCGAGCGCTCGCGCGGACTGCCGCCGATCACTGCGACCGACTGCGGGCGGAACACTGACTGCAGGTGGTAGGTACTCATGCGCCTACGGTACACGCACCCGCGCAACAGGCGCATGATCCAGCGCAACAAAGCAGGCGGGGGATGCGGCGCCCCGCCGCATGCGGGGCGACAGGGCCCTACAGCAGCGTGCCGCGCAGGATCATCGCGGCGATGCTGAAATAGATCACCAGCCCGGTCACGTCGACCAGCGTGGCCACGAACGGGGCGGATGCGCTGGCCGGGTCGAATCCCAGCCGCTTGAGCACGAACGGCAGCATCGAACCCGACAATGACCCGAAGGTGACGATGCCCACCAGCGCCGCACCGATCGTGATCGCCAGCAGCACCCAGTGCTCGCCGTAGTCGTGCAGGCCACCCAGCTGCCAGATGACGATGCGGACAATCGCCAGGGCACCGAGAATGGCACCCAGCACCATGCCGGTCGGAATCTCGCGCAGGGCCACCTTCCACCAGTCGCGCAGGCGCAGCTCGCGCAGCGCCAGGCTGCGGATCAGCAGCGAGGTGGCCTGCGAGCCGGAGTTGCCGCCGGAACTCATGATCAACGGGATGAACAACGTCAGCACCACCGCGCGTGCCAGTTCGTCCTCGTAGTGCTGCATGGCGCTGGCCGTCAGCATCTCGCCCAGGAACAGCACGCTCAGCCAGCCGGCGCGCTTGCGCAGCATCTCCAGGAAGCCGATCTGCATGTACGGCTTGTCCAGCGCTTCCATGCCGCCGAACTTGTGCGCGTCTTCGGTGGATTCCTCGATCAGCGCATCAAGCACGTCGTCCACGGTGACGATGCCCAGCATCCGCTGGCTGGCATCGACCACCGGAATGGCCAGCAGGTCGTGGCGACGGATCAGTCGCGCCACCTCTTCCTGGTCCATCAACGCGTCCACGGTTACCGGCGGATTGACCTGGGCCACCTCGAGGATCGACTCCTCGGGCAGGCCGGTGATCAGGCGGCGCATGGTCACCACCTGCTGCAGACGCTGGCTGGCCGGGTCCAGGACGTAGATCGCGTACACCGTCTCGCGCGTGCGCTCGACCTGGCGGATGTGCTGCAGCGTCTGCGCCACCGTCCAGCTGGCCGGCACGGCGACGTACTCGGTGGTCATCAGCGCACCGGCCGTGTTTGGCGGGTAGCCGAGCAGCGTCTGGATGGCCTGGCGGGCATCGGCGCCCAGCAACGGGATCAGCCGCGCGCGCTCGTCCTCATCCAGTTCGTGAACGATGTCGGTGGCGCGGTCGTCGGCCATCAGCCCGAGCAGCGCAGCGGCCCGCGCCGGCGGCAGCGCGGCCACCAGCTCGCCGCTGCGATGCAGTTCGGGGGCTTCCAGCATCTTCACTGCACGCGGCAGCGGCAGCGCCGCCAGCGTGTCGGCAGCGCGCTGCAGCTCCAGCGTGTTGAGGAACTCCACCGCGTCGGCGGTGTTGTAGTCCGCCAGCGGTGCCGCCAATGCAGCGGCATCGGCCACTGGACGCAGCAATTGCTTCTGGTTCATCGGTTTGCCTTGTGGGGTGCGACCTCGCGCAACGCCAACGCAGGCGAACCGTCCCGATGTCAGGCGGTGGCCATCGCTGGCGTCGAACGAGGTCGACTTCTACTGTCGCTGGACATGGGTTGGGAACTCCGGGATGCGTGTGCCGGCGGCAGGCCGCCAGCGGCGGGCAGTCTGGACCTGCCGGCCGCGCAGGTCAACCCGCAGCGGCCATTGCCGCGCGTGCACGATGCGGCGCGCATAATGTCGCAGCGGCGTCCGCCGCCCCTCTCCTCCCCGCACCCACGTACGGCAGGCCTCTGCGATGACCAGGTATTCCCATGCATAGCGGCGGTCTGGAACTGGCCCTGGTCCTGCTGCTGGCGGCCGTCATCGCGGTGCCGGTGTTCAAGCGCTTCGGCTTCGGCGCGGTACTGGGCTACCTGGCCGCGGGGGTGGTGCTGGGGCCGGATGGGCTGGGCTTCGTGCAGGACGCCGACCGCATCCTCGGTGCGGCCGAGATCGGCGTGGTGATGCTGCTGTTCGTGATCGGGCTGGAACTGTCGCCGGCCCGCCTGAAGGTGATGCGGCGCTCGGTGTTCGGCGCCGGTGCCGCGCAGGTGGCGCTGTCCGGCCTGGTACTGGGCGGCCTGCTGCTGCTCGATCACTTCCAGTGGAAGAGCGCGCTGGTGGTGGGCGTGGCGCTGGCGCTGTCCTCCACGGCCGTGGGCCTGCAGCTGCTGTCCGAGCACAAGGCGATCAACAGCGACCACGGCCGGCTCGGCTTTGCCATCCTGCTGTTCCAGGACCTGATCGCTATCCCGCTGCTGGCGGCCATCCCGCTGCTGGGCGGCGTCAAGAACCAGACGCTGCGTTGGGAGGATGCCGCAGTGGCGCTGGGCGCGCTGGCCGTGGTGATCCTGTGCGGGCGGCCGGTCCTGCGCCGGCTGTTCGGTGTCATCGCCCGTACCCGCAGCCCGGAGGTATTCACCGCCACCGCCCTGCTGGTCGTGCTGGGCACGGCGTGGTTCATGCAGGAGGCCGGCCTGAGCCCCAGCCTGGGTGCGTTCCTGGCCGGCGTGCTGCTGTCCGATTCCGAGTTCCGGCACGAGCTGGAAGCGCAGATCGAGCCGTTCAAGGGCCTGCTGCTGGGCCTGTTCTTCATCGCCGTCGGCATGGGCATCGATCTCGACCGCATCGCCGCCGAACCGTGGCTGATCGCCGCAGGCGTGGCCATCCTGCTGGTGGTCAAGTTCAGTCTGCTTTATGCCATCGGCCGCATCGCCCGGCTGGGTTCGCGGCAATCGCTGCTGCTGGGCAGCGTGCTGTGGCTGGGCGGCGAGTTCGCCTTCGTGGTGTTCAACGAGGCGCAGCGCGCGCATCTGCTGGGCAACGCCAACCACGACCGGCTGGTGGCCATTGTCGGCCTGTCGATGGCGATCACGCCGCTGCTGATGATCGCCCTGATGCGGCTGCTCGGACAGGAGAAGGTGGCCCCGCGCGCCGCGGCCGACGCCGACAAGGTCGCGCCGGACAACCGGCCGAAAGTCCTGATTGCCGGCATGGGCCGCGTCGGCCAGGTGATCGCGCGCCTGCTGACCGCACAGAAGGTGCCGTTCGTGGCACTGGAAGCGAACCCGGACACGGTGGCCGACCTGCGTCGCTTCGGCAACCAGCTCTACTATGGCGATCCGACGCGCCCGGAGATGCTGCGCGCCGCCGGTGGTGAACATATCGATGTGTTCGTGATCACCGTGGACGACCCGGAGACCAATCTGCGTGCGGTACGGATGGTGCGGCGCCTGTATCCGGAGGCGAAGGTGCTGGCACGTGCGCGCAACCGCCAGCATGCATGGCGACTGATGGACATGTCGGCCGAACCGTTCCGCGAAGTGTTCGCTACCAGCCTGGAAATGAGCGGTCGCGTGCTGACCGCGCTGGGGGTGGCACCCGAGGTTGCCCAACGCCATGTGCAGCGCTTCCGCGAACACGACGAACAGCTGCTGCGCGACCAGTACCTGGTGTACGACGACGAGGCGGCCGTGATCCAGACCTCGCGCGATGCCCGCAACGACCTGATGCATCTGTTCGAGGCCGACGCGGAAAGCGACGGCGACACGCAGCGCTGACGGCGAAAGGGCTGCCGAGCATCATCGGCATTCCGCATGATCGGGGTCAGAGCCCTTTCCAACGGAAAGGGTTCTGACCCCCGATTCTCAGCCGTTGTCGCGCAGGAACCGGGCCATCGAGGACACGCCCGGTACGCGCGGCTCGAACTCGCCGGCAACGTCGATGAAGCCACGCATCACGGCGATCTCGCGCGGACTGCGGTTCAGGCTGTCCCGCACGTCTGGGTCGGCGCCGGCACGCAGCAGGCGCTGTACCAGCAGCGGCAGGCCGTGCAGCGCCGCCAGGTGCAGCGGGCCGAAACCACGCGGATCGCGCACGTCCAGGCTGACATCCTCTTCCAGCAGACGCTCCACCGCGGCCATCACCACCTGCTCGTCGCAGGCCGTACCCGGCTCGGCGCGCGCTCCCAGCAGCAGCAGCAGCGGTGTGACCGAACCGGCGGCGGCCTGGTCCGGTTCGGCACCGGCCAGCAGCAGCGTGTCCAGCAACGCCAGCAACCGCGGGCGGTCACGTGCGCTGAAGCCGTACAGGGCCGCGCAGTGCAGCGGGCCCAGTTGCTGCGCGTCTCCGGCGTGTACATCGGCACCTGCGGTCAGCAGGCGCGCGACGATGTCCGGCAGGCCCAGCGCGGAGGCCAGCATCAGCACGGTCACTCCCCCCGGCAGCCGGTGTTCGAGCTTGGCACCGGCATCGAGCAGGGCCGACACGATCTCGACCTGGCGCATGCTGACCGCGGCCGACAACGGCGTTGCGCCGCTGGCCGCTGCGTGCTGCGGATCGGCGCCCCGTGCCAGCAGCAGGTCGGTCACCGCCAGATGGCCGCCGCCGGCGGCACGCAGCAGCGCCGTGCAGCCCTGCGCATCCACGGCATCAACGGCGAACCCCAGATCGATCAGGCGACGCACCGCATCGACATCGCCGGCCATCGCCGCAGAGGGCAGGTCGGCATCGCGCAGGGTACGGCGTGGCAGTGGCCACACCCGCCAGTCCAGCCAGTCGGCCAGATCACGACGACCACTCGACAGCGCCACACCCAAGGGGGTCTGGCCATCGGCGGCGCGTGCCTCCGGCGAGGCGCCGTGCTGTACCAGCAGCTTCAGCGCACCTTCCCGGGCCAGCGCGGTCGCCAGGTGCAGGGCGGTCATGCCATGGCTGTCGCGCGCCTCACGGTCGACACCGGTCTTGAGCAGGGCCTGCTGCAGGCGCAGCCAGCCCAGGCGCACCGCCAACGACAGCGGCGGATCGCCTGCCGGCGATGCGGCGAACGGATCAGCACCCCGCTCCAGCAGTTCCAGCGCCAGCTGTTCCAGTCCGCGGGCCGCCTGATCGTGCTGCGCGCAGGCGGCCAGGAAACGGGCCAGGCCGCCGCGGCCGGCCGGCGACAGGCCATGCTGCAGCATGACCTGCAGCGCCGGCACCGCATCGACGCCGCGCGACAGCAGCGCGAACATCGGCGTGTCGGCGCAGGCATCACGCACATAGGGGTCGGCACCATGGGCCAGCAGCCAATCCACGGCACGCGGCTCCAGCGCCAGCTCCGGATCCAGCAGCAGGCTGCCCAGCTCCTGCGGCTGGCACAGCCTGGCCAGGGCGGCCATGCCATCGGTGTTGCCGAAGCCCAGTGCTTCGCGCAGCAGGGTCAGCGGCGGTCGATCAGGCAGCAGGCCACTGGCGCTGGCGGCCTCACCGCGCTCGGCCAGGCCATCGCTGACCGCCGCAGGCAGCGGATAGGACGGATCAAGCAGCGCGACGATGGCCCAGCGACCGGCTTCGGCCGCGTAGTCGACCGCACGCCGACCGACCGGATCGGCCGCATCGGCGGTGATGCCCAGTTCGACCAGGCGCTTGACCAGCAGGGGCGAAACCGTATCGGCCATGGCCGCCAGCTGCACCGCGTTGCGGCCCTCGCCATCGACAGCCACCAGGTCGGGCTTGTGCGGCAGGAGGTGTTCGATGACGGCGGCGCGACCGGCACGCGCGGCCTCCAGCCACGGCGTGCGACCGAGCGCGTCGCGTGCTTCCAGGTTTGCACCGGCAGCGAGCAGCACGCCGATGATTTCAACGTGGCCGGCCAGGGCCGCTTCGTGCAGTGCGCTGCGACGCTGGCGGTCGCGCGCATCCGCACGCGCCTTGTGCTTGAGCAGCAGCTGCACGCCGGCCGGATCATCGTCTTCGGTGGCGGCTGCGGCGAGCAGGACCGGCGTGCCGTCCGCCGGCTCGGTGCGGGCACCGCGTTCGAGCAGGAAGCGGGCCAGGCGCCAGTTGCCTACCTGGCAGGCCACGGCCAGCGGGGACCAGCCCTCGTGGTTGAGTGCATCCACTTCGGCCGCGGCATCGCGCAGCAGCGCGGCAACGCCGGGGTCGGAGCTTCGAGCCGCGTGGTGCAGCGGCGTGTTGCCCTCGCTGTCGGTAGCGCGAGAATCGGCGCCATTGGCCAGCAGGGTCATCACGGCTTCGGGGCGACCATGCCAGCTGTCGCGGGTGGCCGCCAGCAGCGGCGTCATGCCCCGGTGCGGCGCGTTCACATCGACCCCGCGGGCAATCAGTTCACGCAGCAGGCGCAGGTCCGGCAACACCGCCGCCAGTACCGCCAGGCTGCGCTGATCACGCCAGTTCGGGTCCGGCAACGCGTGCGGGTCCGCGCCGGCCTGCAGCAGCTGCAGCGCCCGGTCGATGCGACCGTGGCGCGCCGCTTCATGCAGCGCAGGCGTCAGTTCCTGCGGGGCCATCGCCTCCAGCGGCGTGGTCTCGCTGGCAGCGGGGAACAGCGGCGCGTGTGTCGCACCGGCATCGGCCAGCGGGCCCGGGTTCACGCGCAGCGACACCAGTGGCGCCGGTGCGACCCGCTGCAGCAGCAGATGCAGCAACGGCGACCCCAGCAGCACGGTCAACGTGGCGGGCCAGCGCGCGCTTTCCGGCAGCAGCCCTGGCCATGCCGGCAACACCACCAGTGCGGCCAGCGCGATCACCAGCGCGGCCACGACAAGGCCACGCCAGGCGGTGAGGTCACGGCCGGCCAACGCCTGCCAGTGCTGCGCCAGGCTGCCATCCAGCCGCTCGACATCATTCCACAGCGGCCACGTACGCCAGGCCGCCAGCAAACCGGCACTGACCAGCACGCTCAGCCCGAGCACCGCCGCCAGGCTGCCGCTGTCGCGCAGTGCCGCCAGCGGCCAGGCCAGCAGCAGGGCCAGCAGTACCGGCGCGGCGGTCCACAGCGCCAGCAGGGCCGGCAGGTCCTGCTGCGCGATCAACTTCGGCGGCAGTACCGCACGGCTGCGCCGCCACCACGAAATGCCCAGGGCATACGCCGGCTGCGCCAGCGCAGCAAGCACCGCCCCCGGCAGGCCGCCGACGGCGGCACCCAGCGCCAGCAGGGCACCCAGGACGAAGGCGATCGACAGGGCGCGCGGACGGGAAAGCTCAGTCATTGTGGCGCGGCATCATGCTGGTCACCGACGGCGGCACCTGCAGGTAGAACCCGCGTTCGCTCATTTCGCTGCGCACCTTGGCCGGATCGGCCTGGGCGAGGCGGCGCTGCGGCTCCAGGGCCACGTCCAGGACGAAGGTGAGCGTGCCCAGCGACGCCACCAGCGGCGCAGGCAGCGCGCTGAAGTCATCGCGTCGGGGAACGTAGACGAAGGTGTCCGGCTTGAGTTGGCTTTTATAGACGTAGGCGTGCATGTCCACGGGACGATAACCCGGGAAGAGCCCTGATTGTGTCGGAAAGCCGACACCGGGGAAAGCCGTCGGCCGACGATGCCGGCAGGATCGACGGCGTTTCCCCGGCGGGGTTCAGCAATGTGGCGGCGGCGTTCAGCCTCGGCCGCCGCCACACGGATGCTTACTTGACCTTGGCGTAGGTGCCCTTCAGGGCGACGCCGGCCACGAACGTGCCCGCCCAGCACTCGTAGTTGCTCGCGCTCCTGAACTCGTTCTTCTTGTAGTAGCTGACGATGTCGACCACCGCATTGGCGCCACGCGAGCGGGCGCCGTCCTGCAGTGCGCGCAGCGCCGACAGCGCCACCCAGCGGCAGGCTTCGGCATCGCTCTTGTTGGCGGCGTTGGTCTTCCGGTTGGTGACGTCTTCACCCAGACGCTGCTGCACGCTGACCGGCTGCCCGGCCAGATAGAAGCGCACGCTGCCATCGATGCCGGCATCGCGGGCGGCCTGCGAGCTGACAAGTTCCTGCAGGGACTGCTCGACTCGGGTGTCACGGGCGGAAGCCGTGGCAGTCACAGCCAGCAGAAGGGTGGCACTGGCGATCATCAGGGTGCGGCGCATCGAAACATCTCCTTGTCCGGGGTGCGTTGGGGGTGGTGCGGATGGGGTGCGGGGGTCATTCGCTCCAGCGGCGGAATACCAGCGAGGTATTGATGCCGCCGAAGGCGAAGTTGTTGCTCATCACGTACTCGGCCTGCAGATCGCGGCCGTGCCCGGTGATGAAGTCCAGCTGGCCGCAGCGCGGATCGACCTCGGCCAGGTTGAGGGTCGGCGCGAACCAGCCGGCACGCATCATCTCGATGCTCAGCCAGGCTTCGAACGCTCCGCACGCGCCGAGCATATGCCCGACGTAGCTCTTCAGCGAGCTGATCGGTACGCGGCTGCCGAACACCTGCGCGGTGGCCTGTGTCTCGGCGATGTCGCCGTGATCGGTGGCGGTGCCGTGGGCGTTGACGTAGTCGATCCGCGCCGCGTCGAGCCCGGCGTCCTCCAGGGCCAGGCGCATGGCCTGGGCCATGGTGTCGGCGCTGGGCTGGGTGACGTGCTGGCCGTCGCTGTTGGTTCCGTAGCCGACCACCTCGGCAAGGATGGACGCACCGCGTGCGAGGGCGTGCTCCATGTCCTCCAGGATCAGCGTGCAGGCGCCCTCGCCCAGTACCAGGCCGTCGCGGCCTGCATCGAAGGGCCGCGGCGTCGACTGCGGCGCATCGTTGCGCACGCTGGTGGCGAACAGGGTGTCGAACACCGCTGCAGCGGTGGCGTCGAGCTGCTCGGCACCGCCGGCCACCATCACCGTCTGCTTGCCGCTGCGGATGGCTTCATACGCCGCTCCGACGCCTTGGCTGCCTGACGTGCAGGCGCTGGAGGTGGTGTAGACACGCCCGGACAGGCCGAAGAACACGCCGATGTTGACCGGCGCGGTATGGCTCATCATTTTCAGGTACGTGGTGGCACTGATGCCATCGGTCGTGAACTCGTTGAGCATGCGGCCGAACTCGCCGGTCGCTTCGTGGCTGCCGGAGGACGAACCGTAGGCCACGCCGGTGCGGCCGCTGCGCAGCACCGGATGCTCATGCAGGCCGGCCTCGCGCAGGGCCATCTCGGTGGCGCGCACCGACATGATCGCGACCTTGCCCATCGAGCGGGTGGTCTTGCGGTTGTAGTTCGGCGGCAGCGTGAAGTCCTGCGCGGGCGCGGCCAGCTTGGTGTTCAGGCCCGCGTAGACGTCCCATTCCGGCATGGTGCGCACTGCGTTGCGGCAGCTGCGCAGGTGCGCGTGGATGGTGGGCCAGTCGTGGCCAAGCGGACTGATGGCAGCGGCACCGGTCACCACCACGCGACGATCAGCGGCCATCAGAGCATGCCCCCGTTGACCGAGATCACCTGCCGGGTGATGTAGCCGGCCGGCTCGGACAGCAGGAACGCGACCGTTGCGGCCACCTCATCGGGATGCCCCACGCGGCCGGCCGGAATCAGCTTCAGGGCGTGTTCGACCACTTCATCGTTGAGCATTTCGGTCTCGATCAGGCCCGGGGCCACGCAGTTGACGGTGATCTGGCGGCTCGCCAGCTCCAGCGCCAGCGCCTTGGTGGCACCGATGATGCCGGCCTTGGCCGCGCTGTAGTTGACCTGGCCGCGGTTGCCGGCCAGCCCGGACACCGACGACAGGGTGACGATGCGACCGGGCCGGCGCCGCCGCACCATCGGCATGATGAGCGGATGCAGCACGTTGTAGAAGCCGTCCAGGTTGGTGTGGATGACCTGGTCCCAGTCTTCGGACGACAACGCAGGAAATGCGCCGTCGCGGGCGATGCCGGCATTGCACACCACGCCGTAGTACGCGCCGTGCGCCTCGACATCGGCCTCCAATGCGCCGCGTGCTGCATCCCGGTCGGCCACATCGAACGCCAGCACGCGGGCCTGCCGGCCCAGTGCCTGGATTTCGTCCACCACTGCCTGCGCCTCGTCCACGCGGCTGCGGCAGTGCACGGCTACATCGAACCCATCGCGCGCGACGCGCAGCGCGATGGCCCGGCCGATGCCCCGGCTGGCGCCGGTGACCAGCACGCTCCGATTCCCTGTCATGCCTGTCCACTCTCCAGATAGGCCATCGCGTCGGCAGGTTCGTACACCGACACGTTGGCGGTCGCCCATTCTTCGTCGCCTGCCAGGATCCGGCAGGCGAACATCCCCAGTCCATTGTCGCCCAACAGCTCGCAGCGCGCCTGTACGCGAAGGCGGCTGCCCACCGGAAAACCGCTGCGCTGGCTGCCATAACGGCGACTGCCCAGCAGGAATCCGAGCTGCGGCCGGTTGCCGGCAGCGCGTGCACGGCAGCCGGCCCAGGCCGCGATGGCCTGCGCCATGTATTCGATGCCAATCCAGGCCGGCACCTGCCCATCCTCGACGAACAGCCCGCTCGCCGGCACGACCAGCTCGGCCTCGATGCCGTCCTCGTCCCAGTGCATGATGCGCTCCAGCAGGCACATGTCCTGCCGGTGGGGCACCACGTCTTCAATGGCATACACCGTATTCATCCGCACTCCAGTGCCAGCACGGCGTTGCTGCCGCCGAAGGCGAACGAGTTGCTCAGCACGCGCCGGGGCGGCTGCGCCAGGAAGGTGGCCGGCGCCACCAGCGGCAGCGGCGGCAGAGCCGGATCAGCGATGCCATCCCACCAGTGCGGTGGCAACTGCTGCCGGCAGTTCTCGGCAAGCACGATCCAGCACAGCGCCGCCTCGATCGCCCCCGACGCACCCAGGGTGTGGCCGGTGAGTGGCTTGGTGGAACTACAGGGAACGTCATTGCCCAGTACCTGCGCCACCGCCAGGCTTTCCATCGCATCGTTGTGGCCGGTGGCAGTGCCGTGCAGGTTCACGTAGTCGACATCGGCGGGCGACCAGCCGGCACGATGCAGCGCCTGCTGCAGGGCGTCGATTGCGCCAAGGGCCTGCGGATCCGGCGCCGACATGTGATGTGCATCGGCGGACTCGCCCCATCCGGCCAGGCATACCGGGCCAGGTTCGCGGGTCAGCAGGAACAGCGCAGCGCCCTCGCCGATGTTGATGCCGGCACGATGCTGCGAGAAGGGATTGCAGCGCACTGCCGAGACCGATTCGAGCGCATTGAAGCCTGCCACGGTGAAGCGGCACAGCGAGTCGGCACCCCCGGCGATGACCGCATCGACGGTGCCGGCACGCAGCATTCGCGCGGCCGACATCAGCGCCTTGGCACTGGACGAACAGGCGGTGGACAGGGTCCACGCCGGGCCCTGCGCGCCGCTGCGCTGACGCACGAACTGCGCGGTGGTGCCCATTTCCTGCTGTGCGTAATCGAAACCTTCAGGCCAGCAGCCCTGCTCCGCATGGGTCCGCAGTGCCTGCTCCGATTCGCCGATGCCGGAGGTGCTGGTGCCCAGCACCACCGCCACCCGATCAGCGCCATGGCGTGCAATGGCCGCGCTCACCGCAGGCGCGATCTGCGCCAGCGCGACCTCCAGCAATGCATTGTTGCGCCCGCGCAGGGATACCGGCAGGTCTTCCAGCGTCGGCAGTGGCGTGCGCACTTCACCCAGCGCCAGGGTACGCCCCGGCAGCAGGCGGTCGTTGTCGCTCAGGCCGCCCGGAGCATCGGCGAACATCGCCGATGCCACGGCGCCGCGGCCTTCGCCCAGCGCGCAGACCAGGCCGAGGTCGTTCAGGTAGATCGGTGTATTCATCGCGCCTGCCCGGCCATGTCGATCGATTCGATGCGCAGGGCGTAACCCTCGGCACGGTTCTCCAGCTGGACGCTGCCATCGTCCAGGCGCCGCAGCTGCAGCCAGACCGTACCGCTGCGGGACAGGCTGCGCTGGCGGCCGTCATCGTTGACCTCCCAGCCCGCCGGCAATGCCGCAGCGATCGCCGCGGTCGGCCACAACGCGAACTGCAGGTCATCCAGTACGCGTTCGGCACGCACCTGCGGAGGCAGCCACGGCGCACGCTGCTGGGTCAGTTGCCGGCCATCCCACTGCAGGCGCACGCCGGTCTGGCCCATGGCCTGCACCGCCAGCCGCACCTGCTGTGCGTCGGCTTCGAGCAGCGCATCGAGATCGCGCTCATGGCTGCCGAACCGGAAATGCAGCTGCTGCTGCAGTGCCAGCGGCGCTGGCAGGCTGGCCGGCGACAGCCGCAGCGGTGGCAGCTGCACCTGCGGGCGTGGCATGCGCCCGGCACAGGCGACCAGCAGCAGGCACAGCAGCACTGCAGCGGAAAGGGCCATCAGGCGCCGCACAGTTCCTCCAGCACGCGCATGCGACGGCCGCTGGGGTCGGCCACGTAGGGGTTGTTGGTGTCCCAGGCGTATCCGGCCAGGATGGAACTGATCATGTCGCGCACGTCCGGCTGCGGGTCGGGGTGGTAGATGATCTTCTGGAAGCCGCCCTGGTACCAGCTTTCGACGAAACGACGGAAGGTTTTCACGCCGGCACGCAGCGGAACGGAGAACTCGGCCTCCCAGTCCACAGCCTGCCCGGCATAACGGCGCGCCAGGCACTCACTGGCCAGCTGCGCCGATTTGAAGGCAATGGTCACGCCCGAGGAGAACACCGGGTCGAGGAACTCGCCAGCGTTGCCAAGCAGCGCATAGCCCGGGCCCCACAGCGAACGGACATTGGCCGAATAGCCCGTGATGCGGCGTACCGGCAGCACCGCCCATTCGGCATTGGCCAGCAGGCGGGTCAGGTTCGGATCCTCGCCGACGATGGCCTGCAGCTTCTGCAGCTCGTCGCCTTCGTAGCGATCAAAGAACGAGGGCTCGGCCACCACGCCCAGCGAGCAGCAGCCGTTGGAGAACGGGATCGTCCAGTACCAGACGTCGATGTGCTCGGGGTGGGTCGTGATGAGGATCTTGTTGCGGTCGAAGTCCGCTTCGGCCGGAATGTTGTCACGCACGTGGCAGAAGATCGCGCCACGCACCGGGAAGTTGGAGGGTGACTCCAGATCCAGCAGGCGTGGCAGCAACCGCGCGAAGCCGGAGGCGTCGAGGATGAAATCGGCCTCGATGCGGTACTCACTGCCATCGGGACGGCGCACGTTGACGGCAGGCTGCTCGCCCGGCTCGACCGACAGCACCTCGTCGCCGAAACGCAGCGTGGTACCCATCCGCTCGGCGCCCCGCGCCAGCACGTTGTCGAAGTCGGCGCGCTGCACCTGGTAGGTGGTGCCCCAGCCGGGCGAGAACTTCTTCCTGAAGTCGAATGCGGTACGCGCCTGGCCATGCACGAAGGCCGCGCCATTCTTGTGCTGGAAGCCGGCTTCGACCACATCCTGCAACAGGCCTGCCGCTTCGATGTACTCCATGCTCTGCGGCAGCAGGCTTTCACCGATCGAGAAACGCGGGAACTGCTGGCGTTCGATCATCAACACCTGGCGACCCTGCCGGCGCAGCATCGCAGCAGCAACGGAACCGGCCGGTCCGGCGCCGATGATCAGGATTTCGGTGCGTTCCACAGCATCCACAGCAGTACTCATCGGGGCGTCCTTGTTGCTCGATAGAGGGAGAGAAGAAGAGCCGAAGGCGGACTCAGGCCGCCGGCAGATCATGCGGCGGCGGCCGGAACAGCGGCGAGATCAGCCAGACCAGCCCGATACCGAACAGCAGGGTCAGGCCGAACGCGCGCAGCGCCGGAGTCTGCGACAGGCCCAGCAGGCCGAACGACAGCCAGGTACTGGCCGCACCCACGCACACCGCCAGCCATGCACTGGCGTCGCCACGATGCTCGATCAGGAAGATGCCATAGTCGATGCCCATGCCCAGCAGCAGCATCAGCGCCAGCACGTTGAACAGCTGCAGCGGCTGGCCGAACAGGCCCAGCAGGCCCAGGGTCAGCGCACCGGCGATCAGGGTCGGGGCGAACACGCGCCAGGCCTGGCGGCGATAGCGCAGCCACAGCGCGCCGAACACCAATGCGATGCCGACCAGCAGCAGCCCGCCCATCAGCTTGCGGTAGTGGCCCAGCAGCGTGGAGAAATCGGAGGTTCGGTCTACCCAGCGCACGCCGGGCAGGCCTTCGGCGGCACGTTCCAGCGTGGCCAGAGCATCGGCACGCGACAGGTCATCGACCATCACCACGCTGATCATCTGCCCACCGACCTTACCCACCCACAGGTGGCGGAACGGCTGCGAGGCTGGCGAGGCCAGGAAGGCGTCGGCGGTGAGCGGCGCTGCGGCAAACTGCGGTCGCAGCAGCGGCTCGCCCACGGCTTCGGACACAGCCGACAGCACGCCGGGCTCCACCTTCGCGGTCAGCGCAGCATCGGCCTGCTGCCGGGCCGGTGATGGCAGCCAGTCACTGATCGCGCGGTAGCCACCAATGCGCTTGTCATCGGCCAGTACACGCAAGCGTTCGGTCAACGCCTCTTCGCGCTGCAACAGCTGGGCGGCATCGCTGCCCTGCACCAGGTAGAACTGTGCCGGGCTGGGCATGCCCAGCAGCTGGCTCAGGCGGATCTGCTGGGCCATCAGCGCCGGTGGAGACGACTGCAGGCTGCGCAGGTCGTCGTTGCTCTGCAGGCGCGCGATGCCCACCGCGGACAGCGCCAGCGCGGCCACCACGAAGATCGCCACCGGGCGCCGGCCGTGCACGCGCGGGAAACGTTCCAGCGTATTGCCCAGCCAGTGCGAGAAGCGGGTCTGGCGGATCTCGCCACCGTCGAGCCACGGGAACCAGAAGATCACCGTGAGGAACGCTGCTGCCAGGCCCACCACCGAGAACAGCGCCATCTGGCGAAGGCCCGGGAACGGGGCCAGGCCCAACGCGAGGTAGGCCAGCGCACTGGTCAACAGCGCCAGCCACAGGCCGGGCAGCAGATGCCGCAGCAGCTTCCAGCGACGGTCGGCCGGTTCGGCCTGGCGCGACGCAAACCAGTGGATGCCGTAGTCCTCCGCTACACCCACCAGCGATGCACCGAACACCAGGGTCAGCACGTGCACTTTGCCGAACACCAGCACGGTCACCGCCAGCGCCACGCCGCAACCGATCAGCAGCGACGCGGCCACCAGCAGGATCGGCCGCAGCGAACGGAACGCCAGCCACACCAGCAGCAGTACCGCGGCCAGTGAGCCCCAACCGATCGTGTTGATCTCGCGGTTGGCCTGCACCGCAGCGGCTTCGGCGTGCAGCGGCACGCCGGCATGCAGGATTTCCAGCTCGGGCGCTGCGGCCCTGGCCGCCTTCCCGGCCCGCTCCAGCAGGCCATCAAGATGGCGCTCGCCATCGAGCTGGAACGCCGAACCCGGCGTATCGAACTGCAGCGCCGCCCAATGCTTGCCCTCGGCTTCAAGCAGGCCATCATCACCCAGCCGCAAGCCCGAACCCTGCGCCTGCTGTTGCCACCACTGCGGCCACAATGACAGCGGATCCTGCCGCCATTCGGTGAGCCGCGGCGCACCCATCGGCCCGTACAGCGCGGCGAGTGCCTGTTCGGCCAGCGCACCGGTTTCCGTGCTCTGCAGCTGGTCACGCTGGGCCGGGGTCAGCAGGCGGTCGCGATACGGCGCGTAGAACGCACGCGCCTCGTCGAACCAGCCTTCAATGGACCCACTGGGCACCAGCAAAGCGCTCTCGGCATCTCCAGCCATGGCCGCAGCGAACGCGGCCTGCGCCCGCTTGGCGGCGGCGCCATCCTGGCTGCCGAGCAGCACCACCACCTGCCGCGAACTGCCATCGGCGATGCGCCGGGTGACATCGCTCAACAGGCGGTCATGTGCATCCTGCGGCAACAGCGCGAGGATGTCGGTATCGATCCGCGGTTCCTGGCTCCACAGGCGCCACTGCTGCACGCCCAGTACCAGCAGCAACACCAGCCAGGCGATGCCCAGCCAATGCCACCAACGCCGCAACCGGTCCGGTGCGTTCAACGCCACGGCGTCACTCAAAGCGGCGCGCCTCGTCGGGGTTCAGCGTGGCGGGGGCTTCACTCAACGCGCTGAACTGGATCTGCGTGCGGTCCTTGTTCGCCTCGACGATCTCGACCTGGCGCACATAGCGGTCACCCTGCAGCGTCAGCGACTCGAAGGCCTTGGCCAGCATCGCCGACTTCGGTGTCAAACGCAGGCGCCAGCCCTGCCCTTCACGGCTGGCCGCCACGTTGAACTGGCCGGAGAGTGCCTGCACGTCGCCACTCATCAGCGCGAACATGATCGCATTCACCGAGCGCATCGCCGGCTGCTGCCGTGCATCGAGTTCAACGCGGGTGCTGCCATCGCGCTGGCGGCTGAGGATGCGGTCGGCGGTGACCACCACCTCGGAGGGGAACGGCGTGAGCGTGGTCCAGATCACACCGTGCTGGCGCGCGACCACGAACCGGCCGTGCGAGCGCAGCGGATTCCTGAAGCCACTGACCTGCTTTTCCTGGCTGAACTGGCCACGCAGCACCTCCGGACGCGCCACCGCCTGGGTGATCGCGTCGACGGCAGGATCGGCCGCCTGTACACGCGGTGCGGCCACCAGCAACAGCGCGCACAGCAGCACGCCTGGAAGACGGGCGAGCATGTTCATGGCGCGGGCACTCCCAGACGTTCCCACAGTACCGGCGGGCATTGGTACAGCATCTCCTTGCTGGCGGCATCCACCGCGACCTGGATGGTCATGGCCCGGGTGGCCACCTGGCCGCTCTCCGCATCCAGGATCTCGTAGTCGATCTTCAGCCGGTTCTCCCATTCGACGATGCGTGCACGCACCAGCAGCCGCTGGTTGAACAGCAGCGGTCGCACGTATTTCACGCGCGCATCGACCACCGGCCACAGGTAGCCCGATGCGAGCATCTGCGGGTAGTCGTAGTCGTGGCGCTGCAGCAGCGCACACCGGGCAATCTCCAGATACTTGAAGTAGTTGCCATGCCAGACCACGTTCATCGGATCGCAGTCGTGGAAGGCGGGGCGCAGCTCGATTTCACAGACCAGGTCATTCACCGGAATACAGTTCCCAACGTTGCGCGCGGATCTCCACCAGCAGTTCCCGCAGTTCGCGATCCAGCGCGCGGTCTTCCTCGACCAGCGCGATGCGCTGCCCCAGGTCCACATACATGTCGGCCAGACTGCCATGCAGCTGCGCGTTCAGGCCAACCCGCTCGCGCAGTGCCAGGCCCTGGCGGGCGGCGATCAGCATCGCCGCCACCACCTGTTCAGTCAGTTCGATCACACGCAGGCAGTCGCGCGCGGCGATGGTGCCCATGCTGACCTTGTCCTGGTTGTGGCATTCGGTCGAGCGCGAGAACACACTGGCCGGAAGGGTCTGCTTCAACGCTTCGGCGGTCCACGCCGAGACGCTGATCTGCAGTGCCTTCAGCCCGTGGTTGATTGCTGCCCGCGGGCCGGTAGCCGCCGACAGATTGGCGGGCAGGCCGTGGTTGTATCGCGCATCCACCACCAGCGCCAGCTGCCGGTCGAGCAGGTCGGCAAGGTTGGCCACGGTGTTCTTCAGCGTGTCCATTGCCAGTGCGATATGGCCGCCGTAGAAGTGGCCGCCGTGCAGGATGCGCTCGCCGTCGGCATCGATCAGCGGGTTGTCGTTGGCGCTGTTCAGCTCGGTTTCGATCAGCTGCCGCAGGAAGGGCAGGCTGTCTTCCAGCACGCCGATCACGTGCGGGGCGCACCGCAGCGAGTAACGATCCTGCAGGCGCTGTTCGTTGCGCGGCGGCCGTTCGCTGTGCAGGTCGCGGCGCAGCCGTGCGGCGATGCGGGCCTGGCCCGGATGCGGCTTGGCCGCGAACAGGGTCTCGTCGAAATGGTGCGCGTTGCCGTCGCTGGCCAGCACGTTGAATGCGGTCAGGCGGGTGGCCAGGCGCGCCAGGTAGTCGGCACGCTGCCAGGCCAGGCAGGCCAGGCCGGTCATCACCGCAGTGCCGTTCATGATCGCAAGGCCTTCCTTCGGCCGCAGCTTCAGCGGGACCATGCCGATGCTCGCCAGTACTCCGGCAGCCGGTTGCACGCGGCCATCGTGCAGGACCTCGCGCTCGCCGCACAGCACCGCCGCCACGTATGACAGCGGCGTCAGGTCACCGCTGGCGCCGACCGATCCCTCCGCCGGGATCATCGGCAGCACGTCATGCCGCAACAGTGTGGCCAGGCCTTCCAGCAGGGCTACGCTGACACCGGACATGCCACGCACCAGCGACGCCAGACGGGCAGCCAGCACCGCGCGGGTCTCGGCCGGGTCCAGGTAACGGCCCAGTCCGCAGCCATGGTAGGTGTACAGGTGGTGCGGCAACTCGGCCACCAGCGCCGGCGGGATGTTCACCGTGCACGAATCGCCGTAGCCGGTCGTCACGCCGTAGATCACCCCGTCCTCGCGCAGCAGGCGGTCGAGAAAATCGGCACCGCGCTGGATGTGGGCACGGAAGGCCGGGGCCTCGCTCAGTGCGGCCTCGCACTGGCGATGGGCCAGCGCCACCACGTCTTCGATGGTCAACGGTGCGTCGCCAAAGCGGCACACGGGTACGGCGTCAGTCGTCATGCGGAGCCTGATCCCAGAAGGGGAAGAAATTGAACCAGTCCAGCGGGGACTGGATGACCTGCAGTTCGAGCCACTGCGCGAAACGCTGCGCCTGCCCTGCCAGTGCCGCGTCCCGCGAGCCACGCGGCAGCACGATGCGATCGGCGAACTGCTCGAAGGCGACCCGGTACCCCTGGCCTTCATGCAGGCAGGCCATGGTGTACACCGGGCAGCCCAGTGCCGCCGCCAGCACGTAGGCACCGATGGGGAACGGGGCACGGTGGCCGAGAAAATCCGCGGTGACGCTGCGTCCACCCTGCACTGGCGTGCGGTCGCCGACGATGGCCACGAAGCCACCGGCAGCCACGCGCTCGGACAGCATCATCGCCGTGGCCGGCCCCATCGCGGTGACCTGCACCAGTTCCACCGTTGCCAGCGGGTCCAACCGCTGCAGCAGGCGATTGAAGCGCTGCGCGTGCGCGGTGTGCACCAGCACGGTGATGCGGAACCCCGGCACCTGTTCGGCCAGCACCTGGCACAACTCCAGGCAGCCGATGTGGGCGGTCAGGATCAGCCCGCCTTCGCGGCGTGCGATCCTGTCCAGCACCAGATCGCGCCGCAGCTGGATGCGCTCGGGCGGATAGCGTCCGCCCAGGCCGAGGATCTTGTCCAGCAGGGTGTCGGCGAACGCGAAGAAATGGCGCAGGCTGTCGCGCCGCGTCGGCTCGCGGCCCAGCGCGCCACTGTGTGCCTGCAAGCGCTGTAGATACTGCAGTGATGCCTGCCGGGCCACGCGGTTGCCCAGCCAGTGGCAGAGCACCACCGGCCACACGCACAGGCGGAACGGCCAGCGCCCGAACCACCGATGCACCCAGCACAGGAACAACACGCCGGCCACCGATGTGGATTCACCGATGTCGGCCCAGTGCGGCGCACCTTGGGGGGCGGCCATCTCAGCCCTGCCCCTGCAGGCGGCGCCAGAGCAGGCGCGGTGCGCGCCGGAGCATGCCGAAGAACAGGCGCGCATGCATGCGGCTGATGCGTACGTTGTCGCGCCACACATCGAAATGCGAGACACCGTCTGCCGGATAGGTCACCCGCGTCGCCAGATGTTCCACCGGCACCTGCCGCCAGTACAGCCGCACCATCACTTCGGTATCGAAATCCATGCGCCGGCCGATGGTCTCTTCGCCCATCAGGCGCAGCACCGGAGGCAGTGGATAGACACGGAAACCGCACATGGTGTCGCGCAGATGCAGCGACAGCGTGTTGATCCAGACCCAGACATGCGTTGCGTAGCGACCGTACAGGCGGGCCTTGGGCACACTGGCATCGTAGGCGGGAATGCCGCAGATCACCGCGTCCTGCCGCGCACGCGCGGCCGCGATGAAGCGCGGCAGGTCGCCGGTGTCATGCTGGCCGTCGGCATCGATCTGCAGCACGTGGCTGCAGCCCCGCCTTGCGGCCTCGGCGAAGCCCGCCAGCATCGCCCCACCCTTGCCCTGGTTGACCGGCAGACGCAGCAGATCGACCCCTTCACGCTGCGCCAGCGCCTGCAGCACCGAAGCACATGATGCATGCGAGCCATCGTCCACAAGCAGGCAGGGCAGGCCAGCGCGCTGCACGCCATCGACCACCGCGGCGACAGCATGTTCGTGGTCGTAGACGGGAATCACCACCAGTGGCGCGAACGCGGCACCGGCATCGGCCGGATCACTGCGCATCGGCGAAGACCATCCTGCCACTGGCGTGTACGCCATGCACGGAGGCATAGCGGAAGACCAGCACGTTGCGTGCGGTATCCCAGTCCAGATGCAGCGTCAGCTCGTCGCCCGGACGCGCCACATGCTGGAACTTCACCGCATCCATGCGCACGAACCCCTCCGGCATCGCAAAGGCCTGCCGGGCAAAGCGCACCGCCCAGTCCACCTGGGCCACGCCGGGCAGGATCGCGGCCTGCGGGAAATGTCCCTGGAACGGGCGCAGCGCCGGGTCCAGGGTCATGCGCAGGGTAGCGCTGGCCGCCTCGCGCCGATCCCATACCGGCACCGGCATCGACGGCTGGAACAGGGCCACCAGCGCGGCCTGGGTCACCTTGCCCTGCGCATTCACCGGCAGCGTGGGTACCAGCCGCCAGCGGCGCGGACGGGTCACGGCGTCATGGCTCTGTGCCAGGCGCGCGGCCAGCCGCTGGCCCAGCGCGCGGCGCGCGGCATCATCGGCATCAAGCAGTGCCGCATCGGCCGGCACCACCACGGCCGCCAGCTGCTCGCGCTGGCCGGGCAGCACCAGCACGCGCACGTCATCGACGTCCGCGTCGTCGCGCAACGCACGTTCCAGCGCATCGAGCGAAACGCGGCGCTCTTCGATCTTGACGATGCGGTCGGCGCGGCCGAGCAGGCGGAAGCAACCCTCGGCCAGCGCTTCCACCCGATCCTGCGTGCACCACCAGTCGCGGCTCTGCAGATGGGGTGAAGCCACCGCCAGGCAGCCTCCCTCGATTCTCCACTGCACCCCCGGAAGCGGCTGCCAGGGCGGAAGATCGGTATCCCAGCGACGCCAGGCGATGCCGCCGGTCTCGCTGCTGCCGTAGACCTCGGTCGGTGCGACTGCCATCCATTGCCGCACCTGCCGCGCTGCCTCTTCCGGCAGCGGGCCGCCAGAGGAGAACACAGCGCGCAGGTGGCCCTGCAGGCTGGCCCAATCCAGCTGCGCAGGCAGGCGCTTGAGGTGCGCCGGGGTCGCCACCAGCACCGTCTGCGTGCCCGCCAGCGCAGCGACCAGATCCTCATGGAAGAACCGCCGCGGATGGATCAGGCGACCGGCGGCCAGCGGCCACAGCACGCGGAACAGCAGGCCGTAGATGTGCTGGTGCGACACCGTGCCATGCACCTGCGCGCCTTCCAGCTGTGCGCCGAACGCGGCCTGCAACGCATCGACCTCGCGCGCCAGCTGGTCCAGGCGCTTGTCGATCGCAGTGGGTTCGCCGGTGCTGCCCGACGTGAACACGCACAGCTCGCAGGCATGCTCGTCCAACGCATCCAGCTCGACCTGCGCACCGGCGGCCGCCATCATCAGTGGCCGGTAATCACGGGAAACGTCACCGGCAAAACCGCTCACCTGCGGCTGCAGGGCCTGCAGCGTGGCGGGCAGGTTGTCGGCGGCCAGGAACACCCGCTTGCCGGCGTGCCAGGCACCGAACAGCGCCTCGGCGAACGACACGGCATCATCGAAGTACAGCGCCCAGTCACGGCCGTCAGTGGCGGCAAACGCCGTACGCCAGGCCACTACGCGCTGGCGGAATTGCTGATGGTCGACCACTTCGCCATCGCGGATGCCGACAGCACGCTGCGGCCGCGCATCCCGCAGCAGCCGGTCCAGGGCAATCCACTCAGCCATGGGCGTGCGCCGCCTTCACCCGTCGCCGCACCAGCCATTCGCCTGCGAACAATACGCCCATCATCACGTACGCCAACAATCCGTTGTAGAGCATCCAGACCCGATCCGATGCGTACAGCGCGGTGAGCAGGGCCAGACTGCCGTTGAGAACGAAGAAGCCGCACCACACCTGGGTGACGCGGCGGGTATAGGCCACCGCGAACGGTGGCAGGTCCGGCTCCTGCAGCCGCGCCAGGCGCTCCACCAGCGGCGGCCCGAACCGCAGGCTGATGGCGAACACGCACAGCATCACCACGTTCACCAGCGCCGGGTACAGCTTCAGCGGCAGCGCCTGGTTGAGCACGGTGGCCAGCACCGCCAGCAGTCCGGTACCGGCTGCAGCAGCCCACCACAGCGGCTGGCGCGTGCTCAGGGCACGCAGCAATGCCAGGGTGAACAGCAGCAGTGCCAGCCAGCGCGGCTCGAAGCGGCCCATCGCCAGGTAGACGAGCAGCGGGTAGGCCAGCGAAATCGCCGCCACCACGACCGTACGCGCGCGTGCCAAGGCGGAGCCGCCCGCGCTGCGGTCAGGCTGCTGCCTGGTCCGGCAGCAGCCGGTGCACGACATCCACGATGTCCTGCACGGTGCGCACGGCCTTGAACGCTTCCGGCTGCAGGTTGCGGCCGAGCAGCGGCTTGAGCTGCACGATCAGGTCGACCGCATCGATGCTGTCGATGTCCAGGTCGTCATAGAGACGTGCCTCGGGGGTGATCCGGGCCGGTTCGATCTCGAAGCTGTCGGTCAGGATGTTGACGATGCGTTCGAACAGTTCATTCTTGGTCATGGCAGCTCCTGGCGCCGTTACGACTGGCGGGCGGCGACGAACTCGCCGAGCGCGCGCACGCTGGAGAAATGGCGCCGGGTCTCTTCCGAGTCGGACGACAGGCTCACACCGTACTTCTTCTGCAGCGCCAGGCCCAGTTCCAGAGCGTCGATCGAATCCAGGCCCAGGCCCTCGACGAACAGCGGCGCAGTCGGATCGATGTCCTCCGGCGTGATGTCCTCCAGTGAAAGCGAGGAAATGATCAATTCCTTGATCTCGTGCTCAAGTGCTTGCACGGGTCGAATCTCCAGACAGGTCGAAATAACGAGAAAGGTGCTCGGTGACGCGGCGTGCTGCCAAGGCATCCCCCCTTGGCGCGTCGTCTTCGGCCAGGAATGGCGCGATCGGGATATCTTCGCCGATCTGCAGCCGAACGTGAAAGCGACGTGAGGGCACACGATACCATTTCTGCCCTTTGCTCAGGGTTGGCGGGGTACAGGTGATCCGCACCGGCGTGATGTCCAGCCGGCCGCGGACGGCGATATTGGCGGCCCCACGCTGAAGCCTCGGCGACTGGCCGGGCACGCTGCGGGTCCCTTCCGGGAAGATGACCAGGCTGCCGCCGGCCCGTACCGCGGCCACGCAGTCATCGACCAGGCCGGCCCCGTCGTCATTGGAAATGTAGCCGGCGGCCCGGACCGGGCCCCGCATGAACGGGTTGCGGGCCACCGCCCGTTTGACCACGCAGTCGGCATTGGGCAGCAGCGAGACCAGGCAGACCACGTCGATCAGGGTGGGGTGGTTGGCCAGGACCAGCAGGCCGTCGCGCTGCAGGCGCTCGCGCCCTTCGATCTCATAGGTCATCACCCCGAGCCCGCGCATCAGCCGCAGGTGGCTGGCGAACGCCACCTGCACTACGCGGCGGGCGCGACGGCGGCGGGCCACCGGATCACGCATCAGCAGCAGGACCGGCATCACCACGGCGCCCAGCAGCAGGCCCCCGATGCCGAACGCAGCAAAACTCAGGCCGGTGCCCACCACCCGCCAGGCAAGATCGAGGCGGCGCAGCGCCTCAGCCACGGCGGCTCCAGCGCCAGCGCTGGCCATTGGCAACGTGTTCCAGCGCCGGCGCGCCCGCGAGCAGGAAGCGGTGCAGGTCCAACGCGTGCGGCAACAGGCCGGGCGCGGCGGTAACCGGGGCCGGCGCGTCATCCCACTGCAGCGACAGCGTCGGCAGCGCCTGTGTCGGCGCCACCACACGCCAGCACCAAGCGAAGAACGGATCGGGTTCGTCGGCGAACGTCGCGTAAACTTCGGGCAACGGCGACTCGTAGACCACCACCCGCACTTCGCGGGCGCCATCGGCCAGCAGACCGGCGGCCTCCAGGCAGGCGGCCTCCACCGTCGCCTGGCCGGCAGCCAGCGCCAGATAGTTGCCGCGATGGCCACGAGCGATCGAGTACAGCGCAGCGATCGCGTTATGGACCGACAGGCCGAATCCGGTGGGCGACAGGGGCTGCTCGTTCACCAGCGCCCCGAGCAGGTCCATCGAGCGCGCTACATCACCATGGCGGCTGGCAAACACCAGCGGTACCTGGCTGTCGGCCCCTTGGCCATCCTCGCACCAGCAGGCCGTCTGGATCGCCATCCGCCCCAGCCGCTCGATGCGGCGGCGCTGCATCGCGGGCACCTCGGACAGCGCCGGCGTGCCCTCGCCCTGTGGCAGGAAGGGTGCGTCAGCCCAGCTCAGCCACTGGCTGCGCTCGCTCAGGCCAGGTGCCCAGGCAGCCCAGTCGACGATGGAGAATTCGATCATCTAGCGATGGTGCTTCATCAGGAGAACGATGGCACGAGCCATTATGGCGACGCGCGGCGGCCCCCCGTCCCTGCAGCCGTGCGTCCGTCCAGGACGTCGCCGGCTGCCCCCCTGGCGGCCGGAAAGGAGCGCACGCTAGCACGTCCTGCGCAGGGTGTGCAGGTTTCACATTGCACAACACGGGGCCGGCACCTGTGGCCCCGCACGCCATTGCTCAGTGGTAACCGGCTCCGGCCTGCACTTTGCCGCGGAATACCCGGTACGACCACGCCGTATAGCCGAGGATGACCGGCAGCAGAATGACCAGCCCGACCAGGGTGAAGCCGAGCGAGGACGCCGGTGCGGCTGCCTGCCACAACGTCATCGAGGGCGGCAGCAGGTACGGCCACATGCCCAGCACCAGGCCCAGGAAGCCGAGAATGAACAGCGCCAGGCTGAGCAGGAACGGCGGCAGGTCGCGGCATGGATGCGTGGCGCTGCGCCACAACGCAGCGGCCACCGCCAGGGTCAGCAACGGCACCGGTGACAGCCACCAGAAGTTGCCGTCACTGAACCAGCGCGCCATCAACCGCGAGTCCAGGAACGGCAGCCAGCTGCTGACCAGGCCCATCGCTGCGATCACCGCCACCACCAGCGGCCGTGTCAGCTGCCGCGCCAGCGCCTGCACGCGCCCTTCCGTCTTCAGGATCAGCCAGGTGCTGCCCAGCAATGCGTAACCGGCGACCAGCGCCGCGCCGGTGAGCATCGCAAACGGGCTGAACCAGGCAAACGCACCGCCGTGGTAGACCCCGTCCACCAGGGGCAGCCCCTGCACCAGCGCGCCCAGGATCACGCCCTGGGCGAACGTGGCCAGCAGCGAGCCGAGCGCGAACGCCACGCTCCACAGCCTCCGCGAGCGATGCGCCTTGAAGCGGAATTCGAAGGCCACGCCGCGGAACACCAGTGCCACCACCAGCAGCAGCACCGGCAGATACAGCGCCGACAACAGCACTGCATAGGCCTTGGGGAACGCCGCCAGCAGGCCGGCGCCGCCCAGCACCAGCCACGTCTCGTTGCCGTCCCAGATGGGCGCAGCCGTGTTCATCATCAGGTCGAGCTGCTCCTCGTCCTCGGCGAACGGCGCAAGGATGCCGATGCCCAGCACGAACCCGTCCAGCACCACGTACATCAGTACGCCGAAGCCGATCACCGCGAACCACGCCACCGGCAGCCAGGTCACCAGGTCCATGTCAGCGCTCCTCCAGCGGTTCGTCGGCGGCGGACAGCGGCCGTGCCGGGGTGTGGCTGCCGTGGTCCAGCGAGGGCCCCTGGTCGTGGGGCTGCGGTCCATGGCGCAGGATCTTCACCAGGTACCAGATGCCCCAGCCGAAGACGAAGGCGTAGCCGACGACGTAGACCCCCAGCGACAGCGCGGTCATCCATGCGCTCTGCGGGCCGACCGCATCGGCAGTACGCAGCACGCCGTAGACCACCCACGGCTGCCGCCCCATCTCGGTGACGAACCAGCCGGAGAGCAGCGCGATGAAGCCGCTCGGCAACATCCAGTTCCAGCCGCGCAGCAGCCACGGCGAATCCAGCAGCTTCCTCCGCCACAGCTGGAACGCTGACACCCATGCCAGCAGCAGCATCAGCGTGCCCAGTCCAACCATGATGCGGAAAGCGAAGAACACCGGCGTCACCGGTGGCCGTTCGCTGGCCGGTACCGAAGTCAGCGGATCGAAGGTGCCGTCCAGCGAATGGGTCAGGATCACGCTGCCCAGCTTCGGAATGGCGACTTCGAAGTCGTTGCGCTCTTCCTTTTCGTTGGGCAGCGCGAATACCACCAGCGGCACGCCCTCGCCTTCGCCGGATTCATGCCAGTGCGCTTCCACCGCCGCGATCTTCATCGGCTGGTGCTTGAGGGTGTTCAGGCCATGCATGTCGCCGACGAAGATCTGCACCGGCACGGTCAGCGCGGCAAACGCCACGGCCGCGATCAGCATGCGTCGGCCCGCCTCCACGTGCGTTCCCCTGCGCAGGTACCACGCACCCACGCCGCCGATCACGAAGCAGGTGGTGATGAACGAGCCCAGCGCCATGTGCGCCAGCCGGTACGGGAACGACGGGTTGAACACCACCTGCCACCAGTCCACCGGATGCACGATGCCATTGACCATCTCGTAGCCGGCCGGGGTGTGCAGCCAGCTGTTGGACGACAGGATCCAGAACGTGGAGAACAGCGTGCCCAGCGCCACCATGCAGGTGGACAGGAAATGCAGGCGCGGCGAAACCCGGCCCCAGCCGAACATCATCACGCCCAGGAAGCTGGCTTCCAGGAAGAACGCGGTCAGCACCTCGTAGGTCAGCAGCGGGCCGATGACGGTACCGGCCACCTCGCTCAGGCGCGGCCAGTGGGTGCCGAACTGGAAGGCCATGACGATGCCGCTGACCACGCCCATGCCGAACGATACGGCGAAGATCTTCTGCCAGAAGAAGTACAGCTCCCGCCAGACCGGGAGACGGGTACGCAGCCAGCGCCATTCGACGAAGGCCAGCCAGCTGGCCGTGCCAATGGTGAAGGCCGGGAACAGCACATGGAAACTGATGACGAATCCGAACTGGATCCGGGACAACAACAACGCGTCCAAGGGACGCCTCCTGCCTGCGACCGGTGGGATACCGGACCACTTTAGGAATATTTCGTTACGCCGGGATGCGACCGGGTGACGCGCTGCTTCACTCTGTCGCAGGGGAAGCCGCCGGGCATGGCCGCGCCCCATGACCTGCCGGCGCCGATCCGCCGGGCATGGCCCGGCGCTACCCATTGATCCCCAGGTAGCGCCGGGCCATGCCCGGCGAGAGCCTCAAGGCCAGAAGTACCAGGCACCGGCCGCCAGCAGCGCACCCACCAGCAGCACCTGCACCACCACATAGCCCACGCCACTGTCGCGCGACTCAGTGGCAATACGCGTCTGCAACGCCTCACTCACGTCCGGGGTCTGTTCCTGCCGCGCCTGTTCACGCAACGCCTGCGCCAGCGCGCGCTCGTCGGCATCGCGGGGATCGGTCGGTGGGTTCACAGCAGTTCTCCGGCGGTGGCATGCCGCGTCAGTTCCTGCTTCAGGAGCAGACGCGCGCGGTGCAGGTGGCTCTTGATGGTACCGCGCGCAAGACCGGTCACCTGCTCGATCTCTGCCAGGTCGAAATCCTCCAGGTAATGCAGGCCGACGATCAGGCGCTGCGGCGGGCTCAACCGCTCCAGCGCCGCACCCAGCTGGCGGCCGGCCTGCAGCGCTTGGCTGAGTTCGGCCGGGCCCGGTCCCTCGTCACCGATGCCCAGATCCTCCGGTACCTCCACCGCCACCATCCACTGCGCTTCCAGGCGCCGGCGACGCAGGTGCTGCAATGCGGTGGTGTAGGCCACCCGTGAGATCCAGGTCCGCAGCGAGGATTCGAAGCGGAACCGGTGCAGTTGCCGGAACACCGCCAGGAAGGTCTCCTGCAGCAGGTCAGCGACCTGATCGCGGTCACCCACCATGCGCCCGATCACATGCGCGCACGTGCGCTGATGGGCCTGCACCAGCTGCGCGAACGCCGGTTGCGAGCCATCGATGATGGCCCGCACCAGCGCCGCATCATCTTCGATGACCGCGGCCGCCGCGGCGTCCTGCCGGCGGCGGCCGCGCAGGGCGGACAGGGCTTCGCCCAGCAGGCTCATGCGCACCGCTCCCCCGGGGCGTGTGGCATGCCGGCGCTCAGCTCTTGCGCACGGCGGGGCGGGTGAAGTGCCAGGCCAGCAGCTGGCCCAGGCCGGCACTGCCCACCAGGGCGGCGGCGGCGCCAAAGGTGAGGTCGCGAGCGCCCAGGACTTCCAGCAGGCCCATGGCCAGGGCCAGGCACACCAGGCTGATGCCCCAGCGCAGCGCGCCCTGGCGGCGGCGCTCTTCCTCCAGCACGGCCAGGGAGCGGATCACCTCCTCGGGCACGTGCGGTGCGACCAGCTTGCTGCGCGCGCGCGCATCGGCGATGGCGTGGATGGCGTAGGCGATGCAGATGAAGAGGGTGATCGGGATGAGTTCCTGCATGGTCGTGCTCCTGTGCGGTGAATGATGCGGGTTCAGGAGAATGGATGCGCGATGGGGGGCACCGGTTGCACCGCTTTGCCGATCCCGCTGCCATGACCTGTGGCCCCCTCCTGCGGCGCGAACGGCTGCTACCCTTGCCCGGTTTCCTTTTCTGGTGCCGTCCGCCCATGTCCCGAGTGCTGCCCCTGTCCCTCCTGCTGTCGGCCGTGCTGGCCGCACCGGCCGCCCATGCCGCGCCGACGCCGATCACCATCGAACAGGCCATGGCGGATCCGGACTGGATCGGTCCGCCGGTCGAGAAGGCCTGGTGGTCGTGGAACAGCCAGCAGGTCGAGTACCAGCTCAAGCGCAACGGCAGCCCGGTGCGCGACACCTTCCGCCAGCCCGTGGCCGGTGGTGTTGCGGCCCAGGTGGCAGACGACCAGCGCGGCACCCTGGACGTGGCCGATCCGGTCTACGACCGCACCCGCACCCGCAGCGCCTTCGTCCGCAACGGCGACGTGTTCGTGCGCGACCTGCGCAGCGGCGCGCTGACCCAGCTCACGCGCAGCAACGAGCGCGCCAGCGGGGTGAACTTCGCTGCCGACAACGGCGTGATCTGGCGGGTGGGCCAGAACTGGTTCCACTGGACCGCTGCCGGCGGCGTGCAGCAGGTTGCCAGCCTGAAGGCCGACAAGGACCCCAACAGCGCGCCCAAGGACGACCTGCTGCGCGACCAGCAGCTGCGTACCCTGGAAACCCTGCGTCGCGACCGCGAGCAGCGCGAGGCATTGAAGGACCAGGACCAGCGCTGGCGCCAGGCCGACCCGACCCGCGCGCCGGGCCCGGTATACCTGGGCGCCGACGTGGAGATCGCCGACAGCGTGCTGTCGCCGGACCTGGGCCACCTGATCGTGGTGACCACGCCGAAGGACTTCGACGAGGGCCGCACCAGCAAGATGCCGCTGTACGTGACCGAATCCGGTTACGAGGAAACCGAGGACACCCGCACCCGCGTCGGTCGCAATGGCAACGAGCCGCACACCCTGTGGTACGTGGACGTGCGCAGCGGCAAGGCGCAGAAGCTGTCGCTGTCCGGCCTGCCGGGCATCGCCACCGACCCGCTGGCCGACCTGCGCCGCAAGGCCGGCAAGGAGGCGCTGAAGGGCGAACGCAGCGTGCAGGTGATGAGCGACTTCATGGGCGGCGGCATGCGCTGGAGCGCCGATGGCCAGCAGGCGGCGGTGATGCTGCGCGCCAACGACAACAAGGACCGCTGGATCGTCAGCATCGGCAGCGACGGCCGCGTGCAGAACCGCCACCGGCTGACCGACAACGCGTGGATCAACTGGGGCTTCAACGATTTCGGCTGGATGGCCGATGGCCGCACGCTGTGGCTGCTGTCCGAGGAATCGGGCTTCTCGCACCTGTACACCCAGGCCGGCACTGCCCGGCCGCAGGCGCTGACCAGCGGCAAGTGGGAGACCTCCGCGCCCGTGCTGTCGGCCGACGGCAAGGGCTTCTACTTCCTGTGCAACCAGCAGGCCCCGCACGATTACGAAGTCTGCGCGGTCGACACCGGCAGCCGTCAGGTCCGCGAGCTGACCAGCCTCAACGGCGTGGAAGACTTCTCGCTGTCGCCGGATGGCCAGCAGCTGCTGGTGCGCTACTCCGGTGCCTACCTGCCACCGCAGCTGGCGGTGCTGCCCAGCGCGGGCGGCCAGGCCCGCGTGCTGACCGATACCCGCAGCGCCGACTTCAAGGCGCGCCAGTGGATCCAGCCGAAGCTGGTGGCGGTGCCGTCCAGGCATGGCGCCGGCGTGGTCTGGGCCAAGTACTACGAACCCGAGCACAAGGAGCCGGGCAGGAAGTACCCGATCGTGATGTTCGTGCACGGTGCCGGCTACCTGCAGAACGTGCACCAGCGCTACCCGGCCTACTTCCGCGAGCAGATGTTCCACAACCTGCTGGTGCAGAAGGGCTACATCGTGCTGGACATGGACTACCGCGGCAGCGAGGGCTACGGCCGCGACTGGCGCACGGCCGTCTACCGCAACATGGGCCACCCGGAACTGGAAGACTACAAGGACGGCCTGGACTGGCTGGTGGACACCCAGCAGGGCGACCGTGACCACGCCGGCATCTACGGTGGCTCCTACGGCGGCTTCATGACCTTCATGGCGCTGTTCCGCGCACCGGGCACCTTCAAGGCCGGTGCCGCGCTGCGCCCGGTGGTGGACTGGCACAACTACAACCACGCCTATACCAGCAACATCCTCAACACGCCGGACATCGATCCGGAGGCGTACCGGGTGTCCTCGCCGATCGAGTACGCGCAGAACCTGCAGGACAACCTGCTGATCGCGCACGGCATGATGGATGACAACGTGTTCTTCCAGGACTCGGTGAACCTGACCCAGCGCCTGATCGAGCTGCACAAGGACAACTGGTCGATCGCCCCGTACCCGCTGGAACGCCACGGCTACGTCCGCGCCGACTCCTGGCTGGACCAGTACAAGCGCATCCTCAAGCTGTTCGAGCAGAACCTGAAGTGAGCAGTGCCGCGGCCACGATCCACATCGTGGCCGCGGTCATCGTCGACGACCACGGCCGGGCGCTGGTGGTACGCAAGCACGGCGCCGACCGCTTCATCCAGCCCGGAGGCAAGCCCGAACCGGGCGAAACGCCACTGCAGACGCTCGCCCGCGAACTGGACGAAGAGCTGGGCGTGCGCCTGCTCGCCGACCCTGCCGTGGCGCTGGGCCATTTCCAGGACTGGGCGGTGAACGAGCCTGGTCATCGCGTACAGGCCGAGGCCTGGTGGGTGCAGGTACAGGGCACGCCGCAGGCACGCGCGGAAATCGCCGAGCTGGCGTGGGTGCCGCTGCGCCCGCCCCATGGCCTGCGCTTGGCACCCTTGAGCGAACACCATATCCTGCCGGCCGTTGCCACCCGGGTGGCGACCCGCTGAAGACGCCACTGCAGCCAAGGACATCGGATGTCGCTTCAACCGCCCCGGCACCGCCCTGCCATGCCGCTCAACCCGGAGGATTTCGTGCGGCCGCTCGGCCTGGCGTCGCTGCTGATCTGCGCAGCGTTCGTGGTGGCCATGGCGATTCAGGCGCTGGTGGTCTGGCAGCTGTCCGACGGCCCGTTCTGGCGGTGGATGCTGCTGTCGGCCACTGAACAGCAGTTCCCGCCAAGCCTGCTGTGGATACTGCGCAAACCAGTGGACGCTACCCTGTGGCTGATGCTGTCAGCGATCCCCGCCGTGCTTTCCAGCTGGGGATTCGCCCGGCGACGTCGCTGGGGCCTGTGGAGCTACGTGGCATTGCTGTGGCTCTCGGCCCTGGCAAACTTCGCCGTCGCCGGGTGGCTGGACAGCGTCGTCGCCGACGTCATCGGGCGTATCGTCGATCCAGGCACACTGCGCGAAGCGCGAACCCAGCACATCCTCATGTCGCTGACCTTGTTCGGCGGCGCCTTCGCCCTGCTCGTCGCGCAGGGCTGGCTGGCCTGGCGCCTGCTGCGGCCGGATATCCGCTCCTGCTTCCACTGACCTGCCCTCACCCGCGGCGTGCGGCAGGCCCTGCGGTAAAGTACGCGTCATGAACGAATTCGAGCGCGTGCGCGCCTACCTGACCGACCTGCAGGACCGCATCTGTGCGGCGATCGAAGCGGCCGACGGCCAGGCCCGCTTCCAGGAAGACCTGTGGCAGCGCGCTGAAGGCGGGGGGGGCCGTACCCGCGTGCTGCGCGACGGCGCGGTGTTCGAACAGGCCGGAATCGGCTTCTCGGATGTCTCCGGCAGCCGCTTGCCGCCGTCGGCCTCGGCCAACCGCCCGGAGCTGGCCGGCGCCTCCTGGCGCGCCACCGGCGTATCGCTGGTGTTCCACCCGCTCAACCCCTATGTGCCCACCACCCATGCCAACGTGCGCTTCTTCCAGGCGCAGCGCGACGGCGAAGTGGTGGCCAGCTGGTTCGGGGGTGGTTTCGATCTGACCCCCTTCTATCCCTTCGACGAGGACGTGCGCCATTGGCATCAGGTCGCCCACGACCTGTGCGCGCCGTTCGGTGAAGAGCGCTACAGCGCGCACAAGCGCTGGTGCGACGAGTACTTCTTCCTGCGCCACCGCAACGAAACGCGCGGCATCGGCGGCCTGTTCTTCGACGATCTGCACGGCGATTTCGAACGCGACTTCGATTACCTGCGGGCGGTCGGCGACGGCTTCCTCGATGCCTATCTGCCGATCGTGCAGCAGCGCAAGGACATCGCCCATGGCGAGCGCGAGCGCGAATTCCAGCTGTACCGGCGGGGCCGCTATGTGGAATTCAACCTGGTCTACGACCGCGGCACGCTGTTCGGCCTGCAGAGCGGCGGCCGCAGCGAAAGCATCCTGATGAGCCTGCCGCCGCGGGTGCGCTGGGAATACGGCTTCACCCCCGAGGCGGGCAGTCCGGAAGCCCGGCTGGCCGATTACCTGGTCCCGCGCGACTGGCTCTAAGGCATCTCGCGGGGCGGCGTGGCCGTCCCCGCACGCATGCCGCCGGCCCTACGCGTCCGTGTGCCGGGCGATGATCGTGATGTGGCCGGTGGTTTCCAGCAGCGCCACCTGCACATCATCGATGCGCAGGCAGCCCTGCTGGCGCATGGCGGCATCGAAATCGGCCCGGCTGATCAGTTCGCGGCGCAGAACATCCCGCAACAGGGTGCCGTCACGGGCGATCACCACCGGTTCCCCCTCGATCAGGCGCTCCAGGCGGCGGTTGCGGGTGGTCACCCAGCCCACGCCGTAGTTGAGCAGGATCAGGGTCGCGGCGAGCAGCAGGCCACCGCCCAGGGACGTGTCCTGGCCCAGCAGCGCGTTCTGCACCGCGTTGCCCAGCAGCACGATCAGCAGCACGTCGAACGGGGTGATCTGCCCCAGCGCGCGCTTGCCGCTGAGG
The DNA here is from genome assembly GCF_025642255.1 of Stenotrophomonas maltophilia. Taxonomy (NCBI): domain Bacteria; kingdom Pseudomonadati; phylum Pseudomonadota; class Gammaproteobacteria; order Lysobacterales; family Lysobacteraceae; genus Stenotrophomonas; species Stenotrophomonas maltophilia. The sequence continues at coordinate 3,994,737 of NZ_CP106759.1, forward strand.
CGCACCAGGCCCAGCACGACGGTGTAGACCACCACCGCGCGCAGGATGAACTCCCACCACGGCATCGCCAGTGCGAACAGATCGTGCATTGCGGGCTCCCCTGCTGGGCGGTGGCCCAGCCTAGCAGCCGGCAGCCTGCCGGCGGCGCAAATAAAAAGCCCCGCTGACCAGGGGGAGGTCAACGGGGCCGGGGAACGGGCACTTGGGGAGGAGTCCCCGTTCCGAGATCTGCTCCAGGGGATGGGAGAGATCCACAACAGGCATTGCGCCTGTCGAGAGCTATAGAACCACTCCGAACACTAACGGTTCGTGAAGGGAGCCAATTTAATGAACCGCAATGGGGCGAGTATTCATGGCCGAGTCAGAAACTGTGGCCAGATGAACAAATTCACGTCGTTTCAGGACCGAAAGCGACTCAGTGTGCCTCGTCCCAGTTCTTGCCTATGCCGGTGTCGACCACCAGAGGGACACGCAACTGTGCCGATTGCGACATACGCTGCACCACATTTTCCCGCAGCTCCTCGACAAACGCAGTCTCGGTTTCGAACACCAGTTCATCGTGCACCTGCAGGATCATCCGCGCCGGCGCCCCGCTGTCGCGCAGCCAGCGGTCAACATCCACCATCGCGCGCTTGATGATGTCGGCAGCGGTGCCCTGCATCGGCGCGTTGATCGCCGCGCGTTCAGCACCGGCACGCAGGCCCTGGTTGCGTGCATGGATATCGTTCAGATACAGGCGGCGGCCGAACAGCGTCTCCACATAGCCCTGGTCACGGGCCTGCTGGCGCATCCGCTCCATGAAGTCACGCACGCCCGGGTAACGGCTGAAGTACAACGCCACATAATCCTGCGCCTGGCCCCGGTCGATGCCCAGGTTGCGGGCCAGGCCGAAGGCACTCATGCCGTACATCAGGCCGAAATTGATCGCCTTGGCCGCGCGGCGCTCGTTCGGCGTCACCTCGTCCAGGGTGCGGCCGAACACTTCTGCGGCGGTGGCGCGGTGCACGTCGGCGCCCTGCTCGAAGGCGCGCACCAAGCCCGGGTCTTCGGACAGGTGGGCCATGATCCGCAGTTCGATCTGTGAATAGTCGGCGGCCAGCAGCTGGCAGCCCTCCGGTGCGACGAAGGCGCGGCGGATGCGGCGGCCATCTTCGGTGCGGATCGGGATGTTCTGCAGGTTCGGGTCCGAGGAGGACAGGCGGCCGGTGGCAGCGCCGGACTGGTGGTAGCTGGTGTGCACCCTGCCGGTATCCGGGTTGACCATCTCCGGCAGCTTGTCGGTATAGGTGCTGCGCAGCTTGGCCAGGCCACGGTAATCGAGGATCACCCGCGGCAGCTCATGCTGGTCGGCGATCGCCTCCAGCGCCTCTTCATTGGTGCTGGGCTGGCCCTTCGGAGTCTTCACCACCGCCGGCAGCTTCAGCTCGTCGAACAGCACGGCCTGCAGCTGCTTCGGCGAATCCAGGTTGAAACTGCGCCCGGCCAGCTCGGTGGCCTTCTGCTGCGCGGCCAGCATGCGCGAAGACAGGTCCTGGCTCTGCCGGCGCAGCTCGTCGGCATCGATGCGCACGCCGTTGGCCTCGATGCTGGCCAGTACCGGCACCAGTGGCATCTCGATGTCGCGGTACACGCTGTCCAGGGCCGGTTCGGCCAGCAGCTGCGGTTGCAGCGCGCGGTGCAGGCGCAGGGTGATGTCGGCGTCCTCGGCCGCATAGCGGCTGGCCTCGTCGATGCCCACCTGCGAGAACGGAATCTGCTTGGCGCCCTTGCCGGCCACGTCCTCGAACTTGATGGTGGTGTAGCCCAGGTAACGCAGGGCCAGCGAATCCATGTCGTGGCGGGTGGCGGTGGAATTGAGCACGAAGCTCTCAAGCATGGTGTCGTCGTGGTAACCCTGCACCTCGACACCGTGGCGCCGCAGCACATGCAGGTCGTACTTGCCGTGCTGGCCCAGCTTCTTCCTTGCCGGGTCCTGCAGCACCGGGCGCAACGCGTCCAGCACCTGCTGCAGCGGCAGCTGCGCCGGTGCGCCGGGGTAGTCATGGCCCACCGGGATGTAGGCCGCCCTGCCCGGCTCGACCGCCAGGCTGACACCGACCAGGCGCGCGCGCATCGCATCCAGCGCGTCGGTCTCGGTATCGAAGCTGATCAGGTCGGCCTGCTGCAGCCGCTCCACCCAGGCCTGCAGCTGTCCGCTGGTAAGCACGGTCTCGTATTCACCTGGCGCGGCCAGTGCCGGATCCAGCGTGCCCTCGGCCGGTGCCTCCGCACTGCCACGGGCGAAGCCGGCCGCCGTGCCACGCAGGCTCGGTGCCGCCTCGCTGGCCACGGCCGGTGCCGGCAGCGGCGCCCCCAGTTCCTTCAGCGCCTGGGTGAACCCGTAGCGCGTGTACAGCTCGGTCAGCGCCGGCACGTCCTGTTCGCGCAGCGCCAGCGTGGTCGGGGTGGCCTCCAGTGCGACGTCGGTGCGGATCGTCACCAGTTCGCGGTTCAGCGGCAGGCGCTCCAGCGCCGCACGCAGGTTCTCGCCGATCTTGCCCTTCATGGCCGGCGCGGCGGCCATCACGCCCTCCAGGTGCTGGTACTCCGCCAGCCACTTGGCGGCGGTCTTCGGCCCGCACTTCTCCACGCCCGGCACGTTGTCGACGCTGTCGCCCATCAGCGCCAGCAGGTCGACGATCTGGTCGGCGCGCACACCGAACTTCTCCATCACCGCCGCGTCCGAATCCATGCGGCTGCCGGTCATGGTGTTGACCAGCTCGATGCCCGGCCGCACCAGCTGGGCGAAGTCCTTGTCGCCGGTGGAAATCGTCACCTTCAGGTCCTGCGCCTGGCCCTGCAGGGCCAGCGTGCCGATCACATCGTCGGCTTCCACGCCCGGAACGCGCAGGATGCTGATGCCCAGCGCTTCGACGATGCGGCACATCGGCTCGACCTGGCTGCGCAGCTCGTCGGGCATCGGGGGACGGTTGGCCTTGTACTGGTCGTACAGGTCATCACGGAAGGTCTTGCCGGGCGCATCGACGACGAACGCGACGTAGGCCGGCCGCTCCTTCAGCGTCGAGCGCAGCATGTTGACCACGCCGAACAGCGCGCCGGTGGGCTCGCCCTGTGCATTGGACAGGGGCGGCAGCGCGTGGAACGCGCGGTACAGGTAACTGGACCCGTCGATCAGGACTAATCTGCTCATGCAGCGATTCTACGCGCCTGTCCCTGCACAGCGGCGACACGGCGCATGCCCGACGATGGGGCATAATCGAATCTCTTTCCAGGCAAAGGACCACCGCCCATGAAGACTCTGATGCTGGCCTCCCTGCTCCTGCTTGCCGGCTGCGCCAGCATGGGTGGCGCCGGGGCGCCCCCGGTCGACGTCAAGGGCGCCGAGGTCTCCAGCCGCACCATGAGCAACGGCGACACCATCGAGGAGTACCGCGTGGCCGGGCAGCTGCGCATGGTCAAGGTGACGCCGTCGCGGGGTGCCCCGTTCTACATGTACGACAAGAACGGCGATGGCCGCATGGACACCGACAAGGACGGCGTCTCGCCGGTGTACTGGAAGCTCTACAGCTGGTGATGTGACAGAGGTCGGATCCCTTTCCGCAGGATCCGACCCCAGCGAGCCCGGCTGCATAAAAGATGACGCCGGCGCGCATCCTGCGGCCGGCGTCGGTGTCCCCTCCCCGGGAACACGTGCCTCAGCGGATGACCAGCACCGGAAGCGTGCTGCGTGCCAGCACCTCGGCGGTCTGGCTGCCCAGCAGCACGCGGGTCACGCCACGACGGCCATGCGAGGTCATCACGATCAGGTCGCTGTTGCGCTCGGCAGCGGTCTCGATGATGCCGTCGGCCGCGTAGCGGTCCAGTACGTGCACCGGGTTGGCGGTAATGCCCTGTTCGGCGGCCTTGGCCAGCGCCGGCTGCAGCACCTTCTGCGCGCCTTCCTCGCGGTCGGCCTTGTACTCGGGGCTGTTCATGTAGCCCACGCTCCAGCCCATGGCGTCGTACATGCCGACGGCCCACGGCTCGGAAACGGTGACGATATCGACCTCGGCGTTGAGGTCCTTGGCCAGCTCCAGGCCCTTGGCCAGGCCCTTGTCGGCCAGCTCGGACCCGTCGGTGGCGATCAGGATGCGCGTGTACATGGTAGGGCTCCGTGGCAATCCGCCGGATGGGAACGCCACCATTGCACACCCGATGTGCACGTGGCGCTTTGAGCAGGATCAATCCGGCGCCTGTAGAGCCGAGCCCATGCTCGGCTCCGGATGGATGAGCCGAGCGTGGGCTCGGCTCTACAGGTGGCCCTCTCAGGCGATCTGCACCACGCGTGCGTTCTGGCACAGCGGGTAGCTGGCCACGAACCCGGCGATCGCATCACGCATCGCCTCGAACGACTGGCCGTACATGTACAGCGCGGTCTCGGTCGGGCCCTGCCACCAGCTGCAGATCTCGCCCAGGCCATCGATGCGTTCGGACAGCTGTTCGAACACATGGTTGGAATCGCATTGTTCGTAGACCTCGTCCGGCAGGTTCTGGCCATCCAGATAGATGCCCAGGCCTTCGGTGACGCCGAAACCGCGGTCGCCGTCCCCGGCGCCCTGCACCTTCGATCCCTTCGGCGCACCCAGCTGCTCCAGCAGATCGATCAACTTCGGCACACCTGCCGCGTCATGAAGCGCCACCTCGATGTCGCCGTACTCGACCTCGCCGTCATCGGAGAGGGCGGTCCCGCCGCCGGTGATTTCGCCCACTTCGGCGGCCTGCAGCAGCGCGTCGAGCGGATCCTCGAACAGCTCGTGGCGATGCTCAGGCTGCAGCCTGGCGTTCAAGGTCACGGTGACATGCAGCGTGGGCTCGGTCATGGGGGCATTCCTGGAAGAGATGCCGCCTATTGTAGAGCCGAGCCCATGCTCGGCTGCTTTCCCCGCCGGAAGCAGCCGAGCATGGGCTCGGCTCTACAGGTATCCCAGCGACCCCTCGACGGGAATCAGATCACCGTCAGGTTGGCGTAGGCCATCACCAGCCACTTGCTGCCGGCGTCGGCGAACTCGACCTGCACGCGGGCGTGGGCGCCGTTGCCTTCGTAATCGGTCACCATGCCTTCGCCGAACTTGGGATGGCTGACCAGCGCGCCGAGCTTGATCGGCGGCAGCTCGATGGCGGCATGCCCCATCACCCGGCTGCTGCCCAGCGACGCGGGACGCGAGACCTGCACCTTCGGCCGCACTTCATGCAGCAGCCCGCGTGGAATCTCACGCAGGAATCGCGAAGGCAGGCTGTAGTTGTCCTGGCCATGGATGCGGCGTGATTCGGCGTAGCACAGCACCAGCTTCTGCCGCGCCCGGGTGATGCCCACATACGCCAGGCGCCGCTCTTCCTCCAGCCGGCCGCTTTCTTCCAGCGAACGCGCGCTCGGGAACAGGCCATCCTCCATGCCGGCCAGGAACACCAGGGGGAATTCCAGGCCCTTCGCCGAATGCAGGGTCATCAGCTGCACGCCGTCCTCGCCGGCCTGCGCCTGGCCCTCGCCGGCCTCCAGCGCAGCGTAGGCCAGGAACGCCACCAGCTCGTCCATGTCCTCGCCCACTTCCTCGATGTCATCGGCACGCCGCACGAAGCGCGAGGCGACCGAGACCAGTTCGTCGAGGTTGTCGGTGCGCGATTCGGAGTCGAGCGAATTGCGGCTTTCCTTGCTCCAGTGCTCACGCAGCTGCGAGCGCGAGAGCACGTGGTCCACGCGCTCGGCCAGGGTCATGTCCCGGGTCTGCGCCTGCAGTTCGTTGACCAGCACCAGGAAGCCCGCCAGTGCGTTGCGCGCACGCGCGGCCAGCGCATTGCCCTGGGTGACCAGCATGGTGGCTTCCCACAGCGAAATGCCCTGCGCTCGTGCCTCGCGCCGCACTTCGTCGAGGGTGCGTTCACCGATGCCGCGGGTCGGCGTGTTCACCGCGCGCTCGAAGGCGGCATCGTCGTTGCGGTTGGAGAGCAGGCGCAGGTAGGCCAGCGCGTCCTTGATCTCGGCGCGTTCGAAGAAGCGCATGCCGCCGTACACGCGGTACGGCACCTGCTCGCTCAGCAGAGCTTCTTCCAGCGCGCGCGACTGGGCATTGCTGCGGTAGAGCACGGCCACTTCGGTGTAGCTGCCACCATCGCGCACCCACTGGCGGGCACGTTCGACGATGTAGCGGGCCTCGTCCATCTCGTTGTACGCCGCGTACAGGTCGATCGGCTCGCCGTCACCGCTGTCGGTCCACAGCTGCTTGCCGATGCGATCGGGGTTGTGCGCGATCACCGCGTTGGCAGCACCGAGGATGTTGGCCGTGGAGCGGTAGTTCTGTTCCAGGCGGATGGTCTGCGCGCCCGGGAAATCACGCAGGAAGCCCTGCACGTTCTCCACCTTGGCACCGCGCCAGCCGTAGATGGCCTGGTCGTCGTCGCCGACCACGAACACATGGCCGGACTCCCCGGCCAGCACGCGCACGAAGGCGTACTGGATGGCATTGGTGTCCTGGAACTCGTCCACCAGGATCTCGCGGAAGCGGGCGCGGTAGTGCGCCAGCAGGCCGGGATTGTCACGCAGCAGCTCATGCGCGCGCAGCAGCAGTTCGGCGAAGTCGACCAGGCCGGCACGGTCGCAGCGCGCCTGGTACTCGATGTAGGCCTGGCGCATGGTTTCCAGCCACGCATCGTGCGGCTCGGGCTGGATGTGCTGCGGGCGGCGGCCTTCATCCTTCTGTTCGTTGATCCACCACGCGATCTGCTTGGGCGGATGCTTGCCGTCGTCGATCTCCAGCGCCTGCACCACACGCTTGACCAGCCGCAGCTGGTCGTCCGAATCCATCACCTGGAAACCTTCGGGCAGCTTCGCGTCCTGCCAGTGCAGGCGCAGCAGGCGGTTGGCCAGGCCGTGGAAGGTACCGATCCACATGCCACGGCTGCCATGCGGCAGCTGTGCGTCGATGCGGTGGCGCATCTCGCCGGCGGCCTTGTTGGTGAAGGTCACCGCGAAGATGCCATGGGTCGGCACGCCTTCGACTTCATGCAGCCAGGCGATGCGGTGGGTAAGTACGCGGGTCTTGCCGGAACCGGCACCGGCCAGCACCAGGTGGTGGCCGGGGGGAGCGGAGACGGCTTCGCGCTGGGCCGGGTTCAGGCCATCAAGCAGGTGGGAGACATCCATGCCCCCATTTTACGGCATCGCCGTCGCGGCTCCTGCGACCACCTGGGTGGCCAGTGCCTGCGCCTGCTGGCGCAGTTCAGGCACCGCCAGGCTTTCCCACAGGCTGCCGATGCGCAGGCTGCCAAGTACGCCCAGCCGCGCCTGCGGCTGGCCGCCGGCGCTGCGCACGCGGTCGCCGGGCACCGTGCTGTCCAGGCCCAGCCCATGCGGCCCGGGACGGGCCAGGCCATCGGCCTGAAGCTGCTGCAGCAACGGATTGCGCAACGCGGTGGCGCGGGTCTCCAAACCGGTGGCGTTGATCACACCCCCGATCGTCCACTGCTGCGGGTGTCCGGCCGCATCGTGGCCCGACAGCTGCAGCGCATCGCCCTCACGCCAGACCCGATCCAGGCGTGCGCGATGCACGCGCAGCTGACCGCTGGCCTGCAATGCGCGCAACTGTGCATCGACCTCTTCGGCGATGCGATGGCGATGTACATCCCAGTAGCGCACCACATGGCGCAGGAACCGCCGCTGGTCGGCCTCGTCGAGGCTGCACCACAGCGCCTGTCCATGCGGACGGAGGCGGTCCATCACGCCCTGCCAGGGCAGGCCATCCGCCTCGGCCCGGCGCACCTGCCGGCGCAGCGTGCGCAGGCGCTGGCGCAGCGTCATCGGCAGCAGGGGGGCAGGGTCGAAATCAGGCAGGCCCGCGTGCGCGTGCGGCAGCGGCAGCAGGCCGTGACGGGAAATCACATGCAGCGGGCCGGTGTGACCGGCCGCGACCAGCGCCAGCACCGTATCAGCCATGCTCAGACCGGAACCGACGATGGCCAGCGCGTGCGCGCCTGCCAACGCGCGCACGCCGTCGTAGTCCCAGGCTTCGACCACGGTGTCGGCAGGCAGTCCATCGGCACCGGCCACCGGCAGCGGACGCATGCTGTTGCCGGTGGCGAGCACCCCCTGCGCGGCATGCCATGTGTGGCCATCGCCCAGCTGCAGGCGGTAACCGGAGTCATCCGGGGTGAGGCCCCGCACCGGCTGCGCGATCACCTGCAGCTGCGCCGGGCTGGCCGCAACCGCCTCCTGCAGACGCTGCTGCAGGTACGCGGCGAAATGATGGCGGCCGACATAACGCTCGCCCAGCACCTCGCGCGTCTCGCCCGGGTAGGCGTTGACGGCCATCAGGTAATCGAGGAAGTCAGCCGGCTGCTCGGCGAACGCACTCATTTTCGCCGCCGGCACATTCAGCAGGTGCTCCGGCCACGGCGTGGCATAGGCGATGCCCTGGGCCAGCTGCGAGGCGGGTTCGAAGATGGCCAGCGCCAGTGGCGACCGGGCCTGGCGCAGCACCTGGATCGCCACCAGCACCCCGGCCGCACCACCACCGATGATCGCCAGGTCCAGTTCGCCATTACACGGTGAATCAGTCATGTGCCGATTGTAGGCCATCGGCCATGACGGGCCGGAGTGCCGCCGCGTGCGCAATGATCGAGACCGCTCGAGCTCCGGCGCACCGGTTCACATCAACGCGTCGGCCAGGCGTGCGATGCCTTCGCGGCTGCGGCGCCAGGCAGGACGCTTGCGCCACTGCTGCAGATCGAGCTGGCGCGACTGGCGCAGGTAATCGTCTTCAATGGCACACAGCTGCGTCACCAGCACGCGGTCGTAGCAGACCAGACCGATCTCGGCATTCAGCGCGAACGAGCGGATATCCATGTTGATCGAGCCGAGCACCGCGATGTCTTCATCCACGCTCATGTGCTTGGCGTGCAGGAACTGCGGCTCGTACAGGGCAATGCGCACGCCACAGCGCAGCAGCTCGTCGTAGTAGGCCTCCTGCGCCCAGGCGGTCAGCCGCTGGTTGTTGCTGGCCGACAGGATCAGCTGCACCTGCACCCCGGACAGCGCGGCGATGCGCAGCGCGCTCAGGGTCGCTTCGTCCGGCACGAAGTACGGGGTGACCATCACCAGCCGCCGGCGGGCCAGATGGATCAGTGCGGCGACGGCATCACGCGCGTTGCTGTACGGATAGGCCGGCCCGCTGGGCAGCAGCTGGGTGGCAACATCGTCGCTGCACTCGGGTACGTCGGCAATGACGTCCAGGCGCTGGCCGGTCTCGATGTACCAGTCGCTGGCGAACACGGCTTCCAGGTGTGCCACCGCCGGGCCGCGCACACGCGCCACCAGCTCGCGGTTGGGATGGCCTGGCACGAACTCCGGCCGTGCCAGGTTCTGAGAACCGATGTAGCCCACTTCGTTGTCGATCACCGCAATCTTGCGATGGTTGCGCAGGTCCATGCGGCCGCTGCGGCGCCAGCGCAGCCCGCCGGGCAGCATCGCCCGCACTTCGATATCGCGCGCCTGCAGGCGCTTGCGGTAGGCGCGCAGGCCGCGCTTGGCGCCCACCGCGTCCAGCAGCACCCTGCACTGCACGCCGCGGGCGGCGGCACGCTGCAGCGCCTCGACGATGGCCTCGCCCACCGAATCGTCGAACATCAGGTAGTACAGCAGGTGCACGCGGTCTTCGGCCTGGTCGATGTCGGCGATGAGCGTGTGCAGCGATTCGTCGTAATCGGTGAGCAGATCGACGGCGTTGCCGTGCACCGGCATGAAATCGCCCTGGCGCTGCACCAGCGGCACGATTTCCGCACTGGCCGTATCCGGTTCCGGCTTCCAGCGCAGGCGGCGCTGCAGCGCCTGCTCTTCGCGGATGACCTGCGAGGCCTCGGCCTGGCGGCGGATGCGCTCGCGCGACAGCCACGGGTGGCCGAACAGCAGATACAGCGGCAGGCCCAGCAGCGGCACGAAACCGACCAGCAGCAGCCAGCTGCGGGCCGCGCCCGGCGTGGTGCGGGTCGGAATCCAGCACAGCGCGACCAGCCGGATCAGCCAGTCGATCAGCAGCAGATACGATCCCAGCAACCACTCAACCAGCATCGCGTCGTCCGTCGGCAGGTGATGGGCCATTCTGCCCAGCAGGGTGTGTAGAGTCGAGCTTGCTCGACTGCCTCAGCGCAGCCGGGCACGGGCTCGGCTCTACAAGGGAGGGCCGGCTTCAATGCCGCACCGGCACCTCGCTCAGCTGGCGAACCGATTCGGCGTGGCGGCGGCCGTTGAGCGCCATGCAGGCAATGGCCTGCGCCGCCCGCTCCAGCTGTGCCTCCGGCAGCGTCGGCGGTGCGCCGTTGGCCAGTGCCAGGTGGTGGTCGCACAGCAGCAGCGCCATGCCCTCGATGCCTTCCAGCATGCGCTGCAGGCGCAGCCAGCCCAGTTCCAGGTCCTGCCGGTGTGATGGGGTGTTCATGCAGCCTCCTTCAACGGATCTGGCCACCGGTGAAGGTGGCGGACGATGCGTGGTTGCAATACCGGGAAGCAATCAATGAGCAAACGAACCGGCGGGCGCGAGGCCCCCACGCACCGTCCGCCATAGAGGCGGATAGGTCACCAACCGTCGCCGGAGGGATCTCCGGCGACGGCGGGCGAGTCTACTCATGATTGACTTCACGGGATTGCAAGCCCGGCCACTGCAACCGCAGCGGCTTGCCATCATGGGCGCGGCAGGGCCCGTCGTTCCAATCGATTTGAACCGCGCGAACTGCCGGAACCGGTAGGAAGAATCACTTATCGCATTCGGCCCATGATCCCGCGCACTGCGCCATAGGCGACAGCCTGCGCAAGGAGTACGGCCGTGCCGGCCAAGGGTCGGCACCCACCAGACCAGACGACAGGCATGAAAAAACCCGCCACAAGGGCGGGTTTCTTCGCGGGGACCAGCAATCCTTGCGGATTACTTGATCTTGCCTTCCTTGTACAGGACGTGCTTGCGCACGACCGGATCGTACTTCAGGAATTCCATCTTCCCCGGGGTGTTCTTCTTGTTCTTGTCCGTGGTGTAGAAGTGGCCGGTACCGGCCGAGGAAATCATACGGACCTTATCGCGCTTGCCTGCCATGATGCTTTACTCCTCAGACCTTTTCGCCGCGCGCACGCAGCTCAGCCAGAACGGAATCGATGCCGTTCTTGTCGATGGTGCGCAGTGCATGCGCGGAAACACGAAGCTTGACCCAGCGGTTCTCGCTGGCCACCCAGAAACGGCGCTCGTGCAGATTCGGCAGGAAACGACGACGGGTCTTGTTGTTGGCGTGCGAGACGTTGTTACCCGTCTGCACTCGCTTGCCGGAAACCTGGCATACGCGGGACATTGCGCACCTCGATAGTAGTTGTTGTCAGCCCGTAGCCCGGGAGACGGCGGCCTCGGTGGTTGCCCACCACACGTCAAGAGAATCAAAGGGTTACGCTGGCGTTGGGCGACCGGGGACGTGCTCCCGGGGGCGCCGCCCGGCACGAAACCGGACACAGCGAGCCGCGCATTATGCATGCAATCAAGGCCTTGCGCAAGTTACCCACAGGAGCGGCCGGGCGTGGGCTCGGCCCTGCGGGTCCATCACCCCAGCGCTTCCACCACCCAGTCGATGAATACCCGCAGGCGCTGGCTCATGTGCCGGTTCGGCGCAAACATGATGTGCATCGGCATCGACGGCAGCTGCCAGGCCTGCAGCAGCGGCAGCAGTTCACCGCGTGCCACGTGCGGCTCGGCCATGTAGCTGGGCAGGGCGACCACGCCCAGCCCGGCCAGGCCGGCGGCGAGGTAGGCATTGCCGTCATCGAAGCCGACCGTATGGCGGCCCTGCACCTGGACGGTCTCATCGCCGCGCCGCGCGGCGAAGACCCGCGCCCGCCCGCTGCGTGGGCTGAGCAGCCCGACCATGTGGTGCTGCGGTCCCTCCAGCGCGCGCGGATGCTCCGGCAGACCAAAGCGCTGCACGTAGTCCGGGCTGGCGTGGAAGCCGATCGGCAGCTCGCCCAGCGGCCGTGCCACCAGGGCCGGGTCGGCCGGGGTGCCGCCACGGATCACGCAGTCGACGTTGTCGGCGATGACGTCGACCTCGCGGTCGCTGACGCCGATGTCCAGCTGGATCTCGGGGTAGCGCGCCTGGAAGTCCGGCAGTGCCGGCACCAGCCGCAGCCGCGCATAGGGCCCGGGCACGTCGATGCGCAGGCGGCCGCGCGGCTGCACGGCGGCATCGCCCAGGCCACCCTCGACCTCTTCCAGCTCGGCCAGCAGGCGGGCAATGCGGGGGTAGTAGGCCGCACCATCGGCGGTGACGCTGACCCGCCGCGTGGTGCGGTTGAGCAGGCGCAGACGCAGGTGCGCTTCCAGCTGCTGCACCAGCTGGGTCACCGTGGTGCGACTGATCTGCAGGGTCGTCGCGGCACGGGTGAAGCTGCCGGTCTCCACCACACGGGCAAAGGCGCGCATGGCCTCGAAGCGATCCATCGGCGATCCGATTGTTTGGGTTGTGCGATCAATCTAGTCCGATCATCGCGGTATATCCAGACAACAATCGCGAGCAGGATGGCGGTTCTTCCCATCAGGCCCTTCCCATGTCACACCGCGATGTCGTTTTCCCCGTTGGCCGCCAGGCCCTGTATGACCGCAACCGCTACTCTCCGGCGATCCGGTCCAATGGCTTCCTGTTCGTCTCCGGGCAGGTCGGCAGCCGCGAGGATGGCTCGCCCGAACCGGACTTCGAGGCGCAGGTCCGTCGCGCCTTCGACAATCTCAATGCGGTGCTGGCCGCCGCAGGCTGCACGTTCGATGACGTGATCGACGTGACCGTGTTCCTGATCGATCCGGAGAACAACTTCGAGAAGGCCTGGGCGATCGTGCCCGAGTACTGGGGAGAGGCGCCCCACCCCACCCTGACCGGTATCGGCGTGACCTGGCTGTACGGCTTCCAGTTCGAGATCAAGGTGATCGCGAAACTGCCGTGAGCGGAACGCCGCCGGCCCGCACCGGCTGCCAGGGCTACTCGGATGCGAACTGCAGCGTGCGGCGCCAGCGCAACGGCTTCGCCTGGCGGGCCGGGTCGGGGCCGAACCGGCTCAACCAGCCTGCCGCAAGCGCACGCTCGCGCAGGCGCTCACCCACGCCCTCGGCATGCTCCACCTCAACGTGGGTCACATTGCCCTCCGCATCCACATCCATCGCCCAGACCAGCGTGCCCACCCACTCGGCCGGCGGAATGGACGCGTCGTAGTTCGGCCGCCCAGCCACGTACGGCTGGTCGTGCCGCAGGTACAGGGGCGACGTTTCGAGCCGGTGGTCCACGCGGATCTGTGCACTGCCACGGCGCCCATCGCCCAGCACGGCGTCGACGGTCCACATCCCCACGGCACCGGCGGTGCCCAGATCGGCCTCGTAGCATTTCTTGCGGCCACGGTAATCCTCATGGGCCGTGCGCGAGACCCGTCCACCCTTGGCATCGCGGATCTCGATCTGCAGCCCACCCACGTCGGTGTCGTCGAGATCGGCGGCCACGCAGATACGATGGTCATGCTGTCCATCGGCAATGAACAGCTGTGTCTGCGAGCGCGCCAGTGCATCGGCCGGCGTCGGCGACCACAGGAATTCCACATAGACGTCGTCGGCTGCGCGGGCGGCCGGGCTGGCCAGAAGCAGCACCAGGCCTGCGGTGGCAATGCGTGCGTTCATCTTCCTGCCTCGGTGACGGGACTCGATGCGGGGCGGGGGTGGAACAGCGCAATCACCCCCAGCTGAACGGGAGATTCCGACGAATTCCCGAAGTGGCCATTGATATTGTATCCGGCGAAAACCGCTTGCTAGCCTCCCCTCCATGCGCCGGATCGCCCGCCACCTACGCTCGTACCTGCTGATGCTGCTGATGGCGGCATTCGTGGTCGTGCCGGTGGCCGACGCGCTGGCGTGCGCGGTGGAACCGCATGCCAGCGTGGCACATGTGGAGTCGGCGGCCGATGACACCGCAGGCGACAGTGACAGCAAGCACACCGGTGCCTGCACGCATAACCACTGCCACCATTCCACCTCCAGCCTGCCGGCGAACACCTTCGCCGCCTTCGATGCGCCGCTGCCGGCGCGCTGGATGACGGCCGGCGATGCGACGGCCTACGCCGTCGCCCAGGATGAACTGACGCGTCCCCCCCGGGCGTGAGCTGAGCGCGTCCCGCTGCTGCGGGCTCCCGTTTCACTCACAACCGGAATCCCCCTATGTCGATCCTGACACCACGGTCGCCGCGTGCGGCCGGGCTGGTCGTCGCCGTGTTGCTGGGCCTGGCCCCGGCGGCATCGGTGATGGCGCAAGCTGCTCCTTCCTACGACACCCTGCTTGAACGACTGGACCAGCTGCCCGGCGCCCGTGTGGGCTCGGCGCTGGCCGAGGCTGCCGACGCCCGCGCCGACCAGGCCCGTGCGCTGCCCAATCCTTCCCTTTCCTGGTCGGCCGAGAACGCGTGGGGCACCGGCTCCTACGGCGGCATGGGCAAGGCCGACAGTGTGCTCAGCCTGTCCCAGCCGCTGGAGGTCTGGGGCCAGCGCGGCGCGCGCGTACGTGCCGCCCGTGCCGAGGCCCAGGCCGCCAATCTGCGTGGCGCGCAAAGCCGCAGTGATGTTGCCGGCCAGCTGGCCGCGGCCTACGCACAGGCAGAGAGCGCATTGCGCCGCTACACCCTGGCCGAAGAGGCGCTGGCCCTGACCCGCGACGATGCCAAGGCCGTCAATGCCATGGTCAGGCAAGGGCGTGAACCGCAACTGCGTGCGGTGCAGGCGCAGAGCGAGGTGGCCAATGCCAGCGCCGCGCTGGACGAGGCGCAGGCCTTCCGCGACGCCGCGCTGGCGCGCCTGGCCGGCGCCGCGCTGCTGGATTCGCCGGTGCAGTCGATCGACAGCAGCCTGCTCGACCGCGCACCTCCGCTGCCACGCGGCGCCACCGATGCCGCACTCGCGGTGCGTATCGCCGAAGCCGAAGCCGATGCGGCCGGCCGGCTGGTGGACGTCGAGCGCAAGCGGGCGCTGCCCGACCTGAGCCTGACCGCCGGACAGACCCGCTTCCGCGAAGGCGGCGAACGCGCTTACACGCTCGGCGTCAGCCTGACCGTGCCGTTGTTCGACCGCAACCGGGGCGGCATCCGTGCCGCCAGTGCCGACCAGCGCGCGGCCGAAGCCCGCCTGGACCAGCAACGCCGCGACAGCGAGGCCGGACGGCTGTCGGCCATTGCCGGGCTGAAGGCCGCCAGCAGCCGCACCCGCGCCGCCGATGAAAGCGTGGTGGCGGCCGAGGAAGCCTATCGGCTGGCCCGCGTCGGCTTCGATGCCGGACGCATCTCGCAGCTGGAACTGCGCAGCACGCGCAGCGCGCTCATTGCCGCCCGCGGCACCGCGGTGGATGCACGCCTGTCGCGCGTCGCCGCGGAAATCGATCTTGCCCGCCTCGAGGGGCGCGCACCCTTTATGGAGGCCCCATGACACTGTCCCGTTCCTTTCCCCTGCTTGGCGGCGTCGTGCTGGCCGTTCTCCTCGCCGGCTGCGCCGGCAACGCACAGACACCGGAAACAGCCGATGCCACTGCCGCCAAAGCCGGCAGCGATGACGGCCACGGCCACGCAGCCGACAGCCCGGACGCCAAGGCCGAGGCGACCAAGGCACCGGCCGACGCCGACGAAGGCGTGGTGCAGCTGACGCCGGAACAGATCAAGGCGTCCGGCATCGAAGTGGTGGCCGTCGGACGCGGTGGTGGCGGCTCCACCCGCCTGTCGGGCCGTGTCGAACCATCGGTGGGCGCACGTGCCTCGGTGGCGTCCACCGTGAGCGGTCGCGTCGAACGCGTGCTGGTGGCACCAGGCACAGCGGTGAAGCAGAACCAGGCCTTGGCGATCGTGGTCAGCGGCGAAGCCGCCGTGTTCCGCGCCAACGCTCTGGCCGCATCGGCCGAAGCCGAGGCGGCACGCCTGGCCTACGGCCGCGACAAGGCGCTGGTCGAACAGGGCGTGGTCGCCCGCCAGGAGCTGGAAGCATCGCGCGCCCGTTCGCTGGCCGCACAGGCGCAGGCGACTGCCGCACAGGCGCAGGCCGCGGCCAACGGTGCGCCCGATGCCAGTGGCCGCGTGCGCATCACCAGCCCGGTGACCGGCATCGTCGGCAACGTCCAGGTCACTCCAGGTGGCGTGGTCGCCGCAGGCAGCGCGGTGGCCGATGTCGCCGATCCGGCGATGAACGAGCTGGTGTTCACCGCACCGCCTGCGCTGGCCGCGCAGGTCACCCCGGGCATGACGCTGGACGTCACGGTGCCGGGCGGCAGCTTCACCGCCACGGTCACCGGCTCTGCGGCCGACGTGCGCCAGCAGGGCGGCGTGGCGGTCATCCGCGCGACGCCGGTGGAGGCGGCCTTGCCGCCGGCCGGTTCGCCGGTGTCGGCCAGGGTGGTCACCGAAGGCCGGGACAGTGCACTGAGCGTGCCAGCCGATGCCGTGCAGAACGTCGACGGCAGCAGCGCCGTGTTCGTCGCCGTGGAAGGCGGTTTCAAGGCACAGCCGGTGCTGGCCGGCCGTCGTGCCGGTGATCGCATCGAGATCCTCGGTGGACTGAGCGGCAACGAGCGCATCGTCGGCACCAATGCCTTCCTGCTCAAGGCCGAACTGGCCAAGGGCGAAGCCGAGCACGGCCACTGAGGAGGCGACCATGTTCAAGCTCATCATTGAATCAGCGGTGCGCTTCCGCTGGCTGGTGGTGTTCCTGGCGGCGCTGATCGCGGCCTGGGGCCTGTTCCAGCTGGGCAAGCTGCCGATCGACGCCGTGCCGGACATCACCAACCGCCAGGTACAGATCAACACGGTGGCACCTGCGCTGACACCGGAACAGATCGAGCGGCAGGTGACCTACCCGCTGGAAACCGCGCTGGCCGGCATTCCCGGCCTGACCACCACCCGTTCGCTGTCGCGCAACGGCTTCTCCCAGGTCACCGCGATCTTCACCGACGCGACCGACATCTACTTCGCCCGCCAGCAGGTGGCCGAGCGCATGCGTGAAGCGGCGGAAGATCTGCCCGATGGCGCGTCGCCGCTGCTGTCGCCGGTCACCACCGGCCTGGGCGAGGTGCTGATGTGGACGGTGGACTTCACCCCGTTCGATTCCACCCGGCTGGCCAGACCGGGAGATGCGGGCTGGCAGGCCGGCGAGGTCTACCGGACGCCGGAGGGCAGCCTGCTGCGCACGCCGGAAGAACGCGCCACCTACCTGCGTACGGTGCAGGACTGGATCATCGCGCCGCAGATGCGCTCCAGCCCGGGATTGGCCGGCGTCGATACGGTCGGCGGGTACGTGAAGGAGTACGGCGTGCACCCGGACACTGCCAGGCTGGCTGCGCATGGCCTGGGCCTGGCCAACCTGGTCACGGCACTGCAGCGCGCCAACGTGCAGGCGGGTGCCGGTTTCGTGCAGCGTGCCGGCGAAGGCCTGGTGGTACGTGCGGACGGCCTGGCACTGACCACTGATGATCTGGCGCAGGCCCCCGTTGCGACCCGCAACGGCGTGGTGGTGCGCGTGGCCGACGTGGCCGATGTCGATCTCAGCCGTGCACCGCGCCTGGGTGCGGCCAGCCGCAATGGTCACGAGGCCGTGCTCGGTACCGCCCTGATGATCGCCGGTGGCAACAGCCGCACCGTCGCGCAGGCGGCAGCGGCGCGCCTGGAGCAGGTCAACAGGTCGTTGCCGGCCGACATCGTGGCCGTGCCGGTGCTGGACCGCAGCGTGCTGGTGAACTCCACCATCAGAACCGTGGCAAAGAACCTCACCGAAGGTGCGCTGCTGGTGGTGGTGGTGCTGTTCCTGCTGCTGGGCAACCTGCGCGCGGCAACCATCACCGCGCTGGTGATTCCGCTGTCGTTCCTGTTCGCCGTGATCGGCATGAACCGCTTCGGCATCAGCGGCAATCTGATGAGCCTGGGTGCGCTGGATTTCGGCATCCTGGTGGACGGTGCAGTGATCGTGATCGAGTCAACGCTGCTGATGCTGGGCCAGCGCCGCGCCGAACTGGGCCGTGCGCTGACCGCGATGGAACGTCTGCGCGTGGCGGCGGAGTCGGCGCGGAAGATGGCGCGTCCAGCGGCGTTCGGCCAGTTGATCATCCTGCTGGTGTTTGCGCCGATCCTGACCCTGGAAGGCGTGGAAGGAAAAACGTTTCATCCGATGGCCGCCACGTTCATGCTGGCTCTGGTGGGTGCCTTCCTGTTCTCCTTCACCTTCGTGCCGGCCATGGCTGCGCTGCTGGTGCGCGAGCCGAAGCTGAAGGAAAGCGGGGCGCACGCCGATGACGGCGAACACGAAACACGCCTGATCCGCGTGCTGCGCGCACGCATCGAACCGGTGATCCGCAAGGCGGTGGACCACCCGCGCTCGGTGCTGGCCGGCGCGGTGATGATGGTGGTGGTGGGCATCGGTTCGTTCTCGCTGCTGGGCCGCGAATTCATGCCGACGCTGGATGAGGGCAACGTGGCGATGCAGGCGCTGCGCGTACCGTCGACCTCGCTGGAGCAGTCGCTGGCGATGCAGCTGGCGCTGGAAAAGGCGATTGCCGGGCAACCGGAAGTGGAAACCGTGTTTTCGCGCACCGGTACCGCTGAAGCCGCGATCGACCCGATGCCAACCAACATCTCCGACAGCGTGATCGTGCTGAAGCCGCGCAAGGAGTGGCCCGATCCGACGCTGGACAAGGAGGCGCTGGTGGCGCGCTTCGAGGCGCTGGCCGGGCAGCAGCTGGGCAACAGCTTCGAGTTCAGCCAGCCGATCGAGCTGCGCTTCAACGAGCTGATCTCCGGCGTGCGCACCGACCTGGCGGTGATGATCTTCGGCGATGACTTCAGCCAGCTGCAGAAGGTGGCCGACCAGGTCGCGTTGAAGCTGCGTGCGGTGGACGGTGCGGCTGACGTGCGGGTGGAGCAGATTTCCGGCCTGCCGACCCTGAACGTGAAGATCGACCATGTCGCCGCCGCGCAGTACGGGCTGACCGCTGCGGACGTAAGCGATGCACTGGCCACCGGCATCGGTGGCACGGCGGCCGGCAAGATCTTCGAGGGCGACCGACGCTTCGACGTGGTGGTGCGGCTGGACGATGCCGCGCGCAACGATCCGGACCAGCTGTCATCGCTGCCGATTGCCACACCGGCCGGACTGGTCATTCCGCTGTCCTCGGTGGCCCGCATCACGGTCAGCGAGGGACCGAACCAGATCAGCCGCAACAATGGCAGCCGCCGGGTGGTGGTGCAGGCCAATGTGCGCGGCCGCGACCTGGGCGGCTTCGTCGGCGAAGCGCAGGCAGCGGTGGCCGACGTGGCGCTGCCGCCGGGCGCCTATCTCACCTGGGGTGGCCAGTTCGAGAACCTGCAGCGCGCGGAAAAGCGCCTGGCAACGGTGGTACCGGTCGTGTTCCTGCTGATCGGCAGCCTGCTGTTCATGGCCCTGCGCAGTGGCAAGGAAGCCGTGCTGGTGTTCAGCTGCGTGCCGCTGGCGCTGGTCGGCGGCATTCTCGCCCTGCTGCTGCGTGGCATGCCCTTCTCGGTATCGGCTGCGGTCGGCTTCATCGCCGTGTCCGGCGTGGCCACGCTGAACGGCTTGGTGTTGATGCAGGCCATCCGCGAGCGGCTCGATGCCGGTGACCTGCCCCTGCAGGCGGCAATCAACGGTGCCGCCAGCCGGATCCGCGCGGTGCTGACCACGGCACTGGTGGCGATTGTCGGCTTCATCCCGATGGCGATCGCCAGTGGCTCCGGTGCGGAGGTGCAGAAACCGCTGGCGACGGTGGTGATCGGTGGCCTGATCACGGCGACCGCGCTGACCCTGCTGGTGCTGCCGACCTTCGCGGCGCGCGTGGCCAGACCGCGGCCGGTGCGCTGAAAGACGACGGGGCAGGATCATGTGATCCGGCCCCGTCTGCCGCGCTTCGCGCTCGCCGGGCGTGGCCCGGCGCTACCACCGCGCATTCCGGTAGCGCCGGGCCATGCCCGGCGGCATTTCGGATCAGGCCTGCTTGCGCTGCGCGATATAGGCCTGGATCTGCTGTTCCAGTACCGGCAGCGGCACCGACCCCTGCTTGAGCACGGCGTCATGGAAACCCTTGACGTCGAACTTGTCGCCCAGCTCCTTCTCTGCCTGTGCGCGCAGGCGCACGATGGCGATCTCGCCGAGCTTGTAGCTCAACGCCTGGCCCGGCCAGGAGATGTAGCGATCCACTTCGGTGGTCACTTCGTGCTCGCTCAGCGCGGTATGGTCACGCAGGTAGGCGATGGCCTGTTCCCGGGTCCAGCCCTTGCTGTGCACCCCGGTATCGATCACCAGGCGTGCCGCGCGCCACATCTCGTAGGTGAGGCGACCGAAATCCTCGTAGGGGGTTTCATAGATGCCCATCTCCACGCCCAGCTTCTCGCTGTACAGGCCCCAGCCTTCGCCGTAGGCGGAGATGTAGGCGTTGCGGCGGAACTCGGGCTGTTCGCCCTGTTCGGCGGCGAGCGCGCCCTGCAGGGCATGACCGGGATCGGACTCGTGCAGGGTCAGCGCTGGCAGGTTGTACAGCGGCCGCGCCGGCAGGTTGTAGGTGTTGAGCCAATAGGTGCCCATGCCACCGCGGCCTGCGGTCCAGAACGGCGCGATGTCCGGCGGCACCGGCACGATGGTGAAGCGCGCGCGCGGCAGTGTCATGTACTTGCCGATGACACCATCGATGCGCTTGGAGATCCACGCCGCCCGATACAGCAGCTCGTTCGGGGTCTTGGCGTAGAACTGCGGATCGGTGCGCAGGAAGGTCAGGAATTCGCCGAAACTGCCCTTGAAGCCGACCTGCTGGATGATGTCGTTCATCTCCTTCTGGATGCGCGCGACTTCGCCCAGGCCGATGCGATGGATCTCATCCGGCGACAGGTCCAGCGTGGTGTATTCGTGGATCTGCTGCCTGTAGAACGCCTTGCCCTCCGGCATCGCTTCGGCCGCCAGGGTGGTACGCGCCTGCGGCACGTACTCATTGACGAAGAAGGTACGCAGCTGCTGGAAGGCCGGCACCACCTTGCCGCTGATCGCCGCACGGGCCTGCGCCTGCAGCTGCGCCTGCTCGGCCGCCGGAATGCTGGCCGGCAGCTTCTTGAACGGCGCGTACAGCGGCGACTCGGTAGGGTCCTTCAGCTCGGCGACGGTGGCAATGGAGACCTCGCGCCCGTCAAGCACCGCGCGGGGCACGCTGAAACCCCGCTTGAGTCCGGCGCGCATGTTCTCGGTCTGCTGGTCGAAATAGCGCGGTACATCGTCCAGGCGTGCGATGTAGTTACGGAAGTCCTGCGCGGTCTTCATCTCGCGCCGGGCCATGAACGAGAGATTGGACCAGAACGAGGAATCGGAGTTGAACGGCATCTCGTAGGCCCGCAGACGCACCTCCTCGGCGAGGTTGAACACCTGGTCGCGGTAGATCGCGTAGTTCACCTGGTTGTCGGCGCTGAGTGTCTTCGGGTCGATCTTCTTCAGCTCGGCCAGGGTCTGGTCCCAGACCTTCAGGCGCGCCTGCTGCGCGGCCGCGCCCACATCGGGCAGCCGCGTGGCGTTGGCCGGCGCGTCGCCATCCTCGCTGGCTTCACCGCCCCCGGCCTGGCGCCACTTCCATTCCTTTTCGTACAGCGCGCGGAAGGCGGCATCGGCCGCCGATTCGGTGGTCGCAGGGGCGGACGCCGCGAGCGCGGGCGGAGCCGCCACGACGGCAGCCGGAGCGGACAGGGCGATGAGCAGGGCAACGGCAAGACGGGTTTTCACGAGCACAGGTTCCCGGGAAGGCAGACGCCGATCATGGCACCGCCGGACAGCCGGGGCATGGTTCAAAAGTCCTGCCTGCGCTGCAGGACCGGTAGCGCGGGGACCGCACACCTTCGCCGGGCATGGCCCGGCGCTACCGGCGTTCGATCCCGCCCAGGTGCCGCCTCAACGGTTGGATCGGTAGCGCGGGGCCATGCCCCGCGAGCGCGCAGCGTGCAGAACGGACACCTCTCCGGCGCTACCTCAATGGCTGGCTTTGTCCCGCTTCCAGCCGCGGTGCCGGATGTCCAGGTGCAGGCTGTACAGCGCGGTGAACGCCGGGAACAGGTTCTGCAGCACGCCCACCGAATCCTGCTTGGCCGAGAACAGGAAGTAGCTCAGCGTCATCAGGCTGCCGATCACGCTCATGTACCAGAACAGGCGCGGGATGACCGGCTTGCCGGCACGCCGGGAGGCGATGAACTGGACCAGCCAGCGGCCGCCGAACATCAGTGCGCCGGTATAGCCGATCAGCTTCCAGCCCGTCACATGCAGGCCGGTCCAGAACAACCAGGTCAGCGGCTGGTCGAGCCAGTGCAGCGCCATCATCGTTCTTCCACCGCAGTACGCCTGCTGCGGGTGATCAGCCAGGCAACGCCCCGCAGGTCGCGGATGCCGACCAGCGCACGGCCGAGGTTGTTGTACTTGGAGACGCCAGCGGTACGGTGACGATGGTTGACCGGCACGCTGGTGGTCTTCCAACCGGCACGCTGCATCAGCGCCGGCAGATAGCGGTGCATGTGGTCGAAATACGGCAGGTCGAGGAAGGCTTCGCGCTCGAACAGCTTGATGCCGCAGCCGGTGTCGGGCGTATCGTCGCGCAGCATGCGCGCCCGGATGCGGTTGGCCCAGCGACTGGCCCAGCGCTTGCTGCCGCTGTCCTGGCGGTTGACGCGCCAGCCGGCAAACAGCTTCACCTGCCCGTCGGCAGCATCGCGGGCCGCCAGCAGCTTGGGGATGTCGGCCGGATCGTTCTGGCCATCACCATCCAGGGTGGCGATCCACGGCGCACGGGCATGCTTGACACCGGTGCGCACCGCTGTGCTCTGCCCGCTCTGCTCGACGTGGTGCAGCACCCGCAGCTCCGGCGTGGTGGCTTTCAGGCCCTGCAGCACCGCCAGGCTGTCATCGCGGGAGTGATCGTCGACATAGACGATCTCGAACGGCAACCGGCCCCGCAGTGCCGCGACGATTTCGGCGATCAGGGGCGCGACATTGTCGCGCTCGTTGAATACGGGGACGACAACGGAAAGCTCGGGTTGGCTCATGGGTCACTCGGCCAAGAGGGGACAAAGACCGCGCATTCTCCGAAGCCGAGGTTATCCGAAGATGAATCCGGCTGTGTGAGGATTGCTCCTCAGGCGCGATCGCCGAAATACTCGCGGCACCACTCGACGACGGGCGGCAGCCCCTGCTCGATCGGGGTCACCGCATCGAAGCCGAATGCGTCATGTGCGCGGCGGGTGTCGGCCATCGTGCGGACCATGTCGCCCGGCTGCATCGGCTTGTAGACCTTCTGCGCAGGGCGGCCGGCGGCCTGCTCGATGACGCTGATGAAGCGCTCCAGCTCGACCGGCGTATGGTTGCCGAGGTTGAATACCCGATGCGGTACCGGACCGTCGGCCGGGTGCGCGAGCGCGCCGAGGATACCCGACACGATGTCGGAGACATGTGTGAAATCGCGCTGCATGCGCCCCTGGTTGAACACCTCGATCGGGCGCCCGGCCAGGACGGCACGCGAAAACAGCAGCGGCGCCATGTCCGGCCGTCCCCACGCGCCGTACACGGTGAAGAAGCGCAGGCCGGTGGCACGCAGGCCATACAGCTGCGCGTAGGTGTGCGCCATCAGCTCGTTGGCAGCCTTGGTGGCCGCGTACAGCGAGCGCGGCTGGTCCACGCGCTGGTCCTCGGAGAACGGCGGCGTGGCCGAATCGCCGTACACCGAACTGCTGGAGGCGTAGACCAGATGCTGCACGCCGCGGTGGCGGCACAGTTCCAGGATATTGACGAAGCCGACCAGGTTGCTGTCGACGTAGGCCTGCGGATTCTCCAGCGAGTAGCGCACCCCGGCCTGCGCGGCCAGATGGATCACCGCGCTCGGCTGCAGTTCGTCGAACAGCGCGGCCAGGCCTTCACGGTCGGTCAGGTCAAGCGTGCGCAGATCCAGCGTGGGGCACAGCGCGGCCACGCGGTCCCGCTTGATCTGCGGGTCGTAGTAGTCGTTGAAGTTGTCCAGGCCCACCACCGGCTGGCCCGCCTCCAGCAGCGCGCGGGCGGTGTAGGCACCGATGAAGCCGGCAGCGCCGGTGAGCAGGATGGTCATTGCAGGTCTCTGTCCACGTGCCGGGCGACTCAGCCCTGGCGGGTCCGCAGCTTTTCCAGCACGCCGTCGAGGGTATCCAGATCGGTGTAGTGGATGATCAGCTTGCCCTTGCCGCCGCGGCCGTGGCTGATCGCCACCTTGGTCCCCAGCGACTCGGACAGTTCGGTTTCCAGCGAGGCGATGTCGGCCTGCTGCACCTTCGGCGTGGCCGCCGGGCGGTTGCTCGGCACCTTGCCGGCGGCGAAGGCCTGCGCGCGGCGCTCCACTTCACGCACCGACCAGCCTTCATCGGCCGCTTCCTGCGCCAGCTTGCCGGCCAGTTCCGGGGCCAGGGTCAGCAGCGCGCGGGCGTGGCCCATTTCCAGGCGGCGGGTTTCCAGCAGCAGGCGGATGGCCACCGGCAGTTCCAGCAGGCGCAGCAGGTTGGACACCGCCGCGCGCGAGCGGCCGACGGCCTCGGCCGCCTCGGCATGGGTCAGGGTGAACTCGCTGATCAGGCGCTGCAGCGCCTCGGCTTCTTCCAGCGGGTTGAGGTCTTCGCGCTGGATGTTCTCGATCAGCGCCATCGCGATGACGGTGCGGTCTTCCAGTTCGCGCACCACCACCGGCACTTCGTCCAGACCGGCCAGCTGCGAGGCGCGCCAGCGGCGTTCGCCGGCGACGATCTCGAAGTTGCCCGCCGGCAGCTGACGCACCAGGATCGGCTGGATCACGCCCTGCGACCGGATCGAGTCCGCCAGTTCGGACAGCTTGCCCTCGTCCATTTCGCGACGCGGCTGGTACTTGCCCGGCTGCAGCTGGCCCACCGGCAGCTTGCGCAGCACCTCACCCGGCAACGGTTCGATCACCGCGGTGGTGGCCTGCACCTGGCTGACCGCTCCCTTCGGACCGAGCAGCGCATCCAGGCCACGGCCGAGGCCTCGCTTCTTGGCTGCCGGCTTGCTGCTGGTCATCAGACGGTCTCCACGGCCTTGGTGGCCTTGTTGCGTTCGTTGTTGCGACGGATGATCTCGCCGGCCAGGCCCAGGTAAGCCACGCCACCGCGCGAGGCGCGGTCGTAGCCGACGATGCTCTGGCCGTGGCTGGGCGCTTCGGCCAGGCGCACATTGCGCGGCACGATGGTGCGGAACACGCGGTCGCCGAAGTGTTCGGTCAGTTCGGCCGATACGGCGTTGGCCAGGTTGTTGCGCACATCGAACATGGTACGCAGCACGCCCTCGATCTCCAGCGCCGGGTTCAGGCTGGCGCGCAGCGCCTCGATGGTTTCCACCAGCGCACTCAGGCCTTCCAGCGCGTAGTACTCGCACTGCATCGGCACGATCACCGAATCGGCGGCGGCCAGTGCGTTGAGCGTCAGCAGTGAAAGCGCCGGCGGGCAGTCGATCAGGATGTAGTCGTACTCGTCGCGGATCGGCGCCAGCGCGCGCTTCAGGCGCTGCTCGCGCTCGCCCTGCGCCATCAGCTGGATCTCCGCAGCGGTCAGGTCGATGTTGCCGGGCAGCAGGTCGTAGCCTTCCGCGGTCTGCACGCGCACGTCGGCGGCGGTGTTCTCGCCCAGCAGCAGGTCGCAGGTGGACGCCGCCAGCTCACGCTTGTCCACTCCACTGCCCATGGTCGCGTTGCCCTGCGAATCCAGGTCGACCAACAGCACGCGCTTGGGTGCGTTGGCCAGGGAAGCGGCCAGGTTGACGGCGGTCGTGGTCTTGCCGACGCCACCCTTCTGGTTGGCGATGGCGATGATGCGGGCCATGCGGGTGTGCCTCGTCGACGGATGCTGGGACCGGTCATTATGCGTACAACCGGGCCCGGGCGGAAATCGTGGATCGCCAACCCCTTGTCGCGCAAAGGGTTGGCGGCGGGATCAGGGGCCTGTAACGGTGACCAGGTGGCGCTCGCCCGCCAGGCCGGGCACGCTCAACGGGGCCACGTCGCGCACCTGCCAGCCTGCCGGCAGTGCGGCGATCTCTTCATGCGGGTAGACGCCCTTCATCGCCAGCAGCACGCCGCCAGGACGCAGCAGGTGGCCACCGACGCGGATGATGCCGGCCAGCGTGTCCATCGCGCGGGCGGTCAACTGGTCGTAGTGGCCGGCCTCGTCCAGCGCTTCGGCGCGCGACTCAGCCACGCGGGCATTGCCCAGGCCGAGCTGGCGCACGGCCTCGCGCATGAAGCGGGCCTTCTTGCCGTTGCTCTCGACCAGGGTGACCTGCAGACCCGGGCAGGCGATCGCCAGCGGGATACCGGGCAGTCCAGGACCGGTACCGAGGTCGGCCAGGCGGCCATCGGCCACGAACGGCTGCATGGCCAGCGAATCGAGCAGGTGACGGGTGACCATCTCCTGCGGGTCGCGGATGGCGGTGAGGTTGTAGGTGCCGTTCCAGCGGTGCAGCAGGCCCAGGTAGCGCAGCAGCGGCGGCGCCAGTGCGGCGTCCAGGCCCATGCCGGCCAGGCCCTGCTCCAGCGTGGCGGTCACGCCGGCGGGAAGTTCGTGTTCGCTCATGCCGCCATTATCGCCCGTTTCCCGGGCTGATTCGCCGCTTCATTGCGGATACCAGGCCAATGCGGCACGGAACTGGCCGCTGGCCTGCCATTCGTGCAGATGCCACTGCCGGGCATCACCCAGCGCAGGGTCGCACCAGCGCAGGTGCAGGGCGCCGTCGACACCTGGCGCCAGCTGCAGGCGATGCAGGCCGAACGAAATGCCCTGCCCGTGTGCCTTCAGCAGCGCCTCCTTGGCGCACCAGACACGGAAGAACCAGTGTTCGCGTTCCGCGGCGTCCAGGCCCTGCAGCCAGGCCACCTCTTCCGGATGGAAGAAGCGCTGCACGATCTCCAGCAGGCGTGGGCGCGGGCGCAGCAGTTCCAGGTCCACGCCGAGCCGTACACCTTCACCCAGCGCCACCAGCAGCACGTCGCCACTGTGACTCCAGCCCGTGCCGTGGTCGGCCAGCGCACCGGTCAGCTCGGGTCGGCCCTTGTCGTCGCGGACCAGCGGCAGTGCCTCCGGCGCGAGATCCAGCGCCTGTGCCAGCACCTGCCGGGCCTGCGGCTCACCGCGCTGGCCCGGCACATGTGGCCGCCGCCAGACCGTCACGGGCCCGAAGCGCCAGGGGCCATCCAGGGTGGCTGGCAAGCTCATCCGCACGCAACCGTCACGCGATTGCACGACGGGTTCACAGCCATGCGCGTCAACTGGTCACGGTTTTCCACCGGAGGTTCGATCATGGGCATCATCATCTGGCTGATCGTCGGCGGCATCGTGGGCTGGCTGGCAAGCATCATCATGAAGCGCGATGCGCAGCAGGGCATCATTCTCAACATCGTGGTCGGCATTGTCGGCGCGCTGATTTCCGGCTGGCTGTTCGGCGGCGGCATCAACGAAGCGATCACCATCCGCACCTTCCTGTTCTCGCTGATCGGTGCGGTGATCCTGCTGGCGATCGTCAACCTGTTCACCCGCAAGAGCATACGTTGATCCGACGGGCAGCGCCGGGCACGGCCCGGCGCTACCTCACCCCAACTGCACCCATGCCGGCGCGTGGTCGCTGGGGCGCTCCCAGGTACGTGGCTCGCGGTCGATGCCGGACGCCACGGCGCCGCCCTTGAGCGCATCGGAGACCAGGGTGAGGTCGATGCGCAGGCCCAGATTGCGGCGGAAGCCCGCCGCGCGGTAATCCCACCAGCTGAACGTGCCGGCTTCCTCGTTGTGCAGCCGGA
Source organism: Stenotrophomonas maltophilia (assembly GCF_025642255.1). Classification (NCBI taxonomy): domain Bacteria; kingdom Pseudomonadati; phylum Pseudomonadota; class Gammaproteobacteria; order Lysobacterales; family Lysobacteraceae; genus Stenotrophomonas; species Stenotrophomonas maltophilia. Next base: position 4,022,637 of record NZ_CP106759.1, read on the forward strand.
AACCGTCGTGCAGGCCCAGCTGCAGCAGCTTGTTCAGCGCGCCGCGCTCGGCGGTGGAGGTGAGGATGTGGTTCTCGTTCCACACCTCCGGATCATGCACGTCGCGGGCGTCCGGGGCGATGTTGAAGTCACCCAGCACGACCAGCTTCGGGTGCCGCTGCAGTTCCTCGCCGATCCAGGCGTGCACGGCCTCCAGCCAGCGCAGCTTGTACGCATACTTGTCGGTGCCGACGTCCTGGCCGTTGACCACATACAGGTTGATCACCCGCAGGTCGCCAAAGGTGCCGGCGATGACGCGCTTCTGCTCGTCCTCGAAACCCGGAATGCCGATCTGCACGTCCTGCGCCGGCTCGCGTGACAGCAGTGCCACGCCGTTGTAGGTCTTCTGGCCGGCGAATACGCTGCGGTAGCCGGCGCCGATCAACGCCGCATCCGGGAACTTGTGGTCCTCCAGCTTGGTTTCCTGGATGCCGACGATGTCCGGGCCGAACTCCTTGAGCCACTGCTCCAGGTGCGGCAGGCGGACGTTGAGCGAATTGACGTTCCACGAGGCGATCTTCATGGGGGCATTCTACCCGGGCCTGCTTTGGTAGGCGCCAACCTTGGTTGGCGCATGGATGCCCCGCGTGCCAACCAAGGTTGGCACCTACCAGTAGAGCCACGCCATGCGTGGCTTCACCGCAGCAGCAGCTTCAACATCCCCGCAATCTTCGAATACGGCGGCCGCAGCCTGTCGCTGGCCGCCCAGCGCGACTGCCACAGCACCGGCAACCGCTTGCTCATCGCATCGAACCCGGCGCGGCCGTGGTACGCGCCCATGCCGCTGGCGCCCACCCCGCCGAACGGCAGGCCATCGGCGGCGAAGTGCAGCAGCGTGTCGTTGACCGTCACTCCCCCGGCCACCACGTTGGCGAGAATGCGCTCCACGGTGGCGCGGTCGTGGCTGAAGGGATACAGCGCCAGCGGCCGGTCGCGGGAGAGAACGTCGACCAGCGCCGCATCCAGATCCGGGTAGGCGCGCACCGGCAGGATCGGCCCGAAGATCTCCTCGCGCATCAGGTCCAGATCGTCCGGCGGGTCCAGTACCACGGTCGGTACCAGCAGGCGCTCGCGGCCGGCGCGAGCCTCATCCACGTGCGCCAGCGGAATCACCGGCACCCCGCGTTGCCGCGCCTGTGCCAGATAGCCCTGCAGGCGCTGGTACTGGCCTTCGTTGATGATGCGCGTGTAGTCGCCGGCCTCGCTGAAGTCACCATAGCGCTCGCGTACCTGCTGCTGCAGCGCCTGCACGAACTCGCGCTGACGCGCGCTATCGATCAGCACGTAATCCGGCGCGATGCAGGTCTGGCCCGCGTTGAACCACTTGCCGGTGGCCAGCCGTGCGGCGGCTTTGTCCAGCGGGAAATCACGGCAGACGATGGCCGGCGACTTGCCGCCCAGTTCCAAGGTAACCGGTACCAGATGCTCGGCTGCCGCTGCCATCACCTTGCGGCCCACGGCCGTCGAGCCGGTGAACAGCAGATGGTCCAGCGGCAAAGAGGAGACCGCTGCGGCTACGTCCGCCCCACCCTGCACCACCGCCACCCGATCGGGCGGGAACACACTGGCCAGCAGATCGGCCAGGAACGCGCTGGTGCGCGGGGTATGTTCGGACGGCTTCAGCAACACATGGTTGCCGGCAGCGATGGCGGTGGCCAGTGGCACCAATGCCAGCGTAACCGGGTAGTTCCACGGCGAGATCACCCCGACCACGCCCAACGGCGTCGGCCGCAGCTGCGCGCGCGCCGGCCACAACTTCCATCCCGCCGATGCCCGCTGCGGCTTCGACCAGCGCCGCAGGTGGCGCCGCAGGTGGTCGATGGCCGACAGCACGCTCATGCCATCGGCCAGTTTCGATTCAACGTGGGCGCGATGGCCGAAGTCCTCGGCGATGGCCTGGGCCATTTCATCCAGACGCGGCTTCAGCGCCTCGCGCAGGCGGCGCAGGTCGGCTTCGCGCTGATCCAGCGACGGGCGCTGCGACTGCCAGGCGCTGCGCAGGGTGTGCAGGAGGTCGGGGAGGTCGGCTGGGGCGGTGGTCGTCATGGGCCGACTATACGGGGTGCGGCACTGTCCGACGGAGTCAGATACCTTTCGCGCGCGAAAGAGATCTGACCCTGGGCGCGAGATGGCGGGTGGCTTCGGATGCTTTTCAACCACGATTACGGCATTGAACGCTGTCTTTTCGCGTCTGCGGAGTTTTGTGCCGCGCGCTGCGCGGTCGCCGAGCATGGCTCGGCGCTACAAGGCAACGAAAAGGCCGTGGTCTGCACCACGGCCTCTCCTTCATCCGGTGAACATCATTCCTACTTGGTGATATCCACGTCCTTGGTTTCACGCAGGAACAGGCCACCGATCACCACCGACATCAGCGCGATCGCGATCGGATACCACAGGCCGTAGTACAGATTGCCGGTACCGGCCACCAGCGCGAAGGAGATCGCCGGCAGGAAGCCACCGAACCAGCCGTTGCCGATGTGATACGGCAGCGACATCGAGGTGTAGCGGATGCGGGTCGGGAACAGCTCGACCAGGTAGGCGGCGATCGGGCCGTAGACCATGGTCACGTACAGCACCAGCAGCCACAGCATGAAGATCGTGCCCGCAATGTTGATGCGCGCGCTGTCCGCCTTGGCCGGGTAGCCGGCGGTGGTCAGGGCGGTCTTCAGTTCGGCACCGAACGCGTCGGCCTTGGCCTTGCCTTCGTCCTTGCTCAGTCCCGCCGCTTCATACGAGGTGACGCTGGCGCTGCCGACGTTGACGATCGCCAGCGAACCCGCCGCTGCCGGCTGCACGTCGTACGGCACGCCCGCCTTGGTCAACGCGGCGGTGGCCACGTCACAGGAGCTGGTGAACTTGCGCAGGCCGACCGGATCGAACTGGAACGAGCAGGTGGACGGATCGGCCACGACCAGGGCCGGCGAGCTGCTGCGGGCCTCTTCGATGGCCGGGTTGGCGAAGTGGGTCAGGCCCTTGAAGATCGGGATGTAAGTCACGGCAGCCAGCAGGCAGCCGGCGAGGATGATCTTCTTGCGGCCGATACGGTCGGACAGCCAGCCGAAGAAGATGAAGAACGGCACACCCAGCGCCAGTGCGGCTGCGATCAGCAGGTAGGAGGTGGTGGCGTCGACCTTCAGCATGCTGCTGAGGAAGAACAGCGCATAGAACTGGCCGCCGTACCAGACCACGGCCTGGCCGGCCGCTGCGCCGAGCAGGACCAGCAGCATCAGCTTCAGGTTGCCGCCCTTCAGGCTGTCACGGAACGGCGTCTTGGAGCCCTTGCCTTCCGACTTCATCTGCTGGAACAGCGGCGACTCACTCAGCTGCAGGCGGATCCACACCGAGATGCCCAGCAGCACGATGGACACCAGGAACGGAATGCGCCAGCCCCAGGCTTCGAATGCTTCATTGCCCAGGAAGTAGCGGCAGGCCAGGATGATCAGCAGCGACATGAACAGGCCCAGCGTGGCGGTGCACTGGATGAAGCTGGTGTACAGGCCACGCTTGTCGTCCGGGGCATGCTCGGCCACGTAGGTCGCCGCGCCGCCGTATTCGCCACCCATCGCCAGGCCCTGGGCCAGACGCAGGATGATCAGGATCACCGGCGCGGCAAAGCCGATCGACGCGTAGTTGGGCAGCACACCGACCAGGAAGGTCGAGATGCCCATGATCAGGATGGTGACCAGGAAGGTGTACTTGCGGCCGATGCGGTCGCCGAGGCTGCCGAAGAAGGCCGCGCCGAACGGTCGCACGAAGAAGCCGGCGGCGAACGCCAGCAGGGCGAAGATCATGCCCGTGGTTTCATTGACTCCGCTGAAGAACTGCTTGGCGATGATGGCGGCGAGCGAGCCGTACAGGAAGAAGTCATACCACTCGAAGACCGTACCCAGGCTCGAAGCGAAGATGACTTTCTTGTGGCCCTTGGTTAGGGTGCCCGCGGGATTGTGCGCGGTGCTGGGTGTGCTGGACATGAGACGCTTCCCCTCCGAAGCAATCGTTGTTGGTAGGTGCCGACGGTGGGTCGGCACTCAGTATCGGTAGCGGCCGACCTGGGTCGGCGCGCCGTCAGAAGCTGTACTTCGTGGTGAACTGCAGCCGGGTGATGTCACCCTTGTTGCCGTTCTCAATCTCGCGGCGGCCATACATCAGCTCGGCGCCGACATCGACCTTGGGCAGCGGTGAGTAGAAGATGTTGCCGCGGATGCTCTGCACGCTCTTGGTGACCAGCGGGCCCAGCACGCTGTCGTTGTCGTAGTCGCTGCGCGCATAGATCAGGTTGGTGCGCAGCTTCGGCGAGAACGCATGGCGCCAGCCCACGTAACCGGCCAGAACGCCGGTCGGATTGAGCTCGTCGCGGGCGATGTCATAGGCCGAGTCGGCGGTGATGCCCAGGCCGATGTAACGCGCGATGCCCTCGCCTCCGGTGAACTGGTAATGCAGCGAATCGCTGTCGCCCATCACCCACTTGCCGCCCAGGGTCAGGCCGCCGGCAACCTTGTCGGCCTTGGCGCCGGTGGTCTGGTTGTCGACCTTCAGCTGGCGGACGATGCCGCCGACGCCGAAGGTGCCCCAGTCGCCCTTCCAGCCGTAACGCATCGTCAGATCAGGCAGGCTGCCGCGATCGGAGTTGGCGCTGGCGTTGGTCCAGGCGCCGGTGACCGGATTGCGGGTACCGGTAAGCGTGGTGGTTTCCGGGTTTTCCAGGGCAACGCTGAAGCCGCCGCTGGTGTAACGCACCTGTGCCTGGCGTACGAAGATCACACCGTCGGTCGGGCCGACGAAGTCGACCGCTTCCGGCAATGCGGCCGCGTCCATGAAGTTGGACCAGGTCTGGCCGGCGAGCCAGTTGTTCCAGTACATGTAGGCATGGCGCAGGGTGACGCCGTAGGTGTTGGTGGCGGTCTGGTTGCCGAGCGAGTTGCCGAAGAAGTCCATCTCGAAGAACGCGCCGGCCTTGTTGCCGGACTCGCTCACGTTGTCGATGCCCAGGTTGAAGCGCGAGAACTTTGCGTGGGCGTTGTAGTCGGTGCCCGAACGCCTGCCGTTTCCGCCGGCGCCTTCCACCGGGGTCTGGCCCGGCAGATACAGCGAACGGCCAGTGGCATCGTCGGCCAGCTGGCCGTCACTGGTCTGGGTCGCCAGGAAGTCAGCCTTGATGAAGCCACCGATCTTGACCGTGGTACCCGGTGCGGCACCCGGAGTGATGGTGGTGACCTGGATCGGCTGCTTGCCGGCCGGCACCGCCGGCTTCTGCTCGGACTGCACGGTGCGGACTTCGGTCACCGCCTGCTGGGTCTGGGCGATCTGGGTCTGCTGCTGTTGCTGCGAAGACAGCAGCAGCTGGACCTGGCGCTCCAGTTCGGCGACGCGTGATTCGAGTGCTTTCTCTTTGGCGGTCTCTGCGAACGCCATGCCCGGTGCGACCAGGGCGACCAGCAGGCAGGCCGCCAAAGGTGTGCGCACGGCTTTCAACGTACGGTGGCTCATGTTGCCCTCTCTCCCAAGTGGCAAGGTGATGCCGCGCGTGGGGCACGGTCGAGCCGAGACTGCGGGGCACATGCGCGCACCGGCTATTCGCCATTGGTCGAAGCCGGGCCCGCAGGGCGCCCACTTTCGACCATGGTCTAAGCACAGTGGTGACGCGGCCGGGGGTGGATGGGGCAAACTGAGGGGGATCGGTCGTTGCGATGCTGCGACCGCACATACAAAGTCAACGTGCAAGTGAGGGTGCCATGGCTGATATCTACCCCGTCGATCCGCAGTTCGCCGCCAAGGCACGCATCGACAAGACGTCCTACCAACAGCAGTACCAGGCTTCTGTGACCGACCCGGAGGGTTTCTGGGGCAAGGCCGCCGAGCGCCTGCAATGGATGCGCACGCCGACGAAGATCAAGAACGTCAGCTACGACCTGGCCGACTTCCACATCAAGTGGTTCGAGGACGGCGAGCTCAACGCCAGCGTCAACTGCCTTGACCGCCAGCTGGACAGCCGTGGCGACAAGACCGCCCTGCTGTTCGAGCCGGACAGCCCGGACGCACCGGCCCAGCACGTGACCTATCGCGAGCTGTACGAGCGCACCTGCCGGCTCGGCAATGCGCTGCGCAACCTGGGCGTCGGCAAGGGTGACCGGGTCACCATCTACCTGCCGATGATCGTCGATGCTGCCGTGGCCATGCTGGCCTGCGCGCGCATCGGTGCGATCCACTCGGTGGTGTTCGGTGGCTTCGCGCCGAACTCGATCGCCGATCGTGTCAGCGACTGCCAGAGCAAGCTCATCATCACCGCCGACGAGGGCCTGCGCGGTGGCCGCAAGGTTCCGCTGAAGGCCAACGTCGATGCAGCCCTGAAACTGCCGGGCACCAACACCGTGGAGACCGTGCTGGTGGTGCGCCACACCGGCGGCGCGGTGGACATGCAGGCCCCGCGCGACCGCTGGTTCCATGACGTCGTGGACAGCCAGCCCTCCACCTGCGAGCCGGAGCGCATGAACGCCGAGGATCCGCTGTTCATCCTCTACACGTCCGGTTCCACCGGCAAGCCGAAGGGCGTGCTTCACACCACCGGCGGTTATCTGCTGTACGCGGCATACACCCACGAAGCGGTGTTCGACCTGCGCGAGGACGACATCTACTGGTGTACCGCCGACGTCGGCTGGGTCACCGGCCACAGCTACATCGTGTACGGCCCGCTGGCCAACGGCGCGACCTCGCTGATGTTCGAGGGCGTGCCGAACTACCCGGACACCTCGCGTTTCTGGAACGTCATCGACAAGCACAAGGTGTCGATCTTCTACACCGCCCCGACCGCCATCCGTGCACTGATGCGCGAAGGCGAGGAGCCGGTGAAGAAGACCTCGCGCGCCTCGCTGCGCCTGCTCGGCAGCGTCGGCGAGCCGATCAATCCCGAGGCCTGGCGCTGGTACTACGAGGTGGTCGGCGACAGCCGCTGCCCGATCGTCGATACCTGGTGGCAGACCGAGACCGGCGGCATCCTGATTTCGCCGCTGGCCGGTGCGATGGACCTCAAGCCGGGGTCGGCCACCCTGCCCTTCTTCGGCGTACAGCCGGCGCTGGTGAATGCCGATGGCGAGATCCAGGACGGCCCGACCGAAGGCAATCTGATCATCCGTGATTCCTGGCCGGGCCAGATGCGCACGGTGTACGGCGACCACCAGCGCTTCATCGACACCTATTTCCGCACGTATCCGGGCAGCTACTTCACCGGCGACGGTTGCCGCCGCGACGAAGACGGCTACTACTGGATCACCGGCCGCGTGGACGATGTGATCAACGTGTCCGGCCACCGCATCGGCACCGCCGAGGTCGAAAGCGCGCTGGTCTCGCACCCGAAGGTGGCAGAAGCCGCCGTCGTCGGCTTCCCGCACGACGTGAAGGGCCAGGGCATCTATGCCTACGTCACCCTGGTGGCCGAGGAAGCGCCGAGCGAAGAGCTGCACAAGGAGCTGATCGCATGGGTGCGCAAGGAAATCGGGCCGATCGCCACCCCGGACCACCTGCAGTGGGCACCGGGCCTGCCCAAGACCCGCTCGGGCAAGATCATGCGCCGCATCCTGCGCAAGATTGCTGAAAACGCGCCGGACCAGCTCGGCGACACCTCGACCCTGGCCGATCCGTCGGTGGTGGCGTCACTGGTGGACGAACGCAAGGTACGCTGACGTACGACCCGGGGTCGGACCCCTTTCCGCAGGGAAAGGGCTCTGACCCCAGGGGCCTGGCCCCCGAACAGTTTCCCCACGGTTCCCCCCGACCATGACCACCCTCCTGATTGCAGATGACCACCCGCTGTTCCGCGAAGCCCTGCGTGGGGCCGTACAGCGGGTCATCCCCGGCGTGCAGCTGTTCGAGGCTGACAGCGTGGAAGCGCTGTATGCGCTGGCCGACCAGCACAACGATGCCGACCTGGTCCTGATGGACCTCAACATGCCGGGTGCACAGGGTTTCAACGCACTGGTGCACATGCGCTCGCTGCATCCTCACCTGCCGGTGGTGGTCGTCTCCGCGCGGGAGGAGGCCACGGTGATGCGCCGTGCGCTCGATCACGGTGCGCTGGGCTTCATTCCCAAGTCCGCCGACTCGGACACCATCGGTCATGCGCTGGGCACCATCCTCGACGGCGAGACGTGGGCCCCGCCGGAGGCACACAACGTGCCACCCACCGAGCGCGAGGAACGCGAGGTCGGCCAGCGCCTGCGCGAGCTGACGCCGCAGCAGTTCCGCGTGCTGCAGATGCTGGGCGCCGGCCGCCTGAACAAGCAGATCGCCTACGACCTCAACGTCTCCGAAGCGACGATCAAGGCACATGTGACCGCGATCCTGCGCAAGCTGGGCGTGACCAACCGCACCCAGGCGGTGCTGATGGCTGGCAAGCTGGCCATCGACGACGACGCGATCGTGCTGCCGCCGGAAGAAGACTGACCGTGCCGGGCTGCGGAGCAGAGCACGGGGTCTTGTGATGCCCTCGTAGAGCCGAGCCCGTGCTCAGCCCACGCCGCGCAGGTGTTCGTACAGGATCGTCGCGCCGATGATCACCAGGATCGCGCCGCCAATGATCTCGGCACGCTTGCCAACCATGCTGCCCAGCACGCGGCCGAGCATGATGCCGACGGTGACCATTGTGAGCGTGCACAGGCCGATGACCGCCGCCATCACGCCGATATGGACGTCCATGAACGCCAGGCCGATGCCCACCGCCATCGCATCGATGCTGGTGGCGAAACCCGTCAGCGCCAGCTTCCAGAAGCCGTGGTGCTGCGAAGGGTCTTCATCTTCTTCACCCTCATCCGGACGCAGGCCGTTGTAGATCATGTGGATGCCCAGCGCGCCGAGCAGGCCGAAGGCGATCCAATGATCGAAGGCTTCGACGTACTGCAGGGCGGCACGGCCGAGCAACCAGCCGATGATGGGCGTGATCGCCTCGATGACGCCGAAGATGATGCCGGCACGCAGTGCATCGCGGAACACCGGCTTGCGCATCGCCGCACCCTTGCCGATCGCCGCGGCGAAGGCATCGGTGGACATGGCAAAGCCGATCAGGAGGATCGAAATGGGGGACATGTGTGGCTGCTGAGGTCGGGCTAGGACGGACGCACGGCCTGCGCTCGCGCCCAACCTGACGTTGCGCGCGCGGGCCGCTGGTCTCGCCAACCATCATGGTTGTCCACGCCACGGCGCACTGGCCGAGTATGTTGACGTGGACGATTCCTGCGTAGGAATCCGGCTACTCCCCAAGGGGACGCGAAGCTTAGCATCGCGATTCGCGTGTGGCACATTTCTGGTGAAACGCGCAGGCAGGGCTGGTTTGTATAGCGATGGCTATATCAGCACCGCACTGCGCGCGGAGCCGAGCATGGGCTCGGCTCTACAGTTGCCATCAGGCTTCGTTGCTGCCGGCGTCGCGCAGCGCGCCGAGGAAGGCGCGCAGCGAGGCCGGCTTGATCGGCTTGGTCAGCACCCGATAACCCCGCTCGCGCGCCATCCGCTTCAGCTCATCGCGACCATCGGCAGTGAGCAGGGCACCGGGCAGCGGATATCCTGCCGCCTCGCGCAGTGCCACCAGCGCGTCCAGGCCATCCATGCGGTCATGCAGGTGGTAATCCACCAGCATCACCTGCGGGCGCTCGGCAATCTTTTCCAGCGCCTGATCGACGGTGGCGGCGGTGATCACCTGCACCTGCCAGCGACCCAGCAGCGCACGCATGCCGTCGAGGATTTCCTCGTCATTGTCCACGCACAGCACGCGCAGGCCGGCCAGCGAATCGCTGCGCACCGGCGTGGCGGCCACCTGGACCGCCGTGGCAGGCTCGGTGTAGCCCGGCAGAGGCGCCACGCGCGGCAGGATGATCGAGAACATCGACCCGCTGCCGACGCGGCTGCGTGCGTTGAGCCGATGGTCCAGCAGGCGCGAGATGCGCTGGCAGATCGACAGGCCCAGGCCCAGGCCCTGCTCGCCCCAGTCGAAGGGCTGCTGGTAGCGATGGAACTCATCGAAGATCTGCCGCATGTGATGCTCCGGGATGCCGGGGCCGGTATCCCACACCTGCAGTTCCACTTCCTCGCCCCGGTGGCGCACGGCCAGCACGATGCGGCCCTGCCGTGTATAGCGCAGCGCGTTGGCCAGGAAGTTCTGCAGCACACGCCGCAGCAGGCGCCGGTCGCTGCGCACCCATGCCGGGCGCGCGAACAGATCCAGGCGCAGGCCACGGCCGGCGGCAACCGGCGTGTACTGTGCGGCCAGCTCGCGCATCAGCGCGCTGACGTCGAACTCGCCGATGACCGGATGCAACCCACCTGCATCCAGCCGCGATACGTCCAGCAGGCCATCCAGCAGCTCCTCGGCCGCGCGCAGCGAGGCATCCACGCGCTCGGCCAGATGCTTCTGCTCGTCGCTCACATGAACGCTGTCACGCAGCGCCGAAGCGAACAGGCGCGCGGCATTGAGCGGCTGCAGCACGTCGTGGCTGATCGCGGCCAGGAAGCGGGTCTTCGACTGCTGGGCGGCTTCAGCTTCGTGGGAGCGCTCGGCGACGCGCTGTTCCAGCGTTTCGTTGGCTTCCAGCAGCGCCTTCTCGGCGTGCTTGTAATCGGTGATGTCGTTGTAGCTGGTCACGTAGCCGCCGCCAGGCAGGGCCTGGCCACGCATCTCGATCACCTTGCCATCGCTGCGCGTGCGCTCGAACACATGCGGTGAACCGGCGCGCATGTAGCCGATGCGGCGGTTGATCTGCACCTCGATGTCGCCCTCGCCCAGCTCCCCCCGTTCGGCGTTGTAGCGGATCAGGTCGGCCACCGGGCGGCCCACGTACAGCATGCCGTCGGGGTAGCCGAACATGTCCTGGTAGCGGCGGTTCCACGCCGTCAGGCGCATGTCCGGATCGACCACGCTGACACCTGCACTGATGTTTTCCAGCGTGGTGGACAGGATCTCGCGGTTGAAGCGCAGTTCCTGCCCGGCTTCGTCCAACACCGCCACCACCTCACCCAGGTCCATGCCGGAGCCGCGCAGCAGGCTGGTCAGGAGCAGGCGCGCGGAGGCGGCACCGATCGACGCGGCCAGCAGGCGCTCGGTGAACTGCACCCAGGGCCGGTCGGCCGGCGCGGAAGACTGCAGTTCGCGGCCCAGCGACTGCGCCTGCTCGAAGAACGAACGCCGCGCATGGCGCTCGCCCACCACGCGCGAGGCCAGCGCCAGCAGGTCGCCCACATGCACGTGGCCCGGCCAACCGCCGGCGACCGAGGGGCGCTCGGCGTACGGATCGAGGAAGGGCGCAGCACGCAGTCGCTCGTCCACCCCCGGCCGCCAGCGTGCGGACACCAGCATCATCGTTGCTGCATTGACCAGCAACGACCAGAAGGTACCGTGGGTCAGCGGATCCCAGCCGGTCATGCCGAACAGCTGCTGCGGGCGCAGCCATTCGATGCCGAACGGGCCCTGCTGGACCCAGCCGGCGTCGACCCATCCCGCCATGGTCATCGCCGGCAGCAACAGGGTATAGAGCCAGGTGGCGAAGCCGAGCAGCATGCCGGTTTCCACGCCGCGGCGGCTGGCGCCACGCCAATACAGGCCGCCGATCAGGCCCGGTGCGAACTGCGCTACCGCGGCGAACGCCATCAGGCCGTAGGACGCCAGGGTGCTGTCGTTGCTGCTGCTGCGGTAGTAGCTGTACGCCATCAACGCGAGCAGCAGGATCGCCAGGCGGCGGATCCACAGCACGCGTGAAGCCACGTCGGCTGCTTCCTGGTGATCGCCACTGCGGCGCAGCAGCACCGGCATCACCAGATCATTGCTGACCATGGTGGCCAGCGCGATGGATGAGACGATGACCATGCCGGTGGCGGCAGAGAAGCCCCCCACATAGGCGACCAGCGCCAGCGCGTTGCGGCCCTCGGCCAGCGGCAGCGCCAGCACCATCGCATCGTCGGCGACGCTGCCGCCGGTGCCGAACAATGTGACGCCCGCGGTGGCGATGGGCAGCACCATCGCCGAGATCAGCACCAGGTAACCACCGAACATCCAGCGTGCACGGCGCACGTCGCGTACATCGCCACATTCGACCACCGCGACATGGAACTGGCGCGGCAGGCAGACGATGGCGAGGAAACTGAGCAGGGTCTGCGAAATGAATCCCACCGGCGGCAATCCGGTGAACAGCGTATGCACCGACTCGACCACCGCATCGGTGCGGTCGGTCAGCCACACATAGGCGAATACGCCAACGGCGAGCATCGCCAGCAGCTTGATCACCGATTCCAGGGCGATCGCCAGCATCATGCCGTGGTGATGCTCGGTGGCATCCACCTGGCGCGTGCCGAACAGCGTGGCGAACAGGGCCATCAGCAGGGCGACATACAGTGCGGGATCGCTGAAGAAGCCGGTCGGGCCGGTGTTGCCGGTCAGCACCTGCAGGCTCATCGCCACCGCTTTGTACTGCAGGGCCAGGTAGGGAACGATGCCGATCAGGGCGATGATCGCCACCAGCGCGGCCAGGCGCCGCGAGCGGCCGAAGCGCGAGGAGATGAAATCGGCGATGGACACCACGTTCTGGCTGCGGGCGATCAGGGCCAGGCGCTCGATGATGCGCCAGCCGAACAGCAGCAGCAGCAGCGGCCCGATGTAGATCGGCAGGTAGCCGATACCGTTGCGCACGGCGGTGCCCACCGCGCCATAGAAGGTCCAGGACGAGCAGTACACGGCCAGCGCCAGGCTGTAGACCACCGGCCGCAGCCAGGGCCGGTCCGGGTACATCGGCCGACGGTCGCCCCACCATGCCACGCCGAACAGCAGTGCGGCATAGGCAACCGAGACCAGCAGCAGGATCCAGCTGGAGACCACGCGCGCGTTTCCGTCAGAGGAACCCGCAGTGTAGGCCAGAGGCGGCCAGACGTACGGGCTCGTTGGGGGCAACACCCCCCACCGGCGTGGGGGGCCTACGCGGTGCGGGCCACGACCGGGGTCGTGGCCGGCGTCTTACTGGGCCGGAACGCCCATTTCCTTCAACAGTTCCGGCGCCGGGTAGACCTTGGCCAGCAGCCAGCGCAGATAGCGCATGTCCACGTGCACGGCGCGCTTGTAGCGCGGATCGAACCACCAGCTGGCACTGACCGATTCCCAGTTGCTGTCGAAGTTCAGGCCAATCAGTTCACCCTTGGCATTGAGCACGGGCGATCCCGAGTTGCCGCCGGTGGTATCGAGGTTGGTCAGGAAGTTGACGGTCTGTGTCTTCAGGGCCGGATCGGCCGTGCTGCCGAAATCACCCTTGGCGATGGCGGCCAGCAGCGGAGCCGGCGCATCGAAGGGATAGACGTTGGTGTTCTTCTCGACGATACCGGCCACCGTGGTCACCGGCGAGTAGGTCACGCCGTCACGCGGGTGCAGTGCCTCGACCTTGCCGTAGCTGATGCGCAGGGTACGGTTGGCATCCGGGTACACCGCGCGGCCCTGCTTGGCACGCCAGGCGAACAGCGCCTGCATGTAGGCCGGGCGCAGGCGCAGCTGCTCGCCTTCGCGGGTCTTGCTCTCGTTCTCGATGCGCAGCTGCGCCGCCACCAGCGGCGCGGCCACTGCGATCAGCGGATCGGGTGCCAGGGCCTTGCCATCGCGCGCAGCGGCGAAGCGCGAGAGACGCTGCGCCTCGTCGCCCAGCCGGGTGCTGGCGTAAAGCGTGTCCAGCGCCTGCGCCAGCTGCGCCGGGGTGCGGCCGAAGGCGGCATCGAACTCGGCCACGCGCTGCGCGTCCGGCAACTGCTGGTATCGCGTAAGCAGGGTGGTCAGCAGCGCCTTTTCGACCTCCGCTGCATACCGACGCTGCACCTGCTTGAGTACGCCCTCGATCATCGCCTGGTCGCGCTGCTGGTAACCGCTTTCGCGCTGTGCATCCGGCTTGGCCGACTCGATGCGCAGGCGTTCCAGCAGCAGCGCCGAGCGCAGCAGCTGGCTCTGGTTGGCCATCTGCTCCAGCAGCAGGTCGCGCTCACCCACCGCCGCACCCTGCGAGAGATTGGCCAGCAACGCCTGGATGTCACTCCGGTACCGGCGGTCGGTGGCCGCCAGCATGGCCGACTCGTCGGCAGCGCGCTGCGCCTTGGCATCGCTGCGCAGCAGGCCTTCCAGCTCACCGGCGGCGCGCTTGCGGTTGTTCTTCAGCGACTGCAGCTGCGAAGCGTAACGGGTACGCGCCTGCGCGTCCTTGGCAGTTGCCACCTCGATGGTGTCGATCATCTGCTGGAACACCGACACCCGGCGCGGCAACACCGCATCGACCTGGCTGGCGAACTCGGCCGCGGTGCGGTGGCGGTAGGTGATGCCCGGGTAACCGGCCAGCATCGCGTAATCGCCCTCCTTCGGACCTTCAACGGACATCTTCAGGTGCGCCGGTGGCTGATACGGCACGTTGTCCTTGCTGTACGCGGCCGGCTTGCCATCCTTGCCGACATAGGCACGCAGCAGAGTGAAATCGCCGGTATGGCGCGGCCACATGAAATTGTCGATCTCGTCGCCATAGTTGCCGATCGCACGCGGCGGCGCGTAGACCAGGCGCACATCGCTCAGTTCCAGCTGGGCAATGCGATAGAAATCGGTGCCGTAGTACATGTTGGCCACCGAGCAGCGCACGCTGCCGTTCTTCTCGCACTCCGCCACGATCTGCTTGCTGGCCGCATCGACCGCATCGAAGTACGCACGGCCGGTCTTGCCACGGGCATTGGCCAGCACCTGATCGGTCACCTTGTCGAAGCCGACGGTGACCAGCACACGGAAGTCCGGATTGGCCGGCCGCTCGTCGGCGCGCCCCTTGGCGATGAAGCCGTTGTCGATCAGGTTGTGCTCGGGCGAACTGTTGTACTGGATCACGCCCATCGCCACATGGTGGTTGGTCAACAGCAGTCCGTCGGCGGAAACGAACGAACCGGTGCCGCCTCCGGCCCGCACCACGGCGCTCAGCGGTGGTGCGGTGACGTTGGCCAGGTCGGCCGGATCGCCCATGAAGCCCGCTGCGCGCAGCGGCTTGGCCAGCTCCGGCAGCTGGGTCGGCATCCACATGCCTTCATCGGCATGGGCGCCCGCAGCGAGGGTGAGGCCCAGGGCCAGGGCGGCAGGAAGGGTTTTGCGTGGCGACATGAGGCGATCCGGTACGACAGAACAGCCCGGGACCATAGCCGCTGGGGCCGGCAGGGGCAACGGCCGATGGTTGGGGGCCGGGCGCGGCCCGGCGCTACCGGTCGATGGCGGCGGGTTACTTCTCCCGCCGCCAGTTGATCGAGCCGCGGTTTTCCACCGTGCTCGACTCCACTTCCACGTCGAAACCGCGGCGCAGCAGATACTTCAGGGTGATCACCGAACCGGCGCCGACCAGCGATACGCCATAGCCCACATACAGCTTGGGCGAGATGTACTTGCCCACGCCGATCACCGATCCGCCCAGCGCGCGCGACTGGCTCACGCCCGCATCGTCCAGGCCCAGCTTGGCCCCCAGCTGCGATGCCAGCAGGCCGCTGCCGGCCGACAGTGCGGCCGAGGCTGCATTGACCTGCTGGGCCTGGTCGCTGCTGGCACCGGTGAGGCTGCGGCCCAGCACCAGGTAGGCCAGCGCTTCGGACTGCGACATCGCCGGGTCGGACCACACGTCCGCACGCGGCTGCTGTGCACGGCCGGTCACGTCGATGCCAGCGGTGACATCACCGATCCGGCGCTCGGCGCGGATGTTGATGCGCGGGTCGGATACGGCGTTGTAGTTCCAGTTGAGGTTGCCGCGGGTGATGGTCAGGTCCTGGCCATAGGCCTTGTAGCGGCCACTGACCTCCAGCCCGCCATTGGCGGTCATCTCGCGACCAGGCTTGGCCCAGACCTGCATCTTGCCGGTCAGCGCGCCCTTCAGGCCGAAGCCGGTCATCTTCACCTTGTCGCCCAGGCTGACGGTCAGGTCCATGTCCAGCGGCGAGGTGCGCGATTCCTCCGGATCGGCCGGGTCCAGCACCACCACATCCTCGGAAACCGACGTCCCTCGGTCCAGCCGCTCAAGATCGATGTCCGCCTCCGGCACATGCACGGTGCCACGCAGCTCCATCGCAGCCTTGGCCAGGGTGAAGTCCAGATTGGGGTTGGCGACGATGCGCAGTTCGCTGGTATTGGACACCAGCACGTTCTCGCCGTGGATCTTCAGCTGCAGCGGCTGCGCATCACCGAACCAGGACAGGCCGCCATCGACATACAGCGTGCCCTGGCCCGAGTTGGCCTGCGCGGTGATCTTGGCCGAGCCGTCGGGCTGGGCGACGAAGCTGCCCTTGCCCTGGTCGAACGTCAGCCCCAGCGCGGGGAATTCGCCCTTGAAATTGCTCAGCTGCGCGTCGCCGCCCAGCGACGGCTGGCCACGGGTACCGCGCAGGCTGACGTGGCCCTCGATCAGGCCGGTCGGGCGCACGATGTCCGGCGAGAACAACTCCAGCCAGTACAGCCGCGACATGTTGAGGTAGAGCTCACCGTTCAACGGCGCGCTGGCTTCCCAGCCGGTCTGCATCCTGGCATCGACGAAGCCGTTGCCCTGGAAGCCCATGCCCAGATAGCCCTTGATGCTGGCCGGGGTCATGTCCAGCTTCAGCGAGAACTGGTCATAACGCACCAGTTCGCCCCGGGTGCTGTCGCCACCGACGTTGCGGTTCTCGCCCAGGCGCACCCCGCCCTCCAGCGAACGCACTTCGACGTGTCCTTCCCACGCATTGCCGCGCGGCCGGATCTGCGCATCCAGACCGAGCTCGCCGCGCAGGTAGATGCGACGTCCGGACTGCGGCGGCAGCCACGGCTGCACCAGTGCCAGCGGCAACGCATCGCCGCGCACCACCAGGCCCTCGCGCGGCCAGTTCGCCTGCGCACAGAGCGCCCCGCTGCTGGCGGCAGCCAGGCAGGCCTCGGCCAGCGTGTAGCTGCCATTGTTGATGGCGAAGGCGGCCGGCGCGCGCAGCGCCCAGGCATCGCCCTTCACCGGTGCGATACGCAGCGAAGCCAGTTCGCCCCGCCATTGCTGGCCCTGCTGGCGCAGGCTGCCCTGCAGGTCGATCGCGCCCAGTTCGTTGCGGGTCTGTGCCGCCAGGCGCAGGTTCGACACGCTGCCCTGCGCATCGATGTTCAACCGTTCCAGCAGCATGCCCGCGTTGACCTGCTGTCCCTGCACGGCCAGCGTGCCGCTGTCGCCACGCCACGGCAGCCGCCCCTTGATGCTCAGGCTCTCGGCGCCATAGCCATCCCAGTTGAGGTTGTTGCCGACCAGGTCCGCGGTGATGTCCGGTGCGTCACGCGGGCCGGTCACCTGTACCTGCCCGCGCAGGCCGCCATCGGCGCCAGGCAGCAGGTCGCTCAGCTGCAGCGGTTCGAAACGTGCGTCGATGTCCAGGCGGTCGCCCACCTTGCCCGAGGCGGTGACCCGGCTGCTGCCGACGGCCAGCTTCAGCTCGCCCTGGCCCTGTTCGCCCTGCAGCGCGAACTTGCCCTGCGCATCGAGGTTGCGCTGACGCAGCACGCCCTTCAGCGACGGCAGATCGACCGTGGCTTCCAGCGTGCCGGCAGTACCCGGCGGGGCATTTGCCGGCGGCGGCAGCTGGCGGCCCTTGGACGCCAAATTGCCCGACAGCCGGCCATTCCATCCAGGCACGAAATAGCCCGGATCGAAGTCCTTCAATGTGGCCTTGGCATCCCAGTCCAGCTGCGGTGCCCATGCCACCTGGCCCTCCACCTGCAACTGCCCGCCGGGCGTCTGCGCCTGCAGCTCGCGGATCGAGGCCGCCTGGTCGTTGCCGCGCACGTCGAAACGCAGCTGCGCCTTCTGCTGCTCACGCTCCACGTCGGCACGACCGATCGCAGCCCATGCCTTCAGCGTCCCTGCCAGGCCGAAGCGGGCTTCCTTCAGTGTCACCGGTACGGGCGGACCACCGGCGGTGTTCGGATCCTCCGCCGGCACCCAGGTCAGATCATGGGCGATGACCGAGAAATCGAGTTTCTGCTGGTCTTCCTGGCTGAAATCAGCGGTACCTTCCAGGCGTGCCTCGCCCCCCAGTCCCTTCACCACCAGCGGCGAGACCTTCAGCACCTGGTCCTGCAGCGAGATGACCGAGGGCGCCAGCTCCAGCGCCTGCTCGCCCTGCTTCACCGTGCCGCGCAGCTGGGCGTTGCCGCCCTTGCCGGTGGCGCTGAAATCCAGCGCGAGTGGCGCGATGGCCGAACCCGCGAGCGCTGGCGACAGCAGAGCCGGGTCCAGTTCGTCGCTGCGCACGGTCGCGCTCCAGCTCGGATCGGTCCGCCCGTCAAACACCAGCATCGCATGCAGCGGTTTGGGCGCGCGCCCGGCCACGGCCACTTCCATGTGCGCCAGATTGCCCCGTGCAACCAGGCCGAGCGTGGCGGCCGTGCGCCCACGCGGCGCCGGCAGCACCGCGGTGACGGTCACGTCGGTGTCGTAGTCCTTGGCCGGGATGTAGCGGCCCTGGGCGGTGAAGTTGCCCATATCGCTGTCCACGACCAGCGCGCGCGCCTGGAATTCGCCGTTGGCGATTTCCACCCCGCCGCGCACGCGGCTGATGTCGATCACCGGTTCACCGGCCTGGGTCACCCGGAAACCGTCGATGGCGATGGCGTCGGCCTGGATGGCCAGCGGCATCTCGATCTGCGGCAGCGAGTCCGGCCACGACGGCAGCTTGAACGGCTCCTCGCTCTTGGCCAGGTTCAGCGAGGCATTGGTCAGTTCCAGCCTGTCGAGCAGCAGTTTGCGGCCCAGCAGCGGGCGCAGGTCCGGCTCCAGGTACGCGCGCTCGGCATGGAAGTGGATGTCGTCATAGCGGAAGTCGACGTTGTAGAGCGTCAGCGGGCCGGCCACCGGTCCTTCCACCTTGTCCCAGGTGAAGCTGGCACCCACCGGCAGGCGCGCGACCACCTGCGCCAGCAGCACGTCACGGCCGGCCACGGTCTGCAGCAGCCAGTACAGCAGCAGCAGGCCGAGCAGGACCAGACCCAGCACGCCCACGCCGGACCATGCCCAGAAGCGGCGGCGGCGATAGAAGCGCACGCGCGGCGGCGGTGTTCCCGGGGTCTGTGCGGGCGTGCTCACAGGTCCGCTCCGATATTCAGATACAGCTGGAACTGCGAATCCGGGTTGTTCAGGCCGTGGGCCACGTCGATGCGCACCGGGCCCACCGGCGACTTCCAGCGTACGCCGAAGCCCACACCGGTATGCAGGTCGATGGTGTTGTCGAAGGCACTGCCGGTATCGACGAATACCGCCGCACCCCAGGGGCCACCGTTGAAGTAGTGCTCGTACTCGGCCGAGCCGATCACCAGGTTCTTGGCACCCAGCGCGTACTTGTCCGGCGCGGGCGTGCGCGGGCCCACCTCGCGGTAGGCATAGCCACGGATGCTGCGGTCACCGCCAGCGAAGTAGCGCAGGCTGGGTGGCATCGCCACCAGATCGCTGGTCCAGGTGGTGCCCCCCTCGCCACGCAGGATCAGGCGGTTGCTTTCGCCCACCGGAACGTACCAGCGAAGCACGGCATTGGCCTGCACGAAGCTGGTATCGGAGCCGGCGCCTTCAACGCCCGCGCGCACGGTGGCCGTGCCGCTGATGCCTTTGCGCGGGAACATCTCGTCATCGACATTGACGTAGTCGGCCACCAGCTGCGGATAGACCAGCGTGGAGGTGTTGTAGACCGCGTCGGTGAACTCGGTACCCGATGCATAGCGCCAGCGCTCGCGCAGCGCGTTGACCGACGCGATCGCGGTCCAGTATTCGTTGATCTCGCCGCTGCGGCTGGCGATCAGCTTGAAGTTGCGCAGGTCGATGTAGTCGGTCTGCTCGTCGTAGGCGCTGGCGGCGAAGGTATACCAGCCATCAAGCCAGGCGAACGCGGGAATCCGGTAGCTGGTCACCAGGCTCTTGCGCTTCTGCGCATAGTCCAGCTGGGTGTTCATCTTGTGGCCGCGGTTGTTGAGGAACCGCCGCTCGACACCGCCGCGTACACCGGGACCACTCTCGCTGCCGTAGCTCAGGCCCGCGGTGTAGATCGTGCGCTTGGCACGGGTCAGCTTGACGTCGACCGGCACCTCACCATTGTCGTCGGCCTGGTCCGGCCGCGGCTGGATGTCGATCACGCTGAAGTAGTCGAGCTTGGTCAGCGACTCGCGCAGCCGGTCCAGCTTGCCTTCGTGGTAGTAGCTGCCCTGTTCCCAGTACACCAGCGGATCGAACAGCTTGTCGACGAAGTAATCCTGCTCGAACCGGACCGGGCCCATGTTGTAGCGGCGGCCGCTGTCCCAGGTCAGGTCGATGTCCGCGGCGTTGTCGGCGCGGGTGATCTGTACCTGGCGCTGGGTGTAATCGGCATCGAAGTAGCCACGCTCGGCCAGGCGGCGGGTGATGGTGATCTTGCTGGCTTCGTACTGGGTATGTTCGAAACGCTGGCCCTTGCGTGGCTTGAAGGCGGTCAGGTCATCCTGCAGGTACTGGTCATACATGGCCGGCCCGGTGATGTCGATGTGCTCGCGCCGCACCGTCACCGGCGTGCCCTTGTCGACGTGGATCAGGACCTGCACATGCTCGTCCTGGCGCGGCGCCTCCACCGTGATCACCGGGTTGTAGTACCCGAACGGCTCCAACGCCTGCCGGGTCTGCCGCTCGGCCTGTGACAGCAGGTACTCCAGCCGCGATTCACCCTGCTCCTTGCCGATCGTGTCGTACAGCGTGAGCGATTCCTGGATGTTCTCGATGATCGCGGCGTCGTCGCCCTTGTCCAATCCCTTGATGTCCACCTTGTCGATGGTGCCGCGCGCGTGGGCCACGGGGGTGGCGACCAGCGACAGGACCATCAGCGGCAGGGCGTATTTCTTTGGCTGCATGCGGCACAGCATACCGACCCAACGTGACGATGCGAAATGCATCACGCCTTCAGGCATCGGTTGTTAAGTGGCGGTCAAAATACGCGTTACCGACATCATCCGCATGATGTCGGTAACGCCGGGCCATGCCCGGCGGCTTCTTCCAGCACCACACCGCGCGTTCGCCGGGCGTGGCCCGGCGCGACCACTCAGCTCGACAGATGCTCGATCGCGGCGACCTTGCCCAGTCGCTCGCCCAGCAGGGTCAGCAGCGCCAGGCGATTGCCGCGCAGTGCGGGGTCTTCGGCATTGACCATCACACCATCGAAGAATGCATCGACCTGCGGGCGCAGGCGGGCCAGGCGGGCCAGCACGGCCACGTAGTCCTTCTGATGCAGGCTGGCGCCCGTGTCGTCGATGGCGGCGGTGACGGCTTCGGCCAGCGCGCGCTCGGCCTCCTCCTGCAGCAGCGACGGGTCGATCTGGCCCGGAATGTCGCCTTCAGCCTTACGGAGGATGTTGCGGATGCGCTTGTTCGCGGCGGCCAGGGCCTCGGCCTCGGGCAGCGCTGCAAACGTGCCGATCGCGTCGAGGCGGCGATCGAAGTCGTACAGCGACGCCGGCTTCAGTTCGGCGACCGCGTTGAAGTGGGTGGCCGGCACGCCCTTGTCGGCGTAATAGCCCTTCAGGCGATCCAGGATGAAGTCGTACAGCTCACCCACATCGGCCTGCACGCCACGCGCAGCCAGGCCCTGGTTGGCGCCGGCCAGCAGCGCGCGCAGGTCCAGCTCGAAGCCACTCTCGATGATCGTACGGGCCAGGCCCAGTGCGTTGCGGCGCAGGGCAAAGGGATCCTTGTTGCCGGTCGGCTTCAGGCCCGCCGCGAACCCGCCGGCCAGTGTGTCCACACGCTCGGCGATGGCCAGCACCTTGCCCAGCGGCGACAGCGCGATGTCATCGCCACCGAAGCGCGGCTGGTACGCCTCGTCGAGGGCCAGCGCCACGTCCGGCGATTCTCCGCCCGCCACCGCGTAATGGCGGCCGGCGATGCCCTGCAGTTCCGGGAACTCGTTGACCATGCGCGACTGCAGGTCGTTCTTGGCCAACTCCGCGCTGCGGCGGGCCTGCACCGGATCGGCACCCACCTGCACGGCAACCGCTTCGGCCAGCGCCGCCACGCGCGCGACCTTGTCCGCCACGCTGCCCAGCTTGGCCTGGTAGGTCACGGTCTTCAGGCCCTCGCCCATCGCGGCCAGCCCCTGCTTCAGGTCTTCATCGAAGAAGAACTTGGCATCGGCGAAGCGCGGGCGGATCACGCGTTCGTAGCCCTTGGCCACTTCGGCCACATCCTTCGACTCGATGTTGGCGATGCCGATGAACTGCTCGGTCAGCGTGCCCGCGTCATCCAGCACCGGGAAGAACTTCTGGTTGATCTCCATCGTTTCGATCAACGCTTCCTGCGGCACGGCCAGGAAGGCGCGCTCGAAGCTGCACAGCACTGCCGAGGGCCACTCGACCAGGGCCACCACCTGCTCAAGGTTGTCCTCGGTGATGCGCGCACTGCCGCCAGCCTTGCCGGCGGCGGCTTCGACCTCGGCGACGATGCGTGCGCGGCGCTCGGCCGGGTCGACCAGCACATGGGCCGCGCGCAGCGATTCGACGTAGTCCTGCGGCTGGGTCAGCCACACGGTCTTGTCATGGTGGAAGCGATGGCCACGGCTCATGCGGTCGGCCTTGAGGCCGAACAACTCGGCCGCGACCACATCCTTGCCGTGCAGCAGCACCAGCCAATGCACCGGCCGCGCGAAGCCCCACGGGTGGTCGCCCCAGCGCATCGGCTTGGGGATCGGCATGGCGGCGATGGCCTCGCGCAGGATCTCAGGCAGCAGATCGGCGGTGCTCGCGCCCGGCGTCACCGCGCGATGCACGAAACGCTCACCCTTGTTGTCGGTGGTCTTCTCCAGCGCGGTCCAGTCGATGCCGGCCTTGGCGGCGAAGCCCTGCAACGCCTTGGTCGGCTGGCCTTCGGCATCCAGCGCGATGTTCAGGTACGGGCCCAGCACTTCGCTGTGCTGCTCCGGCTGTTCCAGGCCGACGCCCGGCAGCAGCACGGCCAACCGGCGCGGAGTGGACAGCGGGCGTGCATCGCCCGTGTCCAGGGCGATGCCGCGCTTGCGCAGGCCTTCGACAACACCGTCGAAGAACGCCTGGGCCAGGCCCGGCAGCGCCTTGACCGGCAACTCCTCGGTGCCCAGTTCGATCAGCAGGGGGGACAATTGGCTCATCGGTTCGATCCTGTGGTGGGGGGCGCAGCGCGCAACGCGTCCGGCGCCCCGGGGTGTGATGAAAAGCAGGGTGGAGAGCGGCCCTCAGGCTTTCTTCGCGCCCGGGAAGCCCAGCTTCTCGCGCTGCTCGTAATAGGCCCGGGCCACCGCCTGGGCCAGCGCACGCACGCGCAGGATGTAGCGTTGGCGTTCGGTCACGCTGATGGCGCGGCGCGCATCCAGCAGGTTGAACGTGTGGCTGGCCTTCATCACCTGCTCGTAGGCCGGCAGCGGCAGGCCCACTTCGACCAGCTTCTGCGCCTCGCGCTCGCAGGCGTCGAAGCGGTGGAACATTTCTTCCACGTCGGCATGCTCGAAGTTGTAGGTGCTCTGCTCCACCTCGTTCTGGTGATAGACGTCACCGTAGGTCACCGGCTGTCCGTCCGGCCCGTAGGTCCACACCAGGTCGTAGACGTTGTCGCAGTTCTGCAGGTACATGCACAGGCGCTCGAGACCGTAGGTGATCTCGCCCAGCACCGGGCGGCACTCCAGGCCACCGGCCTGCTGGAAGTAGGTGAACTGGGTCACTTCCATGCCGTTGAGCCAGACCTCCCAGCCCAGGCCCCAGGCACCCAGGGTCGGCGACTCCCAGTTGTCCTCGACGAAGCGCAGGTCGTGCACCAGCGGGTCGATGCCCAGCGCCTGCAGCGAATCCAGGTACAGCTGCTGGATGTTGTCCGGCGCCGGCTTCATCGCCACCTGGTACTGGTAATAGCGCTGCAGGCGGTTCGGGTTCTCGCCGTAACGGCCGTCGGTGGGACGGCGCGAGGGCTGCACGTAGGCCGCGTTCCAGCCTTCCGGACCGATCGCACGCAGGAAGGTCGCCGGGTGGAACGTACCGGCGCCCACCTCCAGGTCGAGCGGCTGGATGAGCACGCAGCCCTGCTGGGCCCAGAACTGGTTCAGGGTCTGGATCAGGCCCTGGAAGGTGATCGGAACGGTCGGGGTCGCGGACATGCGGACGATTCTTGGCCGGCAAGGGGGTGCGCTAGTATAACGGCCGACCTGCGGGGCATTCCGTACCCGGGAGGAGCAGGCAGATGGAACATCGGCTGCCGGCGGGCACGCCCGGCGAGCCCGGCGCGGTACCGCTGCCGTGGGGCCGCCTGCTGTTTGAACAGGTCTCGGCCGCACTGCTGGCCGATGGCCTGGTGGCCGGGCAGGACCGCGAGCGCGTGCGGTTTTCCGCGCAGGGCGCCCGCAACGCCAGTGAAGTCCATCCGCTGGTACTGCTGTCCAACCTCAAGCTTGCCGCCAGCGACGGCGGCGAACTGACCCTGGAACGCCTCACCGAGTGGCTGGCGCGGCGCACCGGCACCCGCTACCTGCGCATCGACCCGACCCGCGTCGATGTGGCGGCGGTCACGGCCCTGGTTTCGCACGCCTATGCGCGCCGCCATCGCTTCCTGCCACTGGCGGTGGACGCCGAACGCGTGCTGGTGGCCACCAGCGAACCGCTGGTACAGGAATGGCGCCGCGACCTGCAGCACCTGACCCGCCGCCGCATCGAGCTGGCCGTGGTCAATCCGCTGGACCTGCACCGCTACACCATGGAGTTCTACGGCGTCACGCGCTCGGTGCGTGGCGCGCGCGGCGACGTGCGCGGCGAGGTGAACACCGCCCTGCCCAGCTTCGAGCAGCTGGTCGAGCTCGGCCGCACCGGCGACGTCAATGCCGACGACCAGCACATCGTGCACATCGTCGACTGGCTGCTGCAGTACGCCTATGAGCAGCGTGCGTCGGACATCCACCTGGAACCGCGCCGCGACATGGGCCGCATGCGGTTCCGCATCGATGGCGTGCTGCACAAGGTGTTCGAGGTGCCACCGGCGGTGATGACCGCCGTGGTCAGCCGCATCAAGGTGCTGGGCCGCATGGACCTGGCCGAGCGTCGCCGGCCGCAGGATGGCCGCATCAAGACCCGGTCACCGGGTGGGCGCGAGGTGGAAATGCGCCTGTCGACCATGCCCACAGCGTTCGGCGAGAAGTGCGTGATGCGCATCTTCGACCCGGATGCGGCGTTCAAGAGCATCGACCAGCTGGGTTTCAGCCCGCAGGAGGCTGCCGGCTGGAACGCCCTGGTCGAGCGTCCGCACGGCATCGTGCTGGTGACCGGCCCGACCGGCTCCGGCAAGACCACCACCCTGTACTCCACGCTCAAGCGCCTGGCCACCCCGGACGTGAACGTGTGCACGGTGGAGGATCCGATCGAGATGATCGCGCCGGAGTTCAACCAGATGCAGGTGCAGACCAACATCGACCTGGACTTCGCCAGCGGCGTACGCACCCTGCTGCGGCAGGATCCGGACATCATCATGATCGGCGAGATCCGCGACCTGGAAACCGCGCAGATGGCGGTACAGGCGTCGCTGACGGGCCATCTGGTGCTGTCCACCCTGCACACCAACGACGCCCCCTCGGCCATCACCCGCCTGCTCGACCTGGGCGTGCCGCATTACCTGCTGGCCTCCACCGTCAACGGCATCCTCGCCCAGCGCCTGGTGCGCACCCTGTGCCCGCACTGCAAGCAGCCGCATACGCTCGGTGCCGCCGATTGGGCGGTACTGGCTGATAGCCATGCCGCATATCCAGATGCCGCCACGCCCTGTCGGCCGGTCGGTTGCCTGGAGTGCCGGCGCACCGGTTTCCTCGGCCGCATCGGCCTGTATGAGTTGCTGCCATTGGGTTCGCGGCTTCGCGCGCAGATCCGCGCCGACATGGATCTGGCCGGTTTCAGCCGTGCCGCCCGTGCCGAGGGCCTGCGAACCCTGCGCCAGGCGGGGCTTGAAAAGGTGGCGCAGGGGCTGACTACAATCGAGGAAGTCCTGTCTGTCCTGCCGCCCCCGGATGAACCCAGCGCCCTTCCTGATTCTTGAAACCGGCCGTCCAGTGCCCTCGCTGCGTCGTTATGGGCGTTTCCCGCACTGGATCCGCGTCGCCGCCGGCCTGGAAGAACACGAGACGGTGGTGGTCGATGTCGAGCACGGCGGCGTCCTGCCCGACCCGCGCGCGTTCGCCGGGGTGATGGTGACCGGCTCGGCCGCTTTCGTCACCGACCACGCCGACTGGAGCGAGCGCAGCGCGGCGTGGCTGCGGCAGGCCGCCCACGATGACGTGCCGGTGTTCGGCATCTGCTACGGGCACCAGCTGCTGGCGCATGCGCTGGGCGGCGAAGTGGCCTACAACCCGGCCGGACGCGAGTCGGGCACCATTGAACTGGAGCTGCAGCCGCAGGCAGCACAGGACCCCCTGTTCCAGGGGCTGCCGCAGCATTTCGCGGCACACGCGACCCATCTGCAGACCGTACTGCGTGCCCCCGAGGGGGCCGCCGTGCTGGCACGGTCGCCGCAGGATGGCTGCCATGCCTTCCGCTGGGGCCGGCAGGCGTGGGGCGTGCAGTTCCATCCCGAGTTCGCCACCCACCACATGCGCGGCTACGTGCGTGCGCGGGCTGACTGCATCGGCCGCCACGGTGGCTGCGCCCGCAGCATCGAGCGCGCGGTCAGCGCCGCCCCCCTGGCCCGGCAGCTGCTGCGCCGTTTCGTCCGCCAGGCGCGGCAGTCTTCAGCCCAGCCGGCGGCAAAACAGGGATAATCGGCGGCGCGGGTACTGCCCGCTCCCCTTCTGTCCTCTCCGGATGTCCATGAAAGAGATTCGCAAGCTGCCGGCCTCGGCGGGCGCCCAGTGGTTGCTGGATACGTTCTCCCTGTACCGGCGTGCACCGCTGCAGCTGGCGCGGATCGGCCTGACCTGGATGCTGGTCAGCTGGGTGGTCACCCTGCTGTCCACCCTGGTGCCCGGCGCGCTGGGCCTGGCCGTGCAGCTGATGACCCTGGCCGTCTCGCCGATCATGTTCGGCGGCATGCTGTACGCCATGGGCGAGATCGACGATGGCCGGCCCGGCCTGGTCACCCACCTGCTGCAGCCGATCCGTGACCACCGCGTCAGCCACCTGCTGGTGCCGCTGGCGATCCAGGTGCTGGTGGTCCTGCTGCTGGGCGTGCTGCTGTACCTGATGATCGGTCGCGAAGGCTTCGCCGCCTTCAGCGACGTCATGGCACGGATGGAAGAGATCGCCCGCAGCAACCAGCAGGTCAGCCCCGAAGCCGCCGCCGAACTGGTCGCCCAGCTGCCGGCCACGCGCATCGCACTGTGGATGCTGCTGGTGTTCGTGACCGCCATCGCCCTGACCCTGGCGATGTTCACCCAGCCAGCGCTGGTGGTGTTCGACAAGCAGAGCGGCATGCACGCGCTGCGCCTGAGCCTGCAGGGCTGCATCGAGAACATCGCGGCGATGGCGGTGTTCGCTGTGCTCGGCGTGATCGCCGCCTTCTGCGGCTACATCCTGTTCGTGATCGTGATCCAGATCGCGATGCTGCTGGGGGGGCAGATGGTGGCCGTGTTCATCGCACAGCTGCTGCTGACCACCGTGGTGATGCCGCTGTACGTCGGCGCGGTGTATGCCGCCTGGAAGCAGATGTTCGTGCACCGTGGCAGCCGTGGCGCTCCGCCGCTTCCGGCCACGCCGCCGGTGAACGACGTCTTCCACGCCTGAGCACGCCCAACGGTAGCGCCGGGCCATGCCCGGCGGGCTCTACCCATGCCGGGCATGGCCCGGCGCTGCCGCATCACGCGGCGGGCTTCTTCACCACCGAGGACGGCACCAGCCACCGCGCGGCATGGATGCCCAGCTCGTACAGCAGGCACATCGGGATCGCCAGCATCAGCTGCGAGACCACGTCAGGCGGCGTCAGCACGGCCGCCACCACGAAGATGCCCACGATCGCGTAGCCACGGCCCTCCTTGAACTGCTGCGGCGTCACCCATCCCAGCAGTACCAGGATCACCATCGCCACCGGCAGCTCGAAGCTGCCACCGAAGGCGAAGAAGATCGCCAGCACGAAATCCAGGTAAGCGTTGGCATCCGGAGTGATCGCGATCACATCGGGGCTGAAGGTGGTGAGGAAGTGGAACACCGCCGGCAACACCAGGAAGTACGCGAAGGCGCAACCGGTGTAGAACAGCAGCACCGACGACACCAGCAGCGGCACCGCCAGGCGTTTTTCGCGGGCATACAGTCCCGGCGCGACGAAGGCCCACAGCTGGTACAGCAGCCACGGCACCGCCACGAACAGCGCGACGAAGAAGGTCAGCTTCAACGGAGCGAAGAAGGCGCCGGCCGGGTTGGTGGCGATCATCGTCTGGCCGTTCGGCAGCTGCGAGACCAGCGGTTCGGCCAGCGCGTTGTACAACTTCTGGGTAAAGGGCAGCAGTGCCAGCAGCACCACGCCCAGGCCCAGCAGCGCACGCACCAGGCGGCCGCGAAGCTCCACCAGATGCTCAACCAGCGAGCTCTCGCCGAAATCCTGTTCGCTCATCGGCCGCGCTCCTCGCTCTGCGACGCTGGCACCGGACGGGTGTCGTCTACATCCGCTGCGGATGCAGCGGACGCCCCGCCGGCATCGGCCGCAGTGCCGTCGCCCATGGACGCGGGAGGTGCAGCCTGCTGTGCCTGGCTGACATGCGGCGGCAGGTCCGCCGGCGCCGGTGCCCGCGTCTCCTGCGCCAGCGCATCACCCTGCTGCTGTGCCTGCGCGGCTTCGCGACGGATCGCCTCGCCGCTGGCACGCAACTGGTTCTCGGTGTCCTGCATGCCCTGCCGCACGTCCTGCATCTGCCGCTTGATCTCTTCGGCCTGCAGTTCGCGCTCCAGTTCCTGTTTCACCGAGTCCCACTGATTGCGGGCACGACGGACCCACAGGCCGGCAAAACGGGCCGCCTTGGGCAGACGCTCGGGACCGAGCACCACCAGGGCGACCACCGCAATGACCAGCAGTTCGCTGAAGCCGATATCAAACACCGCGACCGCTCCGGATCAGCGTGCGTTGCGGTCGTGCTCGTCCTGCGCGGTGCGCGAGGCGTCCTGGCTGCGCGTCTCATCGCCCAGCTGCGCGTTCGGCTTGTCCTCGTCGCGCATGCCCTTCTTGAATTCCTTGACCGCCGAACCGAGGTCCTTGGCGCCGCTGGTCAGACGCTTGGTGCCGAACACCAGCAGGACGATGGCCAGCACGACCAACCAATGCCAGATGCTGAAACTGCCCATAAAGACGCTCGTTACGTTAGTGATCAGGCTGTCGAGCATAGCGCACCGGCCGTTAGCCGGCGCGCGTGACGAAAGTCAGTTCCCGCCCAGCGTCTCCGTGCGGATTTCGCCTTCATTGACCGGCTGGAAGCCCTGCTGCTGTGGCGGCGGGTTCTGCGGCACGTTCTGCAGGGGCGCGGTGGTGGCTTCCGCCGGGACCGCCGGGGCTGCCTGAACAGGCGGCGGTGCGACCGTCGGCGCCGGAGCCGGGCGCGAGGCCGTGCCACCATTGCCACCGCGGTTGTTGCGCGCGGCATAGGTCGCCTCCTCCAGGCGATCACGGAAGGCGACCACATCCATCGACGGCGCACCTGCTGCCCGGCCCTCGAAGATCATCCGCGGCGTGGTGTTGCTGCCATAGGCGTCAAGGTTGGCGGCATCGTCGATCTGCAGCACCGCACCGTCCAGGGCGACGCCGGCGAACAGGCCACGCGCACGCGACCACGACCAGATTTCGGCCTTGAGCTGGCCGTCGGTGGCCGCGGCCGCATTGCGGCCGACCGGACCGGCCGCCACACCGGCATCGGCGCCCAGGGTGAACTTGCCGTTGACCAGGTTGTCCAGGCTGCGGTCGTTGCGGAACACCAGCACCACGTCCGACGACTGCACGCCGGCCTGGAAGCCAATGCTGCCGCCGGTGAGCTTGACGAAGACCGGGTTGGACCACGCGCCGTTGGGCATGCGGACCGACATCAGGCCATGCCCACGGCGGCCACCGATGACCAGGCCTGCCTTGATCGTGTCGGGAATGACGATGACCGCGCGGCCTTCGTCGAGCAGTTTGTCCGGAATCCCCTGTTCAGGGATTTCCTGGATTTCAGCCAGCACACGCACCGCGTTGCGGGCGCGCTGGTCTTCCTGCGGCCCGGCCATGGCCTGGCTGGACAGCAGGCTGGCGGCGATCAGCAGGGCTTGGATCGGGCGACGCATGGCAGGCTCCAGAAGTCAGTCCATAGGAAGATATAGCAAGTGACTGAAATTAGTAGTGTTGTGATGAATCGGCAATGAGCGTCATCGGTCCCGCATCGGAGATGACTATGCCTGCGATGCAGATCCTGCATCCCGATACAGCGGCAGATCGGCGACAATGAGCCCCATGCTCGACGCACCCGATACCGCCGTGCTGGCGGTCAACCTAGGCACGCCCGAGACGCCGACGGCCCCCGCCGTACGCCGTTACCTGGCTGAGTTCCTGTCCGACCCGCGCGTGGTGTCGATTCCGGCGCTGCTGTGGCAGCCGCTGCTGCGCGGCCTGATCCTGCCATTGCGCAGCGGCCGCTCGGCCGCCAAGTACGCCCAGGTCTGGCTGCCCGAGGGCTCGCCGCTGATGGTCCATACCCGGCGGCTGGCGCAGGCCATGCAGGCACTGCTGCCGACCCTGCGCGTGCGCCATGCGATGCGCTATGGCGAACCCGCATTGACCGCGGAACTGGACCGGCTGGCGGCGGAAGGCGTGCGGCGCATCGTCGTGCTGCCGCTCTATCCCCAGTATTCGACCACCACCACCGCATCGGTGGAGGATCGTGTCGATGCCTGGCAGCGCAGGAATCCGGGCATCACGGTCAGCCTGGTACAGGACTACTCGGTCGACCCGGACTGGGTCGCGGCCGTGGCAGCCTCCATCCAGCGCTACTGGCAGGCGCATGGCCGTGGCCAGAGGTTGATGTTCTCCTTCCACGGCATTCCACAGCGCCTGGCCGATGGCGGTGATCCCTATCCGCAGCGCTGCGAAGCCAGTGCGCAGGCGATCGCCAATGCGCTGGGCCTGGAACGGAGCGAGTGGCAGCTCGGCTACCAGTCGCGTTTCGGGCGCGAGCGCTGGTTGCAGCCGTATGCCGAACCCAGCCTGTGGGCGCTGGCCGAGGCCGGCGTGAAGCAGATCGACGTGGTCTGCCCCGGCTTTGCCACCGACTGCCTGGAAACGCTGGAAGAAGTCGAGATGGGATTCACTGAAACCCTCGCCGAACGCGGCGCACGGATGCGTTACATCCCCTGCCTCAACGATGGATCCGAGCACGCGCGTGCCTTGGCACGGCTGGCCGTGGCCTCGCTGGCATGAGCCTGCAGGGGTTCGAACTCGAGGTCGGCGGCGCGCGCGTGGCCGGCCTGCGCAATCACGGGGACGGCCCGCGTGTGCTCGCCCTGCACGGATGGCTGGATAACGCCGCCAGCTTCGTGCCACTCGCACCGCATCTGCCCCATCTGGATCTGGTGGCCATCGACCTGCCTGGCCATGGCCACAGCGCCCATCTCCCGGCCGGCGCCAGCTACACCACCGCTGCCGCGATCTGCCACGTCCTTGACGTGGCCGACGCGCTGGGCTGGGAGCGCTTCAGCCTGCTCGGCCATTCGATGGGTGCGGGCATCGCCAGCCTGACGGCGGCGGTCAGTGACCGCATTGAACGCCTGGTCGCCATCGAAGCGCTGGGCGGCCTGCGGGGACCGGAAGAGGACACCGCGGATCGGCTGCGTGAGCATGTGACTGCCACGCGCGCGCTATCGCGCAAGCAGCTCAGGGTCTTCCCCGATCTTGCCGCGCCAATCCGCGCGCGGATGATGACCAACCAGCTCAGCGAAGGCTGCGCGCGCCTGCTGGTCGAGCGCGGGGTCGAGCCTGTGGAGGGCGGCTATCGCTGGTGCAGCGATCCGCGCCTGATGCTGCCCACCGCCATCCGGCTCAGCGAGGGCCAGATCGACAACCTGCTGCAGGCCATCGCCTGCCCTACGCAGGTGATCTACGCGACTCCCGCGCAGTCGTACTATCCCGAGCCGATGCGCAGCGAGCGACTGCAGCACCTGCGCGACGGGCGCCTGGCCGTGTTTCCGGGCAACCATCACCTGCATATGGAAGCGCCCGCCCAGATCGCGGCAGTGATCCAGCCGTTCCTGGGACACGGCAGCGCCGGCTGAAACATCGGCTGCTGAAACGCATAAAGAAAAACCCCGCTGCGTGAGCAGCGGGGTTTTTGGGTATAAACCCTGGCGATGACCTACTCTCGCATGGCTTGAGCCACACTACCATCGGCGCAGCTGCGTTTCACTTCCGAGTTCGGGATGGGATCGGGTGGTTCCACAGCGCTAATTTCACCAGGGAGGCTTTTGGAGAGTCGCACTCGTCCCGAGGGACAAGGCGCCAGCCTCGCATAGTTCTTGTGACGTAGCGTGCACTTGGATGCTCTTACGACGCTGTCGTAAAGCCAAGGCAACTTGAGGTTATATGGTCAAGCCGCACGGATCATTAGTATCAGTTAGCTCAATACATTGCTGTACTTACACACCTGACCTATCAACCACGTAGTCTACATGGTTCCTTCAGGGGGCTTGTGCCCCGGGAGATCTCATCTTGAGGCGCGCTTCCCGCTTAGATGCTTTCAGCGGTTATCGCTTCCGAACATAGCTACCCGGCAATGCCACTGGCGTGACAACCGGAACACCAGAGGTTCGTCCACTCCGGTCCTCTCGTACTAGGAGCAGCCCCTCTCAAATCTCCAACGCCCATGGCAGATAGGGACCGAACTGTCTCACGACGTTCTGAACCCAGCTCGCGTACCACTTTAAATGGCGAACAGCCATACCCTTGGGACCGACTACAGCCCCAGGATGTGATGAGCCGACATCGAGGTGCCAAACACCGCCGTCGATATGAACTCTTGGGCGGTATCAGCCTGTTATCCCCGGAGTACCTTTTATCCGTTGAGCGATGGCCCTTCCATACAGAACCACCGGATCACTAAGTCCTAGTTTCCTACCTGCTTGATCCGTCGATCTTGCAGTCAAGCACGCTTATGCCTTTGCACACAGTGCGCGATGTCCGACCGCGCTGAGCGTACCTTCGAGCTCCTCCGTTACTCTTTAGGAGGAGACCGCCCCAGTCAAACTACCCACCATACACGGTCCCCGACCCAGATAATGGGCCCAGGTTAGAACGTCAAGCACGACAGGGTGGTATTTCAAGGATGGCTCCGCCACAGCTAGCGCCATGGTTTCATAGCCTCCCACCTATCCTACACAGACGAACTCAACGTTCAGTGTAAAGCTATAGTAAAGGTTCACGGGGTCTTTCCGTCTTGCCACGGGAACGCTGCATCTTCACAGCGATTTCAATTTCACTGAGTCTCGGGTGGAGACAGCGCCGCTGTCGTTACGCCATTCGTGCAGGTCGGAACTTACCCGACAAGGAATTTCGCTACCTTAGGACCGTTATAGTTACGGCCGCCGTTTACTGGGGCTTCGATCAAGAGCTTCGCCTTGCGGCTGACCCCATCAATTAACCTTCCAGCACCGGGCAGGCGTCACACCCTATACGTCCACTTTCGTGTTTGCAGAGTGCTGTGTTTTTGATAAACAGTCGCAGCGGCCTGGTTACTGCGACCCTCTTCAGCTATAGCTCGCACGAGCCACCAAAAAGGGTGCACCTTCTCCCGAAGTTACGGTGCCATGTTGCCTAGTTCCTTCACCCGAGTTCTCTCAAGCGCCTGAGAATTCTCATCCTACCCACCTGTGTCGGTTTACGGTACGGTCTGCGTAAGCTGAAGCTTAGGAGCTTTTCCTGGAAGCGTGGTATCAGTGACTTCGCCTTAAAGGCTCGTCTCGGTGCTCGGTCTTAAAGGATCCCGGATTTGCCAAAGATCCAAACCTACCGCCTTTCCCCGGGACAACCAACGCCCGGTACACCTAACCTTCTCCGTCCCTCCATCGCACTTACGCGAGGTGCAGGAATATTAACCTGCTTCCCATCGACTACGACTTTCGTCCTCGCCTTAGGGGCCGACTCACCCTGCGCCGATTAACGTTGCGCAAGGAAACCTTGGGCTTTCGGCGTGCGGGTTTTTCACCCGCATTATCGTTACTCATGTCAGCATTCGCACTTCCGATACCTCCAGCAGACTTCTCAATCCACCTTCGCAGGCTTACGGAACGCTCCTCTACCGCGCATAACAAAGTTATGCACCCCAAGCTTCGGTTCAGTGCTTAGCCCCGTTAAATCTTCCCCGCAGACCGACTCGACCAGTGAGCTATTACGCTTTCTTTAAAGGGTGGCTGCTTCTAAGCCAACCTCCTGGCTGTCTGTGCCTTTCCACATGGTTTTCCACTTAGCACTGAATTTGGGACCTTAGCTGTGGGTCTGGGTTGTTTCCCTTTTCACGACGGACGTTAGCACCCGCCGTGTGTCTCCCATACAGTCCGTCTCGGTATTCGGAGTTTGCAATGGTTTGGTAAGTCGCGATGACCCCCTAGCCATAACAGTGCTCTACCCCCGAGAGGATACATATGAGGCGCTACCTAAATAGCTTTCGAGGAGAACCAGCTATCTCCGGGTTCGATTAGCTTTTCACTCCTAATCACACCTCATCCCCTACCTTTGCAACGGGAGTGGGTTCGGGCCTCCAGTGCGTGTTACCGCACCTTCACCCTGGGCATGACTAGATCACCCGGTTTCGGGTCTACTGCCCGCGACTATGCGCCCTTATCAGACTCGGTTTCCCTTCGCCT